>JABHEG010000036.1 GCA_018676675.1 Lentisphaerota bacterium
GACGAAGCCTTTGCCGGCCAGGATGGAACGCTGCACAAGTACCTCAAAGTCGATCTGTTGATCATCGACGATATGGGCCTGAAAGAGCTGCCCAAGCGCTCGGGAGAGTTCCTGTTCGAGCTGATTATGCGCCGGTACGAGAACAAGTCCACGCTGATGACCAGCAACCGCCCTATCGAGGAATGGGGCAAACTGATCGGTGACGTGCCCGCAGCCGGGGCCATCCTCGATCGCTTCTTGCACCACGCCGAAATCGTCCCCATGAAAGGCCGTAGTTATCGGCTCAAAGACAAAGGAGGAAAGCAGTTGTGAGAGTGTCCAAAGACCCACTTACCACGCAACCGCGGACAGGCCATCCCAAAGGCTTGCCGAGAAGGCCTGAGTCACTATCGTATCAACACCCGTCAGGTGGCCGGTTTTGATTCGACCCCGAGTGGCTGGTTTTCAAGTGACCCCTGACAAGAAACGCCGGTTTCTGCGCAAAGCCTGTGCCGAAGCCGCAGTGCACCCACAAGCCACGCAGACCGCCGAACAGGTCAGATCATCAGCGAACCGAGCCGGATTCCAGATACTGAGTATCCCTTCCGGGTTCCCACCAACAACACAGCCGCGATGCGCTACTTCGACTTCTGGAAAGTGAAGCCGAGCAACCATTGCTCGGTCCTTCCCTTTCCTATCATCATTATACAATTCCTGTGAAGTGCCTAAACTCGTTTGCTTGCTGCTCCGGCTGGGGCAGCAGGTCCCATAGCCTGCCATTCATCGTTCTAAGATCATCCCAATCTTCGCTTGCAACATGTCGGCGTCCTGCATCGATCAGGTTTCTTGCTTGTAGTTGATCGTTCATCGAAGTGCGCCGATCGACCAAGTGTTCAAACATTTCGACCAGAAACTGCGGCGTGCGACTGAGAATCTGGAACCGAAGGCCATTCAGGGCATTAGTCGCGGTCTCAACCTTTCCTGGGCTGGTTGAAGTGACCACAGCGTGTTCACGAGCAAGAAACTCCTCGAGTTGATGACGCTCTCGATCGTCGCCAAGCTGATTGACCATTTCCATGACCTCACCTTTGACCTCACGGTACTCGATTTTCGCCTGTTCCAATTTCTTGCCGGAGGTCAGTTGGTGAATTGCCTGAGCTAGTCGTCGCTTCTTGTCCTCAAGCTTGAAACGGTCATCAGTCACATCGTCGATCTTCAGGAGCGTTGCCTCACCAACGAGCTCATCGATTTCTCCTTGAAGCTTCTTGAGTCCCCCTACGACCTCGTAGTTCTCGTTCTCTACCGCGTCGCCGATCTCTTTGCCAAGCCTTGTCTCCAGCATGTTGACCTCTCCGACAAGCGTATCCACCGGCACCGCACGCGGTTTCGGATCGAATACTTGCGAAAACTCCTGCCCCGTAGCATTCACGAAGGCGCTGACTGTCAGGTCTCGCGATTCCGTCATCTCGAACGCCAAGTCAATCTCGGTTCCCTTCAGGACATCCCGCGATACTTGTTTTCCGGAGATCAGTAGAATGCCGATCGGTTTGTTCGTGGACGAGTGGTGTTCCGAAGGCCCCTCCACAACGATGATCCTCAGTTCATCATTGGAACCGTGAACGATAGTCTTCCCAACCTCAACGGTCTTTCTCACGCGGGAAGGCAAAACCGACTTTCGGGCGAAAATCCGCTCCAAACGCGTGTCTTGTATCGACAGATCGTCTTTCACCAGACTCAAGTCTTCCGGAAGCATCTGTCCGGCAACGCTGTATTTTCCATGAGCTATCTGGATCGTTTCGATGCCACAGGGGATTTCGTCATTCGACGCATTGAAGATTCTGAACGTAAAGAGATTGTAGGCACTCTCTTGCAGGGGAAGATCTTCGAGCACTCGACGCTTCAACTCTCGAAGTCCGCTGTCAAACGCACCATCATCCCGCGTGATACGATAAAAGAGGCCATCGGTATCGCCTTCGATCTTGGCCGAGAACAGTTCTGCCTCTTCCTGTGAAGTCTTGTTGTAGGACACCTTCACTTTTAGGCCCTTGCTGGCGGCTGGCTTCGCTCCATTCGCCTTGTCGACCCGCACTTCTTTCGTCGCTGCAAAGTAAGCTGCGCCGATCACGATCGCATTTGTTGGATCGATAGCGGTGTTCACCTTTATCCCGAGGAGCTCTTCGATCCTCCGGCGAACGTAAGGGATATAGGTTGAACCGCCCACCATAAGAACAAACTCCAAATCCTCGCCTCTCAAGGAGTTCCGCGTCATAATCTTCTTCAGCATATCGGCGGAGCTATCGACTGAATCCTTGATTAAGTCCTCAAATTCAGAACGCGTAATTTCAATAGTCTCATCAATCGATTTTCCGTCTTCGTCTTCGATGTTAGATCCAAAAAAGTCTATCTCCGCAGAGGTCTTCGTAGATAAGTTCACTTTCGCCTCCTCTGCCTTGTAAAGGAGAACATTCCACAAACGACTATATTTGGCCTGCTCACTTTTCATTTCGGCCAGATGTTCGCCGAAGTTCCCCAAACGGTTCAGTTCCGGAACAATTAGATGCTTAGCGACCAAAGCATCAAAATCGCTCCCACCGTGATAATTGTCGCCTTCATGATCCACGACCGTGAGTTCTCCCTCGACGATGCGCACCAGGGCTACGTCGAATGTGCCCCCACCGAGGTCATATACGATCCACTGGCTATTCTTTAGGTCCGTGCCCTTCTCCTTGTTAGCGAAGGCCAAGCTTGCAGCGATTGGTTCTTGTAGAAGAACGACCTGCTTAAAGCCTGCCTCATAGCCAGCGTCCTTCGTTGCGTTCGATTGGACAGTGTCGAACGAGGCCGGTATTGTCAGAACAACCGCTTCCGGCTTTTCCCCGGAGTGGATAAACGTCTTCAGCTCCTTCAGGACGAAAGCCGAGAGTTCCACCGGCGACTTCGACGTATCCAGAGACTTAACCTTGAACGTCTCCGTTGTGCCCATCTTCCGCTTGAAGCGGCTCACCACATTCTTCGGGTCACGCTCCACAAAGGCGCGCGCTTGCTCTCCAATCAGTATCCGGTCGTTCCTGAAACTAACGACTGAAGGTAGCGTTTCTTTAAACCCTGTCGGGTTCTTGAAAACCTCGACAGTCCCTTCATCAAACTTCGCGATCAGGGAATTGGTGGTTCCCAGATCGATCCCAAAATTGATCATGCTCATGTTATTGTTCTCTCTTTGCGATTTCTGATTCGACGAGGACGATTCCCCTCTGAAAAACGCGCGATTGATCGCGAGTGCCCTCCCTGATAATTGGCTTCATTACCTCCACAACCCGCAGGTTGTCGGTGCCAGTTCCGGATATGGTCGCTTCCAGATCTGTCCGGGTCTCATTGAAAGGCTGCCCGGTTGGATCTTCGTAGAAGAGGCCTTGCTCTTCCAGTGCGTCCTTAATCTTGCCCACGTTGCGCAGGCAGTTGCTGGGGTCACTGTTTTCGCCGGCTGTAAGTTTCTCTTCGATTTCGAAAAGCTGGTTCAGCAGCGTAAGCACCCACTTTGGGACAGCCGCTCGGCTGTATAGTTGTCCTGATTTCATAGATTATGATCCTTTGAGGATAACCGCGAGAAACTGGAGAATCGCCGCGTTCTCGGTATCGCGAAGTTTCATCTCTGCACAAGCCTTAGGATTGCTTCGATCATAGACATAGAGTACGCCATTGTCAATTCTGGTTTCCACACGATTCCAGGGGATCAAGTACTGTTTCGTCGTGAACCAGACAGATTTCTCGAACATCAATACGGCTTTTCCGAGGGAGCATGGTCCAATCTTCACCCATTCTCCGGAGTCGAGGCGGTTTTGGACCTTTTCGCAGATTTTTGGAACCACATAGTTCAGTGCCGCGTTAACGAGCCCAGCAAAGTAATCCTGTTGTTTCTCAATGTTCCGAGATGATTGCCAGGAGAACTTGGTTTCATTGCCTGCGTTATCGCGGCATACCATGAGAAAGTGGTACACCTGCCGATACTGAGTTCCCGTGATCATAACGCCCCAACGTATCGTAGCTGCGGTGCCCGCTGATATAAATGTGTCCCCTTGCTGGACGCCATATTTGGTTACCTCGATCCTATCCTTCCCAAGGGTTAGCTTCTTTTCATGCTGCCTCTCTTGCGCAATTATCCGCTCGATCTGCTTGGAATCCTCTGCGAGCTTTTGGGTAAGGGATGCGTTTTTGAAACTGAATTGCCGGGATAGTGTGAGAATATTCTTTGAAAGATCCGTGTCGCTGTGTTCATTAAAGGCCGTGATCGCAATATCTCGCACCAAGCTTACAGCCTCGGTCTGCTGGTCGCGGAACGGTTCCGGCAGTAGATTGATAATAGAAATCAAGCCACTGTGGTTCAAAGTGTCATTCACCTGACTCTTTGACGGCTTCGCGTTCTTCGCTCGTTCGGCTGCTTGCCGGAGCGGGTTGAGAAGTTCTTCGACTTGTCGTCTCGCCCCTTCGTAACAAAGTTCCTCGTGTTCGCTCAAAATCCAACGACGTCCGTCGAAAAGCGACTCGACCAAAGGCACACGCTTGTTCTGCAGTGCCCGCGTCAGCAGAAGATCGTATTGTCGGCAAAACGTTTTGCTCAGCCACTCCCTGAAGCCGGACCATTCGCTATCGAGCTCTTCAAGTAGATCAATTGGATTGTAGTCGTCGAGGCATAGAAAATGACGAATCTCCCCGCGCGTCAGGAAGCCAAGAAGGTAAGGCTCGGTGAATACAAACCAGTGATACATCTTCAAGCGCTCATCGTTCAGTTCCTCGCAGATGCCGATTGCCTGTGATTTGTCTATCATCAAACCATCAGCGTAGTCGAGGTAACCGTCTTCTAGTTCGATTTCTTGTAGCAGTCGCCTTTTCAGACGCTGGATTCGCTTGGTGTCGTAATCCTCGATGCGCTCGTCACGATTCGCATCTAGAAGTTCAAAGGGGTTAATGTAGAATTGATACCAGTATTCCTTGGTGAGTCCCGTCTCACCGGCCTGCAACACATCCTGGGCCAGTTTGTCAAGCCTCGGTTTGATCTGCGATAAGCGTTTCGTCGATGCTTCGTGTTCTGGGTTGATATGTAGCGCACGCTCCAAGCAGTCGATTGCATCGACATCTTGCGATACCTCATCATGGCTGTAAACCAAAGCCAGATTGAAGTAAGGGGCGACGCTTTTTTGAATTGCTGCCGACCTGTGGTAGGAGTCAATCGCTTTGCCGAAGTGCTTCTTGCTCCAATAGGCGATTCCAAGGCGAAGCAAGTCATTTCCGTCAGCCTCACCTATTGCATCAAGTTTACTTAGATAACGTATTTCGCCATCTACATCATTCTGTTCGTTGCAGATGCGGGCGGCCTGTCTTGCCGCAACAGCTTGTCTCGGATCAAGTTGGAGAGCTCGGGAGAGCGCCTTTAGGCCATGCTCAGCTTGTCCGTTCTCCGCGAGAACCACTCCATATTGCGCCCATCCAGAGGCGAATCCATGGGCGAGTTTGATCAGCATCTTCAGAGATCTGAGCGACTCTTCTAGGTCTCCTAAAGAGTGCTGGGCTAGTGCAAGGTTCCACCACGCATCAGCATCCTCTTCGTCGTCAGCGATGAGCATGTGAGCCTGCTCACATGCTTCATCAAACCTGCGGTCCCTTCGCAAGGACCTTATTTCCTCGATTGTTGCGTGCATTTTCTCTTTCTACCATCGAGGTGGGAACGGCCGGTCTCCCGCCCGCCCCCTCGAAGATCCCGGCGTGTGGTCTTCCCGCACCGGGCTCTTCGGAATTGCTCGCCTCCTACCAGTTACGTTACATTCAAGTAGCCGGTGACAGTCGGTACAGTTCTTCTGCCTAGGAATGCGACAAGGGGTCCGGAGCGTTCCGCCCGTTCAGTTCTTGCAGGAGGGTGAGAGTGAACCCTACGACCACTCCAGACCCGTAGTCCTGCATGGGATATCTGCTGCCGCAGAGCATTCCGGCGAGGCACCCAAATGCTTGTTCGATTATCACTGTTCAGTGACCAATGCTTCTTTGGGACAGCCGCTGGCTTTGCCTTAACCGGGCAATCGACCCTCTTCCTCAGCACAATCTGGGTGGGAACCACCTGAAGGCTCCTGCCGGTCTCACCCCAACAGAGAGTCGGTCACGGAAACTCCGTATCAGGGAGATAGCTGCCCCCATTACCGGGTTGTCAAATCCCGTAGATTTCGTGATCCTCAGGGAATCCCAAGTAGGCCAACCCTCGCCCCGAGAGATGGTAGCAAAGGAGTAAGCCACAGACTCGCACTTCACGGCTGATGTCGTGGATCTCTTCACCACAGTAGGGGCAAGGCTTTGACATTGCTGTTCCCTCCTCGCACAGACCCGCCCAATCGCGGGCCGTACTTCCGTTGAGTCTGTTTCCCTCAAGGCCACCGCAACCACTTGACAAGTCAAGGTAGAATAGCGCTCGTGGTGTTGCGTGCAAGCAGGTCGTAGTGCTGCAGCTCAACGTTGCGCACCCCGCCAGCTCATTGAGCTCACTCTCGCTATTGTGTCATAACTGGAAGGGCATTCACACGTAAGCGCTGCCAATCGACGGAGAGGAGGTCGGCTGCGGGAAGCGTGCGAAAGTTAGCCCAGAATTGGCCCGAGCCATCCGAAATCCAGAGAGCCCATCGGCTGACGCCGGGTTGCATGTTCCAGCCGGGGCCAAACTGACATGCAAATACCGGAGTCCACGCTTCATCGCGGCAGTCTCAGGCACCACCTGTCACCTCACGTCACCGCAAAGACGGGAGTGGACCCAATAATGGACCCATTGGATTAGAAATGGCACCCTAATGGGCTGCTAACCACCTGCTGCCCCAGCGGTTCCGAGTGTCCAGGCATTCCTTCCAGGCTGCTTTGGAAGCAGTCGGTCGACAGGTTCGGACTGCGGCGGCCATGGAATTCAGAGGCGAGACACCCAGTCCCGGAACTCGGCAAGCACGGCTGGCTCGAGGCTCCGCGTCAGCTGTTTGAGGGTCTGGAGATTCGTGGCTTCCGCCTGCGGCAACGGGCGGTGTTGGGTCACCAGCCGCCGCTTCACCGCCTCCTTGTCTTCCTGGATGTAGCCGCTCGTGGTATCCTGCGAACTGTGGCCGAGCTGCTTCTGAACGTCGGAGATTGTTGCGCCACCGGTTCGGCTGTAGGTGGCATGGCTTACCCGGAGCGAATGAAAGCCCAGTACAGGGTGACGGCGTCTGATCTGTGGATTGCCTTCGGAGTCGCTCACGACACTGCCCGAGTCGTCAGTCTGGTACTCGAGTTCGTGTGTCTCGAACTTGCAGATCTTCCACAGGAAACGCATGAACTGTTTGTTGGCGAGTGACCGATCCTTGCGCCGGTCGATGCCGAGGTAAGCAGCGGCGAGCTCAGGGAATACGTACTCCGAGCTGTCAGGTACAGTGGCCAACCACTCACGGACGTACTTGATCGAGTCGGGCATGTAGAAGATGTGCTCTTTCCCGGCTTTCCGAGTGCCCTGTCCGGTGAGATCAAGGAACGCACCGTCCAGGTCGAGCTGGTCACGACGCAACGTGCAGACATCAGACATTCTGAGCCCGGTCTCGTAGCCGATATGTACGGCCGGACGGATCCAGCCAGTCGCCTTATCGAAGACAATCTCAAGCTGGTCGAAGGAGAACGGTCGCTTGGGGTGGAGTTCCCTGTCGATGACCGCCTTCTGCAGCCGTTTGATGTCGTCGAACGGGTTCTTGTCGATGCCGCCGCGGATTGCCAGGCGCCCCCAGACGACGTGCAGTGAGCCGCGGTAGTTGTTGTAGGTGGAGGCCCCCTTGTTGTCCCGGATTTCAGCGAAGAAGTCATCCGCAATGACGGGGGTTACCTCACTCATGGCTTTGACATCGGGGTGGTGCAGTTCCAGCCACTCGCGGAACTTCTTCACGATGCGGAGTGTCGAGTCCAGAGTGGTTTCGGCGAGGGGCATCTTGCCCGTGGCGTCGGCGTGGAGTTTCCTGCGGCTGTGAGAGGAACGCTTCAGCACTTTGACGTACTCGGCCTCGATGTCCTTCAGCTTGATCCGCGGTTTGGCCGCTTGCTCTATCTGACGCTCAGTTGTCTGCAGCCGCGTCAGCAGATGCTCCTGCTCGTCCTTGTCGGTCTCCAACTGGAGGTGGCCGAAACGTTTAGCGGCCTCCTGGACGGCTGTAGCGTAGCTGTCGGTCTTGAGCGATTTCTTGCTGACGCCCCTGGCTTTGTTCTCGAAGTAGTAACGCTTACCGATCTTGAAGATCGTCCCAAACGTGATAGTTTGTCTGCGTTTTGCCATGGTGCTTTTGACGGTCCTTCGGCGCGGGTATCGTCGCCCTCTGCCACGTCTCGTCATCTCCTGGCATTACTGTAGCATGTGGTTCGCTTGTTACTGCTGAATTACTGCTAATTTTGTGCTCCCGAGGCTGATATTCCTCCTTCCTAAACCGTAGGTCGTGAGTTCGAATCTCGCCCGGGGTACCAATCCGCGCTCTTGCGCGTTGTAGCCGAGCACGTGTCTCCAAGTCATTGCGGGGAGGGAGAGACCGTACTTGCGTTCGAAGACGGTGTATGCCAAAGGAGAACATCGATGGATAGACGTCGTTTCACGCTGATTGAGTTGCTCGTTGTTATCGCGATTATTGCCATCTTGGCCGCCATGCTTCTTCCGGCTTTGGCAAACGCGCGTAATAAGGCGTTCACGGCCAGCTGTCAGGCGAACCTCAAGCAGATTGCCATGGCGGCTGTCATGTACACGAACGATGCTGAAGACCGTTTCCCTTACTGCTGTGTTCATACAGCGCGGGGCCTCAGCCAGAGCCTGAACATGATGCCTTGGTGGCGTCCGGGCAGCAATACCAGAACGGACGTTCGCTACGACGGCTTGCTGTCTACCTACATCAGTGAGCGTGAGATTTTCAACTGTTCTATGTCCAACCGGGGCATAAGCTCATACGCGGCCTCGCGGCAACTTCTGCAGAGCAACGGCGGCTGTCGGGGGCGGAAGCTCAACCTTATCCGCTACCCGGACCTTCATGTCATGTTTGGGGACGGCATCGGGCAGCGTGGCCTGTGTGGGCCCAACCGGAGCAGTGACTGCGATGGCAGGTGGGGACACGGGCGCAGTGGTTCCAGGCCGGCGGACATACAGAAGTACCGCCTGCACGGTCCCGGCACAAACCTGGCGTTTGTCGATGGACACGTCGAGTGGAAGAAGACGCCGGCCGCCCGGAATGTCATCCCGCAGGCCTATTGCCAGAAGATGTTCGGCAACCCGATGGTTCGCTGACGTGGATTGGTCCCAGACCGTTCTGCGGACGCAGGCGTTCTCCCCCCGAGGAATTGGTCGAGGCTGGCCAACGGGGGACCGTTATGGGCTGAGCAGGGGATGGGACGTGCCTGCGGCGACGCAGACGCTCCAGGAAGAGGGACGCCCGTTGCTCACCTCACGAGGAGAGGATTCTCTCTATGTCCGTTCCCGCACGCAGTTTCGTTTGCCTGGCCTTTGTGTTCTTCACGTCCGGCTTTCTGACGGCGGGTGAGGAGAAGACGTTTCGGGTGACTGAGGGGGCGTTTCCGTGGCACGACCGGGTCGGGGTCTGGCGGATGGTCGATGTGCCGGACGTTCTGAAAGACGACACGCCGATCGCCCAGCAAGCTTGTGGCGCCCGAGTGGTTGTGCTGCCGGAAGGGCTTGCCGCGGTCACGCTTGGGATGAACGCGCGAGATGTGCGCGAGGCCCGTAAGCGCAAACTCCCCTTCCGCGAGACGGATCTCACCATCGGCATTCAGTCCCCCAAAGGGGGGAGAAAGCTCACCTATTATGTGGTTGTCCTGGATGATCCTCCTGTGCGTTTTGATCTGAAGGGCGGCTCCGGGATGGTGGTACTCCGACTCAATGCGGAGGGAATACCTGTCCGCGATACGCCTGTCGCTTTGCCTGTTGCGTCTACGCCGTCCCGCAAGAGCGCGTCTGATCTGGTGCCTCCCAAGAAGCCACTGGCCCAGCGAGAGGCGTTTCATCTCTACTTGCTGATTGGGCAGTCCAACATGGCTGGCCGAGGTCGAGTGGAGGCCCAGGACCTGTCTATCAACCCCCGTGTCCTGACCCTTGGCAAGGCTGGGCGCTGGGTTGTGGCAGTGGATCCTATCCATTTCGACAAGTCGATCGCCGGGGTTGGGCTGGGGACGAGCTTCGGCAAGAAGATGGCGGAGCAGAGCCCGGGAGCTGTTGTCGGCCTCATCCCCTGTGCCGTTGGTGGGTCGAAGGTTGGGCAGTGGCAGAAGGACTCTCCACCGACCGGACATTGGGGACACCTCTACGGCAATGCCGTTGAGCGCACCAAGCTGGCCTTGCGGGACGGTGTGCTGAAGGGCGTCCTCTGGCATCAGGGCGAGGGGGACAGCTCTTCCTCCGGGATTGCCGCCTATCGCGACAAGTTGACCCGCATGCTCACTGCGCTTCAGGCCGACCTGGGAGTAGCGAACGTGCCGTTCGTGGCCGGAGAACTTGGCGTTTGGGATCCACGGAAACACGCAGGGCGGACAGCCTTCAACCGGAACCTGGCAGAGCTGCCCACATGGACCACGCCCGCAGCCGTCGTTTCCTCCGAGGGGCTGGGCCACAATGGCGATAACACGCACTTCGGCAGCGCCGGTCTACGAGAGTTCGGTGGACGCTACGCCGAAGCCATGCAACGCCTCCAGGCTGCCGCACAGTAGTGGTCAATGGCACTAAGATAGTGCCTGCACGGAAACCCAGTCTTGGCGAGATCCAGCGGTCGAGGGCGACCGCCCTCCGAGCTGAAGGCACTGCTCGTGGAACAACGCCTGTTCGGGCGGACTCACTCCCGTTGCGTGCTGGGTCTGGCCAGCGGCCCGTAGGCGCTCGGTCGGCGTTCGGCGGGATGGTTGAGCTGGAAATTGGCTGGAATCCGGTACGGTTGGTTTGCGGCCTTGCAGGCATTGAGATCGAGCTCTGCAATTGCCAGAGCCGGCTCGTCTCCGGATGTCTCACCGAGGATTCGACCATGTGGATCTATGATCAGGCTGCGTCGATTCGAGTAGATACTGGTGACGTAGAACACGCCATTGTCGACGGCCCGTGACCGAGCGACGCTCTCGTAGACTTCACCATCGCTGCGCATGTCTCCCCAGATGGGTGTCAGGATGATCTCCGCGCCGTTCATGGCCAGACATCGAGCGGTTTCCACGAAGTGATGATCGTAGCAGATCTGAAGGCCGATCCGGCCGAGTTCTGTGTCAAAAACCGGGAACTCGTGGCCAGGCTGAAGCCCGCCGTAGAGCTCAGGGAAAGGCAGATGCACTTTCCGGTACTTGCCGATCAGCTGTCCCTCCCGGTTGAACAGGACTGCTGTGTTGTAACAGGCTTGGCTTTCACGCTCATACAGTCCGGCCGCCAGGAAGATCTTGTGCTTCCGGGCGAGTTCGGCTAACTGGTCGCTGTGCGGGCCGGGGATCGGTTCGGCGACTTCAGCGTACCCGCGCCCTGTCCCGACGACAGACAGGCCTTCCCCAAAGAGGATCAGGTCGCAGCTTTGTTCAGCAGCTTGGGCAGTCAGTTGAGCAACGCCGGCCAGGTTGCGTGTCCAGTCGCCACGCCCCTTTGGGACGTAGTAGGCTGTGGCGAGTTTGACTCTGCGGGGGGGAGGGGCGGCGACCGGGGTCAGCTGGATGTCAGTGAAGCTGACGGCACCCGCCCTTCCACCGTACTGGATGAGCATGATCGTGATTCCGGGAGACCCCGGGAGGATTGGGAGAAGCATCTCCGGCGCTGAGGTCCCCGTCTCGTCGACCGGGGGGATTGGGATGAAGAACGAGCGATTGGGGCGCCATCCCTTACCACCAGGCACTTTCTTCCATTGGAGCGCGATCCGGGCGTTCTCCACCGGTCCCAGTCCACCTTCGAGTTTGACTCGGCACGAGAAGCGCAGCCAGGGCAGGTCTGAGGCGACCTTTGGCGTGTTTACGCGCTGTTCGAGCCAGCCCATCGACAGCCCATTGGCCAACGAGGCCAAGCGTGCCCAGCTCCGGTTGTCACCGTCTTCTGCACGGTCCAGCACCGGCTCGACTTCTGCCCGATGGGAGCGCAGTTCCCACCCGAGGGGTTTCCCTTCTTCCCATTCTGCAAGCTGTCCGTTGGTGATCCACCCTGCGGTGGCCCCAGCGTCCCCAATCGACGATGCTGCACTCAACGCCATGGTGACTACGAGGCTCCTCATCATCTCACACTCTCCACACAGTGGTCGCTTGTCTTGCCTGAGCCGCCGCGAAAAGGGCTCGGTGGCGGGGTTCACGGTTGGCAGGTTCACCGTTCAGCGGTTGTTCAACTCGCGTGTGACTTCCCCGCAGTTGAGCACGGGAAGGTCGCCGGGTGGCACCGCCTCCCACATTGAAGAGGGCGTCCCCAATGTTGGGGGGGGGCGCCGTGCCGCGACCGGCCGCTGAGGACATCGGCCCTCCAAAGAAACGTGGGCAGTTACACACCCGGATATGGGCGATGGAACAACTATGCTTGCATGGCGCTTTTTCGCCAGCTACCCAGAAAGTTGCGCGTGTCTCCTACGGACTGTATTCTGTGATCAGGTCGTGCATCACTGAGGCTGAAAGGACTGAGCCATGAAACGATACTCTTCACTTGTCGGCCGCATTGCTTGTAGCATGCTCGTGGTGGCCCCCTTGGCGTTGGGGCAGCAGCAAGCTACTTCGGCGACCGATGAACGTCTGGCCGGATACCTCAAGCGTTTCCCAGCTGCTGATGCGAACGCCGATGGTGTCTTGACCAGGCCTGAGGCTAAGGCATTCCACGCCAAACGGTCTCGACAACAAAAGGGAGGCGGCAAGGCGAGGAAAGGCCTGACTCCGACGGAAGCGGATGTGCGCTACGGGGACCACCCGCGCAACGTCCTGGATTGGTTCAGAGCGGAGAGCGATGTCCCGACTCCGGTCCTCATTTTCTTCCATGGCGGTGGATTTGTTGCCGGAGACAAGCAAAAGGGAGCGACTCAGCCCGTCTCGCGTCAGTGTCTTGAGTCGGGGATTTCCGTGGTGAGTGCCAACTACCGTTTTGTTCGTCAGGGGCGTGACGGGGCTCCCGCGGAGCCGTTTCCGGGGCCAATGCTTGACGGGGCACGGGTTGTGCAGTTTGTCCGCTCGAAGGCGGTGGACTGGAACATTGATCCTCGGCGGATCGCCTTGTCGGGGGGCTCTGCCGGGGCCGTCATGTCCATGTGGATTGCGCTACACGATGAGATGGCAGACCCCGAGAACCAGGACCCGATTCTGCGCCACTCGACGCGTGTTTCCACCGTGGTTGCGTACAGTGGACCTACCACCCTGGATCCCGCGGTGATCCTTAAGCACGTTGGTGGGAGGCCGGACGTCCATCCCTCGCTCATTCCCTTCTATGGGGTCGAAACGATGAATGACCTGCAGCAACCGGCCAAGCAGGCTCTGGTTCAGCAGGCTTCCCCGCTCAACATGGTCTCGGATGACGATCCGCCGCTTTACCCCAAGTATGGCGGGGCGATCGGCGAGGCCCCGTTACCGGCGGATGCCTCGCATGGCAAGAGCATCCATCATCCCATGTTCGGCAAACTGATGCGGGATGCCTACGATGAGTTGGGGCTGGTGTGCCATGTCGTGTGCCGAGACTCACCCGCGAAGATGGACGAGTTGGCGTTCTTGAAAGCTGTCTTCAAGAAGCCTGAAGCAGTCCGGGAATAGGACCGGCGCTTAGTTTTGTCCAAGCGAGCCACTCCAGGGAGACTATCATGCGGCCACGCGACTACATTCTCGAGCAAATCCACCACCACGAGACCTCTCCGGTGCCTTACACGCTGGGGTTTGAGGGTGACGTCGCGGAACGTGTGGATGCCCACTATGGCAGCACAGAATGGCGGTCCAAACTCACCCATTATATGGTGACCGTTCAGGCCGTCGACACGAACTACAAAGAGCAGATCAGCGACACGGAGGCGCGTGACAGTTACGGGGGGATCTGGCGAACCGACCAGCGTCCATGGCATTTGGAGAAGCCGCCGCTCAGCGAGCCAAGCTTCGATGGCTACGATCTCCCCTCCGCTGAAGCGTTTTTCCGGCCAGAGGCCAAACAGCGCGGCTTCGATATCTGTGAGCAGCGCAAGGATCACTTTCTGGTCGGTGGACTGGGCTGGGGATTGTTCGAGCGTAGCTGGACGCTGCGGGGGTTCGAGAATGCGCTCATGGACTCGCTGGTTGAGCCTGACTTCTACGAGGAGCTTCTTGGGCGCTTAACCGATCTCTACGTTGAGTTTGTCAAAGAAACGGTCCAACTGCCTGTTGATGCGCTTATGTTCGGTGACGATTGGGGAGATCAACGGGGCGTGATTCTCGGACCCGAGCGTTGGCGGAAGTTCATCAAGCCCTGCTGGGCGCGCGTTTACCAGGCCGTTCATGACGCTGGGAAGATCGTCATGAGCCACTCCTGTGGTTCGGTGGCAGAGATCATTCCCGACCTGATCGAGATCGGTCTTGATGTGCTGGAGAGCGTCCAGCCGGAGGCGGCCGGCATGAACCCCTACACATTGAAAAAGCAATGGGGCGACAAGATCACCTTCTGGGGATGCCTCGGGAGCCAGAGCACCATTGCGTTCGGTTCGCCTGCGGAGATCCAGTCCGAGGTGCAAAGGCTCTGCCGGGAGATGGGCAAAGGCGGCGGCTACATTCTTGCTCCGGCGAAGTCCCTCCAGCCCGAGACTCCCACCGAGAACGCGGTGGCGTTGATCGAGGCGTTTACGGAGCAAGCGGGGCGTTAGGCGGCGGGGGAGATGCCCTTCTCCTTGAGGAAGTCAGCCAGCAGGTGGTCTACTGTCCTGATGTGCCGCTTGAGCCAGCTGACCAGCATGGTGTCGATCGCGTTGGCCAGCTCGTGGGTTGCTCCCTCTTCCTCAAAATCCCGCACCAGATCGGCGAGCGTGTCTTTCATGGACTCATGCTTGGCCCGGTGCGCTGCCAAGTCCGGGTAATCGTGCTCTGCCATGACTTTTTCTTCGGTGTCGAAATGGGTCTTCGTGTAGCCGATGAGGAAGCTCAAGGCGTCTGTGATTCTGTCTGGTCCGTGGTGTTCCTCGACGGCGGCGCCGACATCATTGAGGTGCTCGATCCACTGCTTGTGTTGTGCGTCGATCAGCTCAATGCCCACCGACAGACTGCTTTCCCACTCGACCTTCGCCATATCGATACTCTCCTTGTTCTTGCTGCCACGCTGGAACGGGGCCATCCGCAAACGTGTCCTGTGGTTTGGCTGTTGTCCATAACATATCCCAATAAGCGGATGATGTTGGCTTCTGTGGCTGACTGCCGCGCCTATTCCTGTATCCTGATGTGGTCGGCTGCGAGCAGGCAACCTGTTGCGACAGCCAGGTCGACCTGGGCGATTTGGTACTCCACGATCGCTGCGATCTCCGCAGACCTGGCATTTGCCAGTCGCGCCTGTGCCTCGAGCACGTCCGTTGAGGTCCGCAGACCAAGCTCGAACTGGTGGGCTTCGGCCTCTGCGAGTCGCGCGGCGTGAGTCACTCGTTCCCGCCCGGCCACCACGCGCTGCCAACTTGCGCCGAGCCGATCCGTTGCCGCGTAGATTTCCTGCCTGACGATTGATTCCCGCTGTTCCCTCTGGGCCAGCAGCCGTGCTCGTTTGAGGAGGCTCTGGCGCCAGCGGGAGAGTGCAGCCTCATTGCCGAGAGGAATTTCCACGCGGAGCCCGAGCTGATGGTCTTCGAACCGCTTCTCGAAGAGCAGATCGAAGGCGTCTCCCCAGTCGTCACCGAGACCGTTCACATTGTAGGTGTACCCCAACGATACCAGCGGACGCGTCCGGTTTTTCTGAAGGAGGGACGTCAACGCTTCCTGGACGCTCTGCAGTTCCAGTTCGAGCAGGTCCATGCGGTTCTTGAGGGAGAGCTCGATTAGGCATTCAGGATCAGGCCTGCAGGGGGCCACGCTGGGTAAGGTCACGGGCAGGACGATCGTGCGGCTGGCCATATCCATGCCCGGCTTTTGAACGATTCTCTTCAGGTCACGTTCTCGCTCCCGGACGCGTGTTCCGGCCAAGATGATTGCCTCCCTGCGCTCAGCGACGCCCAGGGATGCCCGCAGGATCTCAACTTCAGGCTTTGTGCCGGCTTCCACCATGCGCTTTGCCTTTCCGAGTTGCTCCTCAGCCAGTTGCAGTTCCTGTTCTCGGACTGTCAGTTCACGGCGGGAGGCCAGCAGTTGCCAATAGACACGGTCGACCGCTCCGAGGACGCGCGTCACTTCAAGGCGAAGCATGGCGTGTGAACGGCGTCGGCTGACTTCAGCTATGTGGATCGGGGACATGGCTACGGGCCGGCCTCCGCCGCGCAACAACGGCTGTTGGATCGACGCGCGCAGGTCAGTGGTGTAGGCTGGATTGAGAGTGGAGAACACATTGTTCGTCTCGGCAGACGTGAGAGGAGCTTCCACCTGGACTTGGCCGCCAGTACGGAGTGGGAGGCGGACCCCTGGCGTTGCCGTGATGGTCTCCACATGGGATCCGGTCAAGGTTGAGGATGTGGGTGTGTCTGTCGTCGAGTACCCAACGTCTGAGTAGACGGCGGCTTCGAAAGCTGCCTCCGCTTCCGTGAGTGCTTCCGCCGCGATGGCAGGGCTCAGTTGCTCGACCTGCAGAGCGAGATTTCCGGAGAGGGCCAGGGCTCGGCACTCCGCGAGAGAGAGGCTGACCTCGGCGGGCGCTTCTTCCCGTGCCCCTTCACCGACCTCTTGCTCAACGCTCACCTCGTGCCCTTTCTCATACTCGCCCAAGTGCAGAGCGGGGATGTTCCCTCCCGGGACGTCAGGCATTGCAGGGGGACGGTCGTCCAGGAACGCATCCAAGTGTTTGCAGCCGATGGTTGTGAGGGTGAGCATGGCGGCGAGGCATGGCCCCAGCACTCCGAATGCGCTCGTGGCCGCTGGCCGGATGGCCCGTAGCGTGGTGTCGGTCGGGATGTACTGCATTCGGCTATTCATGGCGAAGTGCCTCTATGGGGTCGAGTCGCGCAGCCTTCATGGCGGGGAAGATGCCGAACGTCACTCCGACGAGGGCGGAGAAGCCGAATGCGACGGCGATTGCCCACATCGGTATGTGAGCGTGTTCCAGCTTTGCTTTGGGGATCTGCGCCATGGCCCGGGTCAGCATATGCCCCGTCAGCACACCCGCTGCGCCGCCAATCAGGCACAGTACAATTGCCTCCACCAGGAACTGCAGAAGGATCACCGAGTCGCGGGCTCCGACCGCTTTGCGCAAACCAATTTCGCGCGTGCGCTCGGAAACGGAGACCAACATGATGTTCATGATCCCGACTCCGCCAACCAGGAGAGAGATGCCGACGATGGCGCCGGCGATCACCGTCACCATTCCGGAGATGCGATTGAACTTCTCAATGTATTGCTGGATGGGATCGACCTTGAACGTGTCCGGCTGTCCGGGCTTGAGGCCCCGTTTGCGGCGCAGGAAGAACCGCAGTTCGGCCAACGCTTCGTCCGACACATCAGTGGTACGGCTGACGGCCATGGCATACACCCAACCGCCAAACACTTTCTCGAACGTCTGGAATGGGATGAACACTTCGTCCTGCTGGCGTCCCTGGTCGATGATCGAGAGCTGGGCAGGGGGCTCTACCACGCCGACAACCACGAAGCTGCGGTTGTGGATGATCACTCGTTCCCCGATGCAGTCGTGGTTAAGCTTCAGTGTGTCACGGAGCTTCGGTGTGATCAGGCAGACCTGTCGCGTCTGGTCATTGTCGATCAGGGAAAACGGCCTGCCCATGATAACTGACCGCCCTTCGATATCATGCCAGGATGGCTCAATGCCACGCGTCTGAGCATCCGCTGTTTCGTCGCGATGGCGAACTTGCCCGCTGCCGCCGCCGGCGATACGAGTGACATTGCTCACCGAAGGGCAGTGCTCCAGGAGATCCTCGAAGTGTTTGGCCTGGAAGCGGATGAGGCGCCAGGACGCGTACCGATGCGGGCCTGTCTTCGGGCGTTTTGAGACCACGTAGATTTTGTTGGTTCCGAAGGTTTCAAGATCGAGCAGGACGTTACGCTTGAGCCCGGAAAGGGCGGCGATGACAGCGGTCACGGAGGCGACCCCGATGACAATTCCCACTGTCGTCAGCAGAGCCCGCACCTTGTTTGCCCAGATTTCGCCCAGAGCGAGGAACAGGCTTTGGACGATCAGGTGTACGGGGGTCAGAAGCCAGCGCATTACCCTCATCGTTCCTCCTTCCCGGGCACCGGGGCGGAAGCGATGGGGGGAAGTGGGCCGGTGGCTTCATCGTCCGCCGTCGCCAGGTCAGAGCTGATCAACCCGTCGCGCATACGGACGATTCGAGCGGCCCGCAGGGCCACATCCTGCTCGTGCGTCACTATGATGATCGTCTGCCCCTCGTCTCGGAGCAGGTCGAAGAGCACGAGGATCTCCTCGGTTGTCCGACTGTCCAGATTCCCCGTCGGCTCATCGGCCAGGAGGATTGACGGCTGGTTGACCAAGGCCCGGGCGATTGCGACTCGTTGCTTCTCTCCGCCCGAGAGCTGGTTTGGTCGATGGGTGACGCGCTGCCCCAGACCGACGCGTTCCAGGGCTTCGCGCGCTCGTCGTCGTCGCGTTCGCATGCCGACTCCGGCATAGATCAGGGGCAGTTCCACGTTCTTGAGGGCGGAAGCGCGTGGCAGGAGCTCAAAGGACTGGAAGACGAAGCCGATGTGCTCGTTCCGGACGCGTGCCAGAGCCGGGGATCGCATCGCGTGCACAGCGGTACCATTCAGTTCATAGGCTCCGGTCGTTGCATGGTCCAGGCAACCCAGGATGTTCATGAGTGTGCTCTTGCCCGAGCCGGAGGCGCCCATGATCGCGACGTACTCGTTGGCGCCTATCTCGAGCGACACGCCATCCAGGGCGGCGATCTTCTCGATGCCGACTCTGTAGTGCTTGGTTACGTCATGGACCTTAATCATGGCTCTGGGTGCCCGGGAAGGGCGGCCTGCTGTCCGGCCGGTGTGAACGGCAGGGCGGGGCCGGTCCGGGGGTTGTTGCCGGGGGGATTACTCACCGTTCCCCGCGGCCTCTCCCTTTTTCCTCGTTTTCCCCTTCTTCTCTTCGGCTTCCTTTCGGGCCCTCTCCTTGGCGATGGTCTCGTCTTCGATCAGTTGATCGTGTTTGAGTTTCTCCAGCACTTTGTAGGGACCGGTGACAACGCGGTCTGTTTCGCTGAGTCCCAGGTCAACGACGGTGTGGGTTGCATCGCTGGGGCCAACGTCGACCGGGGTCGCGACCGCTTTGCCGTCGATGATGCGATACACGACGGTGGTGAACGTCTCTTTACTGTCGACCAGTGACGATTTGCTGCGGAGCTCAGTGGGCAGGGCATCCGTCCGGCGTCCGAGAACGGCTTGGCTCGGGACCTTCAGCACGTTGGCGTGCCGTCGGGTCTCGATGTCGACTTCGGCGGTCAGGCCTGAGTAGAGCCGTTCGGACGATGCGGTCACCAAGATCTCGACCTTGAAGGACTTTGTCTCCATCGCGCGACCGGCGCCGACCAGAGCAACGGACTCAACCCTCCCTTCGAACTCACTGTCGGGGTACGCCCGCGTGCGGATCACGGTTCGTTGACCGGCCGCAATCACGCCTATGTCGGATTCGTCTATCTGGGCGACCACCAGCATTTCGGAGAGATCGGCAACTTCCATGATCACCGTGCCCGGGTTGTTCATCGTGCCGGTCACAGCAAGTTCTCCCACTTCTGCGTTAAGGCGTGTCACAACACCGTTGATCGGCGACACGATCGTTGTGTCGCTGAGTTTGTCTTCAGCTCGAATGATCTCCTCATCCGCGGCGTTGAGGTGGTGTTTGAGTACGGTCAGGTTGAGGCGCCGGGACTCGAGGGCGTGTCCGGCTGAACGGTGACGAGCCAGGAGTTCGGTCACCCGCACGTTGGCCTGATCGAGAACTGACGCGCTGACATCCCCGCTTTTCCGCAGGGCTTGTTGTCGGGCTAGGTCCCGCCTGGCTTCAGCCAAGGACGCCTCAAGTCCCGCCAGACTCGCTTCCTCACCCTTGACGGCCCGCTCCGCTACCTGGATTTCGGCTTCTCGGGCGGCTCGTCTTGCCTTGGCCGAACGCAGAGCGGCTTCGAGGTCACTCGCATCCAGCTTCAGGAGAACGGACGCGGGGTTCCGGCCGTCACCACAGGTCACAGTCTGCCCTTCCTCGAAGGGGAGTTCCACGATCCGGGCCGATATCCTGGAGCTGATTGAGACGTTCGCCCGAGGCTTGATCTCGCCAGGGCCGCTAACGACCTCCACAAGTTCTCCGCGTGTTGGCTTCTCCAGACGAACGGCTGTCGCCTTCTTGGCCTGCTTCCGCTTCCGGTCATAGGCGAACCAGCCGATTACGCCAGCGATCGAGAGCGTAATGACTGCCGTCAGCACGATGGTCATCAGAGTGCGCATATTACGGATCCCATGCGTGTGAAGCTGTTCTGGAATGCCCGGGTTCCCCGCCGTTTGGTGCGGCCGGCCCCCGCGGGAATCTGCCCAGTGAACGGCGTTCCTTTTGAGGCACTAACTTAGCGCCACTTCTGTTCAGAGGGAGGCGTCGCGCTGGTCAGTCGCCGTGGGCCTGTTCTTCATCGGGGAAGACGTCAGGGAAGGGGGGAGAGTCCTTCGCTCGCTCTTCGGTGAAGGCCCCGGGCCAGATACGGGCATCACGCACACCTGAGCGATCGAGAATGACTTCCACGATGTCGAATCGGTAGCGGATGTGCGGTCTCCCGATTTCCCGCAGGTAGCGATGGGCCACTCTGACAATGTGGTTTTGCTTGGCCTTGCCAACCGCAGCTGCCGGGCGTGCTTTGCCGATTCGGCGCCGCGTCTTCACCTCCACGAAGCAGAGCGTTTCACCGTCCCGGGCGACGATGTCGATCTCGCCGGCTTCGGCTCTGAAGTTGCGGGCGAGAACGTCATAGCCCACTTCCCTCAAGAGCCGGGCCGCGATTCTCTCTCCGCGTCGTCCGAGGCGCAGATGGGCTTTCCGTCGATCCCCGAAGGCCGTTCGTTGCGGGCTGTTCGTTGGCGGCACGGCAAGGTTCCCCGGAGGCTGGGTTCACTATCGTTTCCCCAACATAAGGTTCGGCGGCTCACTCGCAAGGGGGGCGAGGCGTGGGAACGGATCGAGAGCCGGATCAAGAGCGCGATCAGGGTTGGGCTCCCCTCTTTTAACTCAGTGCCTGCACGGAAACCCAGCGGTCGAGGGCGGTCGCCCTCCAAGGGGATGCTGTGAGCGATGTCTTTGGCCTGGGGGGCGGTCGCCCTCGACCGCTTGAGCTCACCAAATAGGCCTTTCCGTGCAGGCACTAACTTAGGCATTGCAGACGACCTCTCGTGAACTTCGCTTTTGAGGCTGGGGTCGGCTATGTTACAGACAGTGAGGTTGGTCATCATTGCCTTACTGGCAGTGCCCTGGGAAGGCGTCTTCTCCGTGTCTATGGGGCGATCTCCGGCTACGCGGCCGATGGCCGTTTCCTGTGGGGCCGCACCACGTCCTGCGAGTGGTGGAGTTGCGGATTCCGTCGGGCCTCCTCGAATGCTGACCCACCACAACCACCAATGCAGTAGATGGATCTGACCTGACATGCACGATCTTCGCACCCTTCTGGAGACACATAATCAGGGCCACGTCCTTGCTTACTGGGACGAGATCTCCGAGGATGGCCGTGAGCAACTGGTGACACAGCTCCGCGACCTTGACTGGGAGCAGCTTGACGCATGGATTGAGGATGCTTTGGCCGCTGAATCCGGGGCGAACGTTCCCGCCAGTCTGGAACCGGCTCCCTACTACCCGCTCATCCCTGAAACGGCTGAGCAAATCGACCTCTACCGGAAGGCAGAGAAGCGGGGGCGTGATTTGCTGGGGCAGGGCCGGATTGCGGCATTTACGGTTGCCGGCGGGCAGGGCACCCGCCTTGGCTATGATGGGCCGAAAGGCACATACCCGATCTCGCCGGTCGCGGGGAAGACATTGTTCCAGCTCTTCGCTGAGGGCGTTGCCCGGGCAGGTGAGAAGTACGGAGTGCCTATTGCCTGGTACATCATGACCAGCCCCATCAATGATGCTGCCACCCGGGCGTTTTTTGCCGAGAATGCCTACTTCGGATTGCGCGCGGAAGATGTCACCATGTTCCCCCAGGGAACGCTACCGGCGATTGATCCGAGTGGGCGCCTCTTGTTGGGCGCGAAGGACAGTCTTGCGCTGTCTCCCAACGGGCATGGGGGAAGCCTGTTGGCCTTGCGGGACCACGGATGCCTGGCCGACATGGCGAAGCGGGGCGTTGATCATATGTCCTACTGGCAAGTTGACAACCCGCTGGTTTACCAGTTCGATCCGCTTTTTCTCGGTCTCCACGACCTGACCGGTTCGGACATGAGCAGCCGGTCGTTGACCAAGACGGGGCCGTTTGAGAAGCTGGGGAACTTCTGTCTCACCGACGATGGTCGCTGCATCATTGTCGAGTACAGCGACATGCCGGACGAGCTGGCCGAGGCCACGGATGTGGACGGCCGTCTCCGTTTCCGGGCAGGGAGTCCCGCCATTCATGTCCTGCGTCGTGCCTTCATTGATCGCGTGACCCAGGGGCGCCTGGACTTGCCAATCCACCGGGCCGACAAAAAGGTCACGTGCATTGGCGAGGGAGGAATCACCGTGGCGCCGACGGAGCCGAACGCTATCAAGATGGAGACGTTTATCTTCGACGGGTTGCCGTTGGCAGAGAATCCTCTGATTCTAGAGGGGGACCGCGCAGAACAGTTCGGACCCGTCAAGAACGTGAACGGGATCGATTCCGCGGAGAGCTGTCGGCAACTTCTGATTGAACGGGCGGCCCGTTGGCTGGAGCAGGGAGGGGTGCCCGTGCCCCGGCGCCCTGATGGAACAGTGAATGGCGAGGTGGAGCTGTCTCCGCGCCGGTTCCTCGGAGTTGACGATGTCAAGGCGGCCGCTTCTGGTCTGAGACCACCGGCGGCGGAAGCAGAGGAGTACTACGGCTGATGCAAACGATCATGCCTTTCCCAATCGCCGAGGTCTCTTTCGATCCGGAGTCTGTGGCAGACGCCCTGAATACGGCGTGCTCCAAGCGCCAGGAACACAGACGCGTGCGCGGCGTCTGCCAGGTGGGCGAGATAGTCTACTTCTTTCTCCTTCCCCTGCGTGGCGGCGAGGCGCTTGAGACCTATCTTCTGAAGTCGGTTCAGGACCTTTCTGAGGCTGGACTGACCGCCATGTTGGCTCAACGCTGGCAGGCGGGCTTCGATGCAGTCGGGACGATCAGTCTGGGTGCGGCGGCGTACTACATGCTGTTTGCGAAACCGCAGGGCTGAGACCGATGGCGCTTAAGCACTGGCGCAGGACGCTTTTCTACCCCGCCATTGGGCTTGGTGCGCATGCACTGCGCTTTGCTGTAGGAGCGTTGCCATATGGCGCTCTTCCAGCCGTGGCCCGGTGGAGCGCTTCGTTTGTTTCGCTGTTCTACCGCGGAGCTCGACAGCTTGCTGTGGCAAATCTCACCGTGGCCTTCCCTGAGTGGGAGGACGCCCGTCGCACCGAGGTCTTCCGGGAGTCGCGCGTACATGCGGTCCTTACGGGGCTTGAGTTCCTGTGGTTCTCTCGGCATCCTGACCGGTTGGCCGCCGCGATCGACATTGATACGCCCGAGTTGGCGAGCGTCCGGGCTGAGGAGGCAGCGGGCAGGGGCGTGTTGATGCTGACCCCCCATTTGGGAAACTGGGAGATTCTGGGGCAGGCGACAGCCCTTAACGGGTTGCCTGTGCATGCGGTTGTCGCTCGGCTCCGCAACCCGTGGATTGACCGGTTGGTCGCGCGAAGCCGGAGGTATCACGGTTTGGACATCATCTACGAGCGGGGGGCGGTTCGGGAGATTATCCGAGTACTGAAGTCGGGCGAGCACGTTGCGCTGCTCATGGACCAGAACACGCGGCCCGGGAAGGGCGGCATCTTCGTCGATTTCTTTGGCCTTCCCGCCGCGACAACCCGGGCTCCGGCAGCCTTGGCTCGGAAGCTCGGATCGAGAGTGATCATCGGAGCGTGTGTCCGGGAGAACGGCAAGCTCTGTCTCCGGTTCAGCGAGCTGCCGCGTCCGACGACTGGCTACGAGTCGGACGAGGCGCTGACTCGGGATCTGCTCTTGGCTAACCAGGATCTGATTGCGAGGTACCCTGAGCAATATGCCTGGCTCTATTGGCGTTGGCGCTACATCCCGAGCGAGGTTGCGCCCGAGGTGGCCGAGCGCTATCCTTACTACTCCCGGCGTCTTGAGGAGTGACGAGACCTGGGCCCTCTGCCTGGTTCGTGCCTGCCGTTTGGCGGGATGTGCCAGCCCGATTGGGGTGAGGAGGATTCCGGCCCGGGAGATCTCTGCTACGATGCCTGCCGTCACATCTGACAGAAACGGTGACGGCTGCGGTATCCCGGCGGATGTTTGTCGGCGTACCTGGGTCCGGGGTTCCGTCCTCAGGTGGGTTCGTGTGTGCGCGCTGTTTCTCGTCGTTGGCGTGGCGTGGGCAACGCATGGCTTCCAGGTCGAACAGTACGGGGTTGTATCCTTGGCTGCAGTTTCACCCGCAACGACAGCGTCTCCCGACGCCAGCTTCAGCAAGCGGCTGGCCACTGGATGTGTCAGCGTGTTGAAGCGTGTCGCTGTTATCGTCATAGGTGTTTATGTCGGTCTCAGCCTCTACATGTTCGCATTCCAGGAACGTGTTGTCTTCTACCCATCTCGCCGGGTCACGATGACGCCGGACCAGATCGGCCTCCCCTATGAGGAACTCAAGCTCGAGACCCCCGGCGGCGATCTCGTATCGGCGTGGTTTGTCCCCTGTGAGACAGCACGAGGCGTCGCCGTCTTCTGCCATGGGAACGCGGGGAACATTGGCGATCGGCTGGACACGGTTGAGATGCTGAATGAGTTCGGCCTTTCGACACTTGTCTTTGATTACCCCGGTTACGGCACGAGTGATGGCCGACCTTCTGAACGCGGGGCCTACGACGCGGCCAAGGCGGCGTGGGACTTCGTCGTTGATCGACGCGGCTGTTCGCCCGAGGATGTGGTCGTGTTCGGGCGTTCCCTGGGCGGCCCCGTTGCCGCCTGGCTGGCCCAGACGGTCAAACCGGCGGGACTTGTTCTGGAATCGACGTTCATTTCCGCTTCTGAGATGGGGGTGGATGTGTATCCCTACCTGCCCGTCCGTCTCCTTTGTCGTATCAAGTTCCCCACGCGGGACTATCTGGCCGGCGTGTCCTGCCCCGTATTGGTGGTACATAGCGAGGACGATGAGCTCATCCGTTTTCGGCACGGTGAGGCCCTCTACGCGGCAGCCCCCGAACCGAAGGAGTTTTGCCGGATCGTTGGGGCACACAACGATGGCTTCCTCGTGTCCGGTGAGATGTACAAACGGGGTGTTGCCTGCTTTCTCGACCGCTTTCTGCCCGTCCCTGAGGTCCGCCGCGAGGTGGCCATTGAGGCAACTGGAACAGGGGAGACGAGCATCAAGAGCGAGACGCAGACGGGGGGGGAGCAGGCAGGAGCGGGAGCCGCTTCTTCCGGGGATGGAAAACGAAGCACAGGTGGTGCCCATGAGCAGTGATCTGCGCAAGACCAAGGCGGAATTGGTAGAAGAGATCCAGGAACTGCGTGCACAGCTGACCGAAGCCCGGGAGTTCCCTCCGGTACACACTGCTGAGGAGAGGCAGCGGAAGGACTTTTTCAGGGCCCTGCTCGACTACACGCACGATGGTATCCATATCACCGCTCTTCGCGACACCGACTCCGGGGAAGCATGTCGCCGGCTGGTTTATGCCAATGCTCGTCTGGCAGAGATGTCGGGCTGCTCCCTCGAAGAGCTTCTCGCCTGTCCGGATCTGGAGAGACTGCTTGTTCCCCGCCAGGACGAAGGCACACAAGCGCCTCAGCGGGAGAGCGTTTCCAGTGGCGAGGTGGCGATGGGCGTTTCCTCCTGGTCACGACCGGACGGAGCGCGCAATTTCCACGAATGGTCGGTCGTTCCCCTTGACGTTCAGGATGCCCACTATCTCGTAGGAATCGATCGCGATGTCACTGAGCGTGTCCTGGGGCAGGAGGCGTTGCGTGAAAGCGAGGCCAGGTATCGGTCGCTGATCGAGAATACCCCCGACCTCATTGTTCGTTTCGACCGCGATGGTCAGTGCGTCTACATCAACTCAGCCTCGCGACGGTTCCTCGGGCGGAAGCCGGAAGCCTGCCGGGGATGCATGCCGGATGGGCTGGGGCTGCCGCCTGAGCAGGCGCAGACCATTGGCCGACGGATTGCCGAGGTCTTCCGGGAGGATCGTCCCGCTGAGTTCGAGTTCGAGTTTGACGGCTTTGAGGGCTCCATGTGGATCAACGCCCGCATGTTCCCGGAGCCGTCGTCCGAAGGAGAGTTGACCCAAACGTTGCTGTGTGTGTGCCGTGATGTTACCGAACGGCGTCGGGCCGAGCGTGATTACCGAATGCTCTTCGAGCAGATGCTGGATGGGCTTGCCCTTCATGAAATCATCTGCGACGATCAGGGAGAGCCCATCGACTATCGCTTCCTTGCCGTCAACCCCGCCTTTGAGAAGCTGACCGGACTGGAGTCCAGTGCCATCATCGGCCGGACTGTTCTGGAGGTCCTGCCACATACTGAACAGGCATGGATCGAGACGTACGGCGCGGTCGCCCTGACCGGCACGCCCCACCGGTTCTCCAACTACAGCCAAGAGCTGGGACGGCACTTTGAGGTGGTTGCCTTCGCTCCGCGGATCGGTCAGTTCGTCTGTGTGTTCCAAGACACCACCGACCGCCAGAATGCGCAACGGGAACTCACCGAGTCCCGGCAGATGCTCAGGAGAGTGCTTGACACGATCCCCGTTCGCGTGTTCTGGAAGGACCGGGATTCCGTTCTCCTGGGGGGCAATCGTCGCTTCGCCGAAGATGCGGGGGTGGCCGTGCCTGAGGAGTTGGTCGGCCTCACTGACTTGGATTTGCCCTGGAAGAAGTACGCTGAGCGATACCAGCAGGATGACCGCAGAGTCATTGAGGAGGGATTGTCCAGGATCTCTTACGAGGAGCCTCAGGTTGCGGCTGACGGCAAGGAAATGTGGGTGAAGACGTCCAAGACGCCGTTGCAGGACCGTGATGGCAAGATCGTTGGTGTCTTAGGCTGCTATGAAGACGTTTCCCGGTTGCATCAGTCTGAGGCTGATCGCCGTCGGTTGGAGGGGCACCTTTCGCAGCAGCAGAAGCTCGAGTCCCTTGGGACCCTGGCTGGTGGTGTAGCCCATGAGATCAACAACCCGATCAACGGTATCATGAACTATGCTCAGCTCATTGTGGACCGCCTGGATGAGGGGAATCCGTTAGGCGAGTTTGCGGCTGAGATCATCCGTGAGACTGAGCGCGTGGCAACGATTGTGCGGGACCTGTTGACCTTTGCCCGGCAGGAGAAGCAAGACAACCATACGACGGCTTCGATGCAGGAGATCATCCAATCGACTCTGACGCTCGTCCGCACCGTGTTGCGGCACGATCACATTTCGCTTGAGATACAGGTTCCTGAAGATCTGCCCAGGCTCTGCTGCCACAGTCAGCAGATTCAGCAAGTGATCATGAATCTTCTGACCAATGCCCGAGACGCGCTGAACGAGCGTTACCCGGGGCATGATCCAGACAAGAAGATCACCCTCAGCGTTGAGGCAGTCACACGTGACGATGGCGTGTGGATCGAGATGTGTGTTGAGGACACGGGAGGGGGCATCCCCGACAGTGTCGGGGAGCGCGTGTTCGATCCCTTCTTCACCACGAAACCGCGAGATATCGGGACAGGGCTGGGGCTCTCGATCAGCCATGGCATCATCCGCGAACATCGGGGCCGTCTACACTTCGAGACGGTGGAAGGTGACGGGACCCGCTTCTTGCTCGAGTTGCCCGTTGGTGGGGAGCAGGATCTCAAGGACACGTTGCGCGAGGATGTGTGATCGGGTGCAGAGGAGCGTCACCGGGGCTGCGGCAAAGAGGGAGCGATGATGTCTGAGACACCGATGCGGGTACTGGTCGTTGATGACGAGATTTCCGTACGGATGAGTCTCGCGATCTATCTCGAGGAAATGGGGTACGAGGTGTTTTCCTCAGGGACGGCAGCCGAGGCGCTTGGCGGGCTGACTCGGGAGCCCGTCGATGTGGCAATCGTCGACCTCAGCTTGCCCGATATGGACGGCCAGACGTTCATCGCGAAGGCTCACCGCCTCTGCTCTGCCACGAGATTCCTGATCCACACGGGAGCTCCGCCTCTGGAGTTGCCGGACAGCTTGGTTCGGCTGGGGATCACGACCGACGACATCATCCCGAAGCCCGCTTTTGATCTTGACGTGATCACCCGGGCCCTCGAGCGCCTTGTCGCCGATTGAGCCGTCTCCGGATTGGGCCGTCGAGTCGGGTCAAGGAAGGACGATTTCTCCGTCGAACACGAACGTGCCGGGCCCGGTCATGAAGACGTGGTTGTTCTCCGCCCAGTCTATAACCAGGTCACCACCTGACAGGTGGATGATCACATGGCGGCCGCAGTGCCCGTTCAGGACTGCGGCGACGCCAAGCGCGCTCGCGCCTGTTCCGCATGCCAACGTCTCACCGGCACCCCGTTCCCACACCCGCATTTCAAGCTCATCAGAGGCGATGACCTTGGCGAATTCCACGTTGATCTTGCTTGGGAAGCGGGGGTGCACCTCGATCTTGGGGCCAACCCCGAGGACCAGATCGTCGGTGATCTCATCGACAAAGATGATGCAGTGTGGATTGCCCATTGAGACGCAGGTCATGCTGTACGTATCGTCCCCGACCAGCAGGGGCTCTGAGACGACGCGATCACCGTCTGCTCGGACCGGAATGTCTGCCGGAATAAGCACCGGCTCGCCCATATCGACGCGGACGCTCTCAACTGTGCTGTTGACGACCGCCAACTCCAGGACCCGGATGCCGGCCAGCGTCTCGATGTTGACGGCCTTCCGGGCCGTGTGGCCGCGATCGTAGAGGTACTTCGCCACGCAGCGAATGGCGTTCCCACACATCTCGGCTTCCGAACCATCTGAGTTAAACATACGCATGCGAAAATCGGCGACGTCCGATGGCAGGATGAGTACGATACCATCTCCACCTACGCCGAAGTGCCTGTCTGCCATGATGACTGCGGCACCGGAGGGATCTTCCAACGGCGTTTCCAGACAGTTGATATAGACGTAGTCGTTGCCGATGCCATGCATCTTGGTGAATGGAACGGTTCTCATTCGTAAGTCCTCAGAATTTCGTCAGCCAACTCAACGTTCGACAGGCCTTTCCGGGCGAGAGTTGCCTGGCCCTTGTGCACGAGCACTTCGGTTGGCAGCGGGCGCAGGTTGTAGACGCTTCCCATTGCGCAGCAGTAAGCTCCGGCATTCAGTATTGCCAGCAGGTCGCCTTCACACACTTCGGGCAGAACGCGGTCGGTGGCGAAGCGGTCCCCTGTTTCGCAGATGTTCCCGCACACATCGTAGGTTCTGGGTGGGCCGTGCGGATTGCTGAGATTCACGATGTGATGGTAGGCATCATAGATCATGGGGCGAATCAGGTGCCCGAAGCCCGAGTTTGTGCCCGCTATCAGGCGCCCTTTGTTGTTCTTCAGCGTGTTGACCTCAACGATCATGTAGCCTGATTCGGCAACCACGTATTTGCCGGGCTCGAAGTACATGTCAAGGTCTCGCCCATAGGCAGCACAGAATTCCGCGAAGATTGTCCGGATCTGGGCCCCGAAGCTCGCGTAGTCGATACGCTTCTCGTCCGGGCTGTAGGGGACCTTGAAGCCGCCTCCGAAGTCCACGAATCGCAGTTCAGGGAAGGCCTCCGGGGTGGCGATGCTCAGGAGGTTCCGCATGCTCTGGAACACCTTGTCGGTTTCCGAGATGCCGCTGCCGGTGTGTTCGTGCAGTCCCACAACGGACAGGCGGTAGGTGGCCGCGAGTTCCAGCACTCTGGGCAGGTCCTGCAGGAGAATTCCGAACTTGGTCAGATCGCCACCGGTCTGGATCTTGGCGTGCGAGCCGGCAACGACATCCGGATTGAAGCGAAGACACACTTCTGTGCCTGGGAAAGCCCGTCCGTACTTCTCCAGCCGCGACAGGGAGCCGATATTCAGCAGAACGCCCTTGGATTGGACTTCAGTCATCTCTGCATCGGTGATGCTGTTGGCCGTGTAAAGCAGGCGTCCGGGTGGGAAACCGATCTTGAGTGCCAACTCGACTTCGCCGGGACTCACCGTGTCCAGGTAGGCCCCGTTCTCAAGCAGCAGTCTCAGAATCGCCGGGCTGTAGTTCGCCTTCATGGCGTACAGGACACGCAGACGGGGCCAGGCGATCAGGTCATAGAGTTCGCTGTAGCGCGTGTTGACCCAGTCTCCGTCGTAGACGTACAGCGGGGTCCCGAAACGCTCTGCCATTTCGACGGCCGGGAGTCCCTGGATTGTGTATTGCCCACCGGTGAGTTCGATGGATGTACCCAACACCTTGCTCATCACTCGTTCTCCGGAACGTGACCGGTAGGCCGTGCCCCCGATCGAATACGGTTTGCCTAATACCAGAACCTAAGAAGAAGAGAGACGACGATAGGCCGATTTTCAAGAATCGCCACTCAACATGACGTCCTCCGAGGCAGAAAGCAGGCGGTTTGAGGCACAGAGATCATCCGGCAAAGCCGTGTTGTGGTCATGGCAATCTCGGTGTCGCCGCAATACGGTAGGCGGCTTCGCGCCTGCCTGGGCGTGTTTGGGGCTCTCTCTCGCTGTGCTTGGGGCGGGAGCCTCACTCGGGATGGACGCGGGCATACAAAGTGGCCCCCACGGTGCAATCGGATCGGAGTCGGTGAATGGGCCCATGCTGAACCATTACTCCAGTCAACAGACCAATCTGTTGCGAGCCTTGCGTTCGCGGTTCGGCAAGACAGCCGTGATCTACCCGGCGGCCCTTCTTGTGGCCATGGGGATGGGCTGCAACATGCTTGGCCTGGTGTTCTATGCGCGTGAACGCTATGGGGCCAGCCCATCCCAAATCGGCTATCTGGCAGGATGTTGGTCCATATCTTACATGGTCGGTTGCCTGCTGCTCAGGCCGCTGTCGAGACGTCTGCTACCCCGGTTCAGTATCCTCGGGGCCACCGCGCTGATGGCGGTTGCCGCATGGTGCATGTTGATCACCCGATCTTTGGCCTGGCTCTTCGTACTGCAGTGCTGTCTGGGGCTGATCGTTTCGTTCTTCTGGCCCCCCCTGATGGGTTGGCTGTCGGCCAACGTGGAGGGGACAAAGCTTAATCGTTCCATGGGGTGGTTCAACATCAGTTGGAGTACCGGATCGATCATCAGCCCGCTCCTGGCGGGGAGCCTCAGTGAGATGGCCGTTGACCTGCCGCTTCGTGCAGCCGGGACGTGTTTCCTTGCTGCGGCCCTCCTGATCCTCGGGGCCGTGCTTACACTCTCTTCTCTGGCCGACGACGACCACGCGCATACAGCCGAGCAGTCCGCAACTGGGGGCGAGGACAGCGGGACATCTCTGCGTTTCCCCGCGTGGATGGGCATATTCACATCTTATCTGGTACTGAGCGTCATGCTCAATGTCTTCCCGCTCGTGGCTCGCCTGGAGCTTGGGTTGAGCAAGACGCTCATTGGGCTCCTGCTCTTTCTCAGGGCTCTGGTGGGAACAGCGTCTCTGGGCATCCTCGGGAAGACGTCCTGGTGGCACTTCAAGGGGCGCCCGATCTTTGAGCGCAGAATTCGGTTGGATCAAGCGGTGTTCTTGAGGATGTGCAGCGCGATCTCGATTGGAGCCGGTCTTTTGCGCAGGGCAGCGCGTGTCTTTCGAGACAGTCCACTGCCCGCTTTCCGAGCATGCTCGA
>JABHEG010000033.1 GCA_018676675.1 Lentisphaerota bacterium
AAAGAACAGGATGTAAGGTGGTTTCCACAATTGTAAGCCCTTTGCCGAGGTTGCTTACAATTGCACCGGTTGCCCGCCCGGTGCGGCCATCGGTCGGGAAAAAAACGGGCGTCTCATTTTACAGGAACACTGAGCTCTGGAGCACGGCGGCTCCTCCCACACTATGGCTATCGGAAGCAGGCAATGTGGGAGTCCCGGACCGGCTTCGCCTGGATTTGTGCCGGAACTAACGAGAGTTAGAAGGCAGGCGGTGCCATCCGGCGACGCTCTCCGCCAGTGCAGTGGCAGGAGGAAGCCAATAGCATTGCACAGCCCCCCCCGGAACGGAGTCGGACTACGACGCGCGGTCAATCGGTGCTGCACCCTGCAGGTGATGGAGGGTGATCTCAGGAGGGCAGAAAAGGCGGAGAGGAACAGCGCAAGCTCCAGTGCCCGGAGACGTGTACCCCTTCATCCCCTTGTATTCCCACGGCCCGTTCCACATCCACCTGGGTGTCAGTTCCTCCGAAAGGACAGCAGCCCCACCCGGCAGGCAAATCTGGCCTCCGTGGGTGTGCCCACAGAGCACCAGATCAACCCCAGCTTCGTGCGCTGTGGGATAGATACAGCAGGAGTGGGAAAGCAGGATCTTCGTGAGCGATGGATCGGCACCGTTCAGGGCTCTCGCCACGTCATCAGTCCTGTAAATATTGGGGTCATCGACTCCTGCCAGGAGGATCTGTTCGTCGTCGCGCTCAATCTCGCGCCTTTCGTTCACAAGAACGGATATCCCAAGTGCTTCCAGCCCTCCTGCCATCTCGAGGAAATCGTGATTGCCCAACGTTGCGAAGACCGGTGATGCAAGGTGCGGAGACAAAGCCGCGAGCTCTTCGAGTACCACATCGTAGGGACCATGCGTTCCATTGCGGTAGTCGCCTGTCAAGACGCAGAGGTCATACTCAATTCCATCGAGCCGTTCGGCGATCACCGACGTCAAAGAGGGGTCGAGATCAAGATGGAGATCCGTCAGGTGGCAGATCGTGTAGCCATCGAACGCGGCCGGGAGGGAAGGGAGAACGACGGTGTTGTGGCGAATGCGGACATCCATGAAATTCCGGTGGCCACGCTCATACAGACCTGTCACCCGGAACAGGCCGGCCGCTATCCTGGCAAACCATGGGAGATTCTCGATGTGGAACGGCCGGCTGTATAGCCCCAATTGCGAAGCGACATGCTCCGCCTGCAGCCGCAAGCGGTTGGCGACGTAGTCTTCACCGAACCGTTGACAAGCGCTCTCAAGCTCGAACTCCACGGCTGTCGTCGATGTCGCCACCGTGATGCGTTCCTTACTCAGTAGGTCTTGAAGGGGAAAGAGGGCGGGTCACAGCCATCGCATCCTGCCAGGCGTACATTGATCAGCCGGCCAGGATCAATCGGGAGCGTCGTCCCCACCTTCGCTCTGCCTGGCGCAGACAACCTGCTGCTGGAGAGAGTCCGCATGCAGCCAGATGTCATCGTCAAGGTCAAGATCGCCACAATCGATGACCCGGATGGCGTGTTCCAGTTTGCCGGCTTCGGGGCAAACGTCCAGAAGCCGGTTCGGCATGTCGCTCTCGAAAAACTCACGACGCCAGATGCTGTTCTCCTGGTTCGGGAACAGGGCCAGGTAGAGCATGTCGTTCTCGACCATCTCATTGAAAAAATGGGTCCCCAATGAGACATCGGGAATCAGGTTCTCTCGCATCATGACCATTTCGCATAACACGGATACAGGCCGGATATCCCCAAACCTCACAGGCACGCCGAGAGAGGGCGTCGTTGTGCCCCAGCGTCCCGGCCCCACCAGCATGATACACCCGGAACGGACAGAGGGGGCGTGCGCGATTTCCCCAATGACGCGGGCCACCTCGTAGCGGTCGCTCATCCCCATCTGACTGTAGACAGACGGCACCACATAGATGATCCAGTTGAGCTTGGTGGACAGCGACCTCCCGATCACCGCTCCGCGTGCCTCAAGAACTCGGTCACGCGTGGGGATGCCACTGATATCAAGCAGATTCCCCTCCCCTCGGACCTGCAGTGGGCGGCACTGCACCACGTTGATCCGGTAGCGATCACGATCAGTGAAATTGAGGGTGAATTCAACGTCGACCGGGCACTTGTAGGCGGTGCTGACGGTCTCCATCAGGGCACGCATATCCTCGACGTAGTCAGTGTTCTGCAGCAGGTCGTCGAAGGTCAGAACCTGAGTAAATTCCTGGGGCAGACCATCGCGACGCAACTGGCGCTCAAGGGCGGTGTCCCGGGAGGCGAAGCGGTCGAGCGGCACGCCCGAGCACCGCCTGGCGGCGTCCTCGAAGTCAACGCTTGTCAGCTGGTTGGCTTCCAGGTCCACGACATCGACACGTCGCTGGGCGTACTGTCGGACTTCCTGGAAGTTGCTTTCCGGCCGGATGGTTGGTGCATTCAGGGCCACAACGCGAGTGTAATCGTCATCCGCCCGGTCGACCGCGCGCGTCCCGACCCCGAACACAATACGAATCATCCCCGCCTTCGGGTCGATCTTCTCGTTCCATACATATGGGTTGAACGAGAATCCCACCCCGGCCGCCTGAGGGAAGAAGAGGCTGCCATGACTGCCCCCGGAAACGCGCTGAATCAGGAGGGCCATCTGTTCATCCCTGGCCAGGAGGCCCCGTTCCGAACGGTAGCGCAGGGCCTCTTCACTCATCGTGCTGGCATACACTGTCCGGATGGCGCACAACAGGTCCTCCAAGCGCTTGTGCGGACTGCTCTGATTGGCGCAGAACACACTCTCGTACTTCCCTGCGAACGCATTCCCGAAATTGTCTTCCAGCAGGCTGCTGGAACGCACAATGATGGGAGACTGACCGAAATACCCCAGCATGTCACTGAACTGGTCGATGATGTAGTGGGGGAATTCACCGGTCAAGATACGCCGGCGCGCGGTCTCGATTTCATCGTCCACGCTGCCGCTCTGCCGGTACTTCTGCATCATCCACCAGTAACCATTCTGCACCAGATAGGTGTAGAAGACATCGGCCCCAATGTAGAAGGAATCGTGCGGCTCGAGCAACGTGTCCCAGCGCGGGTCCGTCTTCTGGAGGACGGCCCGGGACAACAGCATCCCGACGGCTTTCCCCCCGATATAGCCCGTCCCGACCATGCGATGGCGGATGCTCAGCAAATCCTGCAGGGTCAGGTACTCGCGTGCCAACTCCAGGACCGGTTCCTCATGGCTGATCAACATCCGAAGCAGGCGCTGGAAGTACTCCTCCGCCGCGCGTCCCCGGTCAAACCCGTGGTCAAGATCCTCTTGGATAGCCTCCGCTTCACTGAAGGTCCTGCTCCAGAACCCCAGGCGGTAGCTACTGATATCAGACCGCGACCAAGGGACCTCCTGCAGTGTTTCCGTGATGATCGCGCTCTCGGTTACGGGTACAAACTTCTGGTCCGGCCGCCATTCATGGAGCATGAACATGGTATCGGCATGGCGGTGCTGGACCTTCGTCGGCTGGATGTAAATTGTGTTGTCCCGGCGGTAGACATCAACCAGTATTTGAGTGGTGCTGCTGATCGGGCGCACTGCGTGGAAAGAGTGGTAGTTGCGGAAGATGGCAAAATAGGCGATGGCGGCTCGGTCATAGAGGTGGGGGCACGTCAACATGAAGAAGTTCCCGAGCATGCGATCGCTCTTCCAGTCCGGGGCCAACTGGGAGAGGCAGTCAAAGAGAAACAGCGTGCCGCGCCCTTCCTGATTGATCACGGCATTGATCTCCCCCATGAAGGTCTCGAACCCGTACTCGGGATGGAGATGGTGGACAATGGCATCGGTGTCATCGTCCAGGAGCGGCTCGTGGTCGGCAAAGCGGAAGTAAACAAGACGTTGGCGTCGTTCTCTGGCGGCATGGACATAGGGGCCGACGAAGGGCTTGTAGTCCTCCACCGTATCGATCTGCCAAACGATGTTGTCCCCCGGCATGATTCCCCGGAAGACGTGGTCCAGGTGAGGAAGGCCCGTACTCAAAGGCATCATCTGTCGTGCCACCACGTCGTCTCCTCTGCGGTCTCGTCTCTAAACGTCACAGAGCAATGCCCAGTTCCCCCGCCATTTCGCGATAGGGCATAAGCTGCTCAAAGGGATGCAGGCACACTGCACTGTAGTGCTCGACCGGCACGCGCGCCTCGTCAGCCGCTGCCATCGCGTTCAAGCCGGCCGGGATGACCAGTGCCGTTCGCCCGGCAGCGAGCGGCATGCCCAGCAGATGGGTAGCGGGGCCTTCGACCAGCAGGGGACGGCCCAGCCCTGCTTTCTCGGCCCGTCGGAGCACACGCTCTGCCGCTCGCGCCGCACCGGCCGGGGCCTCACGCACGCTGACTCCCAGACGACCGGTACCTTTGGCTGCAAGACGGACCGAAAGAAGTCCGCCCTTTATGAACACCGGAATCGGGTCGAGCGACGTGCCGTCATAGTGCAGGATATCCGTAAATCTGACCGGCACACCATCTCGCAGGTCCAGGACAGCAGCAAACACGGGTGAAATGGGGATACCTGCCGCCAGAAGCACACCGTTTAGCGCCACACTGCAGACGGTACCAAGTCCCATGTGTCCTTTCGGTATCTGAACCGTCCCCAGCTGCTCTCCGGCGGCAAAGAGTCCCACATAGGGGCTCATCCCCAAGCCTGCCCCAAGCATCCCGGCCAATTCCCTGAATGCCCGCGGGAGGACGCGCTCGGGGATGACCGACACATTAAGCACGACACGGCCCCGTCGACGCGAGAGGTCGAAGTCCATCCCCCAGGCAAGCTCCTCGACCCGCGAGGACATCAGCCCCACACGCTCGTATACCAACCCCTCCCGGGCCTCCCGCAGACCGGCCTGTGTGATCGTCCGCCCCCCCGAACGCCCACGCCCACCAGGGGTAATCAATCCCTCCACGACAAGCTGCTCAAGATTGAGTCGAACGCTTCGCGGGCTCAACGCAATGCCGAACTCCCGCAGACGCTGAGCAATCATGCCGCTGCCAATCGGGGTTGCCGCATCGCGAATGATGCGTAGCAGGGCGGCTTTCAGCTGAGGATTCGGCTTACTCATACAAGTCAATATGGCACGTTCACACGATGGGGCAAGAATCTCCTCTTGCCGCAATCGGCAGGACTGCCATAAGGATTCCCGTTGAGAAGCAACGTAAACGGAAACAAAACAGAACGCCCGAGAGGCCACCCACTACCTGCTCACGCAAGCCCGGAGGAGTACCACTCGCACTTCACTCATAAACGGCTGTGTTACCATATTAACACAGAAGGAATTGGCACAGTACACCGTCTCACGCATGAGACAAGAAGAGCCTTTCGCCGCTTACAAAAGGAGACTTTCTATCAGAGACACGACTTGCGGAGCCTAGAACCCTCTGCTATAATATGGCTACTGATTGCCATTTCATCGGACTTCACATCGAATTGTAGTTGTTCTGCCGAGCCACCTGAAGCCAGTCCTTGAGTCCGATGGGGAGCAGGCTTCCTGGCAGCGGAACGAAGAATGGAGATAGGTAAATGTCATCGTACGGCAAACGAGTTTTTGATGCTGTTGAGCGTCGCAATCCTGGTGAAGTTGAGTTTCTGCAGGCGGTAAAGGAAGTCATCGATTCGCTGGACCCCGTTCTTGGTGCTCGTCCCGAGTACGAGGAGAACGGCATCCTTGAACGCATCTGTGAGCCTGAGCGTCAGATTCTCTTCCGGGTTCCGTGGGTTGACGATGCCGGCCGCGTGCAGGTGAACCGTGGTCTCCGATTCGAGTTCAACAGCGCGATCGGCCCGTACAAAGGCGGTCTCCGCTTCCACCCGAGCGTTTGCGCCAGCATCCTCAAGTTCCTCGGCTTTGAGCAGATCTTCAAGAACTCCCTGACCACCCTGCCCATGGGCGGCGGAAAAGGCGGATCTGACTTCGACCCGAAGGGCAAGAGCGATGGCGAAGTCATGCGTTTCTGCCAGTCCTTCATGACTGAGCTTTGCCGGCACATTGGCGCCGACACAGACGTTCCCGCCGGTGATATCGGTGTTGGTGGCCGCGAAATCGGCTTCATGTTCGGCCAGTACAAGCGCATCCGCAACGAGTTCACAGGCGTCCTCACCGGCAAGGCCCTGAACTGGGGCGGCTCCCTGATTCGTCCTGAGGCCACAGGCTACGGCGCTGTCTACTTCGCCGATGAAATGCTCAAGGGCCGTGATGATAGCTTCGAAGGCAAAACCGTGACCGTTTCCGGTGCCGGCAACGTCGCCCAGTACACCGTCGAAAAGGTCACTCAGCTCGGTGGCAAGGTCGTCTCCCTGTCTGATTCCGGCGGCACGATCTATGATGCAGATGGCATTGACGAAGAGAAACTCGCCTACGTCATGATGCTGAAGAATGTCCGGCGCGGCCGGATCAGTGAGTACGCAGAGAAGTATGGTGCCGAGTACCGTGCCGGAGCCCGTCCCTGGGACATCCCCTGCGAATGCGCATTCCCGAGTGCAACGCAGAACGAGATCAGCGCCACTGACGCTGAGACGCTCCTCCGCAACGGCTGCTTCGTGATCTCTGAGGGCGCCAACATGCCCAGCACGCCTGAAGCCGTCGACCAGTTCCTGGCCAACCGGATCCTCTACGGTCCGGGCAAAGCCGCGAACGCCGGTGGCGTGGCCACCAGTGGACTTGAGATGTCGCAGAACGCCCAGCGTCTCCCCTGGAGCCGCGAGGAAGTCGACGAGCGCCTGCACAACATCATGATCGAGATCCACCGCCAGTGCTTCCACACGGCAGCCGAATACGGTCATCCGGGCAACCTGGTTGTCGGCGCGAACATCGCTGGCTTCGTCAAGGTCGCTGACTCCATGCTTGACCAAGGCGTCGTGTAAGCCTTAAACACTGAACCCACTCAGTACTCACGCCCCGCGTTCGCTCAGTCGAACGTGGGGCGTTCTCTTTTGCCAACGGGCCCCCGACTGGGGCAGCCTGGCCGCAGGCAGATCCGGGATGAAGTAGTGCAATGTGATCGATGCCTGTCTATCTATCCGGACTTGACGGAGTGGAGTCGCCCTTCGCAGGAGCTGGGCCTGCAATCCAGCAATTCGTCATCCCATCTCGCCTCCCTATGGTCCGCCTCTGATCCCCTGATTCTCTCGGCCTCCTTCAATGTCCGCCTACCCAAAGCCCGGGCGCGCCAACAAGCTGATCATCGCCATGCCCAATGAGCGTGCGCATACTCGCGATGGCGCTAGCCCTTGCTCGCGCGTCCACTCGATGTTACTTTCTGACCATAGGGTAGCTGGAGACTCGACCGTCGTCAGATTGAGGAGAGTACATGATGGGGTGGATTTTCTGCAGTGTTTGTGGGCGGAACTACAACACATTAAGGGGGGGATGTACCAATCCTGCCTGCCGGGCCGCAGACAAGGCGCAAGTAGCCAGGCTCCGTAACGCTCCCAAGCCGCCGTCGTCCAAGGTACAGCTTGACACTCTCGCCAAAGAGAAAAGCGCGTCCCTGCTCAGCCCGAAACGCAGTGTATCGAGTTCTACGTCGTCCCCTCCGGTGCTGGTCACTCAAGTCAGCCCTCCGCCCCCGGTCCGTCCGCCTGTCCCGATCGTGGTCAGCAACCGCGAGCGCTCTCCGGACCCCGATCATGAAGATTCCGAAGCTGGCCGCTATATCCTGTATCGCGGCGATACACGGTCGCCCAGTCAATTGGCCAACGGCTTCCAGGCTTGGGTCCCCGTCAGTGCCGAAGTCGCGCGGAGCATAATCCGGAAAGGCGCCGGCGCGCTGCTCGACAATACTCCAATCAGGCTGCCGTCTGCGGCGAGTCGCCATGAGGAGGGGCTCGGGAAGCGGTACAATCTGCTGACATTGGGGCGTCAGATCAAGCAGGAGAAGGCTGGCGATACGTACCATATATCCACCGATCCAAGCGAAGATTGCGGGGGGTACACGAGCGGGAACATCTATGCGATGCAATTTGATGGTCTCCACCTCTTGGACAAGACGCTGAAGCCAAGCAAGAAGGCGCTAAACCAGGTGTTGCCTCTCAACCCTTTGGTCCTGATCAACCAGCCAACTCTCACCAATGCCACGACGATTGCTCTCGTAATCGGGGGCGGAGCCGGGCCCGAGGTCGCGTTCTTGACCAGTATCCCCAGACAGCACATCTGCAAGTACAAGAGCCCGAAAGACCAGAGCTGGACGCGGTTCCGGTAGGACCGGGCGCAGTAAGAGTCCTGGGGACGGGCCAGGGCTGTTTCATTCTCAGCGCTGAGAGAGTCCAAAGTACCTCAGACGGCCCCCGACCGAGACCAGGCGCGCCCGGGAACCTTGCGCCGTACAAGCCGAGAGCATCTCTCCCGGCCAGGATGAAACAGCCCTGGGGACAGGCTTCCTATGGTTGACGTTTGGGGGAGGGCAAGATGTGGTCAGCTGTCAGGGAAGGTGTACGGCAATTCTGCGGGACAAGAAACACAGCCGGGCCAACCGTTACGAGGGGACGCGAATCGGGACCGGCATGTTCGACTCCCTGCGTCGAAATCTGGCCCGGGAAGGCCTCCTCGAACGCGCCACACTCTACTACATCAACTCATGTGCGTGGTCCCGGCTGGCCCGGAAGCACAACATGGAAACGGCCCGACGCTGCCGCTACGTCAACGGCTACGATTTCCTGGGTGGAATCGACTGCCATTGGCACCGAGTGGGCTATCCCTGCGGCGTTCTCAACGAATTCTACGAACTGAAGCCGGGAGACACCGAAGCCGACATTCTGCGCTACAACGGCGAAAGCGTTCTGCTGATGGGCTGGGAACAGTCACGCAACATCGCGACCGGCACGGCCATAGACATCCCTCTGTTCGCATCCATCTACGGCGTCCACAAACAGTCGGGGCGCCTTTCCTGGGCACTCCTGGATGAAACGGGTCGGCCAGTCGCGACCGGCACCCGGGACGTGCCCGAGATCCCCACCGGCTGTACCACGCCTCTTCCTTCCGCCCACATCCTTTTCCCGGACCTGACCAATCCCGCATTGCTCACGCTGGAGGTCTCGCTGGAGACCCCTGAGCGGCAGCTGCGCAACAGCCGGTCTTTCTGGTGTTGGCCGGCTGCAATACAGCCCGAAACGAGCGCCACCATCGTGGTGGACGCACTGAAGCCAGGAACTCTAGCAAGGCTAAAAGCGGGCGCGCCCATCGTCCTCCTCGGGCCGGGACCGTTCGCTGCTCTGCCGACGTCCTTCCAGCCCTCGTGTGCTGGTCGGGCGAACGGTAATCTGGCGACTGTCATCGCAGACCATCCTCTCCTCAACAGATTCCCCAACAATGGCTGGTGCGACTGGCAGTTCGCTCCCCTGCTTGAGGGCGGAAGCGCCGTCGTGTTCAACCAGCTTGACGCCCCGTTTTTACCTATGCTCGAGGTGGTCAGTTCCTTCAAGACAATCCGCAAACAGGGCGCCATCTTCGAGTACAATGTCGGCGATGGCCGACTGCTCGTATGCACGCTGAACCTGCCTGAAGACGACCCCGCTGCCCTGTGGTTGAAGGCTGCTTTGGCGAAGTATGCCGCATCCGCTCAGTTCCGCCCGAAGGACACACTCCCCGAGCATGTTCTCGATGACCTGTGTGAAGCAGCCACCACCCAAACGGTGGCGACAGGAACCGACCAGGGCTTCGACGAACGGGCCCAGGTCACACGCAGGCGAGAAATGCCGCTGGGGTAAAGGCTGAAAAATCGCCGCGCGTCGTGTTTGGGCGGCTAGAGAGACTGATCCCGTAGTGGCCACGGACCTCCCCATGGGCTGCGCAGCATGTGTTGGAGCACAGCGGAAGGAAAAAGGGGCAGACGGCACCTGACGCCGTTCTGAAACGCCGCTTTGATGCTGCCTGCCTCCACGGCCCGATCACTGAAGCAACCTGTCTTCCGTGTCCGGGCTCCTGAGGGTCACCTAATCCCAAGCTTCTTAATGCGGAAGCGTAGCGTGCTGGAGTTGATGTCCAGCATACAGGCGGCGCCATCCGGGCCTTCCACGCGTCCGTTGGTCAGCTCAAGGGCCCTTCGTATATGGGACGCCATGGCGTCGTTGAGCGTGGCCAAGGGAGCGGCCCAGTCAGGGCCGACAACCGTACTCGTCGGAGCAACGGGGATTAGGTCCAGGAAGCGCAGGGGGTGGCCCCGTGAGAGGATCAGGGCTCGCTCAACCACGTTCTGCAGCTCCCGGACGTTACCCGGCCAGTCGTAGTCAAGCGCGGCCCCCAGTGCATTGGGCTCGATCTCGGGAATAGGCAAGAGGCCCATCTCTCTCGCCTTGCGTTCGACGAAGTGTCGTAGGAGTGAGGGGATATCCCCTTTCCGTTCACGCACTGGCGGGAGATGAATCGGGAAGACATTGAGGCGGAACCAGAGGTCCTCGCGGAACGTGCCGTCGGCCACCATCCGCGGCAGATCACGGTGTGTAGCCGCAATGACCCGAACATCTGCCTGAATGGTTCGGTCTCCGCCCACCCGCTCAAACTCCCTTTCCTGCAATACGCGCAGGAGTTTGACCTGTGCGTCGGGTGACAACTCCGCAATCTCGTCCAAGAAGATGGTCCCCTCGCAGGCACGCTCAAATCGGCCTCGTCTCGCCTGGACTGCCCCTGTGAACGCCCCCTTCTCATGCCCGAAAAGCTCGCCGTCCAGCAGTGCTTCGGGAATGGCCCCGCACTGGACCCGGATCATGGGACCGTCCCGCCGCAGGGATGCAAGATGGATCGCGTTGGCGATGACCTCCTTGCCGGTCCCTGTTTCCCCGAGCAGAAGAACGGGGCAGTTCTGTGGTGCGACTTGGCGCACGAGGTCCATGACATGCCTCAGGCCAAACTCTGAGCCGATAACCTGACTTCCCAACAACGAGTCCATGTCTCGCTGCATCGCCAGATTATCTTCCCGAAGCTGGTTCCTCAGACGGCTCAGCTCACGGTAGCGCCGGGCATTGCTCATGGCGATCGCGATAGGCTCTTTGACGGCCGTGATCAGCTCCCCGTGTTCTGGGCGATACCGGTCGTTCCCGGCCGCGGACATCAGGAGGACACCGAATGCCTCCCCCTCAATGCGTAGCTGGAGCGCCATGACGGAGCGCGACGGGAGATCGGCGGCAAAGGCGCTCGGCATCCGCGACATCGGCTCACCCTCCAACGGCCTGTTGGTGATATCGAGCGGATCCTCCTCTCCCATCTTGGCAACAACATACCGATACAGAACGTCATCCAACGGCGTGCTCGGAAGCGACTCCCCGTACTCCCTCAGGCCGCCATCCACCGAAACTTCGGCCACTGTCTGGATCGCCAATTGCTCCATATCCAGGTAGTACAACCCCATGGTGTCAAGTGGGATGAACCCCTTCAAGTACTCCGTGGAACGGAGCAGGGCCTCGCCCGGATTTAGGTGTCCGGTGATCCGCAATGTGACTTCGCGGAAAAAGTCGCTTGCCGACGGTGTTTTCATGATTCCGCAACATACCACGCCCCCCGCAACATACGACGACCCCTCCCGCCAAATATCACGGGAAAGACACTTTGCGGGATCTCCGTAAGCACGCCGCCCCTTGGCATCATGCCTGCATATAGGCACGCAGCAAACCGACAGGAGATGTGACCATGCAGTGGCTGGAACTGGTTCGGGTATGTGAAAACTGGGATGCGCAGGTCGAGGAACGGCTCCAAGACGACTTGCCGCAAGAGCTCGAGAAACTGAGGGCGAATCCCAGATGCCGGATGGCGGCCGCCTTCCAGCACGTGGAGTTCCCAGGGGATTTCGCTGTTGTGGTGATCTGGTCGGGCAGGTGCAATCGCCAACGGAGCAGAGAGCTCGGCCTTCTGGCGGAGTATCTGACTTCGTTCGGGATGGTTGATCATCTGCTCTGGGTTGGGTTTGCCGGTTGGTTTGGCTCTTTGGAAGCGGTGGCCAAGGACGTCCCCACGCCAGGCCACGCCGATGTGGAAACGGGGCAAGGCAAGGCCACGAGGCCCACACAACCAAAGGGCCTGTGCCCACAGGAGACAACGAATGGTCGAACTGGAAAACGGTACAGAGACGTCGGTGCATGAGGTGCGCAAACCTCCTTTCGGGGGCTTCCAGGCGGTTGCTTTGGTGGTGCTCGTCGCGACGGGATGGCTTCTGCGCGGCTTGATGCCTGCCGGAGGGCCGGCAGGACCACCGGGAGGCGGCCCGGGAGCTTCTCCGGGACTGCCTGCCATCGTGGCCGCACAGGTTGCCGAGGGTCCGGCGGAATCGCCTCGAGAGTACGTGGGGCACGTTGAAGCGCTGCAGCACGTGAACGTCTGTGCTCAGGTTCGAGGAACGGTCGAGACCGTGCATTTCGCGGAAGGCAGCTACGTGGAACGGGATACACTTCTCTACACGATTTGCCAGGACCGATACAAGGCTCGCGTGGCTCTGGCTGAGGCCGGAGGAGCACAGGCCCGGGCCGGTTTGGAGGCCGCCGAAGCGGCCCGTACGGTGGCTGAGGCCGATCTGGTTGCGGCACAAGCCGATCTCGACGGTGCCAGAGCGAATCTCACGGCGGCCGTGGCCGGGGTGGAGGCGGCCAATGCGCGTCAAGGATCAGCAGACGCGAACGTCGACCGAGCGAGGAAATTCCTCAAGCGCCTCCAGGATGCCGACGAACGCAGCATTTCGCAGGCCGATCTGGACGCTGCAGTGAACGACTCTCTGCAGGGCCAAGCCGGCGTTGCTCGCAGCAAGGCACAGGCAGCGCAAGCCACGGCCCGAGTCGTTCAGCTGCAGGCAGTCATCCGACAGGTCGAGGGGCGGCTTGCGCAATCCCGAGCCCGGCTGATCCAAGCGAAGACCGGGATCGACCAAGCACAGGCCACAATCCGGCAGGCAACAGCGGATCTGCAATTGGCGCAGATTGATCTGGCGTACACGGAGATCCGCTCGCCGATCGCGGGTCGTGTTGGCAAGGCGTTGGTCACAGAGGGCAACCTGGTAGGCCCCGTCACCGGCCCCCTTGCTCGTGTCGTGCAGACCGATCCGGTCCGCGTGACGTTCGCGATGACCGACCGGGCATACCTGGACATGCTCCAGACGCCGGGCAACGACCGGCGGCCTCAAATCACCCTCCGATTGCCTAACGGAACACACTATTCGGAAGGCGGCGTCTGGGATCATGCGAACAACGAGATGGACCCGCGAACAGCGAATCTTGCCATCCGTCTACGGTTCGACAATCCGGATGGCCTGCTGGTCCCGCATAGCTACGTGACAGTGATCCTGGGGAAGAAAGACTGCCCGCGCGCGCCACAGATTCCCGTGGAAGCGGTCGTGGCTGATGAATGCGGCCATTTTGTGTTCGTGGTAGACGCGTCCGACACAGTGAGTCAACGCCGAATCACCCTTGGCGGTTTGCTCGGCAATCGACAGTGTGTCCGTGGTGGACTTGAGATCGGTGAGCGCGTGGTTGTCGGCGGGTTGCAGAAGGTGAGCCCGGGGCAGAAGGTGACCGTTGCGGAGCAAATGACCGATGGAGGCGCGTAGACTATGATCGCACGCTTCTTCATCGAACGCCCGCGCTTTGCCATGGTCATCTCCATCGTGCTGTCGCTGGCGGGTGTGTGGGCCATGATGTCGTTGCCCATCGCCCAGTACCCGGAGGTCGCTCCGCCGCAGGTGAAGGTGTCGACTCTGTATCCGGGCGCGAGCAGCGATGTGTTGGCCAACACAGTGGCAGCCCCCCTGGAGGAGGAGATCAACGGGGTGGACGGCATGCTCTACATGTCCTCCAAGAGCGACGACACCGGGAACTACGAGTTGACGATCACCTTCGAGGTGGGGACCGATCGGGATATCGCGCAGGTCAACGTGCAGAACCGCATCCAGCAAGCACGGTCCCGGTTACCCGACGAAGTGACACGCGAGGGCATCTCCGTCACATCGGAGTCCTCCACACTCCTTGGCATGCTGACCTTCCTCTCCCCCAACGGCACCCATGGCCGAGTCTTCATGGCGAACTACCTGCACACGCATGTCAAGAACGTGCTCAAACGTATCCCCGGCATTGGCGCCGCAACGGTTCTGGGGCCCGAATTCAGCATGCGTGTCTGGCTGGATTCCGACCGTATGAACGCGCTGGCCTTGACCCCGAATGACGTGGCGATCGCAATCCAGAGCCAGAACCTGGAGGCATCGATCGGTGCGGTGGGGGCGGAACCAAGTGGTGCCGAAGAGATGATGATGACGTTCCCCCTGCAAGCGGAAGGACGGCTCAACGAGCCGGAGGCCTTCGAAAACCTGATTGTGCGCAGTGCACAGGAGGGGGGGCTGGTTTATCTCAAGGACATCGCTCGGGTGGAGATGGGAGGGGATCTCTACACCATAGAGGGAACGTACAACGGAGTACCCGCGGTTTGCATCGAGCTGAACCAGACGCCGGGAACCAACGCCATCGATGCCATGGAAGCCGTTCGGGCGGAGCTTGCGCGCCTGAGCCAAGCCTATCCGGAAGACTTCAGAGGATTCGTGATGATAGATATCACGGAATTCGTACGCATGAGCATCAAGGAAGTCGTGGTGACCCTGTTTCTCACGTTCTCCCTGGTGGTTCTGGTGTGTTACGTGTTCCTGCAGGACTGGCGGGCGACACTGATTCCCACCGTGGCGATCCCGGTATCGCTGCTGTCGACCTTCATCGTGCTGGCCGGGTTCGGCTACAGCATCAATCTCCTCACACTCTTTGCACTTGTCCTGGTGATCGGGACGGTCGTGGACAACGCGATCGTGGTAGTCGAACGGGTGATCCATGTCATGGAATTCGAGGGATTGGACCAGAGGGCGGCCACGGTCAAGGCCATGCGTGACATCAGCGGGGCAATGGTCGCTTCGACTCTGGTCCTGCTCGCCATTTTCGTCCCGATCGCCTTCATGGGGGGAATGAGCGGCCGAATCTACCGTCAGTTCGCCGTGTCCTGTTCCGCTGCGGTGACGTTCTCACTTCTGGTCGCGCTGACCCTCAGTCCAGCCTTGTGCGCGACGCTATTGCGGATTCCCAAGCCGATCAAGCACGGACCGCTGGCTTGGTTCAACACGATACTGGACCGGAGTCGTCGCGGTTACGTGACCGCTTCCTTATGGGTTGCGCGAAGGACCGCGGTGACCGTCGTGTCCCTGCTCTTGGTAATGGGGATGTCATGGCTGCTCTTTTCGGTGACGCCGACTGCCTTCATCCCGGACGAGGATCAGGGCGTGGTCTTCGTGAACATCCAACTGCCCGAAGGCGCGACCCTGGCGCGCACTCGCAAGGTCTTGGAGCGGATCACGCCGTGGGTACTCAAGACACCAGGCGTACACGCATCCATGAATGTGGCGGGATTCAGCATGGTCGGTGGCCGCGGCGAGAACTCGGCCTTGATGCTCATCGACCTTGAACACTGGGACGAGCGCAAGGGCCCTGAGCAGAGCGCGTCGGCCATCCTCAGATCGCTGCGCGCCCGTATGGCCACCGTGCCGGAAGCCGAGATCAACCTGTTCATGCCTCCTGCCATCATGGGTATGGGAGCCAACGGCGGACAGGATATGCGCCTGCAGGCCCTCGACGACACGGATCCACTCAAGCTGGAAGCCGTCATGGCGACCGTGTTGGCCCGGGTCAACCAAGCCCCGGAGGTGATGTTTGCCTTCAGTACGTACACGGCACGAACCCCGCGGCTGTACGTGGCGATTGATCGCGAGAAGGCCCAGTCTCTGGACGTTCCCGTCGCGAACATCTTCGGCACACTGCAAACGTATCTGGGCAAGCGCTACGTGAACGACATCAACATCGGCAGCCAGGTCAAACAGGTACTCATTCGGGCCGAGTCCGCCTACCGAGGAGACGTTGGCGACGTTGAGAGACTCTATGTGCAAAGCGTGACCGGAGCCATGGTGCCTCTGGCCAGTCTGGCAACCATCCGCACATCGCTGGCTCCCCGCACACTGGACCGGCACAATCTGTTCCCCAGCGCCGCGATCACGGCCCTGAACGTTCCCATGGTCAGCTCCGGGCAGGCCATGGACGCGATGGAACGTGTGGCGAATGAGGTGCTGCCCCACGGCTACGGCTTTGAGTGGGCGGGCATGAGCTATCAAGAGAAGAGTACCGGCAACCAGGCGATCGTCCTGGTCGTGCTGGCTCTGATCTTCGGATACCTGTTCCTGGTCGCTCAGTACGAGAGTTGGACGATTCCCGTGCCGGTGATTCTGTCTCTCAGCGTGGCTCTCCTGGGGGCGCTGCTGGGCTTGGGGATATGCGGGTTACCCCTGGGGACCTACGCACAACTGGGCATCATCATGCTCGTGGGCATCGCCAGCAAGAACGCGATTCTCATCATCGAGTTCGCCAAACAGCAACGCGAGGCAGGGCATCCGATCATTGACGCGGCCTCTACGGGCGCCGGCGAACGCTTCCGAGCCGTGCTCATGACGGCATTCACCTTCATCCTCGGCACGCTGCCGATGGTCTTTGCCACGGGGGCCGGCGCTAACAGTCGGCGCGCCATCGGTACCACTGTGTTTTCGGGCATGGTCGTTGCGACCACGGTCGGCATCACCCTTACCCCCGCCCTTTACGTGCTGTTCCAGCGACTCCGTGAAGGGATCAAGGCGAAGGCCGGATTCGCAAGGGCCGACGTCATGAAGATGACGACGACCGTCGTTGCGTTGGCTGTTATGTCTTCACTGCTTTCCGGCTGCACCACGGTCGGCCCTGATCACCAATCGCCTCCCCTGCCCGAGCCCGACTACTCCGATGTGCTCGATCATGCAGAGCCACCACGTGAGATCACGGCAGAATCACTGGCAGACTGGTGGACTGTCCTGGGCGATCCGCTCCTCATCGAGCTGATCGGCAAGACGCTGGCCGGGAGTCCGGATCTGAGAGAGGCCAAATCCAGAGTCCGGGCGGCACGTGCCCGGTTGGGTATCCGTCGCTCCCGGCTGCTGCCGTGGGTGGACGTCGGTGGACTCCACAGCTATGGAATCGGCGATCCCGAGAACGTCACCGGCAGGCCGATTCAAGATGACGACTTCCAGCACCTGGGGCTCGACGCATCCTGGGAGCTTGATCTGTTCGGTGGCACACGCCGTGGCGTGGAGGCGGCCGCGTGTGATCTGCAGATGATGGGGGCATTGTCGGAGGCGGTGTGGGTTTCCCTCGCGAGTGCGGTCGCCAGCACCTACATCGAGCTGCGCATGTACCAACGAAGACTGACGGTGACCGAAGGCAACCTGCAGGCACAGGCCGACACCTTTGATTTGCTGAAGTCACGCCGCCGAGCAGGCTTGGTGGATGAGCTGGCCGTACACCAGGCCCGCTACAATCTGGAGCGGACCCGGGCATCGATTCCAGGATTGCGGAGCGGCGTCGAGGCGGCGATGAACGGTCTCGCAACACTGACAGGCTGCTTGCCCGGCACGCTGCATGAGCAACTGCGCGAGACACGACCGATTCCCTCGTTGCCATTCCACCTGATCACCGGGATCCCCGCCAACAGCCTGCGCCGCCGACCCGATATTCGCCAGGCCGAACACGCCTTTGCCGCGCAGACTGCCCGGATCGGTCAAGCCACGGCAGACTTGTACCCACGCTTCGCACTGGTCGGTTCCATCGGTTGGGAAACGGTTGGCTCGGCGAGTCTCATCGAGCCGGAGAGCCGTGTGTCGGGGATCGGGCCGTCCGTCCGCTGGCCGATCTTCCACGCAGGCGCAATCCGTAACAACATCCGGATCCAGACCGCGCTCCAGGGGGAAGCCCTTGCACGCTACGAAAAGACCGTGCTCAACGCCGTCAGGGAGGTCCGCGACGCGCTCACGGATTTCGCTGAGGAACAGCACGCTCGGAGGGCGCTCAGAGAAGCCGTTCAAGCGGCCGCCGAAGCGGTGGAAATATCTCGCGACAAGTACACGAACGGGCTCATCGATTTCAGCAATGTTCTGGACGCCCAGCGTTCGCGCCTTGGTCTCGAGGAGCAGCTGGCCGTGAGCGAGGGCGTCATCGTTCTGAACGCGGTGCGTGTGTACAAGGCTCTTGGCGGCGGCTGGGAAGCCTTCGCTGCGACCGCCGGGCCACGGCATCCCGAGTCCAAGCCTAACAAGTCGTTACGCGATCCCGTTCCCCGCGAGCCCCAACCCCAATGAGAGCCCAGCAGGAAGGAGAAAATGTGTCCCAGTGTCCCAAAGTGTGATTGTGGCAACAACGGTAGCGTCAAAAGTTCTATGAAAACAATGAAGAGAGACTGAGCCGGTATGGAGAATGGTGTGGTTTACCATGACGCTTGCTACCGGGCAAGTTCAGATCCGGCATAAAGCCGCTCGTTCCTCGCTATTTATTCCGTT
>JABHEG010000307.1 GCA_018676675.1 Lentisphaerota bacterium
CCGCTGGAGGGCTTCAACAACAAAGCCCAGACAATGAAACGCCAGGCTTACGGCTACAGAAATATGAAGTTCTACACTCTCAAGCTCAGGACACTACACATCAAGAAGTACGCACTTACCGGATGAGCCTCTTTTTTGTAGGGTACCGGATGACTCACATACCAGGCAATCTCACTGGCGAGGTGCTGCAACACCACTGCACGCTGCAGATAGACAAAGGGCTTGTCAATGGTGTAGGCGACACCGTTCGTGTCAACGATCTCGAAGTTGAGAGAATAGTAAAGCAGACCGCTCGGCCAGGTGAGGGAGTGGGGAGTGCCCGGCTGCATCCAGAGCATATCCCCCGGAGTACACTCAACCTGGGAATCGCATACGCTTCCAAAGATGGCCCCCTCTATGACGAAGTTGATCTCCTGGAACACAAGCCGCCGTTCATTACTGCTGTAGACTTCGTCCGCCTTGCGGAAGGGGATAATGATGTCGCTGAAGGAAATCGTCAGAGAGAAATCCCGCAGCCTCTCGATAAGCCCCTTCACTGGGAGCTCTCTGAGGCGGGATGGGGGCACGTATCTCTGGGGCATGATTCGCCTGCGCTATTACTGACCGATAGATGCTATGCTGGACGATGGATGCGGGTTACAGCCGGAACGTCGTTACTCGTTGAACCCGACTGAACCCGCAACCAAAAAGAGGCCACCATGTCTACGGTCCAGCAGAGCAGTGAGGCACTATACACGGCGTTGGAGTTGGACAACAACACCTGGAAGCTGTGCTTCAGCAACGGCAATAAGGTCCGGGAGAGGAACACCTGTATCCGGAGCTGTGGCGCTTTGTTGCAGGACGTGGCGCGCGAGGGAGCGACTGGGGTTGCCGGTGGGGGCGCCAGTGATCAGTTGCTGCGAAGCCGGCCGCCACGGGTTCTGGATCGACCGTTCCCTGTTGGAGAGCCGGGACCGTGACGCTCATCTGGCGGATGATTCGGGCGTTGTGCTGTGGTGATGATGCAGAGCACCGATGGCTGGCTGTCGTCGACTACCTTGTGGCGGAGAACCGGCTCCTGCGGCAACAGCTGCCAGGCGCGGCCAGTGTCTGCGCCGAGATAGCGGACAGCGCCATCTGTTGCAGGGAACCCATCGACTCTTGGTCGGGCGCCCTTGGCGGTACGGACGTCCGAGCGGAGGCGTGCCACTCCTGAGTGCAGAAGAACGTGAAGCGAAACGGTCCAAACTGCCGCTTACGCTATGGAGAGATATGCGCAGGAAAAGAGTTGGCTCCGGCGCCTGGATTGACGTTCCGCTTCGCTGCACTGCTGACACTCCCGTTGGTCGGTCAGCCCGTACCTCACTGCGTTCGGCGTTCGGACCACCTGGTTCGCCTCCAGTCGCCTACGCCAATCCAGGCACGAAAAAAAAGGCGCACCCGGTTCGGGGTGCGCTTTGTTGCCTGATTGGCTCCCCGGATGGAACAGTTTGCGCGTCGACGTACCAAGGACTTATGGCTTTCGGCCCCGATTCTGGCGCCTTTCTCTGCCATACCAGATCCTCCTGAAGGGCCGCTTGCAGAACGTCGAATTCGGCCCCCTCCCATCCTGCCTGCAGGACATCCGCACAGTAACACAACGCCAACTCCGCGATGCGCTGAGGGCCGCGCGCAAAGAGAAGGAGCTCGCCGCCAAGCCCAACATTGTCGTCGAGGCTATGCGGTACGCCGACGTCCTTGCGCGGAACCCCGAACTCTCCCGAACACAGGTTGCTGAAGCACTGGGAGTGTCGCGCATCCGCGTCTTCCAGGTGCTCAGCATCCTGGGTCTTCCCAACGCGATCGTGAGGTACACGCTGGACAACGACGCGCCCGAATACCGATCCGTGCTCACCGAACGACGGCTCCGTCCGCTCACCCAGCTGACGGAAAAGGCCGACCAGTTGGCCGCCTTCCGGCAACTGCTGAGCGAAGTTGGCGTCTGAAAACTCGACCAGCCGGCAGGGCACCAGATACATAGCCCCTACCTGTCGAGCTGTTCCGGGCGATCAGTTCTTGCCTGGCCAGCCCAACGTCCCAAGAACGCCCAAGAATGGGCCGGAAACGCCCGGCGGGAGTCGCTGGACCATTACAGGAAAGCAGATGCGCATAGACGTGCGCAACTACTCCTTGCGCAAATGGTTAGACGAAGCCAAGTTGTGAGCGTACGGATTTCTGCACCTTACAGGCCCCGCTTCCGGCAGCACATCCGCATGACACCCGTAAGCAAGACACGGAGGCTAACCTCCGTGGTGCCTGACAAGGACAAAGAGACAAGGAATGTGCCAGTTCTCCGAGCTCTGCTCGGCGCACACCCAAGGTGGCAAAGATGAAAGAAGTGGTGTTGGTGCTTGTATTGGCATCCGCTGTCGCGGCTTCAGCTGCTCCGTCTTCTCACACTTGGCAGGGCCGCGACAAGATCAACCCCGGGGACTGGCATGCCGTGGGAAACTGGGATGGTGGCTCAATACCCATTGCTGACGACACTGTGGACATCACATCGCTGCCTGAATGCAGGATCTCCGATGGACGCGCTGCGGTTGCGAAGCTGTTGAAGGTCGGCGGCGGCGTCAAGGCGCTCGGATCGCTGTCCATCCAGGTCGAGGACGCTTCGCTGGTTGCATCGAGCATTTACGTCGGTGGGTACGGCGGCCCAGGCAAGGGTACTCTGACGCAGGCCGGTGGCAGCATCGCAGCCAAGTTCCTGTGTGTCGGCGGCAGCGCAGGGGCATCGGGTTACGGGAGATATTGTGGAACCGGTGGCGCCCTGACCGTCAGCGACAGGTTGAGTGTTGGAGCGGGTTATCTTGCCGCCTCAAACAACGGCAATGGCGAGTTTTATCTTGACGGCGCCGTTGTGTCAGCCAAATCCATCTGCAACGGCTCGGCGACGATCAAAGGGCTTGGCCGCGGCTGTGGGATGATCAACATAACCGCGGGCAGTCTCCGCGTGACCGGTAGTTTCTTCAACAGCCACCACATGTGGGCAAAAGCTCTCCCGCAAGGCAGAAAGCACTGCGGACACCTGACAGTATCGGGTGGTAGGGTGGACATTGTCGGCAATTTCCACAATGGCTTTGGCGCCGGTCTCGATACCTCCCAGGTCGAAGGAGTCCTGGAGATCATCGGGGCGGCCAGCAGAATCGGCATTGGCGGGAACTTCACCCAGATTCAGGGCTCAACCCTGGTAGCTGAGCTTACCGGCAAGGACCATACGGCGATCCGGGTCAATGGGAACGTTGCGCTCGCAGGCGTTTTCAAGGTGCGGCTGGCCAAGGGATACACGCCGGCGAACGGAACGTGGTGGGAGATTATCCAGACCAACCCCGACAAGCCGGGTACGCTCAACGGCACATTCTCAACGCTCGATTTTTCCGCGGCCGGAGGCCCGGAGAACTGGCAGGTGCGATACGATACCGATGACGGAGTTTTTCGGATCGGCTGTTTCGGCAAGTGACACCTTGAGCCCTCAACCTTGAACCTCGAACCTACCCAAAGGCAAACCGATGAAGAATGCACTGACGAACGGGTTGCTCGCACTGGGAATGACCTCGCTATTCACCGCCAGGGCCTTGGCCGGGCCTTCGGACCCACGGATTGTACTGGCGGAAAATGGGACCGCCAAATGCACCATTGTCCTGGCGGATCAGGCAATTGAACCGGAACAGACGGCAGCCAGTGAGCTGGCGAATTGCCTCAAGAAAATCACCGGCGCCGAGTTCACGATTGTGAAGGAAGGCCAGGAAACGAAGAAGGGCGCGCGGGTCTATGTGGGCTCGACTGAGTACACGCGGAAGCAGGGCATTGTCACGGAACTGCTCGGGCCGGAACGCTGGATCATGCGTACTTCGCCGGAGGGCAACCTTGTCCTCGCCGGTGGCCGGCCACGCGGAACCATCTATGCGGTCTATCACTTCCTCGAAGACGTGATCGGCGTCCACTGGTGGAGCCCGTGGGAGGAATCTGTGCCGTCGGTAACGAATCTGAGCATCGCCACGCTCGACCGGCACGGTGAGCCGGTCTTCCGGAACCGCTGCCTGGACGTGGCGAACTTCTTCTTTGGCGATGAGACGTTCCCGTTTGCCGCGCGGAACAAGATCAATCGGTTGGTATCGAACAAATCAATATCCTTCAAGTACGGCGGCGGCCCCAGTTTTGGCCCGCCAGCTCTCGTTCACACGGAAGGACAGTTCATTTACCGATACAAGAAGGATTTCAACTTTAAGCGAAATCCCGAGTGGTTTGCTATGAAAGATGGTATGAGGTGGGTATTCAATAACCAGAGCGGATGGTCTTCCAAGAACCAGCTTTGCCTGAGCAACCCGGAATTGCGTAGAGCTTTCCTGAAGAAACTGAAAGAGAATATCTCGGAAACCCGTGACCAACCGTGCCCACCCATGATCTTCGACGTGTCTCTCAACGACGTTCCTTCTCTGTGTGGATGCGGCTCCTGTCAGACGACTGTCAGGAAATACGGGGGCAAGGATTCGGGGCTGCTTCTGGAGTTCGTCAATTGCATGGCTGATGGGATCAAGGATGAGTACCCGGGCGTCATGATTGAGACGCTGGCGTACCTGAACACCGAGGCGATTCCCAAAGGCATTGTCCCGCGTGCCAATGTGATCATCACGCTGTGCGACACGAAAAGCACCTACACCAAACCCATAGCGCATGATGAATATCTGGCGCAACGTCTCGCGGCCTGGTCGAAGATTACCAACAACATATTCATCTGGGACTATCACACCAATTTCGTGGATATGGCATTGCCCATGCCCTTCGAGAGCACGTTCCAGCCCGACCTGCAGCTCTTCCGGAAATACAATGTCGTCGGCGTGATGAGCGAATACCATTTCCCGATTTTCGAGGAATTGCGGGATCTGCGCTTGTGGTTGTTGGCCAAACTTCTTGAGGATCCGTATCAGAACCAGGCCGACTTGATCAGGACCTTTACCGACGGCTTCTACGGACCGGCGGGCGTTTACGTTCGCCGATACATCGACGAACTGGGCAAGGTGGCAAAGGTCAGTCCCGGATTCATTAGCACCGCCGGCAAAACAGCAGGACTCAAGTACCTCTCCCCGTCCTTCATTCTCAATGCGCAGGAGTCTTTCGCTGAAGCGGAAAAGGCCGTGGGCGGCTCCGATACACTGTTGCGCAGAGTGCGGCACGCGAGGATGGCCATTGACAAGGCTACGTTGGCCCTTTTTTCGAGAATCTGGGGCAAGTGGCAGGCCGACGGGAAGAAGGAGGAAGATTTGCCGCTGAATCGGGAGGAGATTGCCGCGCGCCTCAGAGATACCGTTGAAGCACAGTGGCAGCTTCGCGTTGATCCCGAAGCTCTATCCGCGTCCGCGTATCGAACAAAGAAGGTGGCGGCGCGGAAAGCCAAGTTCTTCACGAAGATCGACAAGTATCTCAAACAGAGCCTCACCGCCATCACTCCGCCGGCCAAATTCGAGCATCTGCCGTGGGAGGACTATACGGCCTATGCGGCCGATACGTTTGGGATCTATAACAGGGATGGCGAGAAGGCGGAAGTCGTGGAAGATAAGCGCACGCAAAATGGAATTGCGTGTCGAGCGGAATTGTCGGACCGGGCCATCGCTGAGCTCGCCGGCAACGCGCTCAAGTGGGACATGCACGATCATGCCAAGAAGCATACCGGCAAAGAGTCGGCGATAAAGTATCTGAAGCTCGCCGACATCGTACCCGGTACAGGCTATCACTGGTACAAGTTGGGCACGTACCAGATTACCGAGAACAACTTCATCTGGATGTACGCCGTCAACCTCGGCATCGAGCTGGGCGACGCCCGCGATCCCCTCAACCCGGCCGGGGAGTACGACATTTGGGCGCGGATAAGATTCGAAGGCCCGGCATTTCGCAACGACGCCAAAACCGAGAAGAACACGATCTCAATCGAGTGGGTTGTGGCCGTAAAGAAAGGCAACGTGTAGAGAGAAGAAGCCGAGGGTTCGGTGACTAACCTGCTGCCCGAAGACGCAGCCCTGCAGAAGGTCGGCGGCCCCGGCAGAGAGGTCCGGCACATGAGACCATACGAGGGCGAACACACTCAGTCTACACCTGTGCGTGGCCTTGCCCCGAATAGCATCCGCGTCCGTGGTCGCCTCGTTTCCAACGGTGAGTTTGTGCGTGTTCTAGGCAGATCTAAGAGCTTTCGGAGTGCCCGGTGAGAATATCAAGAGCCGTCGCTTTCTGCACGGTTGTCTACACTTGTGTCGGCGCGGTTGAGGCGTTTGCGGCGGACGGTCATCCCGTCAGCAAGGGCAACACCCGAAGCCCGGCGGCTGCGCCGCGCCCCGTCTTCCATCTGTCCGATGCTGTGATTGCCGGTAAGGCCTGGGCGTCGCAGGAACCTAAAGGCTTGCCCGAAGGGACATGGCAGGTCAAAGCGGGACCGGAAGGAGTGGAGACCGATGCGAAGACGGGCCAGATTCGATGGACGAATCCGACAGAAGGTGGCCATCGCATTCGCACCGAACTCCGGGCAGGTGGCGACACCGTGCCCGTGGAGTGGTTCCTGCGGGTCGTCAGGGGAACCGCCTTCTCAAAGGAAGTACTCAGACCTCCCAACTACGAGGACTTCCAGTTGCCTGCGGCTGGCGGCTGGTTCACGGATCCTGTGTTTGGCACCAGGATCAGGCGAATCACCGACGATCAGAGCGTCCGGGGGTTCAACGGCGAGCGTGCGATGTTCAGCTCAGACGACCGCTTTTTCATTGTCTGGGTCGGGAGGACCATCCCGAAACTGAGATTGCTCGATGGCCAAACCGGAGCGTTCGTGAAGGATCTTCCCCTTGCCATCCCTGATTTCTCTACGGTGCGCTGGTCCTATGAGCCGGAGATGATCGTCTTTCCTGACGGCCATAGGCTCATGGGGTACAACGTGGTGACCGAGGTAAGCAGGGTCATCAAGGAGTTCAATGAGAAACTGGGGAACCAGAAGGGCAGGCTTTGCGGCGGCGACGGGAATGACTTCGATGACAAAGGAGAGTGGCTACTGCTGGAACACGATGGCCGCATGTTTGCATACAATCTGCGTACCCACGAACGCGGACCTGAAAAGGACATGACAGGATACGATGTGGATTACTGCACGATGAGCGCCAGCGGTCAGTACATTGTGGGCTGCTTAAGGAAAAGGGGGGTTGTCCTGTGGAACCGGGACTGGACAGATGAGCGTCAACTCCTGCCCAATAGCCCGCACATGGACATTGCCTATCTGAACGGTTCGCAGGAGTGCGTGGTCTCTCGCATTTCCGGCAGTCGCCAGGGCAAAGACCTGTGGAAAAAACATGGAGTGGACGGTGGCAGCCTCGTGGCCGTACGTTTCTCGGATGGGGAGATATTCGAAGTTCTTCACTCGGACCGCTGGTTCAGTCCGATGATCTCGGCAGTGGGCGGCTCGAACAGGCAGCACGTCTATCTGGCTATTGAATCCTATGGACTCGACCCTGGTGATAAGTGGCACCGTTACTTCGGGGAAATCGTCGGGGTGCCGCTGGACGAAGGAGCAGACGCGATTCGCAGGCTGGCTCATCATAGGTGCCGCACGCACGACAGTTCTTCGCACACGTTCAGCGACCAGCCGGAGGCGTGGATCAACCACGCGGGAGACCGCCTCTTCTTCCGCAGCAACATGGACGATTATACCGAAAAGGGCCGACACGACCTGTTCATGATAGAACTCTAGCATCCTGGTTCTTGTCCGCCGCCTGCCAGGGGACAAACAAGAACGCGAACCTGTACGCGTTGTAGCCTGTCCGATAAAGAAAACGGCAGAGCAAACGAAGGCCGTCTGTTCTGCCGGGAGTGTTAGCTAGCTCCGGCGCCTGGATTGACGTTACGCTTCGCTGCACTGCTGACACTCCCGTTGGTCGGTCAGCCCGTACCTCACTGCGTTCGGCGCTCGAACCACCTGGCTCTCATCCAGTCGCCTATGCCAATCAGGCACAAAAAAAAGGCGCACCCATGGGGGTGCGCATTGTGCCTGAATTGGCTCCCCAGATGGAACAGTTTGCGCGTCGATGTACCAACGACTTATGACTTTCGACCCCGATTCTGGCGCTTCTCTATGCCCTACTATGTGCAGCTGGAGGGACGATACCAGGGGATCCACTTCGGCGAGCATCCGCCGGGGCTCGAAGACCTCCGGACGGTTTCTCAGCGCCGACTCCGCGATGCGCTGCGCTTCGCCAGGAGGGAGGAGGAACTCGACGGCAAGCCGAACGTCGTTCAGCAAGCGCTGCACTACGCCGACATTCTCGCCCGTAACCCCGAACTGACGAAAGCCCAACTGGCCCGGGAACTCGGGGTTTCGCGCATTCGCGTTTACCAAGCCCTCAATATCCTGAAGCTCTCACCGGCGATCCTCAGGTTCATCCTCGCACATGACACGCCGGAATCCCGGGCCGTCCTCACCGAACGTCGCCTTCGCTCGCTCACCGCAGTTCGAGATCACACTCGCCAGCTTGAGGAATTCCGACACCTCGTGCGGGCGCTGTCGCCTCGCCAGGGGCGTCCTTCACTGGCGTCCTTAGGTCCCGATAGCGGAACATAACGGTTTACGTTATAGTGTGCGCGTGATGGCTCACCGCTTTGGGTGAGCTTCCACAAGCCGAAAGAGGCGGAGACCGTTACTTCTTGCAGGCAGAGACCACGAATCATGTCGGCTGCAGATTACATCGCGAGGTTGGAGGCTGTCGGTCGGTACACCAAGCCCCCATGTCATTCCAGGTGATCGTGCCCACGTCGCGGCGCGGGCTGGAGTGCGGTGAGATCCGCGTCGGTTTCATCGCCCGCCACGAAATGTATGCGTCGCCTGGCGTTGCCGCGGAGCGTGAGGCACTGGACGCTGACGGCGCTCCGGGTCAAGCTGGGCCAGATCGGCGCGAAGGTGGTTCGCCATGCGCGGTACATCACGTCCCAACTGGCGGAGGTCGCGGTCCTGCGTCGGCTATACCGGACGATTCTCAACCGGATACGCCGCTTCGCCGCAATGATGCCGAGGGCTTCGCCGATATGACTGTGCGCATCGACCGACAAACTGTCCAACGAATGTGGTGCGGCGCTATCAGTGCGGGCATACCTGCTGAAGAACGCCATCGACCCAGTCATCGAGGCCCCAGACCCCCCTGTGAGGAGCCATTTCTGGGTTGGGCCGGGAACAGATCCTTGGGCAAGAGTGGCCAGGCGAGTACGATGTTCATTCAAACGCCCGGCAGCGTAGTCGGGTGGAGGTCAACTGGGACATCTCGAATAGAACTGGAATATCGTTCGTTTCAAAGGAAAGCCGTTATAATGTCGACCACCGCTAGCCGCGTACCCGTACCGGTAGTATTCATCGGCTTCTGGTTTGCAGTATCCCAACCGGAACCTGCCCTGGCGGAACAAGTACTGATTGACACTGCCGATCGGCAGTCGGTTACCTGGCGATACACGACCGACAAGCCGGCTAAGGGCTGGAATGAGTTGAGTTTTGATGACTCGACCTGGGATTCAGGTCGGGCAGGTTTCGGCGTCACCGACCACGTGACGCCGCCTGCCACGGTCGGCACCGCGTGGAAGACGTCCGCGATCTGGCTCCGCAAGACGATCGACGTGCCCGGCCTGCTCGAGTTCACCTCGGCCGGCCTGATTGTTCGGCACGATGAAGACGTCGAGGTCTACATCAATGGTGCCGCCGTCTTCTCGGCCATCGGCTTCAATACCGAGCGGACCGCGTTCGATGTGAGTGAGGAACTCAAGGCCACGTTGAAACGCGGCAAGAATCTCATCGCCGTACACGTGACCCAGACTGGGGGCGGGCAGTATATCGATCTGGGGCTCATCCTCGACCCCACGCGACAACTCACCGCGCCTGCCAAAACCGTGAGCCAGGAAGAGTCGCAGAGACAATACGACGCGCGTTGGCCCGAGGAGAAGGTATGGGAGTGGTGTGCCAAGGTAGGCCCCATCGTCGGCTGCAACTACCTGCCCCGCACGGCCGTCAATATGACCGAAATGTGGCAGAAGGAGACCTTCGATCCGAAGACCATCGATGAGGAACTTGGCTGGGCGGAGAAAGCGGGCTACAACAGCTTGCGGGTGTTCGTCCAGTATCTCGTTTGGAAGGACGATCCCCAGGGTCTCAAGCGGCGGATGGACCAATTCCTGACTATCGCGGACAAGCACGGCATGCGCGTCATGCTGATTCCGTTTTGCGACTGTAACTTCGCCGGTCGCGAACCCTACCTGGGAAAACAGGATGAGCCGGTGCCAGGTGTACACAACAGTGGATGGGTCTCCAGCCCGGGCTTGAAACGCGTTGCCGATCGCTCGACGTGGCCCGATCTGGAACGATACGTCAAAGACCTCGTGGGCCGATTCGCCAACGACCGCCGCGTATTGATTTGGGACTTGTATAACGAGCCCGGGAACTCAGCTATGGGCGAAGGAAGCCTCGCGCTTGCGACGGCGGCATTCCGTTGGGCTCGCGAATCGAAGGCCACGCAGCCACTGACCATCGGAGCTTGGACTGACTTCGAAGGCCGAATGTCGAAGGCCCTCATGAAGATGTCTGATGTCGTCTCCTTTCACGGCTACGACAAACCCGACGGCATCGTGCAGAAGAGTCGGACCTGCCGCCAATTCAACCGCCCGGTTCTTTGCACCGAATGGCTCCTCCGCCAATCGGGCAACACGTTCGAGACAATTCTGCCCATCTTCGCTCACGATCAGATCGGCGGCTATCACTGGGGGCTGGTGGCCGGTCGGACACAGACCTACATGCCGTACGGCTCGAAGGAGGGCGACCCCATGCCCGAGCAGTGGCAGCACGACGTCTTCCACGCCGATGGCAAACCGTACGATGCCAAGGAAATCGAGTTACTGCAGCAGTATTCCAAGCAGTTTCCCCTAGACCGGCCCTGGTCGAGAGCAAAGGCCTCGCAGTGATTCAATAACCAACCCTGGGGACTGGTTTCGGTCCGGCGTCAAGCGAGTGCGCAGCCACAGTCACCATGACGGCGACCGACAGCGCTCTCATGCCCGGTAGGCAGGCGGCGGGGCGAGTCTCGCTCACGTCGGAGTCTCCTTCTTCTATGTGCTGCACCCAGGGCCTGGGGAGCCAATCGCGGCGCTCACCGATGGCGCGGTCGGCGAGCCACAGGCTTGACGACGGCGACATCCATCCCGCTCCGCTCACTCGAACCGGATCTGCCAGCGGACGTCCGCACTTCCCGGCGGGGCCATGTCAACAGTCAAGAGGCCGTCCTGTGTCTGCAGCGTCACGGGGATCCCACCGGCCTCGGCCGAGACGGGGGTGAAGTCGTCCGGGACGAACACGCGCAGCTGGTACGGATCAGCTTTGACGACCTTCGATGTACCGCTCAGAGTGCGGGTGGCGGCGTCCCAGCCGAGGGCGAGGATGTCGTAGGCCATGTGCCGAACGTGACGGCTGGTGGAAATCAGCACGGGGTGGCCCCGCTTCGGCACCACTGAGTAGACCTCGCAGTCGGGCGCCTGGAGCGTACGTGTGAATGCGCGCCTCCTGACGCCGAGGAACGTCTTCGTCCAGAATTCGTAGACCAGGTACTCCGCGTGCCGGTCGAGCTCCAGATCTTCGAAGCGCACCTCGTAGGTAAACGGCTTGCCGCTGCGGTCATGGTCCGTGTTGAACAGGCCGACGATGTGCCACGCGCCGAACTCACGCTCCACGGGAATATCCCACAGCCGCGCCGGACAGTGCTCGAACACGTCCACGGCCCGGGCCGTCTCGCCCAGCGCCGGGGCGACGCGGCGCGCGATCTCAAGGCGGTCTTGGGGGAACGGTTCATCGTACTCGACGAACGGCTCGGCCAGGGCGACCTTGTTGCCGGCGACAGCGCAGAACGAGGCATGCACCTTCGCCTGCTCGTAGCTGTATAGCCCGCCGACGTACACGTGGTAGGAGTCGGGGTTGATCCAGAACACGCGACCGTTGTAGAAGTAGCGGCCGCTCAGCTGACGGACCAGGCCCTCGGTGAACGTGCAGCGCTGGGTGAAGACGTTGTCGCCGTAGTAGCCGCGATCGCTGTCTTCGCCGACACGCATGGTCCGCACCAGACCGTAGTTGATCCCCGGGAGATTCATGTAGAGGTCGGCGCACCACCCCCCCGGGGTCGCGGCGGCCAGATCCCGCCAGAGCGTCATGGCTCCCCGATAGGCCTCCGCCCCGGTCATGAACGGATCGTGCTGGCCGGGAAGCGTGCGCCACTTGTTCACGAAATCCCAATTGTAGACGACCACCGCGCCGGGCCTTTTCTCGAGAGCGGCGGCAATGGCCACCTCGATCCGCTGCCTCTCGTACTCGATCACGTCGGGATGCGAGAAGTCGATGCAGCCGTCGATGTACCAGTCGGCATGCCCCTCCACGAGCGCGCCCTTGCCGGCGAATTCGTCCACTTGCCCGTAGCGGCGGACCAGCGGCCGCTCCTTCAGCCACGCGGTCCGGCGCCAGCCGTCGGGATGACCGTACCCGAACTGCGGCAGCCCCAGCCTGTAGAAGACCTGCCGATTGGCCTTGGTCCAGTCGCGGTCCAAGTAGGCGTGCTTCCGCTTCATCGGGTCACGCCCGTTCTTGTAAGGGAAACGTGACACCACGCTCGCACCGTACCCGCCCCAGCCATTGAACAGGCACAGCTTGACGGGCTCGTAGGGATCCAGCGGGAAATCCCGGCGCAGGTGGATGTCGTGGACGGCAGCGATCAGGTCGCCGAACCGCTCCAGGCTGTCGGTGCCCCTTCGCCCGAACTGGAGCAGCACCATCTCGCCGGTGATGGACGCGTCGGGCGGCATGATGATGCCTTCGTAGTCGTGGTAGGCCGCCACTTTGACCGAACTGGCATCGTTCGGCACGACGACGAACCGCCCCAGGCCTTTGGTGTTCTGCAGGCTCCCGAACAGCAGCGAACGCTTCGTGTCCCGGTTCTTCAGCGCGGCGTACCACCAGCACCCGAACTCATCGACATCTGCTGCATCCACAATGCGATACGGCTGGTTGTACTCCTTGCCGTCGCCGATGACGGTCCACGACCGCGCGCTGCCGCCGACCGTGACGGTCTGCGCCGCCATCGCGCCCGTGGAGGCGACACGGAGTTCGCGGCCGGTCCGGTTCGTGAAGTCCAGCCGCGCGATCACCTCGGGCTGCGCATGGCCGAACAGGAGCACGTAGGTGATGTCGAGCGCGCCGGGCTTGCGGAACTGCATGGTGACCCGCGTGGCATCGCCGAAGCGCGCGTCCTCGACCCGTTCTTGCTGGACACTTGCCTCGTAAGCTGCCAGGTCAACGCTCAGTCCGTCGAGCCGAAAGACCGGACCGACCTCTGCCGCGCCGCTGCCGCTCGGCACGTGCGTGACGGACCACGTCGCAGACTCCGGGTCGAGACGGACGCGCAGGCTGCCGGCCACAATCTCACGCGGGTTCCCCACGCCTGCCCCTGCCCTGTGCGCGCCGTCGCCGAAGAACGCATAAGCCGACGGGCTCAGCCGCGCAATGTGCGCGCCACTGAACCGCACCTGCTTCACGAACAGGTGCCGCCATTTCTTCACGCCGACGTCTCGGTTCCGGTGCGTCAGCGTCACGGTGTAGTACCCTTTCGGCACGTCGGCACTGACGGTGTACTCGCGGAAATCGCACGGGCCGTTGTAGGAGAACCGGTCCGACGCCATCTCCAGCACGCCGATCTCGCGCGGCGCACCGCCGACGGGCGTCAGTGCCACTGCCGCCCTGGCGCCCACACCGTCAACCGCAAGCGCCGCTGCGCTGACCATTGCCGTCACCTTCCCGTCCTTCGGCACGATGATGTAGTCGCCGATGACGCCCCGCGTCCACAGCGTGAACGCGCCGTTATCGAGCACTTTGCCGCGGGCCGTCACGCGGGCTTCAGCCGGAACCAGGACGGACCGGCGCTCCGTGTCCTCCGCGCCGTTCGCACGCGCTGCGATCAGGACGACACAGGCGCCCGCCAGGAATCCGATGTGCCGGGATCTTAACGCCATGGGCTTCCTTTTTGGTCAGTCCTCGTGCTGGACTCCACATTGACACAGAGCGAAGATACCCTAGCGCGGGTCCTTCGTCTCGGCGACTCCGATCTTCTTCAGAGCGAGGCGCCAAGTTGCCTCGATGCCTGCAGAAAGGAACACGATGCGCAGCGTTCTGATTGCTCTGGGATGGGGGGATTACCGGATCGTGAGCGGCATCGCGCGTTACGCTGCGGAACATGACTGGCACCTGTCCACGCAGATGCTGTTCACGCCGCAGGTACTGAGCGGCTGGCAGGGCGACGGCGCGATCGTCAGCTACGACCAACGCCTGGCCAAGCTCATCGTCGGCCTGGACATGCCGTGCGTGGATCTGACGCCGGTGGAGATGCCGGTCACCGTGCCCCGTGTGCTGGTGGACAACGAGGCGATCGGGCAGCAGGCGGCCGAGCATCTGCTGGCGTGCGGATTCCGCACGTTCGCGTTCTTTGGGCAGAAGGGAGTGTGGGCGTCGGCTGTACGCGGACGTGCGTTCACCGCGGCACTTCACGCTCGCGGCGTGGCCGTGGAAGGTGTTCACTCGCTGACGGCCCCGGCGGACAGGTTCCGCGACCACTGGCCCGAGTATGAAAGGGCGGCGTACGAACTGCTTGTGCTCGGCGGCACCACCGAGCACCCGCACGAAGACTGGATGCAACAGGTCGCCCGGAACGTCACGGACAGCTTCGACGGCCCGTTGTTGGAAGCCAAGTACCTGATCCACGATCGGGACGGTAAGTACACCGCCTCGCTCGACCGAATCATGTCGTCCGTCGGCATCAAGCCGATCAAGCTCCCGGCACGATCGCCAGACCTGAACGCCTACGCCGAACGCTTCCTGCTCGCTCGGCATCCCCAGGCACCACAGGAGGTCAACACGAATCGTCAGGCAGGCGATCGTACTCCGGCGGCTCGACGTCGGGCACTTTGGCCATGACCTTGTCGAACTTCTCACGGCTTGTCCTCGCGGCACGCTCCTTCAGGTAATCCATCGTCTCCAATGCAGAGAGCTTCTCGGCCACGGCCAGTGTAACGAGTTGGTTAATCGATGCGTGTTCCTGCTTCGACAGTTCACGTAGCCTGTTGTGGAGTGAATTGGGCATCCTGACGCTGATCGTACTCATGGCAACACTCCTATGTTTTGCAGGAACTCCCGAGCATCCAGTACCTTGACCCCGAACGTCTCCAACACGCCGGGGAAGTGTCTCTTGTTGTACGTCACGATGGCATCAGCCCTGGCCGCGACCGCCAATTCCAGAAAGCATTCGTCGCCGGCGTCCGGCAGGAAGGGCCGCCAACGGAAATGGATCGGCACACACCGGGAGACACCAACCACGAAGTCGATGAAGTCACCAATGTCCTCAGGTGTATACCCCATTGTGGCGGCTTGCCTGAGGAGGACATCCTCGTATTCCAACACCACGGCCGTAGACAGGCAGGGCACGTACCGCTCGCAACCAAGGCCATCGACAAGCTTGAACGATGCGCCGCGCCGCGACCGCAAGGCCGAAACCAAGACGTTTGTGTCCAAAACAACCTGTGCCATCTCGAGCATGGTAATACCATATACGATGGCATATGCGATGTCAACAGAATCCAGGCAAAGGGCTCCGCAACGCCTGGCGTCATCAGCAAGTCGCGCCACCGCGCGTCAGGAGGCCGGACAGAATGCGTCCATTATCTGCCTGCTCTGTATTGGCGCCCCAACATGGGGGCGTTCCGGTCCATCCTCGCGGCGACTGAAACGATGCCGGCAGTTCTGCCGCTATTCTGGACAGAAGCAAGAGAACAATCCAGCGACGACGGTGAACGGTGGTGGTCGGGGCCGGAACTGACAGTGAAGGGAGTCACGGGGTGCACCAGACCCCGAAGAAGAATGGAGGAAGTGTTAACCACATGAGCCCGTGAGAGGAGACCGTGGCGAGAGTCTCAACGGGTTACAGCAGAAAGCCCTGGAGCGCACAAACAAAACGCGCACCAGGCAAGTGGTGCGCGTAAGTGTTCGAAATGGCTCCCCAGATGCAACAACCTGCGCGTCGAGTTACCAACGACTTATGACTCGAGACCCCGATTCTGGCGCTTTTCACTGCCCTATTTCCTGCAACTTGAGGGACGCTACCAGACCGTCCAATTCGGCCCTCAGCCCCCCGGTCTCCAAAAGCTCCGCACGGTCACGCAACGGCAGTTCCGTGACGCCACGAGGGCAGCACGGCGGGAGCAGGATCTCGCGTCGCGACCGGACATCGTGACCGAAGCTCTCCGGTACACGGACACGCTCGCACGCAACCCCGAGCTGACCAAGGCACAGCTTGCCCAGGACCTTGGCATCTCCCGGATCCGGCTGTTCCAGATCCTGAGCGTTCTCAAGCTTCCCGAAGCCGTCCTGGACTTCATCGCGGCCCACGACACACCTGAGCAGAAGGCAGTCCTTACCGAACGACGTCTGCGTCCATTGACACGGGTTGAGGACGAGGCCGAGCAGTTGGCTCAGTTCCGGGAATTTCTCGAATGCGCTATCTTCTGACCCAAAGCCGGCGCATGACTTGCCACTGCTGCGAGCCGGTTGACCTACGTTTCTTTCTCCTCTTCCGCGCGCCGTCCGCGGTATCGCAGCGGAGTCGTGCCGAAGCGACGTCGGAAGTGCTGTGCGAAGCGCGACAGATCCGCATAGCCGACACGGGCCGCGACATCCCGGATCGGCAACCGACTGGTGCGTAGCAAACGAGCGGCGCGCTCGAGACGCTCGCCCTGAATGTACTGCTGAAAGCCGACCCCATAGCGCTCTCGCAGCAGACGGGAGAGATGCCCCGGACTGATGAAGGCGACGGAGCGGGCCACCTCGGTCAGACGCAATGGGCGATGCAAGTGGAAGGCGAGAAAAGCGGTGACCCGTTGCAGCGGATCCGGGGGAGAACCGGTTGCCGGCTCCTGCTCCGCCATGCGGTAACGAACCGCTTCGAGATGGTTGCGCGCCGCGTCCTCGGCCGCGCCGGGATCGCCCGAGCAGACTGCATCCACCAGGTACTCGTGCTCTTCCTGCAGACTGCGCAGGTCCGGCCAGTGTTCCCGCAGGCTGGCGTCATGGAAGGAACGGAGCGCGCGCCACGTGGTGTACCACACCTCGCGCAAGGTGGGGATTGCCGCCAGGTCGACCATCGCGACGTGCAGGGCTTCATCGGCGTCGGCGAGTTCCCGACCGTCGCCGCGCTGAACCGCACGCCGCACCTCACCGTACGCTTGCCGCAGCGGTTCGACGGTTGCCCCTTCCGACGCCGCCAGCGCCGCCTGGTGGGCCGCGAATACCTCGATGTGTGTCCGCAGTGCCTGCAGGCGTTCGATGCCTTTCCTGTCGTCTCGAGACAACCGCATGCCCCAGCCTCCATATCGTGAACCGCCAGGTGTGAGCTGAGCGGCGTTCACTCACTAGCAATATGCGAAATCAAACACGCCACTATGGCGCATTGATCATTCTCCATCAAGTTCCCGTACTGGGGCATTGTAGGACCGCGTGAACTCCACAAGAGTATTCCCATGACACGATCCGTGTGCGCCTACGGATCACGCTCCAAAGGCACCGGAAAAACGCACCAGTACGCGAAAGGAAGCACAGCCATGGCCGAGTTCAGAGGACTTTTCCCCCCATTGATCACCCCGTTCGACGAACAGGGGCGAGTGAACGAAACGGAACTCAGAAACCACGTTGATTTCGTCGTTGACAACGGGATCGACGGCTTCTGTGCCGGCAGCAGCACGGGAGAGTTCATGAACCTGACGCGGGGGGAATGGGAACGGGTTCTCCAGATCAGCAAGGAGCAGAACGCCGGGCGCGTGCCCATGATTGCGGGGGCCGCAGACATGTCGACCCCGGCCACCATCGAGCGCTGCAGATTCGCCGAAGACATGGGCTATGACGGACTGCTGATCATCTCGCCGTGGTACCAGGTGCACACCATGCGCGAGATCTATGCCCACTTCAAAGCCGTGCGTGACGCCGTTTCGATCCCGATCATGATCTACAACAATCCGCCCGTCACCGGGATCGATCTGACGCTGGACGTGCTCACCCGGATGACCGAGGACGGCATCATCCAGTACATCAAAGACGCCAACAGCGATCCCTACATGCTCGGCCGGCTGAAGATGACCCTCGGTGACAAGCTCAAACTGTTCTACGGCCACGACAACAACGCCATGGGCGCGTTTGCGTTCGGGGCCACGGGCTGGGTGTCCGGCGCCTCCAATTTCGACCCGGCGCGCTGGTCGAAGATTATCCATCTGTGCATCGACGACGGCGACTTTGCGGCGGCCCGCAAGGTCTGGTACGAGATCATGCCGTTCATGGACCTGGTAACCGTCGGTCGGCACGGCGAACGCCCGGACTGGATCGCCGTGATCAAGCGCGGCTTGGAGCTGCGCGGTCACCACGTCGGCGGGGTCCGCGCGCCCATGCTGCCGCTCACCGACGAGGTCAACACACTGGTCGAAAGCGCCGTCGGCAAGATGACGTTCTGAGGTATCCTGTGAACCCCATTCTCGGCACTGCTCTGACGGTTCTGTTCGCTTCCGTAGCGGCCTATGCCCGCTGGGGCAAAGTGAAGCTGCTGCACGGGCTCGGTTTCACCTTCTCCGTGTTCGCCTTCGGTGCGGCGGCCCTGACGTTCCCGCCCCTGTTTATTTCGTGGGGCGGATTCGAGCTGAAGCGTACCATCGTGCCCTTGGTGCAGCTGATTCTGTTCGGCATGGGCATGACGCTGAGCTTCGACGACTTCAGGCGGGTGCTGAGGATGCCCAAAGCCGTGTTTGTCGGGTTCGGGCTGCAGTACACGGTCATGCCGGTGGTGGGTTTCCTCTGCGCCCGTGCGTTCGGGTTGGAAGCGGAAGTGGCGGCCGGGCTGATCCTGATCGGCTCCTGCCCCGGCGGGGTAGCCTCGAACGTGATCGCCTACCTGGCCAAGGCCAACGTCCCGCTGTCCGTAACGATGACCGCCTGCTCGACGATGCTCTCCCCTTTGGCGACGCCTCTGGCGATGAAGCTCCTGGCCGGGACGTACGTGCCGATCGCGGCGCTCCCCATGATGTGGTCGATCCTGAAGATGATCATTCTCCCGCTTGTGCTGGGTATCCTGATCCATCGGTACCTGCCGAAGCTGGCGAGGCAGTTGGTCAAGGTCCTGCCGTTCCTGGCCATGCTGTCGATCTGCGTCGTCATCGCCGTCACCATCGCCCTGTCGCGCGACGGTCTGCTCGATGTCGGCCTTGCGCTGTTCGCGGCCGCCGCCTGCCACAATGCGATTGGGTACCTGCTGGGGTACCAGGGCGCCCGGCTCGCCGGGCTGAATGCCTGCGACTGCCGCACGGTGGCACTCGAAGTAGGAATCCAGAACGGGGGCATGGCCACCGGGCTGGCGTTCAATGTCCTGAACAGTGCCAAAGCGGCCATGGGCTCGGCCATGTTCGGGCCCTGGAGCGCCATCACCAGTTCAGCCCTGGCGTCCTGGTGGGGCCGGAACGGCACGGAGACTGAAGTCACGGAAGCCCTGGAGGGGCAGGACACGAGCAGCCCAGAAGGAGGTCTATCGTGACGCACACAGTCCGCCGAGCCATCGCCGCTGCGATCGTGATATCAGTGGCGTCTGCCCACGCTTTACAGCCAGTGGCACGTTGGTCATTCGAGACGATCGGAGACAGTGCGCCCTGGGAGCCCGCCGGCGCCATCCACGGCAAACCGGTCCCGGCGCCTGGCGTCGAGGACAAGTCACTCAGATTCGACGGCGTCAGGGATTACGTGAGTACGCCGGACGCCACGGAGTTGAGCTTCACCGATGCCACCTTCAGCGTGACCGCCTGGGTCAACGTCTACGCCTTGAACCGCGGGCAACAGATGATCGTGGCCAAGAACGTCTATGCGGCGAATCAGCGCGAATGGGGCTTGATGGTCGACCACGACAACCACGTCCGCTTCTACCTTCAGCACGAAGGCTGGAAGACCGTCGGCTCCAAGACCGTGCCGACGCCCGGGAAGTGGTATCACTTGGCCGTGACCATCGACGCGGGTCACGGCCGATTGTATGTGGACGGCAAGCTCGAGGGCGAAGGCATGCTCGGACCTTCTGTCCCCGATACTGCTGCGCCGGTCACCATCGGCGGCGTAAACAACAATGGCCGCCTGATGCAGATGCTGCGGGGTGCGGTGGACGAAATTCAGTTGTTCGATAGTGTACTCAAGCCCGAGGAGATACGAACCATGGCTGATCGCGAGACGACTCCGCACGATGTCCCCAAACTGCCCGCCCCCTACCTGCTCTGGTCTGGCGGCGACCTGCCCAAGAGCGCGGAGATCCCGCTGATCGAGGGCGTCCGGTTCAGTACCATCAAGCCGCACCAGCCCGAGGTCGATGGCGGCCATTGGTTGCTCGGGGTCGCCCTGGCCTGGCACCGGGGCCGGCTCTACGCATCGTACGGCGCCAACCCCAGCCCGCACGAAAACACCGCCACCGAAGAAGCCCACTGCCGCGTCAGTGATGACGACGGACGGACCTGGGGCGAGGTGGTCGTCATGGACGCCGGCGAAGGAAACCTCGGCGTCAGCCACGGCGTCTTCCTCCCGCACGCCGGCCGGCTGTGGGCCTTCCAAGGCGCCTTTTACGACAGCTTCCAGCGGACCCACACGCGGGCCTATCTGCTGGACGATGAGACCGGGCGCTGGGAAGCCAAGGGAGTGGTGGTCGGTGACGGCTTCTGGCCGATGCAGGAACCCCTGAAGATGGCCGATGGCAACTGGATCATGAGCGGCGCGCGCGTCGACAAGGGCTATCCGTTCAAGGGCAACTACCCGGCCGTGGCGATCAGCCATGGCGACGACTTCACCCGCTGGGACCTGGTGGTGATCACCCCGCAAGCAGGCGTCGAGAGCGTCTGGGGCGAGTCGACGGTCTTCCTGGCGGGCGACCGGATCACCAACGTGTCGCGCTGGGGTGGCGAGGCCCGGGCGCTGCTGGCGGTGAGTGAGGATTGCGGCCGGACCTGGACGGAGAGCATGCCGACCAATCTGGCCATGAACACCAGCAAGCCGTATACGGGAACGCTCAGCACCGGCGAACACTACCTGGTCGGTGCCACCACCGCCGATGTCGGCGGCCGGCGGGACATCGTCACGATCGCCCTCACTCGTCCCGGCGAGACGACTTTCAGCCGGGTTTTCGCCATTCGGCATGCGGTCTGCCCCGAAGGCCGTGGGGCCTCGAACCCGAAGGCCAGTCTCAGCTACCCCTATGCCGTCGAGCAGGACGGCAAGCTCTACGTGGGCTATGCCGACAAGAACAGGCCGTCGGCAGAGCTGGCCGTGATTCCAGTTTCCTCACTCGCCTCTGCCGATTCGGAGAAACCGGCGGCGAATTGAGGGGTCCAGAAACCCCATCCGGGGCCCCCGCTTCCAAACCAGCAACCCCATCGGTACGCGACAACAAAGACGGTGTGCCGCTCGTGAAAGCCCCGGGGCCGCCCTTGTGCTCAAGGAGTCGTCCCTGCGAACGCCTGCGGGTTCGCCTATTCGCCCTTTCCTGTCACTACCCGCGCCTTGCCGACGAGAATAGACCGTTCTATATTTTCCTAAAGATAGACCGTTCTATGTTTGCCCGATTTTCTCGATGATGATGAGTTCTGTCGGTCCGGGAGACCTCACCCGGGCGGCAGCCCTGCACATGCGCGGAGGATACGCATAAACGGCGGGGCGGAGCGTGCCGGGATCTGGCAGCCCTGCACATGCGCGGAGGATACGCCGATCATAGGCGTGCCGAGAAGGCAGCGAAGGAAACGTGTCAGAAGAGGACTGGTGTATGGCAATAACCAGGAAACCGTCGGTGGTGGAACAGATTGCGGCAGACGCCGGCGTCTCACGTGCGGCAGCCTACGCGGTCCTGAACCCCGGCAAGCCCAGCACGATCGGGGTGTCGGCAGCCAAGCGCAAGCAGATACTGGCCGCTGCGAAAAAGGTCGGCTACGTCCGGAACGACCTGGCGCGGTCGCTGGTCACCGGCAGGACGAACACGATCGGGCTGTGCGTGCAGTCGCTGAGGGACCACTTCTTCACCGAGTTCTTCACGGTGTTTGACGACCTGGCGTCCCGCGCCGGGAAGGCCACGTTCTTCGCGAGCGGCGAGTTCGATGCGGACCGCGAGAAGCGGATCCTGAACTCCTTCCTCGCCAAACGCGTCGATGCCATGGTGGTGGCCGGCTACAATCTGGCCCCCATGAAGGCAAGGCTGCGGCGCTACGTCGACTCGGGCGGCGTCATCCTGTTCCTGGGGTCTGTGCTCCTGGAGGATCAACCCGAGATCGCGTTCGATGAGACGAGGGCTGTCAGCCTTCAAGCCGAGCATCTCGCGGCCCTTGGGCACACACGGGTGGCATATGTGAATGCATCGCTGGCCAGGGACATGAGGGTTGAAATGCACCGTAATCGCGCGCTGTTCTTTTCCAAGGTCTGGACTCGTCTGACCGGGCATGTGCCGGAGAACCTTGCCGGCGACAACCCTGTCCGCGTTGACGACGTCCTGGCGGACAAGGTCATCGAAGGACGCTACACGGCCGTCGCCTGTGCCAACGACACGCTCGCCATGAGCCTTATTTCCGTGCTCGGCCAGAAAGGGATCCGTGCCCCTGATGATATCTCGGTCATGGGCCATGACGATGTCTTTCTCAGCCGGATGTTCGCCCCGCCCCTGACAACCGTGCGACTGCCGGTGGCGCCGCTTGCCCGAGAATCATGGCGCATCATTGCCGAGGCGCTGGGGTCCGATGCCGAATCGGTCCGGCCCGAGCGAGTGGTTATTCGCCCCGAACTGGTCGTGCGCCTGTCGACGGCCGCCCCGAAGGAGTGACTCACATGCGGGCGTCATCACATTTTCTGATCATGGCCCTCGCAATGGCCGGTAACCTTGGTTGCCGCATCGGTACTGGCCACGGTGGGTCGGCCAAGGGAACTGCAGGGGAGGGTTTCACGTCCGAGCACGTTCTGCGTGAGACGATTCAGGCCGCGATCCGTTCGGACGCCACGTTTGTGCGCATTCCACCTGGCGTCTATCGCATCGGTCCCGACCCTTCCGGCAAAGCCCACCTTTTTCTCGATGGCGTTCACGACCTCACCATCGACGCCACCGGCGTCGAACTGCTCATGACTAATGGGTTGAAGACCTCGCTGGTGGCGATTCACAACTGCCGCAACGTCACCCTGAGAGGCCTGACGGTGGACTGCGACCCGGTCACGTTCCTTCAAGGGCGAATTGCGGGTATGGCTCCGGACCGGGCCTGGTACGACCTGGAGGTCGATCCCGGGTACGACCTAGACCCGGTGGCCAACGCCCTGCGCATGCGGCCGATGAACATCATCGACGGCAACACCCCTGAACTCTCCTGGAAACACGGCGTGCCGGATCTCTTTCCGGACCGCGTCGAATGGGTGGCCGGGCAACCCGACATCCTGCGGATCTATGTGCTGCCGCACTGCCGCGGAGAGGCTCCGGTCGAGGCGGGCGACCTCGCCGTGTTCCCGGCTGGCGGGGCACCGGGGTTCACCTGCCGCGGCAGCGTCAACGTCACCTTCGAGAACTGCACCATCTACCAATCCGGCAGCATGGCGTTCCACGAACACGGCGGCGACGGCAACACACACCTGCTCAACTGCCGCGTCATGCGCCGCCCGGGCAGCGGTCGCCTGCTCAGCACCAATGCCGACGGCTTCCACTGCAAGAACATGCGCAAGGGACCGACGATCGAGAACTGTCTTTTCGAAGGTATGCACGACGACGGCATCAACATCCACGGCATGTTCGCCGCCGTAGCCGAAACCGTTGCGGACTCCGCAACCGTGAAGCTCGTGCCGTATTTCGAGGAATCCGGGAAACCGGGCGACACCATCGAGTTCTTCTCCGGCAAGACGGGACAGTCCCTGGGCTGCCGGACGCTCAGGAAAGCCTCTCTGGTGGACAATTCAGGCCGACCCGAACGCGCGAAGACGTACCAGCACGGCGTTGGCTACGGGTTGCTCTACGAGTACGAGTTGGATGCCCCGATCCACCTGGACGAGCACGATGCTGCAATCAATCTCAATCTCTGCGGGCGCGGGTTCGCCATCCGTGACTGCGTATTCCGCGCCTTCCGCTACCGCGGGATCCTGCTGCGGTCCATCAACGGCGTGGTGGAGAACAATCGGATCTTCGCGCTTGGTAACGACGGCATCGTCCTGCAATCCGACCTGTTCAGCGAGGGTCCGTACGCCCAGAACATCCAGATTCGCAACAACACCATCGACAAGGTCGGCATGATTCCATTCATGACCTCCGGGCGCGGCATCTCGGTTTGGACCAATGCACACACCATCAAGACCGACACCAGTGCCCTCCGGCTCAACCGCAACATCGTGATCGAGAACAACCGCATCTCGGACGTCACCCGCGACGGGATCTACGTGCGTAATACGGATGGCGTTACACTGCGAAACAACCCCATTTCCGGAGTTGGCATCCGTGACGTCTATACCAAAGAGCCACCCCAGCCGATTTCCGTGGTCAACGTCGCCGACCTCCATCAATAGAGAGCGATCACGCCATGCATTTGCCGGAACACCGACTGTCACTCATTGGAGGGATTACCATGATCGCCGTCGCTGTCACCCGTCCCGACGCATCTGCTCAGCAACCGGGACCGGCATACTCAAGGGAGACGATAACCGCGCAGGTCGAGGCAGCGGATGAACTGCGCAGTGCCCTGCAGCGGGCTTTGGACGTCGCGGAGAAGCGGGTCACGCTTTCGCCCCGCGTGTACCGTTTCGAGGGCAATCTCGACTTCAGCGATCTGGACGGGGTCACGATCGATGGCCAGGGGGCCGAGTTCGTGTTCACGCGCGGGATGGTGCGGTTGCAGTCCTGCCGGAACGTCACGGTGAAGAACCTGTTCCTGGACGTCGAGCCGCTGCCCTTCGTCCAGGGCACCGTTGTTGCGCTCGACTCGCAGGCAAAGACTGTGGACATGCGGTTGGATCCGGGCTATCCCGCCGAAGCCGCCTGCAGCCGCAAGGACGGTCTCCGCTGCGTGTTTTTCGACCCGAAGGGCGAACGCGAACTGGAGATCATCGATACCACGACCCCGCCGCCGGTCGAAGTCTCCCCCGGCGTGGTGCGGATCCATTCCCGCCGAATCTTCGACGTCGAGGAGCGCCCACTGGCGGCGGGCGATCGGGTCGTGTTGAGCGTGAAGACCGGCGTTGGCGGGATCTCGCTCACCGATTGCGCAAACGTCACGCTCGAAGACATCACCATCTACGCGGCCGGCCGGTTCGCGATCACCGAGAACGGTTTGGCAGAGGGCGGCAATACCTATCGACGCTGCCGCGTCGTCCGCCGTCCCGGTTCCGGACGCCTCATGGCAGGCGCGTCCGACGGGTTCCACTCCATCACCCAGAAGAGGGGGCCGCATCTGGTCGAGTGCGAGATCGCCCACTGCTTCGACGACCTGGTCAACATCCACGGGTTCTTCAGTCTGGCAGTGGAGCGCGCGGACAACGGCGCCTGGCTGATCGCCGTCCCGGGCGGACGGGATTTCGCCGTCGGCAGCCTCCTGCGCTTCTACCGCGCTCCCGACGCCGAGCCGCTCGGGGAAGCCCGGGTGGTCGTGTGCGAACTCCGCGATACCCCGACCCGCGAGGAGATCGAACAGAGAGCCGGCGAGCATTTCAAACAGGTCTGCGGGCGAACCTTGCGCTCCCTCCCCCACGCCCAGGCCTGCGAAGTCACGTTGGACCGGGAGATCGACCTCGCGCCGTTCGACTTCGTGAGCTGTGCGGACTTCGCAGGCGCAGGCGCGGTCATTGAGGACTGCCACTTCCACGACGGTCACGTTCGCGGGGTCCTGACCAAGTCATCGGACAGCGTGATCCGCGGCTGCCGGTTCGAACGTCTGGCCCGCTCCGGGGTGGTGATCAAGCCCGAGATCTACTGGCTGGAGGGGCCATTCCCAAGCAATGTCAGGATCGAACAGAACACCTTCGTCGACTGCGGGTTCGGCGCCGTGAGCAAGGTCGAGAAGTCCTGGGAGTTCGCGCCGCTCCAGGTGATCAGTTCGTTCTCCAGCCGCCTCTTCCCGCCGCTCTTCTCCAAGCCCGTGAACATGCGCCGGATCCAGTGCGTCGACAACCGCATCGAGCGCGCGCCGGGACCGGGCATCTTCATCATGAACGCCGAAGACGTGGTGATCTCCCGCAACACGATCATCGACCCGGGCGCCAAGCTCGCCGAGGCCCCGGCTACGCTCGACCTGACCCGGAACCTGCCGCCGGACGCCGTCCTGACCGACGCAGAGCGCGACGTCATGGCCCAACCCGCCTTCGGTGTCCTGCTGGCCGGCGTACGCAACGTGATCGGCAACGACAACCGCGTCGAGGGCGGCCGCGCTCTGCTTGGCGTCGGTTGGAACACGGCAGAAGTGGCTCCGGGCCTGCTTCCCCCCGGGACCGCTAAGCCAGCCCCGGACAAGGCCCGCCTTCCGGCACCACACAACGGCACTCCTGGCCCGGAGCATGGGGCCGCGGCAGTTCCTGATCCCGCCTTGGTCGGCGGTGGCGTGGTGGAGGGCGGCGCTCCGGTCGCCATATCCAAGGATTCACTTGAACCAGCGGAGCTGATCCGCGATCCCGCCGCGACGGAGGCCTACTCCCGTGCGCGTCGAACGTGCACGGGCGTGCCCAGCCTGGCGATCAGCCGGGGCGGACGGATGTGGGCCGCCTGGTACTCGGGAACGACGCCCGGCGAGATCATCGAACGTTGTCCGCATGCCTACGTCGTAGTGGCCACCAGCGGGGATAGCGGAGAGACCTGGCAGGAAGTCCTGGCCATCGACCTGGACGGCGCGGGACCGGGAAAGGCCTACGACCCGCTGCCGTGGGTCGATCCTACGGGCACGCTCTGGATCGCCTGGCACGACTCGCGGGATCAGGGGGCCTGGACCGTCACCACGACGGAGCCTGACAGCGCAGACCCGACCTGGTCGGAACCGCGCCGGATCACCAAAGGCGTGATGATGAACAAGCCCACGGTGTTGTCCACGGGCGAGTGGCTCTTCCCCGTCGTGCAGCGCATTACGGGGAAAGTCACGCACCTCCGGGCCGTGATCTCCCGCGACCGGGGCGCGACCTTCATCGACAAGGGTGCCCTGGAGGTGTCGTATGAGTTCAAGCCCATCGAGCCGATGGTCGTCGAGCGCCGGGACGGGTCGTTCTGGATGCTCGTGCGCACGTCCTACGGCATTGGCGAAAGCGTGTCGCGTGACGGCGGGGTCACCTGGAGCCCGTTGACCCCGTCCGCCATCAAGCACTGCACGTCCAGGTTCTTCATCACCCGCCTGCAGTCCGGGCATCTCCTGCTCGTCAAGCACGGCCCGATCGACGTGCGCACGGAGGGCCCAACCCAACGCCGCGAACTGACGGCCTACATCTCCAAGGACGACGGCGCGACCTGGTCCGGCGGGCTGATGCTGGACGAACGAGCGCCCGTCTCCTACCCCGACGGTCAGCAGACCCCCGATGGCGTCATTCACATCATCTGGGACTACCACCGCGGCCGGGCCCAGGAGATCCTCACGACGCATTTCACGGAGGCCGACGTGCTCGCGGGCTCCGCCGCCGCCGCGGAGAAGGTCACGAGCAACCGCAGGCTCGTCAGCAAAGGGGGTACGCCTTGACTATGAACCCAATCATCACACTCCCCACCGCCCTGCCGCTCGCGTCGCTGGCCTTGCTGCATGCTGCGGACACGCCCCCCGGCGTCATGCTCGAAAGCCGCGGGCTGCCGCTCGTCTTGTTCAACAACGACGGCGATGATCTGAAATGGCCCGCCTACCCGGAGCATCACGCCAGCGGTCTCTGGGTGCCGGGGGGGCCATACCTGCCGCTGCCGAAAATCCACTCGCTCGATGATGCACTCGCGCCGCGCATCGGAACGCTGGCCAGAACAAGAACGCAGGGCCTCGCGTATTGCGGCAATTTCGGCCTGCCCATTTGGGAGCTGAAACGCGACCACATCGCCGCACTCGGCGATGATCCACTCCAGCCCATCCTCCAGTTCTGGAAGCGAGACGGGCGCACGTTCTTCTTCTCGATGCGCATGAATGACATCCATCATGCGTGGTTCAACTGGGCGCACCTGTGGTCCCACTTCCGCCGCACGCACCGGGATTTGCTTCTCCAGCCGCCTACGGATACGCAATGGGAGAGGGAGTTCGTGCCCTGGATCGAGGGCAAGACCAAGCGGCCTGACATCAGCGACTCATCAATGGCCTTGGACTACTCGCGCGCCGAGGTGCGTGCGTATTACCTCGACACGCTGCGGGACGCGTGCCACCGCTACGATCTCGACGGTGTGGAACTCGATTGGCTGCGATATCCCTGCCTCTTCCGCGAGGGCGAAGTGAATGTGGAAACCATGACGGCCTTCGTTCGTAAGGCGCGAGGCGTGCTCGACGAGACGGCCAAACGGCGCGGGCATCCCGTGCGGCTGCTGGCCCGTGTGCCTGTGACGCCGGAGCAGGCGCTGGCCATCGGCCTGGATGTGGAGGCATGGCTGAAGGCTGGATGGATGGATGCCGTCATCGTCGGGCCTGGCACGAGCTTTTCCTCATGCCCGCTGGAGCGTTGGGTGGCCCTCGCCCACCGGCATGACGTGCCCGTCTATGGCTCGATGGAACGCCAGAACCGAAATCAAGTGCTGCGGTATGGCAGTGCTGAAACCTTGCGCGGTGCCATCGCTACGCTGTGGGCGAAAGGCGCGGACGGTCTCTACTTCTTCAACTACTACCTACGCGATGAGATGCCGCTGCTCGACGAGTTCGCCGATCCTCGGCGGCTGGCGCGATCGCCCAAGGAATTCTTCCTCGAAGCCGGCGGCAACAGCGACCTGACCAAGAGCGGAGGTCCGCTGCCGCTGACCTTCAAGGCGGGCACTCCCGCCATGGTCTCGCTGTTCATCGCCGATGATCCCGCGAAGGCCAAGGAAACCAGCATCGAGATCCATTTCAAAGGCGAGGATGATTTCAGGCCGCCGGCGATCACCCTCAATGGTCATCCGCTGACCGGTCTCAAATCGACGCGCGACAAATCCGACCTTGTTTTCACCCTGTCATCGGCCACGCTGAAGGAATCGCTCAGGCGCGGCACCAACGACTTCAACTTCACGTCATCTGCCAGCGCCACGCTCGCCGCTTTGAGCGTGCACGTGATACCGTGAGCGACAAGGAGCCACCATGGAACCCACCCTCACACTCCCCACCGCCCTGCCGCTCGCGCCGCCGGTCGTGCGCGAGGCTGCCGAACCGATCACCATCGACCTCGCCCAGCGCGCCTGGCAGGGCATCCCCGGTCTCGAGCGCACGGCGAAGGGCCGCGTGTTCCTGTCCTGGTTCACGGGTGGGCCGAAGGAGCCGGCACCGGAGAACACGGTCGTCCTCTCGCACAGCGACGATGCGGGCAAGACCTTCTGTGCGCCGCAGGCGATGGCTCTGCCCCTGAGCGATGGCACGCGCTGCTATGACCCGTGCCTGTGGATCGACCCCAAAGGTCGCCTCTGGTTTCTCTTCAACCGCAGTGTGAAGGACAGCACCCGCCACGGAGTCTATGCACGGGTCTGCGATGCCCCCGATGCGGCGCTGCCGGCGTTCGGCGCCGAGTTCCGGGTCGGTTTCGACGGTCCCTTCAGTTTCCGGATGAACAAGCCGATCGCGCTCTCGACCGGGGAGTGGATCATGCCGGTCACTCACGCCTTGGAGCCCGTGGCGGGTTGGGCGGGCTTCGATCCGAAACAGGTTCAGGCGGTGGGGATCTCCGCCGATGAAGGCAAGACATGGACGCTGCACGGTGCCGTGAAGCTGCCTGGAGCAAGCCTGGAAAACATGATCGTGGAGCTCCGCGACGGCCGCCTGTGGATGCTCATACGAACGGCGAGGGTGCTGTGGGAAAGTCACTCATCCAACAAGGGCCGCACCTGGACTGAAGCCAGCCCCACCACCATCGCCACGCCACATTCCCGCTTCTTCATCCGCCGCCTGGCCTCGGGCAGGCTGCTGCTGGTGAACCACTACAGGTTCACCGGCCGCAGCCATCTCACAGCCCAACTCTCGACCGACGACGGCGCGACCTGGAACGACGGCCTTGTCCTCGATGAACGAGGCGGCCCGGACTTCCCGAATGGCGTCCCCGGCGGCGTATCCTACCCCGACGGCGTGCAGGACCAGGACGGGCTCATCTGGATCACCTACGACCGTGACCGAAACGGCTTGGGGGAAATCCTGCTGGCGAAGTTCAGAGAAGAGGACGTGCTCGCGGGCAAGAGCGTCTCCGGCGCCGTCACCCTGAAGCAGATCGTGAGCACGCTCGACAGACCTCCGCTGCTCCCGGCAAACTGGGATCCGGCGCTGGCAGGCGACGCAGTGATGCAGCGGCTCGTCAAAGTCACAGCGCCGCAGGTGAAAGGCGCGCACGATGCGGAGTTCGTCTGCATGGGCGACCGCGCTTACGTCGTCTCCGAAGCGAACGATCTCATGGCAGGAGAGAATGGCGATTGGCCCTTCATCTACTCCACGCTGTCCATCGTGAACCTGAAGACGCTGGAAACGGAGCGTGTCATCGACTTCGCGAAAGGGGAGCAGGCGTTCGCCAACGAGACACTCCCCCCCGGCGCGTGCTGGGTGCCCCGGATCATCCAGAAGGACCCGCAGACGCTGCGCTGCTACTTTGTCAGCCAAGCCCCGGCGAGGAGGCAGTCGCAGATGTGGTATCGCGATTTTGACCTGAGTCGGGGTGAGTTCGCGTCGACGATCCACAAGGCGAAACTCAAGACCGCTGCCGGCATCTTTGACTTTCAGCCGCAGCATTTCCACGCCGACGCAGCGGCTCACGGGTTTCGGAAGAAGGCGTCGGACTCCTTCTTCTTCATCTTCGATTCCTTCAAGAAGTTGGGGTTCTGTCAAAAGTCCTTGAGACAGAACCGTGCTTGATCTTCCTGCTATTCAGTTCGGTTCTGTCCAGACAAACCTGTTTCCCTGTTTTCTTGACTACTTGAGCTGTTGAGGGAAGAGTGCGGACCTCCACCACACAC
>JABHEG010000107.1 GCA_018676675.1 Lentisphaerota bacterium
CACCCAGGCCGAAGCAGTGGTACAGTGCACTACGAGTGGACATGGTCGCATCCTCCATGTTGATCTTGTGGTAAGAACTAACATGGCGCGGCCTGTCCACTCACTCAACCATTCACGTACGCAGTTGCCGGAAGACCCCCAATGACTTCCTGTTGACCAACGCGCCCGGGTTCGTTGTCAAGGGCGGCGGGTCTCGTGCCTTCGGCTGGGACGGGCCCTACCTTCAGACGGCGGTCGGATCCGATCCGTGGGGCAACCGCTACATGGCCAACATTGGTGTGATGTCCTTGGGGCGCGAGTACGTGCCCGTGATTGTCAGTGCCGGGGCAGACGGTATCATTGACACCCCGTTCCTGGTGGAATGGGATGAACTGGGTGAGAGACTCGGGGATGACATTTACCAGGTGTGTCGTTAGGGGCCGCCGGTGACTTGTGTGACGTCCTTGGGTGCGGACTAACGTGTTCAGTAGGTGAGAGTTAGATCGGCGAAAGATATAGCGAATCTGGGAGACACACACATGCGTTTGTTCTTGGCGGTAGCGATGGCAGTGGTTGCGTGCGGCTTGGTTGGGTGCCATACGGCTTGGTACGAGTCAGAAGGAGGCGTGACCTATGTGGTCGATGACGTGGGTGCACGTCGGCTGAGACCTGATGTGGATATGGTCGAGTTGACGCGGGGTGCAGGGCGGCTGATGGTCACTTCCATGCGGCAGGGGCTGCCCCCGGACGAACCGATTCTTGTGTCGAGTTTTGTGGACATCGACGATCTGACGCAGTCCTCGACTTTCGGCCGGATTGTGGCCGAGCAAGTGGCTTCGAACCTTGCCCAGCAAGGCTACAAGGTTGTGGAGATGAAGCTGCGGCAGGAGGGAATCTTCATCAAGGAGCGAGCGGGAGAATTTCTCCTTTCGCGGGAACTCCAGGCGATCAGCGCCTCCCATGAGGCCTCCGCCGTTCTTGTCGGCACCTATGCCGTGGCTGAGGACATGGTGTTTGTCACCTGCAGGCTTGTCCTCGTGGAGGACAGCTCGGTTATCGCAGCTCACGATTTCAGCGTGCCTATCGGTCCCAATGTGTTCAGGATGCTGAAGCAGAGCTCACCGGTGGTGCGTTAGCTCGAGTTGGTATTCAGCCGGCCCCCCGCCCGCCGGCGAGCTACTCTCGTTGGGGCTCCGGGCATGTCTCGGGCCAGGCCGGCCGGTCCACTGTCTAACCGACGAAGGCTGCGGCACGTCGTGCGCACGTTTCCCTAACGTCCTCCGGTGTGAGTGTCTCCTCACCCCAGCCCTGAATGGCGTCAAGGTAAGCGGCGGGAAGTGCATTCAGGAAGAGGTCGCCGGATGGCGCCGCCTCCCACATTGAGGTCAGATGCAGCCAACGTGGGAGGGGCTGCCATGCCCCGATTGCCCTGATCTTGACGCCATTCCACCCTAGCCCTATTCCTTGCCCTTCACCTTCCTGCGGCGTCGCGACTCACCACCCCCCTAGCCCTTTCGCAACGTTGGTGATGCCTGCCGCGACGATGAGTCCGTAGACGACGATCAGGAACAGCTTCGGTGAAACGCGCCTGGAGAGGCGGTGCGCTAGGCCGGTCACGACCAGAATAACGGGAGCCACCAGCGCGGATTGCAGCATGATCCGGCCGCCGATTCCCTTACCGCCGACCAGGACCACGCCAATGCGGAAGAAGCAGGCCAACAGGAAGATCGCCTGCAATGAGCCGATCGCCCGCCTGGGATCGTCTTCCTGGCTGTAGAAGTAGATGACGGCCGGTGGCCCTCCAGAGGCGAATGCTCCTGAGAGAACCCCGCAGAAGAAGCCAAAGACCGGGGCCAGGAACGTCGGGATCCGGCGTTTCACATGCGGGCGGACGATGCCGTACACGGCGAACAGGATCAGCGCCACTCCAAAGGCGACTCGGAAGATCCCCATCTTGTCGTAGTTCAGCACAAACCAGTAGCCCAAGGGTTGCCCTGCCATGAGCCCGAGAAAGAGGAGCCCAACCTTTGGCCAATCGACGCCTCCGTGAGACTTGGAGCGTCGCATCAAGTCGAGAAGCAGGACCACGATGGAGAGCATCACGAACACAGAGCCGCGCTCCATCTCAGCCGTCAGGAGCGACAGCAGGGCCATCGTGACGATACCGTAGCCAAAGCCGCAGAACCCCTGTGTGAATGCGGCAAAGCCGGCGATCAGCATCAGTGTTAGAAGGGAGATGGGCATGCAGGCTCTAGTGGTCTGAGTTACTAATCCTCGCGCAAAATGTTGCAGCTATCTTGGCTGCAGAGGCGCCCCGCCGGGAGAGCGGGCGTATCCGAAGGTACGTCCCGACCCCAACGGGGTGGCGTCTGCACCAAGAGAGCGCAACTGCTTCGCAGCGTGGCTCTTTCGACGCCCAGCCGCGGCCGCGACCGACGACGATGCGTCAGCTTCGCCTTGCGGTCGTGGTCGCACCTGGAGCGTGCGAAATAGTAAACGCATTTTGTCGACGGATCAATAGCTCAGACCACCAGGCCGTTCGGGTCATCGAAGGGCGCGTGTGGACCGTTGGTTTGAGGCGAACGGTCACATCCACACCCGACTGCCGACCATCTCGAGGCATCCACTCTCGGCCGAACGGATCCCGGCGTCAAGAATGGCCAGAGCCTCGATGTTCAGACCCGGGGCCAGAAGGTCGGCGAGCGGGGCCCCCGTGTCGAGATGGTGAACGAACTCACTGGCCACGTCGCCATGCCCCGGGGGCAGCGCTTCCGGCTCGAAGACTTCCGTCTGTCCAGCACCTCGTTCCAGACGGATCGTGGGCTTCCCGCCAACGTTCTCCATCACCAGTGTACCGCTTGAGCCGAAGACGATGGGGCCCGTGGGTACGCCATGGTGCAGCGTCGACCAAGAGCCTTCGAAAAGCCCCACTGCGCCTGGGAAGCGAACCAGCATGAAGCCATTGTCGTCCGCTTCACCCCATGGGCTGTTCAGATTTCCTTTGATGGCTGTGGCAGCTTCGGCCTGCTCGCCAATGAACCAGCGCGAAAGCATGGCTCCATAGCAGCAGAAGTCAATGAGGGCTCCGCCTCCGGTTTCTTTCTGATGCCACCAGGACGAGGCGCGCTCGGGGCCAGTCAGCGCGTCCTCGGATTTCGCTGCTCCCGCATGGGCTGCGCCCGGACCAAGGGGGCCGGTATGCCCCGCTCGGTACTTCACCTGCAGCACCTTGCCGATGATTTCAGCGTCAATAAGACGCTTCATTTCACGGGCTGCGGGGGACCAGGCGATTGGCCAGTTGATCAGCATGGATGTCCCCCCCGCTTCACACGCCCGCACCATCCGCAGACCATCCTCCAGAGACATCGCCATCGGTTTCTCAACACACACGTGGGCGCCCACTTCAGCGCACACTTCGACAATGTCGGGGTGATAGACGTTCTCACTGCAGATCACCACAATGTCCGGGCGCTCCTGTTCCAAAAGCTCACATTCGCACTCGTATTCACGCGGGACACCGAGCTCGGCCAGTGCGTTCTGCTTGTTCCAAGCGCGTGTGTAACGTGCTTCGGAGAGCTCCGGCATGAGTGGCGTTGTATCTGCACAGCCAACCCATTCGATCTGCGGGTGCTTGCTGAACTGTGCTGCCACATTGTTGATATGCATGTGGGCGAAACCAAGGATGGCTGCTTTGTACGTCTTGCTCATCTGCGTTCCTCCGGCCGATTGCTGCGGTGTTGACAGCCGTGCGTGCTGGCAGTGGGGCTACCTGCAGGCGACGCCTTGGGCGGATTGGCCCTCGACGGTGTTTCCGCCAGCTACTATAGTCCATTGCCGTGCACTGGCCGAACCCAATCCCTCGCCTTGGAGGCGCTGAATGCTACATCGATTCCAACGGACGGCGTCGATTTCTCTCTTTGCGCTCCCGCTCTGCGTGGCTCTGACGGGACTCGCCATGTCTCCTGCCGAACTCCTCACCAAGCTCGATCTCAGCTATCCTGGTCTCGTGGCCGTCGGTGCTGCCCAGGAAGCGGGTGATACGGAGCGAGCTCTCGTCGAATTGTTGGCGTACCTCCAGCGCCGCACCGAGCCCTGCTGGTATGTCTCGTCCCCCCTTCCTCCACCCCAATGGGACGGGCGGACCGACCCAGCTGCTGAGGCCGTACTGCGTCGTGAGTACACCTTCGTAGGTAAGACCGCAACGTTGTCTCAGGACCTGGACTGGAATGCCAACCCCCTCCGCGATCCGGAGTGGCCTATCGAGCTGAATCGTCATGGGACGTGGGGACGTCTGATCAGAGCCTACAACCAGACTGGGAACACCGCTTACGCTGATGACTTCATCCGTCAGCTCGAAGACTGGTGCACGGACAATCCACGCCCAAAGGGACCACGTCAGGCCCGTTACACATGGCGAACGCTTGAGTGCGGGATTCGCCTGTCCGGCAGCTGGCCTGGGTGCTTCTTCGCATCCATTCGGTCTCCTCGATTCACTGCCCGGACAATGGCGACGATGCTTGCAGCCCTGTGGCAACAGGCGGATTATCTGACGACCTTCCATGGTGGAGGGAACTGGCTGGTAACGGAAACGGCTGGCCTCGTGACGTGTGGCGTCCTCTTTCCTGAGTTTGCGGACTCCGGTCGGTGGCTTGAGATGGCGTTCGGGCGGCTTGAGCGAGAGATTGATCAGCAGGTTCCCCCCGATGGCGCCCAAGTCGAGCTGACTCCGCACTACCACAGCGTCACTTTGCGCAGCTTCCATGCCGCCGTCCGCATCGCAGAACACAACGGTGTCCCTGTTCCCCCGGCGGTGAAGGACGGGATTATGCGGATGGTTCGCTATCTCGCTTATGTCTCAAAGCCCGACGGGCGCATCCCGATGTTCAACGACTCCGACCATGGCTCCGTCCGGGGCCGACTGAAGCCGTTCGCAACGGGGCTCCGCCCTGACATTCAGTTCATCGCGACCCAGGGCGTCCGTGGCAAACGGCCTCAGCTGACGTCGGTCGCTTTCCCCTACGCAGGGCAGTACATCATGCGTTCAGGTTGGGACCCAGACGCTCTCTACTTAGCCTTCGATGCCGGACCTTACGGGCTCGGGCACCAGCACGAGGACAAACTGCAGATTGACGTGCATGCTTTCGGACGCAGCCACATTCTCGATCCCGGGCGGTTCACTTACGCCAGAAGTCCGTGGCGCAGCTACTTCGTCAGCACGCATTCCCATAGTACTGTCCTCGTCGATAACCTGGGGCAGGAACGACGTCGTACGCCCCGGGAAACGTGGGTTGGGACACGACCTCAGAGCACGCTCTGGGCCACGAATGACCTCTTTGATCTTGCGGTCGGTGTCTACGAGGACGGGTACGGGGGGAGGCTTGACGATGTGATCCACATCCGGAAGGTCTTCTTCAAGCGTGGTGAGTACTGGATCGTCCACGACCTCCTTCTGGGGAAGGACGGATACGCCGGGACGCACCGGGTTGATGTTCAGTTCCAGTTCGGAGCGGCGGGGGCACAGTTGGGACGGGGAGGAAAGGCCGTCTTCTCCCACAACGACGATGCCAATCTGGCAGTCATCCCACTGAGCGATCGTCCGATGGACATTTCGTTACGCGAGGGCGAGGAAACGCCTCCGCGTGGGTGGGTTGCCTGGAGCCTCCACAGAGCGTCAAAGGAGGCAGCTACGCTTGCCGCCATCAGTCAGCGCGCTTCGCTGCCGATCAGGATTGATACGCTGCTTTTCCCGTATCGCGGCAACGCCTCTCCGGATGTTAGCATGATCCGTCTTCCCGGTGATTCTACTCAGGAGAGTCTCCTGCGGATTTCCTCCCCTGAGTGGTCTGATACCTACACGTGTTCACACGCGCTGACGGAAGGCCGGTCGAGCGGTGCGGCGGCCGGCGGACTCACGTGGATCAGGACAAATAGGGAAGGCGAGACCATAGCCACAGCCGGGACAGGGAGCGCCCCGGGGCGTCCCGCCGCTGACCTTCCGGAGCCTGAACGGTCTCCGTCTCCTTCCATCCGAATTGGGGATGGTGCGGTGCACTGCCGAAGCCGGGAGCCGGGAACACTCCTCGTGGATTACGGCTTCGCGGAAGGGGGCGGATTCCTCTTCCACGCTGAAGCGCCGGTTCGGAGTGGCCCCAACCGACTGGTCCTGCAAGAGACCCGCACCGGGCGGGGGTACGTCTACCGGGCATTGCTGCTGGACGAGGACGGTTCCCCGGTCGAAGAGACCTTCGGCACCTTCAAAGTGGCCCAGCCCGTGGCGTTCGGATTCGATGATGGCAGGATGCACGGCTGGACAGGCGGTGAGCTTGTGGAAGAAGGCGAGAGAGGCTTCCTCCACGCGAAACGCCCCCCAGAGACAGCGGCAACTTACGTCGCGGTTTCGCGTCTAGTGTCCTACGTCGTTCAACCCGACCTGACGCTGCGTTTCCGATTCCGAACATCGACCACTCAGGCGGGCGACTGGTTCTACTGCAAGGCATTCCTGGAAGACGTCGAGGGGCGCCATTGGGCTGCCTACTTCGCCCGGAGTCCTTCCCCCAAGTGGTGCACCGTATCCGTGAGCCGGCCCGATTTCCGCCCTGATGCGAAGCGCAAGGGGGACTACCCGAGCAAATCTCCCCACCCCGGGGTGGCAATCAGGCGCGTCGGGTTCATCCTTCGGAAGGGAAAGACGGATGTCGCCGGGGCGACTATCCTTGATCTCGACGACATTGTCTGGTCCATACGCTGAGTTCTCCATTGAACGCGTACCAAAACCGGAGACGTGCCTTGACACAACGACCGAACATACTGTGGATCATGACCGACCAGCATCGGGCGGACTGCCTTGGCTGTATGGGGCACCCGGTGATTCAGACGCCCCATCTTGACCGTATCGGCGCTGAGGGCATCGTCTTCGAGAACGCGTTCTGTCAGAGCCCCGTCTGCATGGCTTCCCGAGCGGCCCTGTTCACTGGACGATATCCAGCTACCGTTCGCGTCCGCGGCATGGGTGTTCTTCCTCCTGCCGAGACGACCTTCCCCGAGCTTCTCAGGCGCGCTGGCTACAGCACGGGGGCTTTCGGCAAAGTCCATCTTACGCCCGAACGCTACACGCGTGATCAGCTCGGCTCGGATGTCCCCATCCTGGACTGGCGGGCTTTCGCCCCGGAGGCCGTTCTCCCTCCCTTTCCCGATGACCCAGTCAAGGAGAGTTACGGGTTCGACACTCACATTGGGTGTGACGACGCCAACCAGGGCAACTTCCGGGCCTGGCTCAGGGAGCGTTGTCCTGAGCTTGCTGACAAGCCCCGCGGCACGCCGGAGCCGGGCTGGCTTCCCGACCAGTTCGTTTCGCCTTTCCCCACCAAATGGCATCAGTCCACGTACATTTCCCAGACTGCCGAGGCGTTCATTCGCCAGCAGGACCGTTCGGCGCCCTGGTTCACGTTCTGCTCCTTCATTGCCCCTCATCATCCTTTTGAGGCTCCTGCGGATCAGCTGGCCCGGTACTCGCTTGCTGACATTCCGGCTCCCGAGTGGCATGGCGGCACCGACGGCGCCTTCATCCCGGACCCGGCTGCAAACGCAGTCGATGAGGCGCTGCGGTACGCGCCGGACGTACTGCGTCGTCTTATGCTCCACTACCTCGCCTCGATCAGCTGCATTGATGACGGGGTAGGACGCCTCCTGACCGCGCTGGAGGAGACCGACCAACTGGACAACACGATCATCGTTTTCGTAAGTGACCACGGCGAGTTCGCAGGGAACCACGGTCTTCTCCGGAAGCCTTCGATCCACTACGATGAGCTTCTGCGCGTGCCCTTGCTCCTGCGCTTGCCCACAGGTCGCGGCGGGGGGCGTCGTGTGCCTGGAATGGTCGAGTCGATCGACGTCCATCCGACCCTGCTTGGCCTGTTGGGGATGGACGTCAATCCAGGAGTCCAGGGAATCGACTGGTCCGCCAGCATCGTTGACGGCCACCCGATCGCCCGCGACGACATCCACTCGGATATGCACGACCTCGGGCCAATGGCACATGGCCAGCCGAATGGCCCATACTGTGCGGTTCAGACACTGCGGACCAATGAGTGGAAGTTGAACATCTACCCCACGGCCGGTCCGGAGTATGGGCAGCTTTTCAATCTCCGTGACGACCCCGGCGAGGAAACGAACCTCTATGGCGATTCCAGCTGTCGGGCGACGAGAGAGGATATGCTGTGGCGCCTACTGCAGAGGATTCACACGAACATCGATCCCCTGCCCATTCGCCTGTCCCAGTGGTAACGGTGCTGTGCTGGGCTACTCGAACGCCACCAGATTCGTCTTGTAGGGTTGGATGACGCTCTCTCTCCCCGCCGACCGTTCAGAAGGCTCTGCCATCTGATCGGCGGTCCGTCCCGTGAGAATGCAGGATCTCCACCAGCTGCATGTGGCTGCACGGCACTATTGCCGAATGGTCCGCCCTGTGTATCGTAGCCTCGCTCCGAGCATTGCCCAATCTGGAGGACCCAATGTCGATTGAAGGTGTTATCACCGGCCTGCCCGACCTGCCTCCGAGCGCAGTCGCTCCAGCCGCTTCCTCTCGTCCGTTTGCGGGTGAAGAGGGCACCCTTGCGGAGACGCCGCGCGATGTCTACCTCAGGGCAGCCCGGGAGATCATTGACCAGGCGGTGGCATGGGTCGACGATCGAGGGTTCGTGATCGACCCCGTCGAAGGGAGCGATGACCGTTGGCAAGGCGGGACGTCGGCTCGCTTCGTCTGTCCCGCGTCTGTCCTCATCGCTGAGTCGGGCCGAACGGACCTCGTCCCAGTCGTCTCACGATGCTTCGACCAACTGTCCACGGGCATACTGAAGCATGCTGCGGACGGCGGGCCTTTCCCCCCTGGCGTCCTGGATCTGACCATCAAGGAGATGGCGGTCGCGTGGCATCTGATGACGCCGCACACGTCCGAACCTGTCCACCGCCGCTGGGGAGACGCTCTGGCGGCCCTTCGTGCTTCGGCGGTGTTTGTTGTGGAGGATCGCCTTCGGGCCGGAACTGCCCTGCACAACTACGGCGTTTCTGCAGCAGTGGGTGAATGGCTGCGGCACCGGTTCGGACTCTCGGGGGACCCGGACTGGGTCGAGTGCGTCCTTGGTTGGGAGATGCCTCTTTTCACGGCCAAGGGGATGTATCGCGATCCAGGTGACCCGATGCTGTACGATCTCATGGTGCGCCAGAACTTATCGGAACTCATGGAGTGGGGGTATGATGGCACGCATGCTGAACGTATCCGCGAGCTCCTGCGTCGATCCGGGGGCGCCACATTGCACATGCTCTCGCCCTGTGGTTACGCCCCATACGGGGGCCGGTCCAACGGGCTGTTGCACAATGAGGCAATGCTGTGTTACCTCTGCGAACACCAGCGCCGACAAGCAACCGCGGCCAGTAGCTCCGCGACGGGCGGGACTCCTTTTGCCCTTGCCGCCGCTGCCGCAGTCCGCGCCTGCCTCCCGTATCTGCAGGAAACTCCCTTGCGCTACATCAAGAACTGGTTTCCGCCTGCGTCACGACATGGCAAAGATGGCGCCTATGGTGAGTATGCCAACTACGGTCTTCTCGCTGCTTCCCTCTTCGCCCGAACGGCCTTAATGGCACCGCGGGTACTCTCCGCCCCTCTCTCTCCCTCGAAAGGCACTCCGCCACCCGGAGTTCTCAGTCTCTGGCCCGAGTTCCACAAGGTCTTCATCAACTGCGGGGGCACACATATGGAGATCGACACCCGAGCTCAGTCGAACTACGACGCAACCGGCCTGGGGCGGCTTCAGCATACCGACGCACCACCGGGACTTGCTCTGTCTGCCAGCATTCCCGGTACCCCCGCGTTTCTCACGGGTGCCGGTGTGCCCGGGCGAGCCGCCTGCATCGGACCGGTTTGGCAGACCGCAGATGGGGCGTGGGTAAGTTTGGCGGAGACTTCTCGTTCGGAGATCGAGGATGTCAATGTCGTCGATGGGGCCGGAGCACCCGAAGCTGCCGAAGCGACCATTCGCTGGTCGTTCCATTCGGAGGAACGCTTGCCGGTCGGAGCGGTCACACAGGCATTTCTCCTCACGCAGAAGCGGCTGCGCGTGGCTGTCGCATTGCAGGGCGTCTGTCGGCAGGCCGGTTACGAAATCCCCTGTTTTGTGACGGATGGCAGACGCAACGCTGAGACCACCGTCACCCCCGTTTCACTGGTCGTGTGCTGTGACGGGTGGGAGTTCGCAGTAGCTGCCCCCCAGGCCACAAACTGCGCCCTGGAAGACACCTTGCGGGCGAACCGCTTCGGTCTGTACCGTGTCGCGCGATTCAGCCTGCCGACGCCATCTTTCGAGGTCGAGCTTGTGGTCCGGCGCGCCCAGTCATCCTGAACGCCCGGGGGGCTTGAGGGGCACATCCGCTGCCCCTCACTCAGACCCCTTTGAGGGCCTACTCCTCAGCGCCTTCGGCATCGTGGCCATCGGTCGCCGGAGGCTCGTCCTCAGCGGATCCACAGGAGCCGATGTTCAGCCGCACGTTCTGCTCGCTGAGTTGCTCCCTGATCTTGGTGAGCAACCGGTTCTCCAGGCCTTTTTCCTCCTGCAGTGCTTTCTTGGCCTGCTCGCGTCCCTGCCCGATCTGCTCATCGTCGAATGAGAACCACGACCCTCGCTTCTCAATGAGTTTCATCTCGATCGCGACATCAAGGATCGACCCTGCCCGGGAGATTCCCTCGTTGTACATGATATCGAATTCTGCGATCCGGAAAGGCGGGGCCATCTTGTTCTTCACGACTTTGACTTTGACGCGATTGCCAAGGGCTTCGCCGCCGGGGGCTTTGATCGTTGCCATCCGCCTCATTTCCAAGCGGATTGACGAATAGAACTTGAGTGCTCGACCACCAGGGGTTGTTTCAGGATTCCCGAACATGACCCCGATTTTCTCCCGGATCTGGTTGGTGAAGATCACGCAGGTCCGACTGTGGTTGATGGCGCCGGTAAGTTTCCGCAGCGCTTGTGACATCAGGCGGGCCTGGAGCCCGACATGCGTGTCCCCCATCTGCCCCTCAATCTCCGCGCGTGGCACCAATGCCGCCACCGAGTCCAGAACCAGAACGTCGATCGAGTTGCTCCGGACGAGAGTTTCGGCAATGTTGAGAGCGTCCTCGCCGCAATCGGGTTGCGATACGAGCAGGTCTTCGGTGCTGACGCCGATCACGCCTGCATACTGGGGGTCCAGGGCGTGTTCCGTGTCGACGAAGGCACAGATGCCACCTGCCCGTTGGGCGTTGGCGATGATGTGTAGACAGATCGTTGTTTTTCCGGACGATTCAGCGCCGTAGATCTCGACGACACGTCCTCGGGGGACGCCGCCGATTCCGAGGCCGATATCCAGTGAGAGAGCCCCGGTACTGATGGTGGGGACATCGGTCAGGGCATCCTCCCCGAGCCTCATGACTGTGCCCCTGCCGAATTCCTTCTCGATCTGACTGATGGCGATCTGGAGGTTCTTTTCTCTCGGATCTGCTTTTGCGGCGTCCTTTGCCATGGTGTTTCTCCCTTTCTCTTAGGTGATCGTGTCCTGACGTTCAACAATGTAAGTAATCTCGGAAGCAGGGCCTCCGCGGTTCAGGCCTCATCCCCGACGGCGAGAAGGCTCTGCCGCAGCTGATTGAGGGCGACGGCAACTGTGCGCAGACGGACCGATTCGCGGTTGCCAGGGAAGACGCAACGTTCAACCCGGCGAACGGTTCTGAAGCCGGTACCCACGAAAACGAGGCCGACGGGCTTGTCCGGTGTCCCTCCTGTTGGACCAGCGATACCGGTGACGACGATCCCCGCATCGACGCCATCCCTGGCGAGCAGTCCATCCAGCATCTCTTCCGCTGTTTCCCGGCTGACTGCGCCATGGGCTGCAAGCGTCTTCGGGCGGACCCCGAGGCAAGCTTCCTTCCACGCGTTGGCATAGGTGACAAAACTGCCGCAGAAAAAGGCAGATGCTCCGGGGACGTCGGTGATCGCCTTGGCGATGGCTCCTCCCGTACAGGACTCAGCCGTTGCGAGGTTCCAGGAGCGGGCCATCAGGAGCTTGCCCACGGCTGCACCCACAGTCTTGCAGTCTGCAGGCAGGACGTGCGTTCCGAGTGGAGGATGGACCTCCGCAAACGCCCGCTCGAGTTCCTCGCGTTGAGACGTGTGGGCGGTCAACGTGAGGGTCAACTGGCCTGGTCGTGCGCAATAGGCCGGGCGGACTTCTGGAAATGCCTCCAAAACAGGCTCAACGCGTTCGGCCACAACTGACTCAGCCAGGCCACACACTTCGCACGTTCTGGTAGCCAGATGAGCAGGCCACGCCTGCCTGATTCGAGGCAGCGCATGGGTCCGGAACATAGGTTCGAGCTCACGGGGCGGTCCCGGAAGCATGAGGAGGGCTCGCTTGTCGAGCTGGCACCAGAGACCAGGCGCTGTCCCATTGGCGTTCGTGAGTGTGTCCGTACCCGTTGGGACCATTGCCTGCCGCCGGAGTGCATCAGCCGGGACGGAGACATTGCGGCTCCGCAGGAAGGCGTTGATTCCCGCCAATATGTCCGGGTCGAACTGGAGCGGCCTTTCCAGGACACCGGCAGCGACCGTACGGGTGATGTCGTCCGTGGTCGGCCCAAGGCCGCCGGTGGTGATCACGAGATCCGCTGAATTCAGGCTCTCGGTAAGGGTTGCGGCAATGATGTTCTCTTCGTCCGGAATGGTGCATTCCCGGGTGATGCTGTATCCCTCTCTCGCCAACGTGTCACCGATAAAGGCCAGGTTCGTGTTCAGAGTGTGTCCTCTGAGAATCTCGTCACCGACACATATGACCCATATCTGCATTGCGTTCTCCGCACTCTCAGCCGCTCCCATGTGGAGCTCTCTCGGCGTATCAACTCTTACAATAGCAAAGAAGTGATAGCATACAACTATGTATTAGCATAATAATGCGGAAATCTTGCGCGGCGCGGAGCGATTGTGCTTGACAGGAGCGCTTCAGGGTAGCGGGGAAGGTGATCTAGGGGCTGCTTCGATCACGGCTGAGGCACACGCGAGATGCCGTTCATGGCTAATACTGATATGTATGTTTTCTGCCTCAAGCCTCTCTGACGTCTTGGCGGCTGCCCCTGTAAGCTCAATCCGTGGCTTGCCGAGCTCATCGCGTCGGACGCGGACATCGGTCCAGCCACAGTCCTTGCCGATGCCCGTTCCGAGGGCCTTGGCCACGGCCTCCTTTGCGGCCCATCGCCCGGCGTAGTACGAGGGCTTCCCTGCCCCCTTTGGTGCATCTTCCTGCTCATCAGAGCTGAACACGTGGTCCAGGAATTTCTCCCCGTAGCGTTCGATTGTCCGTTGCATCCGGGCGACCTCGATCACGTCGATGCCTAGGCCGATGATCATGTATTGGTCCTGTCTTTGAAGCGGCGATCGGGTCTACTCAAGCTCCGGCTTCAGCCCGGGGCAGAAGCTGCACGACGGCTCGGCGGGAGCGGGGGCCGTCGAATTCACAGAAGAACACGGATTGCCATGTGCCAAGTACCAGGCGGCCATTGGTCACGGGAACTGTAACGCTGCTGCCCATAAGCGACGCCTTTAGGTGGGCGGCGCTGTTTCCCTCCCCGTGCCTGTAGTCGGCGTGTCGCCAGGGAGCAATCCGGTCAAGGGCGCCGAGAAGATCGTGGATGACATCAGGATCGGCGTTTTCGTTGATGGTCAGCCCTGCAGTGGTGTGCTGGCAGAATGCGGTCAGCACGCCGGAGAAACCGGCTGGGATGCTCGAGGAGAGCTGGGGGGTGATGTCAATGAACTCAGCGTGGGCATGCGTCCGGACGGGTATCTGTGTTGGGAGCGATGTGCTCATTCCGGAGCCTCTTCGTTTCTGGGGGCAAATCGGATGTCAAGCCCATGACGGGCGCACCGGTTCGGCACCGGTGTCTTCTCGGTCGGGCCGCCGGCCGGCGTGGATCGAGTGCCTCCTAATATGGCCGCAAACGTGCCAATTGGTATCCAGAGACGAGGATGCAAGGGGACACATTACGTCGCCGCAAGGGGGCCGGCTGTAGCCTCCTGAGCCACATGGAGCGAGTGTAGGGGAAACGAGCGTTCCTTGAGCTCGTGCGGGTGTCTCCGGATGCTGAGGAGGTGTTGAGTTCCGGACAGATGGCCATACCGGGTTGCCTCAGCTGCGGCTGACCTGTGACGAAGAGGACAGCCCCAAGTCGGTCGGAGCAGAATTTCATGCGGTAACGACACGAGGTCGCCGGGGGCACACGTCAACGCCATTCGGGATCAATGGCGCAGCCGCTCAACGCAGCGGATGAGAGCGGCGGCGATCGTCCGGTTTTCATGGTCGGTCATTGCCGGGTGCAAGGAGACGCACAAGAGACGTTCGCCGATGGCCTCCGCCACAGGGGTTCTCTGTCCCGTCGTGTGTTCGGCGAGGATTTTCCGAGAGACGTAGACTGGTCGATTGGCCACTCCACAGCCGATGCCGAACTCCTCGTCCATCATGGCGATGAGCCGGTCCCGTTTCTCGCCGGCCCATTCCTCGCAGACCAGGCAGGTGTAGAGGTAGAAGGAGTGGCGTGTATCCTCCGGTTCGTGGGGGAGTATGATTTCAGGGAGGCCCTCGAGCATTTTGTGCCGTTCTTCCGCCAGGCGGTGTCTGGCATCGATGAACTGGTCGAGTTTGCTCAACTGGACCAGTCCCACCGCAGCCTGCACCTTGGTCATGACATTGCTTGTCCCCCAGGCTCCCACCCCTCCGCCATACATACGTACCGACCGGCAATAGCGTTCGACATCGTCGTCGTCAGTGGTGATCATTCCTCCCTCGCCCAGCGTGGTCATATTTTTCATTGTGTGGAATGAGAAGACCGTCATCAGCCCCTTCTTGCCGATCTTGCCGTTCTTGTAGCCACCACCACAGGACCTTGCCGCGTCACTGATGACGGGGAGCCGACCGTGTTGCGGATGGGGGTTATCGTGCCCGACCTTGATCAGCTCGTCCATGGGGGCGGAAAGGCCGTTCATGTGGACGGGGAAGATGGCCCGCGTTCGGGGAGTCAACTTGGCTTGCACGTCCGCCGGGTCAAGCTGGAAGGTCCGGGGGTCGATATCTCCCCAGACAACCTGCCCTCCCGCTCCGAAGACGGCCAGAGGCGCTGCCTGGTAGTTGGCGGATGGCACAATGACTTCGTCGCCGGGTTGCAGATTGAGATACCGCATCGCTATATCGAGGCCCGGACCCGCGCTGTTGATTGCGACGGCGTGTTTGCAGCCGACATGATCGGCGAACGCCTGCTCGAACTCGGGGATCGGGGACGCGGAGAACCCGAACCCTTTGCTCACGTCCATGGCCTCGCGGATTGCGGCAACTGCGGCATCCACTTCCTCCTCGCCGTAGGTGCTGCCGAGGAGCGGTTCACAGCGCCAGGGCGGATCGAACTTGCCACGGCTCAACGCGTCGGCGATCTCTGTCTGATTCAGCATGGCTACACTTCTCCTGGGGTGGGGAGCGCTGGCCGTCACAGGCCGGAATCTGCCAACACTCAACCTGTACCGTTCTTCGCAGTTGACCGTCTCAGTCCACAGTACTAGCTTACCTGGGTGACGTGAAGGGATTGCGTATGGATGGTGTTTGCCAAAACATGGATAGAATTCGCATTATCGCGGAGGAGGTCCTGTCTTGGGTGAGCCTCCTTCCGGAGGCCCCCGTCCGCTATGCTAAGGAGGATCGACTGCCGGTCAACACGGCTCCCGGTTCTCTGCTGGAGTTCGGTTTTCATCGTGCGGGTTCCGAAACGCTGATCGAAGTGGGAGAGTTACGCGCCTGGTCGGTGCCGAACACGCTGGTTGTGCTGAATGCGCACTTCGGCAACCGCGGAACGCCGCGTACGAACTGGGCGTACTGGTGCGTATCACTGGATCCGCGAGTCGACTTCCCCCATCCGGAGTGGTTGGTGGAACCGCTCTTGCTCACGGCCCCCGTTCGACATCCGGCCCGATTGACCGCTCAGTATGAGGCCGTCGCTCGGCAATATGCCTGGGAAGCTGGGGCACACCGCTACCGCATGAAAGCAGAATTGCTGAGTCTGCTGGCGGAGGTCCGTGAGAGTGTGGCAGGCGAGAGTGACATGTCACTACGGTCGTCGGCGTGTGAAGCCGTACTCGCACTGGTAGAGGAGCGGCTCGAGGACCCATCCCTGGCCCTCCCTGATGTCGCCCGGGCGGCAAGCCTGTCTGTCGCCCAGCTCTGTCGCGTGTTCCAGGGCGAGATGGGGACGAGCCCGATGAAGTTCGTGACGGCAAAGCGGATTGAGCACGCGTGTGATCTGCTGCAGCGCACTGCCCTGCGGGTCAGCGAGATCAGCTCCCGTGTGGGCTTCCGCGACCCACTCCACTTCTCTCGCGTTTTTCGTCGAACTATCGGTGTCTCGCCAACTCGTTTTCGCCGCGGAGAGGGGCGGTGAATCCGCACGTCCGCCGGTTCCGAGGCTACTTGGGCGTCTGCGTCAAGGCGGGGGGCTCTGCCGTGCGCGGTGTCCACACGATGCGATCTTCGCGACCGGGCCACCGGATGATCGTCGTTCGGGGGCCTCTGGGTGTTTTTTCGAAGTTGACCCTGGGAGACGGCATCCCACCGGGGAGTGGCAACAGGACTGCCCTGAAGTCGGGGGACACGGCGTTGGTGCTGACGGTCAGACGGGGGTGCGCGTCGTAGTAGTCCTGTGTTCGCGTGGTCGGGGAGGATGCCGCGATCACCAGCTCCAGTCGCGGCATCTTGGCGGCCGGGGGCGCAGGCACGACGACCATTGGCGGGACGATCACGCCGGCTTCCGGCTCAATGAGAATCGTCCGTGGGTGATCGAGGAGCATCGCATCGCCGGGAATGATCGCCACCGCGTCGAGCTGTGCTTCCCGCTCGCGCGTCGCGACGCGCAGGACGTGTTTTCCCGGGGGCAGATCGAAGCCTCGCTTTTCGGAGTGTATACCCTCGCCTACACGGGCCCAATTCCATGCCGCCTTTGAGCCCATATGCCACGTGATGCGTTCGCCATTGTCGACGGTCACGAAGAACGAATCCGATTTTGGCCTCATTTCGCCTCCGGCCCGGACGCGTCCCCACACCGAGTAGACTCCCGCTTTCACGATCTCGAACGGCATAGCGCACGAGCCCTCGCCCTCCGTTTCTCCGGGCGTGCTGACGTAACCCGTCCCGGTTGTGTTGTAGGGGTGGATCGTCGCGCCGTGCTCATTGACCTCGATGCGATTGGCCCCGCTGGTATGCAGGAGCCAGTCGTAGGTGTGCGGCTGATCGTCGACGGCAAAATCGTCCAGAGTCACGGCATAGGCGGGCACTCCGTCTTGAGGGCGCACGAAGAAACAATGGCGCAGAGCCCGGGTGACGGGCACGCTCTTCCGGCCTTTTCTGTTCTGCCGGTAGGCGTCCGCCATGTCGCAGAGCACATAGCCCTGGACGGTGTCCCAGTCATAGGCGAGAATCTGTCCGTCAGTTCCGGCTCCGGCTCCGCTCAGGCCTTGGCTCTTGCCATCGATCAGCACGCCGTTGTGCGCCACAGTCTGGTCTCGGCCTTGCGGCTTTTGGTTGTTACCGTAACCCGAATCTATGGCCCAGCGACGGCCCAGGCCGTAGAGCGTGAAGCACCCCTTGTCGCCTTGGTTGTGGGTGACCTCTCGGAACGTCCCGGATTCCACTGAGAACATGACATCCTGCTCGCTCCAACCTGTGCGAAGTACGCAAAGCCCTCGACCTTTGAAGTGCTTTGCGAGCGGCTCTTCCGGAGGCGTGGGCGCGATGTCGTTCGCCCAGATGATGCTCAGAGGGGAGAGGCTCCGGCCTGCCTGGTCCCAGACCCAACGGGCCAGGCCGTCGTGCCATTCCTCCGCCAGGCGTAACATGAAGGGATCGCTTAAGTCTGTGTAACCCGAGTCGTTCCGTGCATCGAAGACGCCTTCTCCCGGAAGCATCGACATGGCGAAGAACTTGGGAGTCTGACGGAGATGGGGGTGCTGCAGGAGATCGCGTTTGCCCTGGCGCTTGAGGGCGTGGGCGAACAGAATTGCGTTGGTCAGGCCGTAGTGTGCGTACAGGGCACCCTCGTAATAGGCTCCATCGGCGTCGAAGCCTTCACCAAACCACGTCTCCACGTGATCGGCACAGATCGTTGTCCAGCCTGGGGCTTCTTCAGGAAACCGGCCCTGGAGTTTGAGGGAGAGGGCTCCAGCTGCTCCCATGGCGACGCCCATGAAATTGTGGTGTGGTGCCCACCATGGCTTTCTGCCTCCTGCTTCGCGGTGCAGGAACCGGATGTAGTCGGCTCCGGTCTTTTCCACCACATCCCGCTCCTCATCGGTCAATTGGTCGCCGCACCAGTCCAATCCAATGGCAAAGGCGCGCATCAGGTCGCCTCGTGCTCCCGCAAAGGACTTGGCCGCGCGCGGATCCTCGGCAGGGAGCTTGCGCACCATCGCGACCAGCAGTTCAGCTCCCTTGCGTCCGAACCGTTCTTCACCGGTCATCTGGTAGACGAATCCAAGAGTCTGGACCCAGTTGGTGAGCCTCCGCCCAAAGGCGTGAGCGAGGGTTTGTATGCGCGGCTTCCCTTCTGCGGCATCCACGGTCGCCGGGTCAATGTCAAGCTCGGCTTCGGCCGATTCCCTGATTGACTCCCAGACCTTCGCGTGACGTGGCTCCTCGAGACGTTTCTGCAGGGCAGGGATCTCTGAGGGAGAGAAGAGCAACTCAGGGGCTGCTCCACAGGTTGCCGAGGTGACGGCGAGAAGGCCCAGAGCCAGCGGTGTCTGTTTCATCTTGTTTTGTCCTAAGCAGTTCAGCTCGGTTGCCTGCGTGTACTCATGGCACTCACACTCCGTCCGGCGAGGAATCTACTATCATGTCCACTTGACCGCGAGGTTGTGGGATGCCGCTCGGAGTTGGAGTGGGGGGAAAGTGGACAAGCCGTGTACCAGGGCCTCTCTTACATGGAGTGGCATCGGCTTGGCTCCTGAACCGGAAGGGTCTTGAATGTACGCACACAGATACCGAGCACGCGCCTGGGGTGCGGCAGTGGGGGTTCTCATGGCGACACGTTTGCTGGGTGGAGGCACGGCGCTCCAAATCACACATCCCGTCTACGGCCACAAGGTGAATCCGGCTCTCAGAGCCACGTACGAGAAAGCCGCTCAACGCGTCCTCGCGATGTCGGATGACGAGCTCTTCTCTTTCGTGCCGCCGCACGGTTTCATCTCCTTCTGCGAGTGTCCCCACTGCTACGGAGGAGTCGAGGGGAACGGCGTTCTGACCTGGACCATCGAGCGCCCGGAGGAGCTCACCTGCCGGTTTTGCAGCAAGGTCGCTTTCCCCACCCAGGCGTTTCCTGAAGATCGTGAAATGGTGGGCAAAAACCTGTTGGGAGAAGAGGTCCGGATTCCATATTACGCCAACGAGGCGCGCGATGCCCGGCATTTCTTCACCGGGTTCCGGTGGAAGCTCAAGAGAGCGTGGTTGCTGAACCAGTGTGTGAATCTCTCCCGGGCGTACCAGATAACGAAGGACGACGTCTATGCCCGTCCGGTTGTGCTGGTCCTGGATCGTCTTGCTCAGGTCTACCCGCACTATCCTGCTCTTCACAATCGGCATATGTCGGGTATTCGCTTCTGTAAGGATCAACAACCCCCTTACGGGTGGGACGCCGGACGCTGGAATTTCTTCCACTGCGAGATTCCCAAGACCGCGATCGCCTGTTACGACATGGTCTGCGAGAGCGCGGAGTTCGACACGCTGTCTACTCTCCGGGGCTATGACGTGCGGGAGCGATTCGAAGACGATTTCCTGCGGGAGACCTACCGGATCGCGCACGCGAGCACCTATGTGATCGGGAATGTCGTCGGTTACGACATCGCCGGTATGGCCATTTTGGGACGGGTCATCGACGAGCCGTCATATGTCCATGAATCGGTGCGGCGGATCATGCGCAACGTCGATGAGGGGTTCTTCCGGGATGGGAATTGGCACGAGAGTCCATCCTACCACTACATGACGATCGGCGGGCTCAAGAGCGCGTTCCGTGTCGTGGCGGGGCACACGGACCCACCGGGCTTTGTTGGCCCTGTTGACGGAACGCGATTCGACAGCTTTGACCCCAGCAAGGACATCCCTTTCTTCAAACGAGCAGAGCGTGCTCCTTCCGTGCTTGATTTCCCGACCGGTTGCTCGACAGCTGTTCATGACACCTGGCCCAATCAGAAACGCTCAAAGCCACGTGACCGGACGACATCCACCATTGCTCCGGCTTACGGGCATGCGTCCCTGGGGCGCGGACAAGGCACCGACCAAATGCAGGCCCAACTCCATTTCGGCGGAGCCTATGGCCACGCACACCGCGACAATCTCAACCTGACGCTGTTTGCCAAAGGACGTGAGATGCTCCCCGATCTTGGCTACACCTGGACCCAGGGACGGTGTTTGACCGCGGGGACGGTCGGGCACAACACGGTCGTGGTGGATCGAGAGAACCAATACGTCGGGCGAGGCAAGTCCGACGGCGATCTGCTGCGTTATTTTCCTGATCTCGGGGGCATCAGCCTGGTCGAAGCCGACGGTCAGCGTGGCTACAAGCAGACAGCCGGCCCGGATGCTTACCGCCGCCTGCTTGTCATGGTTCCCATCTCTGATGCCGACGCCTACGTCGTGGATGTTTTCCGTGTGCACGGGGGCAAGGTTCACGACTGGGCGCTGCATGGAGACGCTGACGAGGACACTGTCGCCACCTGCAGCGTTGATCTTCCCGGAACTCGCCCGACCATCCTTGAGCCTGGTGAAGCATGGGAAGAACCCACGGCAATTACGTCTTCGTACGATCCCTACGGGATGATCCGCGATGTTCGCACAGCTGAGGCGACTGGGGCCTTCCATGTCGACATCGCCTACGAGGCCGACCCCAAACATATCCTTCGGACCTACATCGATGCCGGACCATGCGAGATTCTCCTGGGGCGTGCGCCGTCCATTCGGCGGATGGGAACCGGGACGCAGGGCGATATGCGGAAGCTCTACGACTTCTGGATGCCACAGCTGTTGGTTCGCCGCCGTGGTGACGCCCCGCTTCGCAGCGTGTTCACCGCGGTTCACGAACCTCTCCTTGGGCGCCCTTTCGTCACGCGAGTAGAGCGCGTTGCTCTCGTTGAGCCGGATGACAGCGTGGTTGCCTTGCGGATTTCGCACGACCAGGGCATTGACACGATTCTCTACACGGTGGATTCTCCTCCCTACCCCCGCCGGGAGACCGTCGACGGTGTTCTCCTGCGGGGATCAATCGGGATTGTTAGGCAGGCGAGCCCGGACGGGGAGGTAATCGCAGGTCATCTCGTGGAGGGGCACGAGCTTCGCTGTGGGGAGTTCAGCCTGGGAACCCACCAGGAGGCCCTTACCGGGACTGTCGTGGGCGTCGAGCGTAAACTCGATGGGGCGTCGGTCGACGCATTCATCGTTCAAGGCGGCGTGCCGGCCGGGGATGATCTGCGTGGCTCCTGGTTGATCGCTACCCATGCTGGGGGATTCACCCAGGGACATGAAATCGACTCGATTGAGGAACAGGATGGGCAGACCCGGATCGTCCTGGCCCGTGACCCCGGGCTTCGCAGGTCAGAAGGTAAGACAGCGGAGGTCTATTTCCCGCGGCGGACTTTCAAGGGGGACACCACATTCACCATCCCCCTCGCTGTGGCCCTCGATCAGACCGGCGGCAGTCAGTGAGTTGCTGCTCCGTTTGGAGCGAGAGGGGTAGCCGCGAGTCGGTCAGTGCCTGCCTGCAAGCTGGCGGAGCCAGCATCCGGCGTTCGTGACAAGCAGTCGGCCCGTGTCCACTTCATCGGTCGTCCGGCACACCAATATGTGCCGCGATGCGTCGATCATGTCAGCTGTCTTTGAAAGACGATCGACCATGTCGACCGTGGGGCTGCTTGTGAGCTTGAACTCGACTGCCCAACGCTCCCCTCCCCACTCCAGGACCAGATCGAGTTCGTATCCGTCAGACGTGCGGAAGAAGAACGGTCTGGCGGTGCTACCGGCGCTTGCCAGAGAGGAGATGGTCTGCTCCACCAGGAACCCCTCCCAACTGTGCCCGACCCACGGTTGGGCAAAAAGCTCATCGAGAGTTCGGGTGCCAAGCAGGTGGTGCAGCAGACCACTGTCCCGCCAGTACACCTTCGGAGACTTGACCAAACGCTTGCGGATGTTGCTGTGGAATGGCTGAAGGCGCCGGATCAGGTATGCTCCTTCGAGATAGTCGCAGTACCCGGCCACCGTCTTGCTATCCAGGCCAAGGGCTGACCCGAGACGCGCTGCATTCATCGTCTGGCCCTGCATCGCGGCCAGCATGCGAACCAACCGATCGGTAGTTCTCGGTTTGGCGGGCAACCCCCAGGCGGGGAGATCTCGTTGCATAAGAAGAGCCAGGTACGACTCTTGCCATGGACCATATATTGCGCTGTCACGGATGCCTCCATCAGGGTACCCGCCGAACAGCCAGAGGTCATCGAGGCGTTCTTCCCCGACCTCAGAAAGGAGGAATGGGGAAAGCTCGACGAGAGCCAGGCGCCCCGCAAGAGACTCCGATACGCCACGCATCAGTGTGGGAGAAACCGACCCCAGGAGTAGGAAGCGCCCTGTGCGCTGCCTATCAGCATCAATAGCACCACGTAGTCTGGGGAAGAACTCCGGGGCCTCCTGGGCCTCGTCCAGAACCAGCAGATCCTCGTCGGCTACCAACGCATCCCAACGGGCATCAAGACGGAGAACGGAGCCAGTCTGTTCTAAGTCGAAGTACGTACCGCCAAGCTGTTTGGCCAACGTGGTCTTGCCGCTTTGGCGTGGTCCGAGAATGGCCACAGCCGGGAAGTGGGCAAGTCGTTGCTTCAGCAACGGAACGATGTCACGAGTAATCATGATTTGTAATATTGGAATAGATTCCGGAATTACAAGAAAAGGAGCAGGGCAGGTCCTTGGCTCTCCGAGGCCAGGGCTGCATTATCCTGACGAATCTGGCCCGCTCGTGACAGCGTGATACCGCGATAGCGTCTCCGGGTTCTCGTGCTCACGCTCTCACGCTCTCACGCAAGTGAGAACGGAACAGCCCCGCTTCGAGGCCGTTAGGCCTTGATTCCAGCACGGCACGATGAGACGTTACTGTGTTGGGACCTGCTACTTGGGCTGAAACAGGTACCGCTCCAGCAACAATGCCGGTATGGGCAACCTGCGCTTGCAGCTACGTCTCGCCAACAGACACGCCGATGCTACCCGGGCTTACCGAGAGGAGAAGACGGACATGAAACGAATCTGGATTGATACCCACATCCATGTCAGTGACATCGGCCCCGATGGCGAGAAGCGGGAGAGCATGCTCGAGGATCTCCTTGAGCTGCTCGATCGCTGCGACGCGGACCTGCGCCTGATCATCAGCTGTGACGGTGTTTACAACAGCATGGTCAGGAACGAGCCGGATGGGATGCTCAAAGCGAACCGCATGATCCACGAGCTTGTCCGGCAGGCCCCGGACCGCCTCTATGGCAGCTGCATTGTCAATCCCAATTTCCTGGACGAATCCCTCAAGGTGATGGATCTCTGTTTCGGAGAGTGGGGGTTCGTTCAGCTGGGGGAGATGCTGCAGTACATGATGGATTTCCGCATGGACAGCGATGCCAGTGAGGAGGTTGTGCGTAGAGCCGTCGACTACGATGTGCCGGTGCAGGTCCACCTCGGGACCTATTGCTGGCCTGTTCGAGGCTACAAGAGCTTCGATTCAGCCGACGGCATCCAGCACATGACCGATCTTCTCGCCATCGTCCGTCGCGTCCCGGAAGCCAAGTACATTCTGGCCCACGCCATCGGCTGTGGGCCGACGAAAGAGTACATCCCCTGGGCCGACATGTTCCTGGACGTCATCCAGGGGAGCTTTGATGCGTATCCCGAGAATTTCTGGATGGAGGTCCGGGACTTTCACTGTCCGGCCTTGCCTCGGGCCGTTCGTGACGTCCCCATATCGCGTTTGCTCTCGGGCACTGACTGGACCACTCGAAAGGGCCCCCCATTCCAGACCTACGGCACCATGTTCGACGTTCCCGAGGACGAGAATCCCTTCCCGCCAGGCGTGGAGTCGTTCGTCGGCTTCTTGCGCGATGCTGGTGCAAGCGATGCCGATATCGAGTGCATCGGCTCAGCCAACGCTGCCGAACTGTATGGCCTGAACGCCTGAGTTCGGCCATCGCGGGAGCTGTCGCCCAATGCGATTAAGTTCCTCTGATTCCCGGATGGCCAAAGAGTCGCCGGGTGGCACCGCCTCCCACACTGTGTGCTCCCGTACCGTGGGAGGGGCTGCCATGCCGCGACCGTCTTCCCGAGAAACTCAATAGCATTGGGCTGTTTCCCCTACACCAGTCCGGCTGTCACGTTGACGGCCTCAATTCCCAGGCACTCGGCGACCTTCGCGATCGTGTCGGCATGGTGACCGATGCCCAGGGCGAAGTGGTGCGTGGGGCCTTCCGCCACCCAGTTCTTGAGGAAGGTGCGGACATCGGGTCGGAAGGTGCCATGGGTGTTGGTATTGCCGGTGGGAGGAATCGGTCCCCGCAGTGACTCGCCTTCGGCCAGCACGAATTTGAACTCCCCATTGGCCTTCACCCCAATGCTGAGCATGGTGATGGGACCCTCTTTGATCTGGAACTCCACGCTCGCACCGCTGCCGGGCTTGCCGTGGTATTTGGCCAGACTGCGCAGCACCGGTTTTCCTTCCGCAATGTTGATGTGGTGCGGTCCATCGTGGCCGACCAGAACGGAGTCCCGGACGAAATCGATCGGGTGGAACTCCGCAAAGCTCCCGCCGATGTCCAGGCGGTCCATGATCATCATGGCGACACAGGTCTTGACGTCAAACTCTCCGCACATGGGGAAGCCCGCTCCGGTCAGCAATGAGTTGCCCACGATGAGGTTGGTCACCACCCGTCGCATCTCGGAGCCTTCTTCGGCCTCATAGTAGTAGGCGAGACCGTCCAGTCCTTTTTGCTCGATGAATGCCTCGAGGGCCACGGCAACCCGTGCTGCCATGTCGAGATCGGCATCGGAGAGCTTGCTGGTCAGGGGATCACTCACCGGGTCCGGCGTATCGAAAAATGCCAGGATTTCCCGTGCCTTGGCCTGAGCCTGGGGATCACTTACGTCGCGATACTGCTTGAGGATGTCGTCCGGTTCGCAGAGCACGACATGACTCCCAAAGGCCCGGGTCACGGCCGCGGGATCGGTGTGCATGTCAAGCATGGCTTCCAGCACATGTCCCATGAGTCCGAGTCGGGCTGTTTTCAGGTCATGCAGAACCTTGGCGATTTGACACCATTCCGCGATTTCCGCATCGGCGACCGGATCGTCGTAGAGGGTGCCGAGAATCACGGGTGGCACGGGGCGGCCCATGCGAAGGGCCACACCGGTGAACTCCGGGACAGAGCAGAAGTCATCATTGCAGAGCTGCATGTAGGTGGACCCGTGTGCGTAGTCCATGGCCTTCAGCGGCTGGAGCGCAACAAGAACGATCGGGATGTCCAGATCCCGGACCAACACCCCCCAGGTCGAGGACGTTGCATAGGTCACCATATCCACGAACAACAGATCGAGATTGGCGCCTTTGATCCTGGGGAGGGCGGCATAGGCCCCCTCGGCTTGGTCGACCATGCCGAATGCCTCGACCTCGACCCCGCATTCGGTGACTCGGTCTTTCAGGACACCGAACTTGCTCATCAAGTCATCGAGCAATCCCTCGAACTGGTCCCAGTACGTGTGATGGCCAACCGCCACGAGGCCCACTCGTGCGGTCAGGGGTTTGCGACGTTCGATCTGCATGGTAGTCAGTCCACTTCGGGTTCAAAGGGCTTGTCGCCGCATTCCGCCTGGAGGCGGTGCAGTTCATCCTTGAGTTCTCGTACGATGTTTGCGTAGGCTGGGTCGCCGTACACGTTATTGACTTCGCGGGGGTCGTGAACCAGGTCAAACAGCTCCCACTCCTTCTTCTTCGGTTCATCAATGGTGTTGGGTTGCCCACAGGAATCGGAGTAGTAGTAGATGAGCTTGTGCGTCATGGTGCGTATGCCGTAATGGGCGTACACGTTGTGGTGGGACAGGTGCATCCAGTAGCGGTAGTACATACTGGTTCGCCAGTCGTCCGGGGCGTTGCCGTCGAGCAGACAGCGGAAGCTGCGGCCCTGCATGTAGTCGGGAATATCGATGCCGGCCCAGTCCAGCCACGTTGGCGCGAAGTCCAAGTTGAGCAGCATATCCTTGGACACCGTTCCTGGGGCGATCTCTCTGGGATAGCGTACCACGAACGGCATGCGCAGGGATTCCTCGTACATAAACCGCTTGTCGTACCAGCCGTGGTCCCCGAGGAAGAAGCCCTGGTCTGATGTGTAGATGACGACTGTGTTCTCAGCGAGTCCCTGCTCGTCCAGGTACTCCAGGACGCGGCCGACGTTATCATCGACGGCTGCAACGCAGCGGAGGTAGTCCTTGATGTAACGTTGGTACTTCCACTTCTTCAGGTCCTCTTGGCTGGAGAACGCGACCGTCTCGTCATCCTCCGTCGTAAGGGTGTAGCCGGCGATGTCTTCAGGGGGAGGAAGGAAGTCACGCCAGTCACGTTTGCCGTCAGTCTTGATCTTGACATCGATGGCATTCATGTGGCGATCGATTCGCATGGTTGCCGCGTGGGCTGCTTCTGCGCGCGTGCTGTAGTCGTCATCAAAGGTCTCAGGGTAGGGAATCTCGGTGTCGGCGTAGAGCTCTTTGTGCTTGTCATCCGGGTGCCACGGGCGGTGGGGTGCCTTGTGTTGGTACATGAGCATGAACGGCCGTTCGGCGTCGCGGTTCTCCAGCCAATCCAGTGACAGGTCGGTGATGATATCGGTGGTGTAGCCGGTGTACTTCACTTTCGTGCCGTCACGCACCATTTCCGGATCAAAGTAGGGCCCCTGGCCCTGAAGGATGTTGTAGTGGTCAAAACCGGTCGGCCAATGGGCCGGTCCCTGGCCCAGGTGCCACTTGCCGATGAGGGCTGTTTGGTAGCCGTTGCGCTGCAGGATTTTTGCGACGTTTTCCTGGCGGTTATCGATGTGGGCGCCGATCGTGGTCACGCCATTGATGTGGTTGTGCGTTCCCGTGAGGATGGCCGCCCGGCTGGGCTCACAGATCGAGTTTGTGCAGAAACAGTTGTCGAACCGCACACCTTCGTTGGCGATGCGATCCAGGTTTGGCGTCTGGTTGATCCGACTCCCGTAGCAGCTCATCGCATGGGCGGCGTGGTCGTCCGTCATGATGTAGAGAATATTCGGGCGGTCGCTGGGCATCTCTGGTATCTCCTTGGTGACTCTCGATCTCGATCCAATCTTCTACCATACCCATGGAACCGTGAGAGACCATCCCAGTTCTGAGGGAGTGAACGCGGGAGCGGAGGGATCCGCAAAACGGGGTTGCCGTCAGGCCATTGCCTTGGCCGTGATGGCCTGGACGAACGCTGCCTTGGCCTCGGTGTATGCTTCACGGTCGTCCCGATGGGTGTCGGCGAGGGCCCGCTTCAGGTCGGCGTAGTGTGCGGCATCGTCAGTGTGGGCACGGAGCCAGTCTCGGAAGACGAGTCCCTCCCAGAGACGGTGTCGGGACGGGGCCACATGAATGTGATGCGTTCGTTCTCCAAACGGTCTGCCTCGCTTGATGAAGATCATGTGGTCGGTGTACCACCAGTACTCCCACTCGGGACCATTCAGCCGTGACAGCAGACGGCTGCGGGCCTCGTCGAGCGAGGGGACCTGAAGAAGGATGTCAACCACCGGTTTTGCCGTCATCTCGGGAATGGCCGTGCTGCCGTAGTGCTCGATTCGAAGGGCGATGCCGGAGCCGAGCGTGTTCATCAGCCACTTGGCCATGGCCGCGAATTGGCTCGGCCAGGTCGGATCGTACGGCACCAAGTCGATGTGATCGGGGCACCCTTCCCCACGCGGAGAGACCGGGCAGTTCGTGGCCATCACGAGCTGCTGTTCCTCTCCTTCGGCTCCCCAATCGCCAGGCATCCGAACGCTGAACTCCCCTGTCGGCAGGCGTTGCCCTCCATCGCCCGCATCGTACCAGGTCCAGCGGACCGGTTCCGCATGGACGACACGCGGGGTGTCGTCCACAATCTGCCAGATCTTCCACGCGTCGCCGGTCAGCTCCCAGCCCACCAGGTCTGCGGGAAGCGCATCGAATCGGTTCACTTCAATGCCGAGGAACTGAATGCGGGAGGGCGCTCCGGGAGCGTTCTGGTACGATACGTAACGCGTAGGCGGCCCGGCGTTGGGTACGGCCGAACTGAGGCGTGGCATCAGGCTCGTGTACAGACTGTAATCGCCGGCTGAAATATCCAGCGCAATTCCTCCGACGAGCCGGATGGGAATGACGTTTCGTGCTTTGTCAGTCAAACTAGGCTCTCACCTGTAGTTCCGGATCGTTCGTCAGAGCCGCCACTTACGCATGCGCCTCAAGCCAAGCTGTAACTCGTTGCTGTGGAGAATCTGAGGCCCTGCCTCAGACCCCGCCGGAGAAGAAGCTCTCGCCCTCGCCCTGCGAGGCCAGGGCTTTGCAGTCCTGCCGAAACGGCAGGTCGCTCAGGGACTCGCTCTGCGTCCCCCCGCATATTGGGGTCGCTCGCGCGACGGGCGACGACGTAGACAGAGGCTGTGACACCATCGTCTGTCGTGGTGTATTGCGCTGTCCAAGAACAGGGCATGCCTTAATCTGGACGCGCATGCGCGACTTGCGGGAGCGGTCCTTCCGGACGTTGCCATCAAGGACCGCTCCCGTAAGTCGCGGCTCGGTTCGGGATGGCGTATGCCCAAGAGTAACTCGCTCTGACACACTCGGCGGACCATCGCCGCCGGTCGCGTGTCAGTCGAACCAATCGGTAGAGCGCTCGACCTGGGCTTCGTAAGCCGTATCCGGAGGGAGGTGTGACCGGGCGGCCGCGCCGGTCGCGAGTTCGTCGCAACGCTCGTTCTCCGGGTGGCCGCTATGGCCCCGGACCCATTCGAACGTGACGTGGTGCTGGTCGGAGAGAGCAAGGAACTCGTCCCAGAGGTCGGCGTTTTCGGCCTTGTCGTGTTTGTTGCGTTTCCAGCCATTGCGGCGCCAACGTTGAGCCCAGCCTTTGGAGAAGGCGTTAACGATGTACTTGGAGTCGCTGTAGATCGTGACGCTGCAGGCCGTGTTGAGAGTCCTCAATGCCTCCACGCAGGCAAGGAGTTCCATTCGGTTATTGGTCGTTTTCCGGCGTCCGCCCTGCAGTTCCTTGCGGTGTTCCCCACAGCTCAAGATCGCGCCGTATCCCCCCGGACCGGGGTTCCCTTTGCAGGCACCGTCAGTATAGATGTCGACAATGATGGGCGCGTTCGGTTCGGGCATACGGCTCACTCAGTCCTCGAACCAGAAGGTCTTGAGACGCTCCAGCGAGGCGGCCACCGCGTCGAGATTGTCAGGCGGAACATCGCCGCGGATTTCGACCTGGACCATGAGCCCGCCATTGGCCGACCCCAAGGTCCTGACTTCGTACTCGAGGAGATCCGCAATATCTTGCGGACTGCCGAAGGGAAGGGCGTGCTGACGATCGAAGTCCAGGGCAAGGCACATTCGGCCTTTGAAGGTCTCGGCCAGGGCGTCGATGCCGTTCGCCCGGTCCTGAGGGTTGAACACATCGGGTTCGATCTCGAGAATTTGATCCGAAATGTCCATGATGTTGCCGTCGCAGTGGAAGTAGGTCAGCCCTCCTGCCTGGTGGACCATTTCGTGGAGCTCCTTGTAGCAGGGCAGGGCCCAGCGCCGGAAGTAGGTTGGTCCGATGAGTGAGCGGTCTTGTCCGCCCAAGTCTTCCGGCAGGGAAATGAGTTCGGCCCCGGCATCGATCCAGTGTTGCACGGCGGCTCTGTTCAGAGCGTGGACTGTGTTGTAGAGGCGCATGAAGTCGTCGGAAGGCTCGATCAGATCGCACATGAGATTCTCGAAGCCGCGCAGGTACTCGAGGCGGAGCAGGAAGTAGCCGTGGTCCAACCCGCCCATGGGACGTCCTCCATCCCGCTTCATTCGGGCCAGGTGGGCGGCCGCCCGTTCGAAGTCTGCCGGCGTCTGTCCGCCATTGTAGGTCTCTGCCGGCGGTGGAGTGAATGTGCGCAGGGCTTCTTCCGAGGATAGAGGATGTTCCACGATTGTCCCGACGAATCCGTACTGGGTCGTTCGCCAGACGCAGCCCCACTGATCCACGAAGTCCCGGGTCGGATCCTCTTTGATGGACCACGGGCCTTCCAGCATCCGTTCGTACTGCCCTTCCTGGTAGTGCGGCCATGTTTCCGGGTGACTCAGGACGACCTTTTCTTGCTCCGCCCCGAAGTTGGCCCAACTCGACCGGGTCAGCCCGATGTTGTAAGGCATCCAGGCGGGTTCCCCCAGAGTGACCGTCGCTCTCCAGTTCTCATAGTCAGTCATCGAATGGACTCCAACAGAAGAGCACCCCCGGCGGTGGGGCCGGGGGTGCGGTCAACGGGCGTTCAGATGCGCTTGGCATCAGGACCGGAAGGGTTTCCACTTCGGCATTGGGTTCTGGCGATGCGCTTCCTCCATCGCGCCGACTTGGCGGCGGACCTGATCAAGCGTGATGATGCGCTCAGCTCCGTTCACAAGGATGTTGTACGCGTTGTCGTAGAAGCCTCGGCAGATCAGGTCGAACATGCCCAGTCCCGAGGTCAGGGACCATTGTTCCTCAATCCAGTCCAGCTTCTCACTGCAGTACCCGCGGTTCGGAGACCAGCCGCCGGTGTTCTCCTGAACGGGGGCGACGTTCTCGTCGTAGTATTTCCACTTGAGGGAGGAGGTGTTCCCGGTCAGTCCGCCCTTTGTTCCGCCGATGTTGTACATCTCGCCCTGTGGATACGCCTGGAATGAGCTTACCGCGACCTCGATCGTAGGCGCATTCTCACCATAGAGCGTCAGCGCCACATAGTTCTCGGCATCACCCCAGGGGTTGACCGAGGCCATCCGGGCAAAGACATTCGGTGTGCCGTCTCCGAAGAGGACAATGGCCTGGTCCATAGGGTGGGGGCCTGTGTTGAGCAGGTTCCCGCCCCAGAACTCCTGCAGGCACTGCCAGTCCCAGCGTCTGGACCAGCCGCTGAAGTTGATGCGGACCTGGATGATCTCGCCGAGTTTGCCCGATTCAATGATCTCGAGGATTTTTTGGAATCCGGGTTGGAAGCGTGAGTTCTGGAACGGGAGCAGTGTTTTGCCGTTCGCCTCGGCTGTTGCTGTCATCTTATCGAAGTCGGCAACGCTCCTGGCCAGAGGCTTTTCGCAGACAACGTCGAATCCGGCTTCGAGGGCTGCGATCGTGCCTTTGGGGTGCAGGTAGCTGGGGAGCGCATTGACAATCAGGTCGAGGCCCAAATCGCCAGCGTTGGCGATGAGGTCCTTATAGTCGGAAAACGTGGTGGCCCCGAAGGCCTCCGCCGAGTCTGTCATCCGTTCCGGATGTTCATCTGCGACCGCAACGATTTCCCATTTCTCGGGGTCCTTCTGCAGCCACTTCACGTGAATGTTGAAGCCGCTTCGGCCTTGTCCCATAACGCCTACACGCAGTCGTTTCATCGCTACCTATCCTCTCTGTTTCTGCGATCCTTGCCGACGCCCCTGCGAGGGCTTGGAGGCACGACTCTCACCAGTCTCTCGTAGCATGACGTCCCGAGTGCAGAAGTCAAACACCGGGAATCAGCTCGCCTTCGAGGCCGGTTCTTCCGGTAACCGGCCCTTCCGCCGCGGCATGCGCTGGGGGGAAGGGCGACCTGGTCACTGGGTGCCCCTCAGGCGCGTGGGGGGCCTCGACGGAGCTTCGCCTTCCAGAGAATCCCGGGACCTCTGAACCCGAATTGGAGGCGACACGTCGTCGAGCCGCTTTGGCGTTCTTCCTCCGCCTGACCGAGGGGGTACGCAACTCGCACGCACGTCCTTGCCACCAAAGGCTATACGGCGTAAATTGTGCTGGTGGGTTATGGAGTGCTTCTGGCGCGGGATTGCTCTTCGCGCAGGAGTGAGTGTACGCTGACACATCCGGCAGGATCCATTGCGGGGCCTGGTCATGTTTGCCAGGTTGACGCCTGGTCGCTTGGGTCGCTTTCGCGGTGTCTGAGGGAAGCAAACAATGAGTAACACGACATACAGCGTGTTGGTCGTCCAGCAGGGCTTGGGGGATGTCGACCAGCTCTGTGATTTGTTGCGGGAACTTGACTGCAGCGTCAGAGTCGTGGCCGACGCGGAGGCGGCCATCGCGTGTGCCTCCGACGTGGACGTTGTGATGATAGACCGCGCGGTTCCGGCGTGCTTGCCGTCCAACCTGCCGTGTCTCTACGTCACGACGGGGCCGGGCGCCCCGTCTCGCCACGGTGCATATACGGGGCTCGTGCTGCCGGCAGACGAGGAACAGGTACGCGCTGCCTTGAGGTGTGCGTCTCACTGTGGACGGCCCGACGATGAACGGCGCCGAATCGAGGGCCGTGTCCGGCAGCTGGACAAGCTCGAGAGCCTGGGAGTGATGGCCGGGGGCATCGCTCACGATTTCAACAACCTGCTGATGGGGATTCTCGGGAACGCAGACCTGGCCCTCCGCGAGTTGGCTCCCGTCTCGCCGGCGCGGGACATGATCAAAGACATCCGCCGGTCTGCCCAAAGCGCGGCTGACCTCTGTAAGCAAATGCTCGCCTACTCGGGCAAAGGACAGTTCGTCGTTCGCACGGTTGACCTGAACGAACTCATCCGTGGGATGATGCATCTATTGGCATCGTCCGTTCCGCAGAAGAACACGATCTGCTATGAACTTGGCCAGGACATGCCTCCGGTCGATGTAGACATGACCCAGATGCGCCAGATCATCATGAATCTGGTGACTAATGCGGCGGAAGCTCTCCAGGGCTCCTCCGGCCGGATTTTTCTGTCGACCGGGGTTAAGGAGTGCGATCGCGATTTCTTCCTCACCACGCACTTGGCTGAGGAGAAGCCCTCTGGGGCCTACGTTTGCCTCGAGGTCAAGGACACCGGTCAGGGCATTGAGCCTCGAGCCTTTGAGCGCATTTTCGATCCTTTCTACACCACCAAGTTCATTGGCCGGGGATTGGGATTGCCGGCCGTTCTTGGTGTCGTGCGTGGCCACGGTGGCGCTATCCGCGTGAACAGTGAGCCGGGTCAGGGGACCACGATCACGGTCCTTTTGCCGCGTTCCGAGAATGAGTTGCCGGAACCGCCCTTGAAGTCTCCAGGTATGGGCGCCCTTACCCAGACCGGCACCGTCCTGGTTGTGGATGACGAGGAACTCGTGCGAACGGTCACCAGGCGGCTGCTGGAGCGCATTGGGTTCAGCGTTCTCTGCGCTGCCGACGGCATCGAGGCCATCGAGGTGTTCAGAAAGCACCGGGATGAGATTGCTCTGATCATGCTGGATCTGACTATGCCCCGCATGAATGGGAACGAAGCCTACGCTAAGATCCGCGAGATGGATCCTGCCATCCCCGTCGTTCTCGCCAGCGGATACGATGCCGTTCAGGCGGCCGAACGGTTCGATGCCGACGGCTTGTCGGGGTTCGTTCAGAAGCCATACAGGGCCAAGGAACTCGAGGCTGTTCTTCGAGCTGCACTGGAGGCGTAGCCGCACGTTGCCCTTCCTCGGGCGATGGCGTCTGGCCAGAGAGCCACTGGGTTCGGCTCGGCGTCGTTGGCACCGGTTTTTCCATGAGTCCGGCAGAGGAGCCGCGCTGTTCCCATGACGAGTCACCACACGCCATTCCTTCAACAACCAGTCCTGAACAACGAATAGCCGCGTCCGAAGCATCGCCCGGACGGGGTTGGGTTCCCGCAAACCATGTCATCACGCAAGAAGCGCCGCATCTTCACCTGGAAGAACAAGAGGAACTTGCCCGCTTGGCTCCCGTGGACGGTTGCTCGCATCATCGGGCTACTGCATCGGACGCTGCGTATTCGCTATTCCGATCCTACCGGTGTCATTGACTCCGGTGCCCCCTGGCCCGCCATCTTCCTGTTCTGGCACAACCGCATCCTCTTCACGCCCGGCTGTTTCCCTAAAGAAATGAGACGACGCGTGGCCGTGCTCATCAGTGGATCGCGGGACGGGCAATATGCGGCGGACTTCGCACATCAGGTTGGCCTGAGCGTTGTCCGCGGCTCGAGCAGCCGTGGCGGAACGCGCGCTCTGCGGGAGCTGAAACGGACACTTGAGGGTGGGACGGCAATCGCGATCCCCGTGGATGGGCCGCGTGGCCCTCGATACGAGATTCAGCCGGGAGCTGCCTTTCTCTCGCAGATGTGTGGCTGCCCGATCATTCCCATCACTCTCAACGCGCCTTCCAGGTGGGAACTGAGGAGCTGGGACAAAGCGCAGATCCCCAAACCGTTCTCGCGGGCAGAACTGCACGTCGGAGAGCCGTTCGAACTCCCGCCGGACTGCGCCCGTGACCGGGAGAAAGCTGCAGCCTTCCTGAAGGCGAGAATGATGAGTGACACAGACGACCTTCGCAAAGGCGCCGGGCCCGAAGCGGAGTGACGACTGCCAACGTGCCGATTCTCCCTGCTCATCCAGGCACCACTCCGAGCTAACTTGCGCCTGGGGATGACCCACTCAGCTCTGTTCGGTGCTTGCGATACAGGCCGCGGAACTGGTCATAGGTCAACCCCAATCCGGCAGCTGCTGCCCGCTGGTTGTGGCGGTGTGCTGTCAGAGCCTTGCCGACCAGGTGAATCTCGACTTGTCGCAGGGCTTCTTTGAGAGGTCTTGCCCCGACATCCGCACGCAGTAGCGGTGCCGTCCTGTCGGGCTCCGCAACGGGAGCCATGTCCGTCCGAGGAGATGGGGCGCCGTCCGTGGGCAGGTCAGAACGGGGAGGGGGGAAGGGATCGAAGACAAGTTGATCGGGCTCGACAAGATGGTTGTCGGAACGGTAGACAGCCCGTTCGACCACGTTCTTCAGTTCACGCACGTTCCCGGGCCAGGCATAGCTGAGAAGGCAGCGTTCTGCCGCCTGGGAGAACTCGGGCAGCGCCGAACGTTCAAGCTCGAACGACATGCGACTGGCGAAGTGTCTCGCCAGCAGGAGGATGTCCTCGCCTCGATCACGAAGAGGGGGAAGCGCCAAGACCTCGAACGACAGTCGGTCGAGAAGATCCGCTTTGAAGCGCCCGGCCCGGACGAGCTGCCGCAGATCGGCGTTCGTTGCCGCGATAATCCGGACGTCGACGTTGATCGGCACGGAGCTGCCGACGCGCTCGAACGTCCCATACTCGACCACTCGCAGGATCTTCTCCTGTGCTTCCATTGGGATGTTACCTATTTCGTCCAGGAACAGAGCTCCGCCGTCCGCAGCCTCGAATCGGCCCTCTCGAGGCGCGCGCGCCCCGGTGAATGCTCCCGCTTCGTGACCGAAGAGCTCTGCCTCGATCAGGGTCGACGGCAGGGTGGCGCAGTTGAGGGTCACCCACCCTCCGTCCCACCGGTCAGACAAGTAGTGGAGCCGCGTCGCAGCCAGTTCCTTCCCCGTGCCCCGTTCTCCCACAATCAACACCGGCCGGTTTACCCGGGCAGCGCGGGACAACCGCTCCTGAAACAGCATGAACGCTTCCGATTGCCCTAAGGCATCTGTTACACGAGCGTTTTCGGCTGCAGACATGATTGCTCCACAAAAAGAGGCGGGCGAAGCCCGTAGATGGTGAACTATACCATAAAACGGTTGCGAGCACCATGTCGCGATATCCCCTTTCGGTGGCGTTTGTGATGACTAACAGATTGTCTGGACGCGACTTAAGTCGATAGGATGAGTGTCTTGGCAAGGCTGCTGCATTGTCTCGGGCGACACACGGAGACAGTTGTCACTAGCGACGAGCTACAGGGAAAGGAGCGTAGGACCATGGGCATCTTCACGAGAATGCGGGACATCGTCAGCTCGAACATCAACGCGATGCTGGACAAGGCCGAAGACCCGGAGAAGTTGATCAAGCTGATGATCCAGGAGATGGAGGATACACTGGTCGAGGTGAAGGCGTCCTGTGCCGGAACGATTGCGACCGGAAAGAGGATTGACCGCGATCTCGTGAAGGCGGAAGAGGGGGCACAGCTGTGGGCGGAACGGGCCGAACTGGCGGTAGCGAGAGGGCGAGAGGGTTTGGCGCGGGAAGCAATCCGGGAGCGGCAGCACTTGCAGGAAAAGGTGACGTCGCTCGAGCGGGAACAGGCTGACTGCGGGGCGTTGATCGAGCAGTACAAGAACGACATCGGTCAACTTGAAGATAAGCTGCGTGCGGCCCGCGAGAAGCACCGGACCTTGATCCGTCGTCATGTTCATGCCCAGCGCAAAGACCGGGCCCAACGGGGCATTCGCAGGACAGACAACAGCGACGCCTGGGTTCGCTTCGAGCAGTTTGAGAACCGGATAGAACGAATGGAGGCTGAAGCCGATCTGATCAATCCAGCCCGACGTCCGGACTTGGATACGGCTTTCTCCGAACTGGACGGGGACGAGGACGTTGAGAAAGAACTTGAGGCGTTGCGGCAGAAGTTGGCCGGGAACTCGGACGACACTCCGGTCGAGGCACCCCCTGTCGAGGCAGCGTCTTGACGTCTCGGTGAATCGGTCACATTCTATAGTGGCAATGTCATCAAGAAGGGACACAAGCCATGGCAGTATCATCGGTCGTAACCGCAGCCTGGGCCACCTTGACGAAGTGTCTTGGGGTGGCGATCATCTTCACCCCGATCGTGCTGATCATCTGCGGCACGCTTCTCGTCTTCCTGGTCATGAAGCGCAAGCAGGACCCCAGCGGACCTGGTGACATTGACGAGACCCGCATGATCCAGGAGATGTATCAGGACATGGGCCGGATGGCCACACGCATAGAGGCGCTGGAAACGATTTTACTCGAGAAGGTCAGGGACGAGGATAAGGAGAGTGGTGATGGGCTCAGCTAGACGACCAAGCAGGGGACTGTATCGATCACGAAACGGGATGATTCTCGGGGTCTGCCGAGGACTGGCGGATTACCTGGAGGTGAGTCCGTTCTGGCTCAGGCTCTTCGCGTTTCTGGCGTTTGTCTTCAGTGGGTTCTGGCCGGTCGTGGGGATCTACTTCGTCATGGCTCTGCTGATGCGCCCCGAGCCCGTACTTTCCTTCACGTCGGAAGGAGATGAAGCATTCTACCACTCCTACGTGCAGAGCCGAGGCACGGCCCTGAGGCGCCTCAAGAAGACATTTGATGATCTCCAGCGCCGCATTCAGCGGATCGAGACCATCGTGACGTCGCGTGAGTACGACTGGGAGCAGCGCCTGCGCAACGGGTAACTGTTCGGCCCCGACATTCCGAAGGCACTTCTCGTGCCTCCATTCCGCTGGACTCCGCCAAGAGCACCGTTATCCTTACCACATCCGTTCCCCATATGGACCCCGTGGTACTCTCAGGAGACGAGCCTTGGCCGACCCACACTCCCGCTTTGACGCTGCCACCGAGCGCGCCCGCGGCTATGTAACCAGTGGACACCTCACATGTGCTGTCATGGCCGTCGCCGGCCGTGAGGGAACGCCTCGGATGCAGTGCTTCGGCCAGGACGGGAAGGCTGCCCCCGAGCTCGCGGGCCGGATCTACGCATTGGCATCAATCTCAAAGGCGATTACAGGTGTGGCCATCGCCCGGCTTGTCGACCAGGGGAAACTCAGCTACTCCGACCTCATCACCGAACACCTTCCCGACTTCGGCGTCGATGAACGGCGTCGGACGATGACTATCGGCCAAATCCTCACACACAGCACTGGTCTGCCCGCCCGATTCGCTCCCGATTTTCTCAAACATGGTCTGACCACCGACGCAAGCTACCGATTGCTCTGTGAAGATGAGCTCCTGTACTCTCCTGGGACGAACATGCAGTACAGCAGCTACACCTACCAGCTGCTGAATGAGATCGTCGCCCGTCTGCTCGGACAGAGCATGACCGAGTTCCTCTCCGAAACCGTTCTCAGCCCCTGTGGCATGACTGACACGGGCTTTGCGCCTTCGAGTTGGGACCGCGCCATGCCCACGATCGACCACCCGGTCCCGATGGGCAAGAAAATGGATGCATACACCGCGATGGAGATGTCCGGCAGCGGGCTATGGTCAACCGCCCAGGATCTGGTTGCTATGGCACAAGCATACCTTGAGCCTGGCCGTCTGTTCAGCCGGGCGACGTTCGAGCTGGTGACCGCTGCCCAGCCGTCATTGCCACGCTGGAAGACTGACCAGTTCAGCAAGCGCACCTGGGGATGGGTGAAGGAAGACCGGCCAGAGTTCACCAGGCAACCCGAAAACGGGTTCTACCATGGTGGCGCGACTGGTACGCTGCTCTGGATCGACCCGGCGACAGACCTGATCTTTGTGTTCCTGACCGACCGCTGGGGCTCAGGGAACGAGCATGCCTTTGAGACTCTCGACCGTCTTTACGGAGCCTGAGGGACAGTCGTTTGGTGAACCACTGCAGGAGGGAGCAATGAGCATTGAGCGGATCGTGTGTCTGAGAGCGGATGGCCCCGTTCGGCTTGCAGCCAGGGAACTCCGAAAGAGCCTGGGCAAAGCGACCGACTTGGACTTCCGCGTGGTGCAGCGGAAGCGCTTCAGACCGGACAACAGCACGATTTGGGTTGGACTCTTCCCTGATGTCGCGGAGGCGGTTCCCACCGATGCCTGCGAGCATGCCTTGGATGACCGGGTCGTCATCGATGTCGGCCCGAATGGAGGCATCATCGCAGGAGCGAACCCCAGAAGCGTACTCTTGGGGACCTACCGGTACCTGACGGCGCTGGGGTTCCGTTGGCTGCGTCCCGGGCGAGACGGCGAGCGTGTCCCCGCGCTCTCCCAGATCCTACCCCAAGTCACGCTCGATGAAACGCCATCGTACCGACACCGCGGCGTGTGCATCGAGGGCGCAGTCAGTCTTGAGCACGTCCTTGATACTATCGACTGGATGCCCAAACTCGGCTACAACGCCTATTTCATTCAGTTTCGGGAAGCCTACAATTTCTTCCAACGGTGGTATGAACACGAAGGCAACCCGACCATGGCGTCGAAGCCTTTCCCGGTTGAGGAGGCACGGGCATTTACGAGCCAAGCGCGGGAGGCCGTCAAGCGGCGGGGCATGGATCTGCACATGGTCGGGCACGGCTGGACATGCGAGCCGTTTGGCATCCCCGGTCCTGGCTGGTTCCAGCACGAAGGGCCTATCCCGGACGCCTCCAAACGGCTCCTTGCGGAAGTCAATGGCAAGCGCGAGCTGTGGGGAGGCATTGCTCTCAACACGAACCTCTGCTACGGCAACCCGACGACTCGCGAGACGATCACTGACGCAATCGTTGAGTACGCCGCTGAAAACGCGGATGTGGATATCATCCATTTCTGGCTCGCAGACGGCAGCAACAACCAGTGTGAGTGCCCCCTGTGCTGCGACGACCTTCCCGCAGATATGTATGTCACCATGCTCAACGAGTTGGACGCGAAACTCACTGCAGCCGGCCTGGACACACGGATTGTGTTCCTCGTCTACGTTGACCTGCTGTGGGCGCCAGCCAAGGAACGGATCCGGAACCCGGACCGTTTCATCCTCATGTTTGCCCCGATTACCCGTTCTTACTCGGCGCCTTTCGCGGTGACCGGGAGTTCAGTTATTGCTCTGCCCCCCTACAATCGCAACAAGCTTCAGTTTCCGCGCGCCCCACAGGTGAACCTGGCCTTTCTTGCCAGCTGGCAGGAGCAATTCGCCGGCGATAGCTTCGATTTCGACTATCACTTTATGTGGGACCATCACAAAGACCCCGGGCAATTCGCCATGGCTAAGGTCCTACATGAGGACATGAAACGGCTCCGGGATATCGGGCTGAACGGCATGGTCAGCTGTCAGAATCAACGCGTGTTTTTCCCGACCGGCCTGGGAATGGTGGCGATGGGGCGAACGCTTTGGGACCGCGACCTGACGTTCAATGAGATTACCGCGGATTATTTCCGTGCCGCGTTCGGGGATCGAGGTCCTGACGTTTCTCGTTACCTGGAGCGCCTGTCGGACTTGTTTGATCCTCGGTTGATCCGGGGCGAAGCCGACGACGCACAGAGGGCTGCTGCCCCGGGATCATTGACCCAGATTCCCGGCGTGCTTGATGCCATGGCTGGGGCAATCGAGGCGGGGGCGGATTCAGAGGATCCCTGTGAAGCCCTGTCCTGGCGCTATCTCGCTTCCCATGCCCGGCTCTGCCGCCAGTTGGCCCGAGCAATGTTCTTGCACTATTCCGGCAGCGAGGATCAAGCGAAGACAGAGGCATGGTCAATGTTCCGCTGGCTGCGGCGCCAGGAACGGTATATTCATCGAGCCATTGATGTTTTTGAGTTCCAGGTGACCATTGCCCCCCTGTTCGGCATTTCGAGGGATGACATTCTGGGAAGATAGCTCACTGACAGGACGGACGGGCAGAGAACGCCACGCAGGAGGACATGTAGACTATGAGTACCCTCGCCATTCACGGAGGACAGCCTGTCCGCAAAAGCCCAATCAGTCCGTCAGGGGAACGGTTCGGGGATGACGAAATCGCCCTGCTGACCGAGGTGATCCGTTCCCAGAAGCTGAACTGCAACGCGGGCACGCGAGTCAAGGAGTTCTCGAGTGCCTTCGGGCAGTACATCGGTCGGGCTCATTCCTGGATGGTCACATCGGGAACAGCGGCAATTCACGTCGCATTGGGGGCGGCAAACCTGAATCCCGGGGACGAAGTAATCACCGCCCCGGTCACCGATATGGGGACGATCTGCCCCATTCTCATGCAGAACGCCATTCCTGTCTTCGCTGACCTGGAGGCGGGTTCCATGTGTCTTGACCCCGAGGATGTCGTCCGCCGAATCACACCGCGCACGCGCGTCATCATGCCGGTTCACTTCTGTGGGAACGCCTGTAACATGGAGGCCCTGACCGCTATCGCAGAGGAACACCAGCTCCTCCTCATCGAGGACTGCGCCCAGGCCTTCAATACTGTTTTCGCCGGACGTAAGGTCGGCACGATCGGTGATATCGGCTGCTTCAGTCTCAATCAGTCAAAGCACATCTCCTGCGGTGACGGTGGAATCACGGTGACCGATGATCCCGAGCTTGGGGAACGTGTCCTGCTGTTTTCGGACAAAGCCTGGCCTCGCAGCGGGACTCGACGGGACCACTTGTTTCTAGCCCCGAACTACCGGGTCACGGAACTGCAGGCCGCTGTTGCTCTCGCCCAGCTCAAGAAGCTCGACGCCATCACAAACACGCGGCGGGATCGAGGGGACCTCATTACGAGCCTGCTGGAAGGGGCTCCGGAAATCGCGCCCATGCACGTCCGCGAGGGTGATGAGTGCACCTACTGGTTCTATTGGTTCCGGGTGCCTTCGGAGCGACGGAACGAGTACGTGCATGCGCTCAAAGCCGAGGGCCTCCCGGCAAGCGCAGGGTACATCCCCAAGCCGGTCTACCTCTACGACGTTCTGCGCGAGAAGAAGACGTACGGGGACACCCATTTCCCCTACGGCTATGCGCCCTTCCGTGATCCGGAGAACGAGATAGACTATCACGAAGGGCTTTGTCCCGTGGCGGAGCGAGGTCTCACCGAGATGATCCGCTTCGGGCTCAGTGAATTCTGGACCGAGGACGATGCCCGGGATGCGGCCATCATCATTCGGAAGGTGGCCGAAGCGTTGGCATGATGGGGCATCCGGATGCCCGGGAGATTGGGGCATCGCCCAATGCTATTGACTTTCCCCTGCCACTGCACTGGCGGAGAGGTCGCCGGATGGCACCGCCTCCCACATTGTGTGCTCTGGTAACGTGGGAGGGGCTGCCACCCCGCGACCCCATCTCCGAGAAAGCTGATAGCATTGGGCATCCCCCCCCCCTTCACAATGGCAGACAGGAGTACGCGCGATGCTTCATGCAGGATTCGGTCGGGCCGATATTACACCCATCGATCATCGCGAGACCCTTTACCATCGGCGCGAGGGAATGGCCGACGTCGAAACCCCGATAAGGGATCCGCTCCTTGCGCGCTGCACTGTATTCCGCGATGGCGAGAGAGTAGCCGTCTGGCTGACGCTGGATGTGCTCTGCGTCGATACGTGTCTGCGCGGGCGCATCAGTGATGCCCTGGCCAAGGCAAATCTGCGCACGGACGCCCTGACCGTCTGCGCGACCCATACCCACACTGCCCCATCGATCATTTCCTTCCACAGCCGCCACCCGACCCACGAGGAGACGCTTCAGCGTGTCGTTACAGGATCCGTCGCGGCAGTTGCCCAGGCGGTCTCTGATCTGGTGCCCTGCGAACTCGCTGCCGGGACCGCCTCCGTGGCCATCAACGTCAATCGTCGCGAGATCGGCCGCATGCGCGCGGTCAATGACTTGGCCGCGCCGTCGGGGCTCGTTGATCCGCTCGTGCACGTACTGCGGATTTCGCAGTCGGGGTCGGCCCGAGTCGGTCTGATGGTGAACTACACGGCGCACCCCCTGACGATGGCCAGGGACGTTCCGCTGATCTCCGCTGACTTCCCGGGACAGGCTATGCAGCAACTGGAGTCCACGGTGAGCATCGCTCATGCGCAGTTCCTGCAAGGCTGTGCCGGGAATGTGAACGTCAAGATCAGCGGGGGTGAGCAGGAAGCAGCACGCGCCGGCGAACTCCTGGCCAAGGGTGTTCTCACCGCCGTGGACGCCGCAACGCCGTGTGGAGCAGCAGCGTTCGATGTGTCGGAACGGGTCGTGCAACTGCCTTGGCAGGCGCCTCCGCCTCTCGATGAAGCTCGGGCGCTCCTGGCCAAGGCTCAGGCCGGGGAGCCGCTGCCTGACATCGGTGGCGGGGAGATTGCATTGGACTGGGCCGAAGCCCTGCACCAAACGCTCCAGGCCGGTCCCCCTCCTGCCTACGCCCGTGTGCTCGTCCAGGCGCTCTGTTTGGGCGATGTGGTGCTTCTTGCTCTGCCTGGTGAAGTCTTCGTCGAGATCGGCCGACAGATTCGCGAGCGCACCGAGGCGGGGCGGCTTCTCATCGCCGCCTACGCCAACAGTGACGAGGTGGGGTACGTCCCCACGGCATCTGCGTTCCCCGAAGGCGGGTACGAAGTCGATGTGGCGCCCTGTTACTACGGTCTCTTCAAGCTCGCCCCGGAGTGCGAGGGCGTTCTCGTGGAGGCGGGAGTTGCGTGCGTGGAAGATGTCTTGCGGTGAACGGTCGGGGCGAAGACCGCCGTACAAAAGAATCGGGCGGCATCGTCTGCTTGTACGCCGCACGGCCCCCCGGGCGGCATTTTCTGCTGGCGGCTGGAGGGCCATCCGCCGTACAAAAGAATCGGGCGGCATTTTCTGCTGGCGGCTGGAGGGCCATCCGCCGTACAAGAAGCGGGACTTTCCGTCAGAGCCCTGACCAACGGGAGGGGGCACTCTACTTTGCGTTCCATTCCCAGGCTGTTGGGATGGTGACAGTGTCGCCGACTTGGACGTCGTAATAGAGCAGCGGATCACCCTCGTGGAAGCCTACACTGCTCTTCACGTGCAGGGCCATCGGTTGCCCATACACGGCCTTGTCCAGAGTCGTTCGCGCGCCTTTCCCATTGGTCATGAGCTTCCCGTCGAAGAACCCGGGATTCGTTCGTCCGACGACCGAGCGGCAGTACTCATGTGGGATGTCGGTCTCGATCCGTCGCTCGCTCAGGATTTGGTGGACACGTCCCCGCCCGAGGAGCATGGGCTGTGTCCCAAGGTCGATACGACATCCGGTGCCCGTGGGTGTACTGCCGTAGATTCGGTACGCGGTCTGCCTGGAGTATCCGGGGCGGTCGACGTACACACATGGGGCAATCGCTTGTGCCGGTAACGTTGAATCGATCTCGATCCAGCGGCTGTCGTAGTCGAGAGCTGTGATGGTTCCGCGCAGCAAGCCCAGTTCCGGCCCGATCCGTCGCTCACCAAGTTTGACATCCCATGCCCCATGCGTAGCCACCGTCTGCAATTCACCATTGTGGATCGCGAGAAACACGAATGCCCCACGCCACTGCAGCGTGCCGGCGCTCGTTTCTGCCGTCCAACGGTCGCCTGAGCGCTCGGCCGAGAACGTGTATTCGTCACGGCCGTTTCGCTGGACATGGATGCCGACCGGGGTGACATCTCCGGCTGGTCCGGAGACCGGGACGCGCGCAGCGGATGTGACCAGGGCCGTCGCATCGGCCGCCTTGTCCCCCGTGCGCTCTTCCCAGGGGATGAGCGAGATTGATGAGATGCCTACATAGTAGCTCGTGCCTTTGGCCATTCGGAACGTCATTCGGTGTTTCCCGGCCGTGAGTTGCTGGCGGCCGAAGGACACCGCAATCGGTCCGCGGATGCCATCGCTCGTGGCGTTGACAGGCTCTCCCAATTGGCGTCCGTCAAGGTTTACCGTGACTGTGCCGTAACTCGAGGCGTTCAGGATGCGGGTTACTACCTCATAGTCTCCTGTGGCCTTTACATCGATCTCAAACGTCATGAAATCCCCGGGGGCTGTTCCTTTCAGGAGCACAATATCCAGCGCGCCGATGTGCTTGATCTCAGGGGTGTGGTCGACGACGCTGCCGAGGAGCACGTGGCTTGGGATTCCTGGATCTGCCAGGGGCCGCGCATAGGGCTCCATTACCGTGGCAAATGCACTCACCAGCCCTTCCGTATCCTGCTGTCGGCGAGCGAGCAGGTACGTCGCTTTGCGGTGGCGGGGATAGAGCCCTGGGGCCTTAGCTACGATCGCGGTCGTCCCGGGCTCGGGGAGACAGTGGACGCGCAGGTGGGCATCGTTCCGACCGGAGATACTGAAGTCAAGCTCAAATGGAGCTTTGGCTTCACCCCGGCGGGCGTCGTAGAAGAACCCGTATCCTGTTCCGGGCGGAGGATTCCAGTACGGTCTGTTGGGATAGCCCTTTATGTCACCGTCCGGGCCCTGCCGCTCACCCCAGGCGTGCTCAAGGCCTGCCAGAGAGCCGTCCGCTTCGGGGCCCAGCACAATCCCTCGGGGCACGACATCTTGAGTCTGCACACCGACGATATAGTCATGTTGCGTCCCGCCGCGAACCCGGAATATGTCGACGAGGTACTGGTCCTTTCCTTTGCCGACCAGTGCCACGGTCCGGTGATACTGAGTCACGTTTTGGAGCGCATAGCTCAACGGTGAGTCCGCGGACATAATCTTCACGCTCGGGAGCGCGGCGAACAGGTAGGCGCTCCCTCCTGAGCCGCCTTGCTGGCTTGCCTCGTTGACGGCCACGAGTGTGTGTGAGGCCGTCTGACTGCCCCAGCCTACCTGGGTATGCGTGCTTCCCAGGCCGTAGCCGATTTCGTAGGTCTGCTGCCATCCTCTGCCGTAGTAGATCAGCCCCAGGTCGTCTCGGTCGCCATGGTTGAGCGAGGGACCGAACCGCAGCAGTGCAGCCTGGGCGTCCGTGTCAGTGCCGTCGCGCAGAATGCCGATTCCCTTCTGCCCAAGGAGCCACGAACCGAACAGTCGCTCCCGGAGATCCGGCGAGAGGGAGGTCTGGTCCGTTACCGGGATGGGATCCGCGTTGTACAGCAACCAGCGCTTGTTTCGAGCTGCTTTCCTGGCCTCGCCCACATTGCCGTTCGCCAACCAAGTGAGTATTTGCCCAAACTCCTGTTTGGCCGGCCCTGTGCAGCCGCGGTAGAGCCACTCGGCGTAGCTATAATCAGCAGGTGAGTGTGGGATGCTCTTGGGCAATCGAAAGCTGTTGTCTGGTCCGCAATCACCGAAATTGGGGCTGTGACCTGCGCAGTCCATGACCAGATCCGGCAGGTAGAAGAAGCTGCGCATTCGCGGGTCGGTGAAGAGGTCGACACCGTTTGGCCGGGCTTCACTTCGCCAGTTTCGGAGAGGCTCAACAAAGGTCAGATACAGGTTGCGCGCGTGTAGGGCATAGCCCAGAGCAGTCTCGTAGTAACGCCCGTCTCGGTCGCAGTTGTTCGCCAGCATCGCGTAGATCGAGTACGGACTGCTGACTGCGTTCTCGACGTACTCAGGGATTCCCAGCAGAGCGCCTACAGCCAACGCTCCGCGCATGTAGTCGGCATGGCCGTTATGAAGCATGCCTTTGAAGGTGTGTTTGTAGCAGTAGGCGGCTCCGTCCTGCATCAGGTTCAGATCAATGTTCTCACGCCGCGTCATACCCGGCCAGGATTGCCCTTCGGCATCGGCTGTCCCGACCGCCCGTTTCTGCTGCGTGGGCCCGTCGGGCGCACGTTCCTCAAGGGCGGGGCGGAGCGACGGCTTGTCCAGAGCGGCACTTGAGTAGATCAGGTCATGAGCTTCGACGAAAACCACGAGGGTGCGGGCCACTTGGTACCAGGGCCTGGCAAACCGCCCTGACGGCGGGCGGCTCGGGTAGTCCCATGAGCCGGCCGTTGATTCCGCGTAGATGCTGGCCAGCGCATCCAGGAAGAATGCGGCCCGTTCGGCGTACTTCTCATCGCCGGTCAATGCATAGGCGTGGGCCAGGAGGGGGGCGGCCTTGCCTGTCCACTTCTCCGTAACCCACGCGTTCCAGCTTCCGATGATGTAGTGGAGGCGTCCGTCCTTGCCTTTGAAGCCGGAGCCCGTGTCGGGGTGGGCGGCATCGGGCAAGACGTGTCCCTTCGCGCACCTCACCGTGCGGGGCTCTGCCCAGGAACAGCGCGCGCCGCCCCAGGTTCCGCAGGTTGCGGAGCAGATCGGGCATCCTGTGAAGCCGTAGGCATAGCAGGCGCCAGGCTCGGGCAGGAACTGGAGCCAATAGTCCTCATCGTGCTCCAGCCAGGCTTCTGCTCCCTTGAGGATCCGTTCCTTCGTGAGCTTGCCCCACTCGGTCGTTTCGGCGTTTCGTCGTGCTCGGGCCACATCCTCGGCCGTGACATAGACTGTGGGATGATCAGGGCGGCCCTGTGGCGTCAGCTCCCGGTCGGCTCTGGCTTTCACGATCTGGCGGGGCTCATGGATGCGCTTGTTCGGGTCGAGGTAGGCCGCGAGCTGAGAGATCCCCACGTAGTTCTTTGCCTCATGAACAGCGGCGATCACTACGGACAGCTTGGAGACGGGACGGGGCCCATCCAGGCGAATGAGCAGGAATGTCTGGTCCTTGCGCAGTTCGCAGACGGCGGCAGTTTCGTCGTCCAGTCGCAGTTCGGCCGTCTTCCAGAGCGAGTAGATATTCGCTGCCTGGGCGCTGAAGATGTCGACTTTGACCGTGTCGAGAGTCACGGGCTGAGGCCAGCTCACCGTGACCGCCTGCGGCAGCTCTGCGTGGTTCGCACTGGCCCATTTGGTGCTGTTGTCCCCATCCCGAAGGCGTTCCACACCGTACTTCCCGTCGGGAGTCGGGGAGGCCATACTCGTGGCCGAGACCTCTCCCGTCTCGACGAGATCGGTGGGCATGGCCTGTGAGGCGGCGGCCAGACTGCTGAGAGCGATAAGTGCCAGGGATGAGATGTGCATTGCTCAAAATCTCCAACAGCTTGTGCGCGGCTCTGTTCCGTCAGAGCCCTGACCAACGGGAGGGGGCCTCCCTCTTAATGTCATTGATCTAGGGCGTTCGGTGTATGTAGTCCCGCGTTCACGCGGCCCAGACAGACCGTCTGAAGACGGAACTACGTACGCTTCACTCGTCCGCTCACGGCGATGTGTGCTTAAGTCAATGACAGTAGCCACCGGTCCCCCAGCGGCTGCACGCTTCTAGCCTTCCGAATGGGAGCCTGGGGAAGAGCCCCGGTTCTTCTTCCGCAATGCGTTACGACTTATCTTGATGCGCATTCGCGGCGGCGGGATGCGGCCCTGTCAGGCAGGCGTTGTTACCTCACTCCGCGACCTTTCTCAGCGTGATACCGCGGAGCAGCATTCCTTCTTTGCGGCGGATGCTCGGGACCATCACCTTGATCGTGTTGGTGCCGCGTTTCAGGCGCACGATGACTGCCTTGCGCCGCTTGAATGCCCCTTTGGTGGAGCGTGTCTTGCAGAGCTGGCGTTTGGCCCCGCCTGCGGCCTCCAGACCGCCGGTCCCAAAGGGCATCCCGTTCGGGGCAAGCCGCGGGACCTCTTTGCCATTGACGATGAACTCGACCTCACTGCCTCCCAAACCGCTGTCCACGGCGTAGTCCATCCAGACTTGGTAGTGCCCCGGGCCGGAGGCCTTGACGGACCACTCGACCGTGTCCTTGGGGTTGATCCAGTTCCCTGCGTGGATGAGGCCATCGCGTGACTCGTAGCGGATGCGCATTCCGTGTGGGCCATCCAGGAAGCCGACGATCACCGGCAGCTCGCATGCGCCTCTGGCATTCGGTTGCAGGACCATCGGTTTGACCTTGGGCGTCCCATCAAGCTCGACGACGAATACGCTCGCGATCGGGTCGGTGGGTGACTCCGGAAGATGTACCAGCCAGTCCTTGCCATCGCGTTCGCAGGTGAGACTGGGGCTGCCTTTCTCGAGCAGATAAGCGTTGGTAATCGTGTTTGCGAGCTGTGGAAGACGGGCGATGCGGTCGCCCGGCCACTCAAACACATGGACATAGAGTTTGTCGCCGTTCGCTGTGACGCGCCCATGGAAGGGCAGAAGGTTGAAGGGACTGGCGGTCGTCCCGTAGATTGCGTCGGAGTACTTGTCCATCCAGGCCCCAAATGCTTGCAAGCGTTCGACGAATTCTTCCTGGATGCTGCCGTCGGCCTTGGGACCAATGTTCAGCAGCAGGTTGCCGCCTTTCGACACGATATCGATCAACATCCGGATCAGGAATTCCGGTGTCTTGTAGACGGTTTCGTGCTCGTCATAGCCCCACCAGTGGGAGGTCATGGTGATACAGGCTTCCCAGAGGGCTGGCTTGCCATCGTCGTCAAGGACTCCGGTGGGAGGGATGCGCTGTTCGGGAGTGATCAGATCCTCTTTTGTGAAATGTCGGTCATTGATGAGGATGTCGGGTTTGAGCTCCCTGGCTCCCGCGTTCGTTTCGGCCGCACCCAGTTCTTCGGGTTTGTTGATCCAGCCGCCGTCATACCACAGGACGAACGGGGCAGGGCGGTACTCGGTCATGAGCTGTTCAATGTGTTCGCGCATGTAAGCGATGTAGTCCATCACGTCATGCCCTTCGGCGGGGCGCTCATCGGCTTCCCACGCCAGGCGCGGCAGGTAGTCGTCGTGGTACCAATCCATGATGGAGTAGTAGTAGCCGACCGGGATATCTGCCGCATGGAAGGCTTCAGTCATCTCTCGCAGCGCATCTTTGCCGTAGGGGGTGTTGGTCACCTGCCAGTCGGTGTTGTGCGCATCGAACATGCAGAAGCCATCGTGGTGCTTGGTGGTGATGACCATGTACTTGATGCCCGCGGATTTCGCCAGGTCAGCCCACTCTGCGGGATCGTACTTGTCGGGGTTGAATTTGGGCGGGAGTTCGGCGTACTCCTCCTGCGGGATCTTGCCGACGTTGCGGATCCACTCCCCTTTGCCCAGAAGCGCGTAGACGCCCCAGTGGATGAACATCCCGAACTTGGCCTCACGGAACCACTGCTTGGTCTGTTCTCTCGGGGACAATTCTTCGGTCTGACTCATGGCTCGCCCGTCCTTCTCCAATTCCGGATCGTACCACCACCTTCAGATGCCCTCGGGGCATGCGCACCGCTGCGCATCCCGGGCGTCGGCTCACTGTAGCACCGTTTTGCGGTCAGCGGGAGGCGGCGGAGGTCAGTTGTGTTGCGCCTGTCTGCGGTCAGGCAGCGCATCTCGTGACTCGTGGTACATTGAGGGGAGAAAACCGAGCTGAGACAACTCACATCGCCCGCCCGACGATGGCCCCCGGAGAACCAATGATCCACCCGAACAGTGCAAAGAGAGAGATCTTTCGACAGGATGAGAACGTGGGCTGGGAACTGGCGTGTTTGGCTCACCACGATGTGGTTGAGCTGCAGGTCAAGACGGCCATTGCAGCGCACTCCGTTCCTCTCGACATGACGTTTTACGTGGTCTCCGGATCGGGGCTCTGTGAGGTGGAGGGGAACCCTACTTCGCTTGGCACTGGTGATGTGCTTGCCGTTCCTCCCGGGGTAGAACGAAGCTGGACCAACACCGGTGATGCCCCACTCCGGCTTCTCGCGATCCGGGGGCATCGACAGGACTGATCATGCCGCCACGGCGCTCAACAGAAGATGTCCTCGCGGAGCTGAGTCGCCTCGAAGCCACGGGGCTGGATGACGAGCTCCTGGCCCCCCTCAAGAGCGCGTCGGCAGGGGCGAACAACATCGTCATTGCGAAGGTCGCGCGTATCGCGGAGCGACGGAACCTGATCGATCTGTCCGAGCCCCTGATTGCGGCCTTCGCACGACTCATGCGTGACCCCGCCAAGAAGGACAAAGGCTGCCGGGCGCTGACGGACATTGCCAGAGCTCTGGATGCCCTCGGCTCACGTGATTCTGCCGTGTTCCTGCAAGGCATCGCCCACGTCCAGATGGAGCCGGTGTATGGCGGGCGCGTCGACACCGCCGCCATGCTCCGGGCAACGTGTGCTCTGGGACTGGCTCGACTGTATCACCCCGACGCCGCTCTGCACCTCACCCATCTCCTCGTTGATCCCGAACCGCAACCCCGGGGGGCTGCAGCCCGAGGGCTGGGCTATCTGGGCGGGGAACAGGCTGAGCTTCTTCTGCGTCTGAAAGTTCTGAACGGCGACGAGGACAACGAGGTACTGGGAGAGTGCTTCTCGTCGCTGCTTGCTGTTTCCCCCGAGCGTTCCGTGCCCTTCGTAACCGGTTACTTGGCGGCGGAAAAAACGGACGTGGCGGAGTCCGCCGCGTTGGCCCTCGGTGAGTGTGGCCGGGACGACGCCTATCGGGCGCTGATGGCCCATTGGGACTCGACCATCAAGGCGACCGAACGGGCTCGCCTCGCCCTTCCCATCGCGCTGACCAAACGACCCGAAGCCCGGGATTTCCTGCTGGATGTCGTCCGCGAATCGTCTGCTCTATTGGCCAAGGCGGCCATTGACGCGCTACGCATCTTTCGGTGGGATGCGCCCTTTGTCGACCAGCTTCACCGTGTTGTGGAACTGCGGAACAGTCGCGAGCTGGCCCACGCCCTCTCGTCCTGGGCTGAGGAGTAGGGGAGTGATCAGTAGGCGGGAGTAAGCACGGCGTTCGGGCGATCGCTGGCGTAGGGCGGAATCCCTTTCACCGTTACCCAGTAGTTCTCGCTGTAGAACTGAGCGGGCATCTTCCCCGGCTTTCCCACGTGGAAACTCCAAGGGCATCCACCACCCCCATCGGGCACCAGGATCTCGAATGCCTTCCTGGCAGAATCCGCCGAGCTGACCACCTCATCCAGCACGAGTTCGTCACTCCCGTTCCACACACGCACCTGCATCTGCTGGTGACGTCCGCCTGTGGCGCCGACAATCTCGAAGGACTGCGTATCGGCGGGGACGAACACGTACTGTCGCGGCAGGGAGCGGAAGAAATATGCCTTTCTCCGCACGTCGATGCCGAAGGGGTGGGAATGCACCTTGACACTGTACCACGGGCCTCCGCCGACGGTCGTCTGGACGACCAGGGCATATGTTCCCGGGCGCCGGGCCTTGGCCTCGATTTCCACGGTGGCTCCAGGGGCGACTTGTCCCTCTGCGATCGGGGCTCCATTGGCGGCAATCAGGGCGTAGGCCAAGTTTGTCGGGCGCTGTTTCGCCGCGAGGTGGCGGATCGTTGCCCGAACCGGCACACTCGAGTCTGGAATGGCGATGTAGGCTGTGTTGTTCCCGCGCAGTCCCGTGCCCTTGGGGGGGACAAGGAGGGGGGACGCCGTAGATCGGGCGGCGCGCAGGGCGGGAACCCCGATCTTGTCCATATCGATCACGATGTCCATCAGCTCAACCCGTGGCAATGGGCCCGGGGACGTCCTGTCTTCCGCCCACAGGTCCACGCGTTGGTTAGCCTCCGCCAAGGCATTCCAGTAGGCCATTGGGTCTCGGAAGTCGTTCGGCAGCGCATAGCCTGCCCGGGGACGCTTCCCCGCGACCGACGGGTGGATCATGTTCAGAACCCACATGTTGTAGCCATCTGTCCGAATGGCTGCCTGGAACGCGTGTTCGCCCATATCTGCCGGGCGGTATTTGTTGATCCTGAACCACGGTACATAGAGGTTGTGCGGATTGAGGTCTTTCGCCAGTTCCTGCTGGTTGAGCACACCTTCGGTCACGCCCAGCCCGTTGTACATGGGCCACGCGTCCATGATTGCTGGTGCCTGCGCGGTCGCCAGGTGCCGAGCCCAGGGCCGGCGCAGCAGGTCGTCCGCAAACGGCATGATCCCAAGCCTGAAACGTGGATTGATCGCGTGGGCACGCTCGGCGAAGGCTTTGGCTACTTCATCCAGACGTCCTTCGAGGTGCTGCGAGTAGAGCGCTGGCCCTCCGTGCTCCGCTATCCACTGCCAGCGTTCGGCCGCCGGGATGTTGGCGCGGCCGGCATCCTGGGCTTCCACAAAGCTCCCGAAGCACACGTCGCAGACACAGGGCGTTCGGGCCAGAAGCAGCTCGATATCCATCTTGGCGCCGGTGATGGGAAGCGTCTTCGACTGTTCTGCGAACCAGAAGACACGTTCGAACTGCGGGAACCAGGTGTCGGCTTGGTACATACAGAAGCTGGTGCCGTCACTCGTTCCGTCAGGAGCTGTGAACGGGGCACCGGTCGGCTTCTCTGGCTTCCTCTGTCCTCGGCTGATGCTGTAGAGATAGACGTAAAAACTGAGTCCGGCGTCATGGGCTGTGTCGGCAACATCCTTGACGAATGCCGCATAGTTTGGATCAGCCATGTCGAAGTTAGCGGGGTGCAGTTTCAGGTCGATCGTGTTGAGTCCATGCTCTGCGGTCAGTCGGATGAGGTCCTTCCAACCCGTGGAGTCTCCGCCGCAGAATGCCCCGCTGTAACCGGCGAGGATCGGTTCTCCCCGGGGACCATCCGCGCGTTCCGGAATCTGGCAGACCGCAGCGCATGTGCTCATGAGGACCCCCAGGCATGTTCTTCGCAGTACTGTCATCACAGGACACTCCATAAACACCATCTGTTTCCTGCTCCCCCGTCGGCATTGCCGGCTGGTACGCCGCACGGCCCCCCGGGCGGCATCTTCTCCTGGCGATCGGAGGCTTGCCCTGCTGGACAGAAGGGGCCGCTCGCCGTACATGAAGGGAGGGCTCGCCGTTGGTACGCCGCACCCCAGTCTCCGTGGACAACTTGTTCAGAATGAGCGCCAATGCAACCCGTTCTCCGGGTTCCTCGACGAGTGTGTATGGTGTTCGGACGCGTTGCGTTGTCCGCAGGAGCGGGTAATCTTGATGGCGGGAGTGAGTCGTGAACAACAGGAGTTGCCGCACCATGCTTCAGCGATGTGCCATGCTGGTTACCCTCTTTGCATTGCCCTTTCACGCGTTGGCTCAGCCCGACCGCGAGCTCTGCACGTTTGTGTCGCCGGGAGGGCCATGGGGAATCTGGAAGAAGAACCTGAATCGACGCTTCCCCGTTGAGAAGATCGTCAAGGATCTGGCGGAGATCGGGGTGACGGACATCTATTTCCCGGATCAGGTCGGACGGGGCGGGCCGTTCCTTCACCCAACCGCAGTGGAACATGCCAAGAGGCATGGCTATATGGGCAAACGCGACTTCCTTGAAGAAGTGTTGGTCGAGGGAGCCAAGTACGGGATGGATGTCTGGCTCATGTGGACGACTCCGGGCAAGGAGTACCCCGATACTGACATTCACGGTCTCAATGACCCGCGCATGATCACGCTGTATTGCGACCTTATCGACGAAGTCGGGCGTAACTACGGACACCACAAGAACCTGGTCGGCATGTACTGGCACGAGCTCGACTGTACCGAAGCCCCTGACACTCACGACGACGACGTTGCGGAGTTCGCGGCCTTCTGCCAAAAGCGATTCGGTGCAGCTTACCCGGGCGACGCCATGCCCAAGGTCGATCCTGAGGACGTGTGGTGGCGGCGCCATTTCCTGTACCGAATCCACGTCATGAACACCTTTGTCGCAAAGACAAAGGAGGTGGCTGAGAAGCATGACCTGCGGACCTCATTCTGCACCTACACAGCCGAGGCTTATTCCGGCCAGGGCTGGCGCTGGGGGTACGACACTGTTGAGCTGGAGAAGCTGTGCGAGAAGCAGTGGTTCGCCGGCTATGCCGTGGAATCGCGGAAGGCCTACCAGGAGGTAAAGGGAGCCTGGATCGATTTCGGGCCAAGTTATAAGGGGCAGATCCTGTCGCGGAACTACTCCTATGCCATGCATGGCCGCCCGCTGAGCTACTTCGAATACCGCGGCCCCGTCTACGTCGAAGAGATGCGCAAGTACTACTCCGGCATCGAGCGATTCAACCGTACGTACGGGGACTTCTACACCGGCTACCGCGGCATGACGCAGCAGGAAGTCGATCTCTTCCTGGGAATGGACAACATCACGAACTGGACCGACCTCATGATGGCCTGGCAGGGGGGGACGACTCCCGCCAAAGTGGCCGTGGCCGTGAATGTCACGCCGTTCATCATGAAGCATCCCGTGGCGACCGGGGTCCCATACAAGGAGCGTGTCAACGACCTGATGGTCGACATGACCCGGATCACGGATGTCGACGGCGTTCTGTTGGGGAGCCAGTTCAGCCTGTTGGCTGAGAACTTGAGGCGTTACGATGTGATCGTCGTCCCGCAGGACATGGGCGACGCGCTGACGCCCGCCACGGCCGAGAGTCTACGCTTGTATGTCAAAGCCGGTGGGGCACTGCTGGTGGTGGCGCCCCCGATCGGGACGGCACGTGATGATCTGACGGGAATGGTGGACCTCAGCGGCGAGTTTTGCGGGATCCGTTTCCAGGAGGCCGGCCTCCCCGGATACATGAGATTGGAGAGCGGTGTCTTTCCCGTTCCGGAGAAGAAGCGATGGGCAGGTGCTCGACAGCGGATCGAGGTCACGGATGCCGAGGTGCTGGTCCGGGACGCGATCACTGAACAGCCTGTCCTCACCAGGAAAGGCACGGTCTGGTTTTCTGCCCTGGGTTACAGCGCCGACCTGGCCGAGTATTTCCGTTCGATCATTCTGCGCATTGCCGCTCCGCCAGTGCTGCTGGAGGACAACTCGTCCGTGCGAATTCTGGAGGGTGTCCGCAAGGGCAATGCCGCTTGCTTCGCCTTGTGGGAAAAGGGGACGGCAAACCTCAAGTTGGACACGAAGGCTCTCGGTCTGCAAGGGCCTCGGTTTGAGGTCAAGGACATTGTCACCGGGGCAACACTCACAACCGGGGGGCACCGGGAGCTTCTGGCCGGCATCCCGATCGAGATCAAGTATCCCAACCAGCCACACATCGTCGCGGTTGGTTCAGCTCGGGATCTGAGCCAGTTCTCCGGAATTTACGCGTCAGACGCCGTTTTCGAGGGGATGACCAAGCGCCGGACTCTGGAGAACCCGGAGGTCGTGATCAAGGTCCCGACTGAGCCGGGGCTGAAAGTAGGTGTGTACCATGGCTCATTCGGGGTGACAGCTATCATCAGCACCATTGCCGGCGAGAGTGCGTTCAATGCCTTTGCGCTGCCGCGGCTCGATGAGGGAGCTCTGGCCGCCTGTGATGTGGTGGTGATCTCGAAGACTGCGGCTCCGATCTACTTCAAAACAGCCACCGACCTTCTGCGGAAATGGGTGGAGGGAGGCGGTCGACTGTTGCTTGGCTTTGATGCGGTCGGCTATCGTGCCCACCCCCCCGTGTTCCCCGAACTGGGGCAGGGCTTCACCAACCCCAAAGGGGATGTGGTCACCGTTGCTTCCGTGCATCCGGTGACTACGGGCCTTGCGGTTGGGGAGACCTTCGTCCATGGGTATGCTGACCATGTCCAGATGACCGCAGGGAAGGACGGAAGCGTCCTGGTCAATGACGAGTTCGGGAAGCCGGTGGTGATTGCGGGCTCCATCGGCAAGGGGCGCGTTGTCCTGCACGGCATGATCACCGGATATACCTCGGTGAAGCGGGGCGATTTTGCCGGCGAAACGAAGGAGCCGGAGGGCGGCGAGCGAACCGTCTTCCTCAATGCGGTCACGTGGTTGGGGCAGGGGCTCGAGACGCGCAAGTCGGAGTGATTGGAGGCCGGATGAGGACTGAGCAGAGCGTTTCTGGAGGGCCGATGTTCCCGGCGTCTGTGCCCTCTGATGGCTATCTGGTAACCGATAGGCTGGTGGAGACGTTCTTGATTGGGCGTAGCGCCGCTCTCCGGGCGGCGGCTTTTCTCGCCATCACAGCCGTCAGGAACGCCGCCCGGAGAGCGGCGCTACGGTCAAGACAGGAACCCCAAAAACCTGCTTAACGGTACCCCCATCTGAGCTCCAGTTGGCGACCTGGAGAAAGGAAGACCAGTGACACGTGTTGGCTTGGCTCTGTGGCTACTCGTCCTTGCGCTCTGCGTGCGCGGTTGGGGTGGTGAACGCTGGAACCACGAGGTGGCCGTGGTGGACTATTACGCCAAGTACACGTGGAAGCCCCCTGACAAGACCGGACGACGCGTGGTCAAGGCGTGTTTTGATGCCGTTCAGGCGCTGGGGCTCAAGCCGGAGTGGGTCGATCCGGATATTTTCCTGCCCTCTCGGATCGCCGAATCTCGACAGTTTAAACGCATCGTCATCCCGCCCCATGCCGAGTGGTTCAGTCAGACGATGCATGAAGGTATGAATGACTACGTCCTCAGTGGAGGGTTGCTCATCACGAATGCCTCGTGCGTGCTGCTCGATGCTAATGACAACTACATGGTTGATCCGGACGACCGGATGACCGACTATCCGCGCAAGCACTTCCTCGGCGTGCTTGGGCACAGCGGGGCATCCATCGAACGGCTGAAGGTCCTGCATGCCTGTCCGTTGACCAACGGAGTTTCTCTGGGGGAGTGGCTGGATTTCGAGCGTCCCCCCTCAGGACGGAAGACGAAGACAACGGGGGCGACGGTTGTCATCACCTCGACCTTCGTCGCACGTGAGCACCGTGGGGAGCAGCCTCTTCTGACATTCAAACACAGCGGCAGAGGAGCGTGCGTCTACCTGGTTCCGCCCATTGCTGCTGATGCCGGACCCCCTTTCCCCCGGCTCGTGGAGAATCTCTTCTCCGGCGCCGTTCTTGAGTGGCTCTGCCTGCAGGAGTGATCGTTTGCCCCGCTGCCACAAGGACGGTGGAGGTGGCCCCTCAGCGCTGAATGCCGCTGAGATGAGCCGCGGGAGATGTTCCCGGGAAGAGGTCGCCGGATGGCACCGCCTCCCACATTGTGTGCTCTGCTAACGTGGGAGGGGCTGCCATGCCCCGATTGCCCTTATCTGAGTGTCATCCCGCCCTAATGCTGGTGCGAGTGCTCCCGCTTTGGCGGTCTGCTGCGCCCCTGCCCCTGCCCCCGCGTCGACTCACCTGAAACCTTGATGGTGAGGGGGCGACACCCCTCTGGCGAGGCGATCGGGATGGTTACTTCATGGGAGAAATGCCCCGGCATGGGCGGCGGGGTGAACGTGATCTGTAACGGGATGTTGTAGGGAACGTTGGCTGTTCCCGAGACTGGAGACAGTTCGGCCGTCAGACCGTCGGCCGCGGGAGGAATCTCCGGCTTCCCGAGCTTCACACCGCGCTCGTGGACGCGGAGACGGAGAGGGTGCTTAACCGGCACTCCCAGGGGGATGTGGCCGAGGCGGATGCTCTTCTTCGGCAGGATCTCGACCGTTGGGATCGCCTCCCCGGACACACGCAGCCGCGTGGCCTTCCGGGCGGGATCCGAGGAGTGAAGGTAGACGGTTTTCCGGAAACGATGGGATACCGATTCGGGTATGAGTTCCGCGGTCACTACGGCCTGGCCGGAGGGAGGGAGGGTTGTTCGGCTGATGGTAACAGTGAAGCATCCACACGTTTGGCGAATGCGCCGGATGGTCAGATCGGCATCTCCAGCATTCCGGACCCGGAACGTTGCCGTACGCTTCTTCCGAGCCGGGAAGCTTCCCAACTCGACTTCCGCCTGCCCCATCACGACCAGCTTCGGGCCGCCCGAAGCGCAGGCACAGGCCAGCAGCAAAAACCAGGCACTTGCCGTTCGATACAACACACTGCTACCTCCAGACTTTCTAGTAGTGATAGCGAGCCTGAGCGACCAGGAGCTGGTCCCCCTCTACGGCGTAGACGAGGCGATGCTCATCCGTGATTCGCCGAGACCAGAATCCTGCGAGATCATGCTTCAGGGGCTCCGGTTTTCCGAGCCCAGCAAACGGGTGACGCTTGATGTCGTCAATCAGCCGTATGATTCGCTTGGCAGGCTTGCGGTCGTGAGTGACCCAGCATGTGAGGTCATCCCAAGCTCGATCTGCGAAAACGACCCTCATGCGAGCTCCGGAAGCTGACGTTCCGTTCCCCCACCGGTACGCAGTTGCTCTACCGCCTCCCGAAGGCGTAGAGCATTCCTCGGACTACGGAGAAGGTAGGCGGTTTCCTCAAGAGATTCGTAGTCCTCCAGAGACATCATGACGACAGCCTGGTCCCGTCGCCGTGTGATCACAACAGCATCATGGTCATCACAGACCTGTTGCATGGTCTGAGCAAGATTTTCACGAGCAGCAGTATAGGTTAATGTCTTCATATGGACAACATACTGTACATGTCATGTCTCCGCAAGCACACTTTTGCGGTGAACACTATGCTCTGCAGCCGATGACAGGAGGTCTGCCAGCGAGGTGCTGGTTCTGCTCCGAACCACTCTTGGTCAATCTGATGTGGGGATCGGGCAGGGGCAAGGGCAGGGGCACGGCCACGGGCACGGCCACGGGCAGGGGCACGGGCAGGGAAGCAACTGGGATTGGGCCAGGTGGTGACCTGGCATCGCCGTCTTGGGGCGGGGCAGTGCTATTGACTTCCTCCTGCCACTGCATTGGCGAAGAGGTCGCCGGATGGCACCGCCTCCCACATTGTGCGCTCTGCTAACGTAAAGGTGGGTGGGTCAGCGCTCCATCACTTTGAGCTCGTCCACTTCGAAGGTGAAGTCGGCGTTCGGCAGTACCTTCAGCGCGAAGAAACAGTAGGCCAGGTTGGCCAATTCGCCTCCTCCGTCGTCGGGCTTGTCCCCGATCCCGACCACCCACCCGGCGTCCTCATAGTTGGCCGGACGGTAGATCCAGTGGCTGACCCGGTTCTTGTTGCCTTTGTCGCCGGCGTGGGCCCGGATGCGCAGAAGCCCCGGGCCCTTGAAGCGGAAGCGCCATTTCAGGCTGACCGGCGCATCAAGGCTGCCCACCCGCGGGCGGTGTTTGGGGATCATGAAGATGTTGATCTCCGTGCCTTTGCCCTGATTCTCCTCTGATTTCAGTCCATCTGACGTCACGTGCAGGGCGAGTCGTCCATCGGTGACCGTGGGCGTGACCTGGATGTCGTCACGTGGGATCGCGACTTGCCAGTGCTCAGTGAATTGCTCGAAATCGGCTTCCCAAACGGTCTTGGCGGGGAAGTCCATCCTCGCGAAGCGTGAGGTGTTGTGCGCGGAGGCAAGGGTCGGCGACCAGGCGTGGAGGGCTTCACCGGGGCGGGCGTCGCGTTTGCGGTTCCGGTAGACATTGACGAACCAGTGTGTACCCGGCGTCGGAGGAATCGCATTGAGTGAGGTGTAAGGTATGGCCAACTCGATGGTGTAACCGTCGTCTGTCTGGCGCGCGACGTGGCGGCAATCGACCGTGACTTTGGGGTCTACACGTTCGGCATCAAGCGCCTTGTAGCTGTCGTAGATGTTGCCATTGGCATCCAAGATCAGCTGATGGTACTGGTCCGTGGTGTTCAACCCCGCTGCTTCGATGCCCGGCTGGTTCGCGCACAGGAACACTTCGATCGAGTCGTGCCGCCAGAGCGGGAAATCCCGTGGGCTTCCGGGGGGGGCGGCGTTCACAGCTCCGGTCTCGAACGCTCGAACCGCCAGGTACAGGTTCTCCGCGTCGTGCGCCATGCGGAGTTCGGTCTTCACCGACACGGCATCCCCATTGGTGTTGTTGCGCAGCAGGATCGGAGCCTGGCCTTCCCAATCCGCCAGTGCCCCATCAACGGTTGGCGTGGAACGCGGGCAATCACCCGTGGTCATGTTCCCGCCGTCCAGCAGTTCGCCCTGGATGAGGAAGGGCTGGATTCCCTGGGCAAGCCAGCGTGTTCGGGCTTTGTAGACGGTGTTGTCCGTGGTTTGCTGTTCGGCCTTTGCCAGCAGGGCCTTCAGAGACATGCGGACCTCGCGCGGGTAGGCGTCCCGGTAATAGCGCGACCATTTGAGCTCACCGTGGGGGTTCCGCAGTTCCTCATCTGTGAGGTCGTCCCACGTCCTGCCTTCCCAACGCTCGATGATCGTGTGGTAGTACGTCGCGACCTCAGGAGCGGCCGGCCCGAACATAACTCGGCAGTATTCCGCCAGCATCGCGTCGACGTCAATATCCGGATTCCACATCAGTTTGTGGTAGAGGTATGTGACGACACCGTCCAGGGCAAAGGATGAGGTCTGATGCCCGTTTAGGTAGGCCCCCGACGACCGGCCGCGCAGCCACTGGGCATATTTCTTGAGAGCGTGTGGCACGAGGTAAGGGGCGTTCATCCGGTTGCTGATGCGCGGACGGTGCGGATAGTGCGACCACAGCGGCACCGGTGCCCCGGCGAGCGCCATTTTCTCCCCCAGATCATGGGTCACCCGGTCCCAGTAGACCTGCTCTTTGAGGTATGCTTCCCGGGTCTCGACGATCATGAACGTGACGTTGTTGGGCAGCTTGATGTCCCCAGGGCCATCCGCCCACCGGCTGTAGAACGAGCTGACCAGCGTCTTTCCGGGCCACCGTTCCTGAATCGCCCGTGCGAGTTTGGCCGTGTATCCCCAGATCAGGGGGGAGAGCATACTGCCGTATGAGCCGTCGGGATTGGTTAAGGCCAGGCATCCCTCGCAGTGGCATCCTCGGAAGCCGTCGTTTGGCCACCAATAGATGTACTTGTCATTCGGCGGGGAGTTCGCGAACTTCTTGCGCCCCTCGCCTGTCTTGTAGTAGTGGTCAATGGCGTCAAGGTGTTCCTGGAACGCGGCCTCGTCAGTGTAGCAACGCTGAGCGGCGAGTTTGCCGCGTTTGCCGATCATGCGCGAGCCGTCCTCACGCAGAGCGAACCACTCCGGATGCTCTTCTGCGTAGAACGTGTGCCAGTATCCGTCCGTGTGACCGCTCTTGAGCGCGTAGTAGTCGGCTGTGCGCAGGGCGATCATCCAGGCCACGCCCTGTTTCCTGGTGTAACCCAGCAGTTCGTGGTCCATGGTCAGGTAGTTGCCATAGGATGACAGCCTTTGCTCGAAGGCCGGCCCGTCGGTATAGGTCACCTGCGGAACAACCAGAGCGCACCCGTTCAGGAACGGGATGTGGACCCCGAGGTCGCCAGGCATGTAGAAGCGCACCCCGACGAAGCGTTCCAGGAAATCGATCGCCGCGAAGAATGTCCCTCTGCTCTGTCGGCGGCTCGTCATGCGGAGCGCATCAGCAGGCTTGCCCGGCTTGTCTGAGATGTCTCGCCCAATGAGGGCGATGCTGCCCTCAGCGGCTCGGACGAGGAAGCGTTCCGGCTGCAGAGCCCGGGCCTGTGCCAGCAATTCCTCGCCTTCCGGTTGGGTACACGGCCCCACAAAGATCCCACCGATCGGGGCGGTCGTGTCTTCCACGATCTGGAATGCTGTCCCGGTGGCCGCATCGAGGTACTGTTTCAGGAAGTTGGCGACGGCACGGCAGTACTTCGCACTGGGCTTTCCTCTGGCGGGAACGACAATCGGGAGTGCCTCCCCATTTGCCTCGCAGACGGAGAACAGGGTACCCCCCAGGTCGGTCATGGTCACCGGCCCGATTCCCTTCGATTCCCAGGGCTTCGCGATCACATATTCCCCCATGTGGGCCCCGCGTTCCCACTCCATCTCGCCTGCTGCAGAACAGCTGACCGCCATGGCTGACATGACTATCAGGAACGCTCTATTCATCAGTGTTTCTCCAATGTAGGGGATGGTGTCCAGCGACCCTTCGAGCTCAGATCGGTTCGATGACCACCGAACGCAAAGCGCCACCAAGTGTATAGCCGAGTGCGAGAGCCCTTGGCTGCAGGACGAGGCTGTGGACTCCGGCGGGCAATGCCACCGTCCCGAAAGCCGTCATTCGGAACGCCTCGCCTTCAGTGGTTGCTTCCACGGCGTTCTCAAGGGTCTGTTCGCAGATGTCCAGGGCCAGCACAGATCCCCCGAGCGGCTCAGATATCCTGGTCACAACCGACAGTCTGAAGGTCGCCGGTTTCGAGGTCTGGACCTGCCATGTCAAAGACTGCTCTTCAGAGAAGAAATTGGCGATGACCGGAATGTCAGCGCCATCTTCCCCTTTCATGTTCGTCACCTTCAGCTCTCCCGCCTTCACCCCGTACCCATCGCGCGTTGCCGTCAGGACGCCGAGCTCGGTCGCCCGTTCCTGCCGGATGTCCTGGGTAGGGAGGGGAGCTTCAACGTGCATCCGCTGCACGATTGGCGGCTTGCCGGCGAAATCGAGTGCCACTGTCTGCACGCCCCCACTCAGCGGGGCCGGAGGCAGGGGGCCGATGACGAGTCCGGTGTCAGTCCATTCCGTTTGGAGGTCGGTCTCGTGCCCCAGGAGTCGGGCCCGTTCCGGGGGGGCGGTGACCGATGAGATCGGCAGCCAGTCGGTGTCCGGCCATTCGAGAAGATGGAGGTAGAGCGTGTTGTCTGTCCGGGTGGCCCGGATGTTGGCGGCGCCTTTGGGGAGCGGGCACCCCTCAGTACCGCGGATTGCTTTGCCATGAGTCTTCAGCCAAGTCCCGATCATCCGCATCCGCTCCGCCTCGGGCTGGCTGATTGTGCCATCCGGTTTGGGGCCCACATTGAGGAGGAAGTTCGCCCCCAACGAGGCCGTCTTGACCAAGCTCTGAATCAACGCCGGGGCAGACCAATAGGGGCCGCCGGCTTTGTAGCCCCAGCTCTTCGTGTTGATGGCTTGACAGCATTCGCAGGGAGCCCCTACGGGCAGCTCCGGGATCGAGCGCTCCGGCGTGAAGAAGTCTCCGTAACGGGCTCGGTCATTGACCACAGCGTGCGGCTGGTACTGCTTGATCATGTCGTAGAGGTGCTTGCCTCGCCAGTCGGCCTCGCTGCGATGGCTGCCATCCCACCAGATCCCGTCAATCCTGCCATAGTTCGTGCAGAGCTCACGCACCTGGCCTTCCAGAAACGCCTGGTACTTCGGCCAGTTCGGGCGATCTTCGGGGCGTGCACACGGCCATTCTTTGAAGGCTCCCGGGCGGTTGACAAAGTTGACGTGGCGCCAGTCCGGCTGGGAGTAGTAGAACGCGATGCGCATATCCTGGCGGCGGCAGGCATCCACCAGTTCGCCGATCAGGTCTCGCTTGAACGGCGTGTTGGTGATGTTGAAATCGGTCAGTGCACTGTCGAAGAGGCAGAACCCATCGTGGTGCTTCGCGGTGATGGTGATGTAACGCGCACCGGCGTCTTCGGCCAATCCGACCCACTCGTCGGCGTCAAAGCGGGAGGGATTGAACTGATGCAGGAGCTCCCCGTACTCCTCCCGGGAGATTTCCTCCCGATACATCACCCATTCCCCCCGTTGGAGCAGGGCGTAGAGTCCAAAGTGTACGAACATACCGAAGCGTGCTTCGGTCCACCACCGTATGTTCTCGAGGTTGGTCGGGTCGGCGTTGATCTTCATAGGGCTGGTTCCGGCGTGTGCCTCTTCTTACCGTGTGTCGCGCCTGAACGACTCGACGTATGCCCCCCCAACGGGAACGGGCTGCGCCGTAGTGTGTTCACACTTTAGTGTGTCTTCCCGTAGGCGACAGCCCTGCCTGCCTGTGAGCATACCTTGCATCCCCGACTGGCCAACGCTATTTTCTCGCCCATAGTGGGATAGCGATTTCCGAACCGGGTTGCCGAGATGTCCTCTCCGGCTACATGAGGCCGGCGTGTTTGGTCCCGGGCGGATGGGATCCAGACGCCCCTCCAGCAGAGGTAACACACCACGTGCGCTTTCGCAGGTATGGCCGAACGCATCAGTTGCGGATTGAGACCGCAGATGATTTGCGTGATGTCCTCGAACTGGATGAGTCGCTGTGGTGTGCGACCGGTGCGCCGATTAGCGCATACCGGTGCGATGCCAAATTTCTGCAGCTGGTGGACCACAACACCGACGGACGCATCCACACTGAGGAGCTCCACGCGGCCATTCGCTGGGTGCTTGACAGTCTCTCCGACTACTCAGGCCTGACCGAGAAGACCGACGTCCTGCCGTTGGCGGCCATCCGGGGGGACACGCCGGCAGGCGCCGCCCTGTTGCGCTCCGCCAAGTATGTCCTGCAGGCTCTGGAGATCCCCGACGGAGTCAGCATTTCTCTGGGGCAACTTCGCGGCTATATGGCGACAGTCAAGACCCGACCGCTCAACGGTGACGGCGTGATCGTTGCGGAGGCGTGCAAGACGCCGGAAACCGCGGAGTTCATCGGGGCCGTGCTCAGCGCGACCGGAGGGACAGACGAGGCCGGCGGAAAGAAGGGCGTCAGCGAGAAGAACCTGAAGGACTTTGTGGCTGCCGTTCCCGCGCTGCTTGACTGGCGGGCCCGAGGAAACGTGGACCCCGAAAGCGAGACGGCCGAACACCTTCTGTTCGGCGCGGATACCGGCGCCGTCCACGACGTACTCGTCGAACACGCGGCAGATGTGGACCTGTTCTTCCGGCTCTGCGGGCTTGTCGCTTACGATGCCCGAACCATGCCCCGGGTGGGTGGGCTCGACGCCAACGCCAGTGCCCTCAACCCGGCCACACCGGCCGAGATCGACGCATATCTGCAGTCACTGCCAATTGCTTCGCCGACAGCCGACGGCGTACTGCCCCTTGATGAAGCATCCATCAACCCGCTTTTCCGGGGCTGGATTTCGCGATTCCGGGACCAGGTTGTTCAGCGCATTCTCGGTGAGATAGAGAGCATTGACCTCCCGGCCTGGCAGCAGATCCGCGCCGCCCTGGCCCCCTACCAGGCGTACCTGGCCGAGAAGAAGGTCGCAATCGTCGACGCTTTGCCGACAGAGAAGCTTGAACACTATCGCAACCCGGCCTTTGAGAAGGAGGCGCTTGAGCTGATCGCTGCCGATAAGGAAGTGGCGGAGATCATGAACGGGCTGCAGCAGCTCGAGCGGTTGATTCTCTACCACCGATATCTCCTGGATCTCGCTAACAACTTTGTCAGCTTCCCGGACCTCTACGACGTCAAGGGGCAGGCGATGTTCGAGGTGGGGGCTCTGATCATGGATGGGCGCTGGTTTGGGTTTGCCGTGAAGGTTGACAATGTGGCGGCCCACAGCGCAGTGGCCAAGAAGAGTAGCCTTTTCGTCATGTACGTGGAGGTCACGCCCCCAACGGGCACAAAGATGACCGTTGCCGTGGCAGCGACATCCGGCACCAAAGGGAACCTCGGGGTGGGTAAGCGGGGTGTGTTTTTCGACACAAGCGGGCAGGAGCACGACGCCAAAGTCGTCCAAGTCATCGAGAACCCGGTGAGCCTGCGCGAAGCTTTAGCGGTCCCGTTCCTCCGGTTGTGGGCTCTGGCCGAGGGCAAGATCGAGTCGTGGTCCGGCGGGGCCGGGAAGAAGCTGGACACGGAATTCAACAAGCTTCTCGCCGCACCCGCTGCTGCGCCGGCGGCTCCGGCTGGGCGTCCCGGTGGTGGCTTGGTAGGGGTTGGTGTGGTCGCGGCCGCGTTGGGCTCCTCATTCGCGTTTGTGATCAAGACGATATCGAGCATGTCTCCTCAGCAGGTCGTGGGCGGGGTGGCGACGGCAGCGCTGCTGGTTGTCTTCCCGATCAGCCTGATTGCCGTACTCAAACTGCGACGCCAGGATCTAAGTGCGTTGCTGGAAGGATGTGGTTGGGCTGTCAACGTGCGTATGCGTCTGAACCGTGGACAGCGACAGGATTTCACTCACTGTGTTGACTACCCGGAGGGGGCAGAGGGAACACCGAAGCGGCATTGGCTTCGTATGACCATTGTCGCCCTGCTGCTGATCGCAACGCTGGTTGGCGGGGTTCGCTCCTGTCGGGCTCTGTCTGGAGCTCCTCCCGCTGTGGAGCCTCAAGCGGAGGTCACCCCGGCGGTGACACCACCCGCAGCCACCAAGTAACCGAACGCTCTGTGCGCGGTGCGCACAACGACAACAACAAGGCCGCTCGCCTGTGCCGAATACCGGTCAAATCGTAGCCATTCGCGGGTCCGTTGTGGACGTTGAGTTCCCTGTTGCGCTGCCCGGAATCGACGAAGCGCTGCATATCGATGGTCCCACCGGCCGGATCGTCGTGGAAGTCCATCAGCACCTCAGCCGTTCACGCATACGCGGGATTGCCATGAGCCCCACGGACGGGCTTGCGCGTGAGACCGACGTTGTCGCTACCGGACAGCCAATCCTGGTGCCGGTCGGCGATGCGACGCTTGGCCGGATGATCAGTGTCCTGGGAGAGCCTCTGGATGAGCGCGGTCCGGTTGGTGCGGAAGCGGAAGAACGCCCGATTCACGCCCAGGGCCCGCCCATGTCCGAGCAGCGGACCGAGTACGAGATTTTCCAGACCGGCATGAAAGTGGTTGACCTGCTGGCACCTCTGGCCAAGGGGGGGAAAGCCGGAATGTTCGGTGGGGCCGGCGTTGGCAAGACTGTACTGATCAATGAACTCATCCGGAATACAGTAGCCAAGTATGCCGGTATCGCCGTATTCGCCGGTGTGGGTGAACGATCGCGTGAAGGCAGTGATCTTTGGCATGAGATGTCGGAGGCCGGTGTTCTGGACAAGACCGTGCTCGTGTTCGGGCAGATGAACGAACCGCCCGGGGCCAGATTCCGCGTTGCGCTTACTGCACTCACGATCGCCGAATCGTTTCGCGATGGCCAGGGAAAAGACGTTTTGCTGTTGGTGGACAACGTATTCCGCTTTGTTCAGGCGGGCTCTGAGATATCCGGTTTGCTGGGCCGTCTGCCGTCGCGGGTCGGCTATCAGCCCACACTCGCCTCGGAAGTGGCTGAACTCCAGGAGCGCATCACCAGTACGCACAATGGGTCGGTGACCAGCATCCAGGCCGTGTATGTGCCGGCCGATGACTTAACCGATCCCGCGACAGCTGCGACATTTTCGCACCTGGATGCGAGTATTACGCTCAGCCGCAGACTTGCCACCGAGGGGCTCTACCCGGCCATCGATCCCCTGGACTCCAGCAGCAAACTGCTGACGCCGACGGTCGTCGGCGAGCGGCACTACCGCGTGGCTCGGGAAGTGCGTGAGACGATAGCCCGCTATCGTGGGCTCGAGGACATCATTGGAATGCTGGGGCTGGAGGAGCTATCCCGCGATGACCAGCAGGTCGTGCACCGGGCGCGGCGACTGATTCGGTTCCTGACGCAACCGTTCTTCGTTACCGAGCACTTCACCGGGAAGGACGGTCAGTTCGTCTCAACTGAAGAGACTCTGGAAGGCTGTGAGGCTATTCTTGGGGGTGAGTTTGACGATCAGCCCGAATCGGCCCTCTATATGATCGGCTCCATTGACCAGGCCAGAGCCGCTGCTTCCGGGACTCCGGATGCGGCTCCCGCCGGGGAGGAGGCGTCGTGAGGCTGCAGGTGATGAGCTGTACGGATGTCGTTCTCGACCAGGAAGCGGTCCACGTGACGGTCGAAGATCCTACCGGCTCGCTGGGGATCCGCCCGGGGCATGCTCCATTGGTGACGCCTCTGGTACAGGGAATCGTCTACGTGCGGACGGGGACGGGCAGTGATACGTACGTGGCTGTGAACGGCGGGGTGATGGTGGTCACGCCGGACACGATCAGAATCGCGTCCCGGCAGGCTGTTGCCGGCTCGGATCTTCGGCACCTTGAAACGACTGTCCTGCACCAGTTTGAGGCGGAGGCCGAGGCCGACCGCACGAACCACACCGCTTTCGAAAAGATGCGATTGAGTTTCCTGAGGCGAGTGACTGACTTCGAGCGCTCAGGAGGCAGGTTGTGAGTACCGCAGACGGCAAGCAGACGTTCGTGGAGAGCGTTGCCAAGCGCCGGGAACTGCACGAGAAGCATGAACGCGACGGCGACCGGTCGTTCTGGCAGTCCGTCGGAACGATGGGGACGGTTGGCTGGTCGATCGCCATCCCCATGACGGCGGGGACGCTGTTCGGGCGTTGGCTTGACACACGTCTGGCGTCCGGGCATGTGTTCATGTTCTTTTTTATGCTCGTCGGGCTCAGTGCAGGATGTACGGTGGTGTGGCGTATGATTATGGAGAAACGATGAGTGGTTTGATGGGCATGGGACTGGTAGGCTGGATCGTCGCCCTGGTTGTCGGGTTCGTTGTGGGCGGCGTCTTTTTCCTCTCGATCAAGGCTCAGGTCGGTTACGTGCTGAGCCGCAAGGGACCGCCTTGGCTGGTGCCCGCCCTGATGTATGGGCGTATGTTCTTTGTGGGGGCGATTCTGGTGGTCGTTGCGCTGGAGCTGCCACGTGAGAACATCCCCGCCGCATTGTTCGCCGGGGTGATAGGCAGCCTGGTGGCACGTATCCTGGTTTCCCGAACTGTGAAGAAGAGCGGCACCGATGGGTAAAACGTTCGAAATCACTCTAGGCGGGCTTGGCACTGTGGCTCTGCCTCAGAGCGTACTGGCCACGTGGGGTGTCATGATCTTCCTCATGGCCCTTGCCCTGTTCTTGCGCCATTGTCTGAAGCGTGAAGGCCTCGAGCCGCTACAGAACGCGTTGGAGCTTTTCATGGAGCAGCTCTGTGCGCTGATTCGCGAAATCGTCCACGCGGATCCTGCGCCATACGTTCCCTTCGTGGGGACGCTGTTCGTCTTCGTGTTCACGGCGAATCTGGTCGGGATGATCCCCGGGTTGAGCAGCCCCACCGCCGACTTGAGTGTGACGGCCGGCTTGGCCACCCTTGTTTTCGTGTCTGTCCCTTTCTACGGCATCCGTGCTCGCGGTGTCGGCAACTACCTGAGGTCCTACCTGAAGCCGAATCCCTTCCTGTTGCCGTTCAACCTTCTCGGTGAGGTGACCCGGACGCTCGCGCTAGCCATCCGTCTGTTCGGCAACATCATGAGCGGGGAGTTCCTTTTCCTGGTTGTGGTAGGCGTCATCACGACGGTGCTCAATGGCTACGCCACCGTGTTCATGCCGGCCGGCTACATCCTGACCCTGTTTCTCTCGATTCTCAGCCTGATCACCGCTGCTATCCAGGCCTATATTTTCACCGTCCTGGCCCTCGTCTACGTCGGGTCCGCCGTCCAAAGTGAGCAGAAGCGAGCAGAGGACGCCCCCGCTCCGCCGGAAACCGCGGAGGGCAGCCCGGCGTGAGGATTGAGGAATCTCGAATCTCAAATAAACGAATCCCGAATCTCGAATATCCAGTAAACCTGACAACCACGTTCAATGGAGGATGTCCCCATGGACCCTGAAACTCAGTTACAGGTCGTGAGGATTGTGGCCGCTGGCGCGACGATTGCGATCGGGTCGATTGCCCCCGCCCTGGCTGAAGGGAAAGCGCTTGCTCAAGCTCTTGAATCGATCGCCCGACAACCTGATGCGAGTGACACCATCTCCCGTACACTATTCGTTGGCTTGGCGATGGTTGAGTCAACAGCCATCTACTGCCTCGTCATGGCGTTCATCATTTTGTTTGTCAAATAGCCAGGCCACCCCCTGACGTCTCGAGGATTGACCCGGGACGTTTAACAGTGCGGCGTGTCGCCGTGTGATGCTGGGAGTCTTTACCGTCATGCTGGAGTTCACACTTACCGGCTTTGTCTTCGCGATCGTGAACTTCCTAATCCTGGCCGCGTTGCTGTACAAGTTCCTGCACAAGCCTCTGTTGGACGTGTTGGAGAAGCGGCGAGCCGCGATCGAGGGGGCCCAAAGGAAGGCTCGCGAGGCACAGGAAGCGGCCGAGAAACTGAAGCAGGACTGCGACGCGCGGTTGGCCGGTATGGAGGAAGAGCGCGACGAACTCCTTGCGGCTGCCCGCCGCGATGCCGCCACGGCTCGAGACAATTTGCTCGAGGCGGCACGCAACGAAGCGGAACGGGAGCTTGCGGGGCTGAAGCGCGACTGGGACCGTAGGGAGCGGGAGGCGGCTGACGCGCTGCAGGGAGCCCTCGTAGAGACCTCTCTCGAGCTTGTGCGTCAGATACTCCAGCGCCTGACCGATGCCAACGTGGAGCGAAAACTGTTGGATGCCCTCCTCGCTGAACTGGTGCAGTTGAAGGACAGTGACCACAGCCCGGCGGACCTGTTCGCAGCAGACACGGCCGTTCGTGTCGTCAGTGCCACTCCTCTCAGTGATGGCGATCGCACCCGCGTCAGCGACACGATCACCGGTTTGGCGGATGCCCCTCCCACGATCAACTTCAGTGAAGATGCCAGTCTGATTGCCGGGGCGCGGGTTGAGTTTGTGGCCGTGGCCGTGAATTCTGACCTTGCCGACACCGTGGGTGCTGTCCTGTCGGCCGCTTCGGCCCCGGGGCCTGAACCAGTTACGAATCAGGTTGAGACCATCACCGAATAGGCCGTTCAGGCTGGAGAGGCGAGTACGTGGATCCCAGAGCTACAGCTGAAGCTGCCCTTGATCGCCTGCGGGCTGCTGTCGCGTCGATGGAGGTCGCGCCATCGGTCCGCGAGATCGGTCGGGTGATCAGTGCCGGAGACGGCATTGCGCGCATCGCCGGTCTTCCCGGGACGCAGGCTCAGGAGTTGCTGCGCTTCGAGAGCGGCATCATGGGGATTGCCTTCAACCTGGATGAAACCGAGGTGGGCTGCGTGCTCCTCGGCGAGAACACTGACGTCTCGGCTGGCGACACCGTGGAACGCTCGGGAACCGTGGTCCGCACACCCGTGGGCAAGGAGTTGATCGGCCGTGTGATTGACCCTTTGGGCGCCCCTCTGGATGGCGGCCCCGCGATCGCCCCGGAGACGCATTTTCCCGTGGAGCGTCCTGCTCCCCCCATTCTTGCGCGATCGCCTGTGACGCATCCCATGGCGACCGGGATCAAGTCCATCGACGGGATGATTCCCATTGGTCGTGGGCAGCGTGAGCTGATCATTGGCGACCGCAGTACCGGCAAGACGACCATTGCCCTGAACACGATCCTGAACCAGACCGATGGCGATGTCATCTGTGTCTACGTCGCCATTGGCCAGCGTGCCTCAACGGCCGCCCGAGTGGTCGAAGTTCTGCGCGAAGGGGGGGCGATGGCCTACACGGTCGTGGTCGTTGCAGACGCAGACTCGCCTCCGGGGATGCAGTTCATCGCGCCTTACGTCGGCTGTGCCATCAGTGAGTTCTTTGCGGAGCAGGGGCACAGCACGCTGGTGGTCTACGACGATCTATCAAAACATGCTGAAACGTATCGCGAAATCAGCCTGCTCCTCCGTCGACCGCCCGGCCGGGAAGCCTATCCAGGCGACATTTTCTACCTCCACTCCAGGCTGCTCGAACGGGCAGCTCAATGGGACGATGCACATGGCGGAGGCTCCCAGACGGCTCTGCCGATCGTCGAGACCCAGGCCCAGAACATTTCCGCCTATATCCCGACCAATCTGATCTCGATCACCGATGGCCAGATCTGCATGGATCCCGATCTGTTTCAGAGCGGGTTCCTGCCCGCGGTTGATATCGGTCTCAGCGTCAGTCGAGTCGGTGGAAAGACTCAGATTCCGGCCATGAAGAAACGAGCTCAGGCTGCGCGCTTGGCGTTTACGCAGTTCATCGAGCTTGAGGCCTTCGCCAAATTCGGCACTGCCCTGGATCCCGGGACTGAACGCCAATTGGCCAAAGGGCGTCGTCTGCGGGAACTGCTGAAGCAGGCGGCTGTTGACCCCGTTCCCCTTGCCGAACAGGTCCTCATTCTCCAGGTCGCCGACAGCGACACACTCTTGGATATCGATGCCAACGACGTGCGCCCGTTCGAGGAGCGTTTCCGCGCTGCCTGTCGGGACCGTTTGGGAGACCTTCTTGAGCAGATCGCTCAGGGAGGGGACGTCGAAGGGGACGCTGTCTCACGAGTTGAGTCTGTGGCGCAGAAGGTCGTCCAGAGCATGGAGCGTGCCCAGTCTTCGTCAGAGGGCGTGGGCGAGGGGGCAAAGGCCGCAGCGAATGCCGAAGGGCCTCACAGCGATGGCTGAGCTGCGGGAACTCCAGCGTTACATCGAGAACACCAAGGCCCTGGGCGAGATCGTCCAGGCCATGCGGAACCTCGCCGGCGTCTACGTTCGCCGGGCCGAGAGTACCATCCAGGCCACTCGCCCGTACCGCGACATCGTCAATTCAGCATTGGCCGCTGCCCTGGATGCAGCCGATTGGCCCGTCCTGGAGACGGACGATGACGCTCCCAGCGTACTCGTGGTGTTCGCCAGCGATCAAGGGCTGTGCGGAACATACAACGAACGGGTCATCGACTGTGCGGGTGACTTCATCGACAGCAAGCCGTTGACTGAGGTAATGGTGATCGGGCGACGAGGCGAAGGTCTGCTGCAGCAGCGCGGCATCGAGCCCATTGTCGCTGCAGACGCGCCAACGAGCCTGGAGGGGATCAGATCACGCGTCGCGGATCTGAGTGAACGCTTGTTTCAGGCATTCTCCGCCGCGGGAGCGGAGCATCTGTTCTTCGCCTACAACGAATACGAGAGCATGGGGCGATTCCAGCCGACCGTGCGCCGAGTCCTTCCCCCCGCTCGGGACGATCTAACCGCTGACCCCGCTGTCGCCTTCCCCAGTGAGCCCATCCTGACGGCTTCCCCGGACAGGTTGCTCGGGCGGTTCATGGAAGAGTACTTCTTCATCAACCTGTACGGGACGCTTCTGGAAAGCCATGGCAGTGAGAACGGCGCTCGACTTCTGGCCATGACCGCAGCTGCGGCTAATATCGACAAACGACTTGTTGATTTGACCAAGAAATACCAAAATGCCCGCCAGGAGATGGTGACCTCAGAGCTGCTTGACGTTGTTGGCGGGGCCGAAGCGCTTCAGACGCAGGAGTAGCGTTGAGGCGGCGTCTCCGCCCGAGTGTGTCCATATTGAGTGCCAGACTGAACCAAACCAGGAGTCCATCCATGTCCGTGAACCGATTTCTAGCCGCTGTGGCCGTTGCCACGTTGCTCTGTTCCTGCACGACGCCGCCGCGCTACCGAGGCAGCCATCCGTTCCTGAAGGAGCAACCGCGAATTCTGGTGGACAAGGTCCTCATGCTGGACAACAAGTGGGTCATGACCGAGGACCACGTGCGGGAGATCAAGGCGGCGGGATTCAACGTCGTGTCACCGCGATTGGGGGGGACGGATCCCGCTCGGGTGCGCAAAGTGGCCGCGATGGCTCAGAAACACGACATGTTCTACGTCGCCTGGATGCGAGGCAGCTTGAGCACGCCCAAGAATGTGCCGGAGAGCGAACGCTATGTGTACGCGGACGGACACTCCTGTGATATCTACAGCCCGAACGCTGATGCGCTTTGGGATTGGATGGAGAAGACCATACTTGAGCACGTCCGGATTTCTGTCGAGATCCCCGCAATGGCAGGCTCATTCCTGGACTTCGAGAACTATGCCAAGGGCAAGGCAGGCAACTGCTACAACGTGTCCTATGATTCGTCAACGCTGCAGGCATTTGCTGCGGCTCGTGGTCTCACTCTACCGGAGCTTGGAGCCGCCCAGCACGCTGAGTGGGTGGCAGAGCAGAAGCTCGAAGACGCATTTCGTGATTTCCAGATCGCCGGTTGGCGAGAGCGTGCTCGCCGCATTCGCGAGAAGATCGATGCCATCAACCCGGGCTTCCTCCTGCTCATTTACCCGGCTCCGGGGACGTTACTCATGACGGAGGGCCTTTACCCCGAGTGGGCCACGGAGGAGGCGCCGCTCGTGCTCTGCAACGCGTCCACCTATGGACGCCCCTCGGAGTTTATTGAGGAAGCGGCTGCTCTGAAGGCCAACCGCAAGATTCTCAAAGACACGATGAAGGTCCCCCGTGCAGCAGGTATACCGCATGTCTACCTCGGTGGAATCGACCCTGTGTGCGCTGGCGCCGACCCCGAGTTCTGCGGCAAGAACGCTTCTCTCATCTGTGATGTCACAGACGGCTACTGGATCTTCTACGAAGGCCCCGAATACAAGAAGGACCACCCCGAGTATTTCCGCTGGTTTAAGCAGGCGAACGCAGACAGCGTCGCGGGCGAATTTGACCTTTGGAGGCAGCCTCGCAGTCAGCCCGAACAGCTTGGGGACACCACGCTCGAGCGCAAGACCGATCTCCTTCAGGTCGGCATCTACAACACCCGCAAGAAGCTTGGCGAAGATATTGAGTCCACCGGGAAGTATGAGATCCACAAGGTCCGTGGGATGTCGCTGGAGTATCTGCAGAAGCTGGACGTGATTGTGCTTCAGAACTTCAACCTCGCGATTGAGACGGATCATCCCATCTCGATTAACCTGCGCAAATATGTGGAGCAAGGCGGTGGGCTGCTGCTTGGGCACGATACGGCCTGGTTCATGGAGAGCCTCTTTCCTAAGGTCGCCAAGCGCGGCTACCCGAAACACAAGGTTGATTCCGTACGTCATGTTCTGGACACGACACTTGTGGTGGCAGCACAACACCCGGGGCTGCCGGGACTGGCGCCGGGAGCGCGGTTCGAGACGGAGTTCGGTGATCACATGATCTTCAAGCCCGGGCCGGAGGGGAGTGTGATCGTGCGAAACCAGTTCGGCGATCCTGTCTATGTCGTGGCAGATGTCGGCAAAGGGCGTGTGGTCTACTCGGGCTGCTACTATGGGTATTCCAAGAATCTGAAGGGCGGGGAACGCGCCACGCTTCTCGGTCTGGTCGACTGGCTGGCGGAAAACGGGGAGTAGGTGTGTGGCTGAGCCGCGCCGCGCACAACGTAAGCGGTCCCTCCCGCTGGTCAGGGCTCGGACGGCAGGACGGTCTGAACCGAGCCGCGCACAACGTAAGCGGTCCCCTCCCGCTGGTCAGGGCTCGGACGGCGGAGCGGTCTGAACCGAGCCGCGCACAACGTAAGCGGTCCCCTCCCGCAAGTCGCGGCTTTGCCGGGCTTGGTCACGTCACTGATAAGGAACTGAACAATGCAACTGCGCCACTTGAGTCCGGTCCGCCCGTTTCTCGCCCTATCGCTCCTGATTGTCTTCTGCGAAAGCCATGCGGGGCGTGTTGTGGCCAGGAATGGCACGACGCACTACCGAGTCGTCACCTCGTCTTCACCGTCGGAAGCGGACGCGTTGGCCGCAAAGGAACTGGCCACCTTTCTGAGTCGGTCCACCGGTGCGGAACTCGCGATTGTCACCGAGCCTGAGTCTCCCCGGGGGGCTCCTGCCCTCTACGTCGGCCGGACTGCGTTCGCCGAAGCCCATGGCATCGATTTCGGGGCTTTCGGACGAGAGGAATTTCTGATTCGCACGATTGGGCAGGATATCGTGCTCTGCGGGGGGCAACCCCGGGGAGCCCTCTATGCGGTCTACGACTTCCTGGAGCAGGAGGTTGGCTGCCAGTGGTTGGACGAGAAGACAGAGGTCGTCCCGACTCTGGAGACTCTGGAGGTCGGGCGTCTGAGCATCCGTCGCCAGCCTGCCTTTTGGTATCGCGATGTTTACACCGCACAGCAGAGGTGCTGGGGCAGCGGCGGGGGCCTGTTCCTGCTGCGCAACAAAGCCAGCCGCGGCGGGCCCGGGGCGACTGTGATCCCACACCACGGCAGCCCGGGCGGCTGTCATACGTTCCACGCCTACACTGTGGACTGGCCCGAGAATCCGGAGCTCTTCTCGCTCAACCCACAGGGGGATCGCGATCGCTCAACCAGCGGCAGCGGCCCGGGGCACTTTTGCGTTACCAACCCTGAAACCATCGGTTTGGTTCAGGCCAAACTGCGGGAGTTCATCGCCAAGAACCGGTCCACGGAACGGGCATCCGGTCTCTATCCGCGCGTCTACGACATCAGCCAAAACGACAACAATAAGTACATCTGCTGCTGCCCAACCTGCACGGCGATGCTGGAAGCTGAGGGCAGCTACAGCGGGCCCCTCCTGCACATGATCAACCAGGTTGCCGACGATGTGGGTGACGATTTTCCCGAGATTCTGGTCCAGACTTTCGCGTACACGTCAACTCAGAAGCCCCCGAAGACAATCCGGCCTCGCGACAACGTGCTCATCCGGCTCTGCCACTTGGGCGCGGAATTCCGGGGCGATGTCGGTGGGGAGTATTTCCGCCCGGCATCGCATCGGGAGAACGCCACGTTCCGGGCCTACATCCGGCAGTGGAGCAAGCTTGCGGAGAATCTGGCGATCTGGGACTACTGGGTGATGTACAAGGAGGAATTCCCCAATCCCTATCACAACGTCTACCTGATCAGGGACGACATCAATCTCTACCGCAAGAACAACGTCCAGACCGTCTTCATCGAGTGCGAGAAGGTCGAGACAACCAGTTTCTTCGCTCTGAAACGCTGGCTGACGTACCAGTTGCTGGACGATCCAAAGGCTGATGACGACGCGTTGATCGCAGACTTCATGGCCGGTTACTACGGCCCTGCGGCTGAGCAGATGACGGCGTTCCTCAAGGGTGTTCACAGGCTGCAGAAGCGTGGCGGCAAACGCCTCTCATTGCAGAAGACGTCGGAACGGAGCCATTGGACACTGCGGTTCTTTGTCGACGGCCAGCGATTGTTTGACGACGCTGAAGCCGCTTGCGCTTCCGGCAGTCCGGAGCTTCTGCATGTCCGGCGTGAACGGATTCCCCTGGATTCTGCGTTGGCCAACCTGTGGGAGCGCCTTGAGCGAGAGAATGGCGGCGCATCTCTCCCCTTTGACCGCGAGGCCCTGACCAGCCGCTACGAGGCCTATCGCCGCGAACAGCTGAAGGCCCACCGTCCCAAGACACTCATGCCCCAGGGAGAGCGGGAGTTGGAGGCCGAGCTCGCGAAACTCAGGGAACGCCCGTTGATCGAGAAGCGCAAACAGCATCCGCCACCGGAGGTCACGATTCCTCGTGTTCCCGGCGCCAATGGTGATGCGGCCAAGGTCGACTGGAAGAAAGCCCTCGTGCTCGACACCTGGTACGGAAACCACGGCGAATCATGCGTGCGCGACCTCTCGGCCAAAGTGGTCCACGACGGCAGCTTCCTGTACGTCCAGCTTGCGGAAGTCTGCAATCCGAAGGAGCTGAAGCCTTCCGGAGACATTTGGACTGGCGATGACTGGGAGGTGTTCTTCGCACCCGTTCGCGGCCAGGCCCCCTATCGGCAGATCGCGCTCAACCCAGCGAAGAAGTGGATCGCCTACCACTGGACCAAGCCGATGGGGAAAGCCACCCCCAAGAAGTGGCTTGACAGTGGCGCTGACGTCCGGACACAGACCACCGACAGTGGCTGGACTGCGACCATCAGCATCCCCCTCAGCAACGTCACCCCTGACGGCGTGAAACCAGGCGGAGCGTTCTTCGCCAACTTCTACCGAGCGAGTAACAGCATCAAAGAGGTCTATGCCTGGAGCCCCAACTTCGAGAGCAGCTTCCACGTTCTTGACCGGCTTGGTGCGATGAGGCTGCAGGAGTAGATCAGTCCGAGACCCCGAGGAGTTCTGTGACCGCGTGCTTGAAGCGGGAGGCGAACTGCTCTGTGCACCAGCAGAAGGACGTGGGCTCGTAGCCACCTTCAGCGAAATGGCATGGCTGTGGCAGGTAAAGGAAATTGTCACTGCAGTTAGCGGCGACCGCGAGGAACTCATCCGGAATCAGGGATTGGGCGAGGAGCTGGTACTCGACGAATGGCTCGCCGGGAAGGAACAGCACGCGGCACTCCCCGATCCGGAGCAGTGAGAAGCTGTAGTCGGCATTCGCGCGGTACTCCAGGGAACTCAGGAGCACGGCACTCAGCAGGCGTTTGTGAGCAGGCAGTGCGCTGTCGTCGGCGCTCGCCGACAGTGCCGCGCGGTCCACTGCGGCGCGGGGGAAGGGAAAGCTCCCACGAGCCCATTCGAGCTTGGGTGCCTCCGCCAGTGTCATGCCTTGCAGATTGACTGAGATCCCGTCAGCAAGTCGTTTCCCGAATTCGACCAGGTTGGCCTCAAGGTCAGTCGTGGACGTGTACTTTCCTGCAGTGATGTTGCCACCTGCTCCCGTGAAGAAGGCGTGCAGCCCGTCATGCTGTTCCGACACCAACCGCATGGCCTCGCCGGGAGCATCGGCACTGTACATGCGGCGGCCGTTCGACACCTGTGGGTGTGTGGCATAGAAGCTCATCGATGCCAGCAGTCCCCCGTACTTGCCTCTGAAGGCGAGTGTTCGGAGCATAGGATCGATGACGCCAACCGGAGCCCGGCGCAGGGCACTGTCCCCACATCGACTGAAACGCATCCCAGCGACCTTGCCATCATCCCCCAGAATACGACGGTTGGACGCATAGCCATGCAGGCGCATTTCGTTCCACCCCAGTTCGCCCACCTCCTCGAGTTTTGCAGCTGCCGTACGCGCGGACCCCGCACAGGCATCGATCACCCCGAGCCACCATTGCCGGGGGAATGTCACGCAGCCCAAGTGGGCCTCGATCTCGAAATCAAGCAGCGGCGCGTCATGCTGGTGAATGCAGTGGATTGAGGTGTGGTCGGGGGTGGTTTCGACTGCCTGTGCCAAGGCGGCGCAGAGCTCGTCGTAGGCGCTGTTCATGAGGCCGCAGTAGTCCAGGGAGGCCACGAGGCAGCGACACTCCCCGTCGTCAAAGATGAATCCACGCAGGAAGAGCGGGTCTCGGATCGCTTCCGTTGGTTCGCCCGTGCCGAACCCCGTTGGGAATCCGACCGGCGGAGTGACGTCAACGCAGAATGTGCCGAGATGAAGCATGTGGAGTATTTCTTCTGTTGACCGTCAATGCTTGGAGTCAGTGTGGCGTGTCTCTGCGATGGCGCGAACCAGTGCGATGATGCCAGCGTACTTCAGGCGGGGGTCCACGTAGCGCTCAAGACAGTAGAAGAGGAAGTAGTAGAACCGGGCCGCGGCCCATAGGGCGACTACCAGCAGCACAGCGACGCGCCAATCCGGGGCGAGCGACAGGATCCCTGCCCCGGAAAGCCCCACGATCAACAGAAACAGCATACCTTTGAGCACGATCAGCTTCTTGCTTTTCAGATCGGACATTGTGGCTTTCCGCACTCATGCGGCCGTCGCATCTGGCGCGTTCACTGTTGTTGCTCAACGACCGTCACACTGATGGTGTCGGTGGTCCGCGTGCTGCCTTCCGGCCAGTCATCGGCCGTGCATTCCAGCACGTAGTGTCCCGGCGTCCAGCCCGTTGTGGACACCTTGAACACACCCTCGCCGTCCTCGTCGTGCATTATTGCGCCCCATGGTCTCAGGTCGAACCCCGGGACAGCGCGGATCTTCGGCGTGCTTTTGAAGGCCAGGTAACGCCGCCGGATTGACACCCCACCGGCTCCTGCATTAAGGCGCACGATCAACGTGTCCCCCAATGTCACCGTAGACTCCTTTGGTTCCGGGGTGATCGCTATCCACACCAGTGGCGCCGTGGCCTGGCGGTGCTGTTGAGGGATGTAATGGAACCTCTCACCCCATGACAGCACGGCACACTTCCCTCTCGCGATGGATGTCTTGAGCGCCCGGGACTGTGAGCTGTAGGAGCCCGTCCCCGATCCGGGTTTGCCGCGCTTCCGGTGGGTGAATTCATACTCGTGGCCGGGGATGATGAACGGGTCGAACATCCGTTGGATCGGAGCGAAAGCGTCTTTCCCCGACCAGAAGAACAGGGATGACACGTACAGATCGATGGTATCGCCGCGATCCTTGACCTGGGTGAGCCACGGCAGCATCTGTTGCCCGTCGTTGATGTCCCCTTTGGACAGGATGCTCACACCATTGTCTGTGGTTATCAGGTACGCATTGCAGGGGCACTCCACACTGTGATCCTGCGCCATCCACTGCCGACTCCCCAGGACCTCAACTCCGAGATGCCCGACGCGGTGTTGGCGGCCCTGCAGAGGCGTCAACACCGTCAGGCCCGAGGCGAACGGCTCATCACGCCACATGGCGCGGATGTCTTCAGGGACAACGACCGTCTTGCCGGCTTTCACGAGAGCCTCCGTGATCTGATAGTTCACATGGTCGTGGTGTCTGTGCGTATGGAAGGACGCGTCCACCAACTCGGCCAGTCGCGTGCGCTGCTGTGGCGTCATGTGGAGCCTGATATCGGCCAGCCCTGCGCTCCTGTCCGGATTCCCCGAATTGCTGTTGGGCCCTTCGTCCAGGTCGATCCCGAAGACTGCTTGAGGCGTCTTTACCACCATGGCACTGCTGTACAGCTTCCAGATGATGATGCCTTCCACGACGTTCAGTGTTGCTATTTCGTCCAGCGCGTGGTCAATCATGCTTTGGTAGTACGCTGCTACCTCATCTGAGCATTCGGAGTTCGGTTGCTCAAGGAAGCTGTCCAGGCTCTTGAGCAGGGCCTGACGCTGGTCGTTCTGCTGCGCGGAGGCGGGCTGCTTCAACAGCCGGGGACGCAAGCTGCCGAGGGTGTCAGCCTTCGAATGCGCCACGCCGACACCGGTCAAACAGGCAATAATGCACAGCCATCTCATGGTTTCAGTTCCCATGCGTGTTCACATCGATCTGGTCGTTCGCGGTCTCCAGGTGAGTGTCGTTTTCGGGGGCAAGGTTAGGGGGCGGCTCTTCCACCGGTGGCTCGGGCTTCGTGTCCCCTGACGGCACCGGGTGGTGCAGAATCACCGGGACGTTGGTGCTGAAGATCGCGTTGACTGTCTTGCTGAGGAAGTAGAACGATAGCAGAGGCAACGCAATGACCTGAATCAGGAATATCCCGACGTACAGAAACGTCAGTCTGAGCAGACTCTCAATGATGTCTCCCATGTTGCTCACCGTGCCCCCCACGGCGGACCTCAGTTGGGTCGATTTCCGTTTGAGGAAGGCGGAGCTGTTCTTGATCGTCCCCAGAACACCATCGATCTCCGGGAGCGAGAAATCCCCCAGACCATCAAGTTCGGCTGAGCCCAGGGCCAGCTCTTCCTGGGCCTGGGATATCCGTTCCGCAAAGAAATGCTTGTCGACGAGCTGATTTGCCATCGACGATACCGGCAGGCAGAAACGAGCCACTGCAATGAACAGGGCGAATCCCATGATCGTCTTTTGGAGGGCCTTCACTCTATCCTGGCGGAACCACAGAAGGATGGACAGGACCACGAGGAAAGCTGCGAGCAGGGGGGGGGCGAACGAGATGCTGATCTCATAGGCCAGCTTCTGGACTCCCAGTGCGGTGATCGCAGTCACGAGCACGTCGGACAGGCGTTCGGTCATGTCATCGATTGGGTCCAGTGCCTGCCCGATGGCCAATGACACGCCGACCCCGGCCGGCTCAAGCCCAATGCTCGATTCCTTCACCACTGAGACCGACGCGTTGGTAACTCGACACGTCGCATAAGCCACTCCGGCTTTGGTTATCGCCTCGCGGAAATAGTTGTCCGCAGTCGTGTCCAGGACAGGAAGCCTGACATCGGATGAGGAGTAGAGGACCACGGCTACGACAATCCCAAGAAGCGATCCGAGCGCTTTCTTCTTGACTACGTTCGTCATCGTGTTACCTCACCAGTATGACTGCTTCAGCATTGCGCAGGGAGACCGCCTTCACTGGGGCTCCCGGCGTGCCGTGGACGTCGATGGGGCGGAGAGGGGTAGGGAGCTCATGCGTGGTCGCCGTGTCGTCCCCGAATGATCCCCCGACGAAGGGCTTGACCAGGACCATGCCCTTCTCAAAGCGTCGGCCGAAGACCCTCTGCTCGTTGGCGGCTCCCTCGACGATGCGGATGTCATCGAACCACACCGTGCCGGTTGCCCCGTACATGCGGAATGACACGCGCCCTTCGGCATCATCGCCCGTTGTGAACACCTGTCGTTTCTCTTGCCAATCACGCGTGCCTCGCCAGGTCAGGAACTGGGTCGTGGCACCTTCGAACTCGTAGGGATAGATCTGGGCTCCGGTTTTCCCCACCACACGATCTGTCCTGGCCCAGGCGATCAGTGTGTACGTTGTGTGCGGCTTGAGGGTGACATACTGCCAGTTGTGGAAATTGTTGATTGCGGAGCTTTCACTGTGGATCTTGATTGAGGACTTCCCCATGTGCCTGACCGTGTAGTCGATCTCCACCGGTTCCTCGACCCCCCAACCGACTGCATGGTTGTTCGCATCGGCCTCTTCGAATCCCCCGTTACGGAGCATGTTCTCGGCGGTGGGATCTGCCGCCGCATCGATACGTGCGAAGAGCTCATAGGGGGCGGTCGGATTGCCAAGATCCACGTGCATGGCTTTGAACCAAAGCTTGGTGACGCCCGAATACGGGTGGCGGCCAAAGCCAAAGTAGGAATAGTCTCCATGGGCCAACAGGTAGGTGGCCAGACCGAAGATCTTGTCACGATCTGCGCTCACGGGCAGTTTTGGGCCGAACTCCGCCAGCTCGGCATCCCAGATGGGATTGTACTGGATCAGCTGGACTTTCCCGCGGTTCTCGAATGCCGTTGCCTCCTCCATAGCCGTTTCCCAGGAACTCAGGTTCCGGCTCAGTGCTTGCCAGCCCTCCGACTGCCGACCATCCAGAACCATGGGGGTTGCTTCCCAGCCATTGCCGGTGATCATCTTGTCCGGGAGGGCGATCTTGACCTGGGCGAAGAGCACCTGCAGATCACGCAGCCATCTGTCGGCCTCCTTGCCTTTGCGGGGATACTCGAGCACGGCGGCAGCTTGGCCCTGGCCCGCGACATCGGGGGGAACCGTGTCGAAGTAGATGCCGTCCCATCCCTCACAGAGCTCGGGGGCGTGAACCGTGGCCATGAACGTCTGGTAAGCGGGGTGACCGACGTTCATGACAAAGTCGTCACGTGGCGGGCCCCAGTAGTAGATCGGGATTCGGGACTGCTGGGGGCGTCGGGCGGTGGCCTTCGGGTTGACGAGATTCGCGAACTCCGCGTCGTCAAGGGACGCGTCACCGTTCCGATCGTTCCGCGGGTCCCAGCCGGGGCAGATGCGCGTCTCACGTGGGCACGAGGCGGACTCGCGCCCCACATGCAGATTGACCTTGGTGTCCTCGGCGAAATGGCAGAACATGTCCTCAAGGATTCCGGCCTTGGTCAATCCCTCGCGGACGCAGAAATCTGCAAGCGACTTTGCTTTCCCGCTCAGCGGCTTGCCCGTGGAGGGGTGGGGGACAACGAGCGTACAGACGAGTCCGTAGTGGACCACAAGGATGTCATCGCGAGCAGACTTCACCTGTTTCCGGAACGAGAGGTCGAGCCAATCCCGGGCGAAGTCGGCGTTCCCACCGAAGTTCATGAATGTCCGGATGGTGGGCAGGTGACGTGGCAGAGGTCCTGTGGCCAGGCGGAATGTCTGAATGGGGGCCGTGCTCTGGAGCCTTCCGGTTGCGTTCCAGACGTGGACCTGCCAGTAGTAGACCGTGTCGTCTTTGAGTGTCGGCCCGGCATACTCGACTATGGCGAGGGCCTGCTCTCGCCGTCCGGAGTCCCAGAGCGTGGTTGCGAAGTCCGCATCCTGAGAAACGAGCACACGGCAGGCGCTCTGCGAGACAGTCTCCCAATAGAACTCCGGGCAGGGGTCGGTGACGACTGCCGGGCTCGTTTGCCATTCGCAGCGCAGGTCAGTCGGAGCGGCAGAGGAGACGATGATCACGGAGACCACGAGGAAGATGGACAGGCGCCGAGTCGTCACAGTGCTGGATCCAATCAAGATGTTAGGCTGCGCGTTGAGGACAACGGGTGTCGGGCTCATCTGTCTGTCCGTCCGACTGTCTCTTGTAGTGTAGCGTGTCGCATTAGCAAGAGCACGCCGTAGCTTGGAGCCTCTCACATTGGAGCCAGCGGAAGCAGTCAATGTGGGAGGGGGTGCCATCCCCCGATTGCCCTATACTCGGCGCACAGCGGCGCCTCCCACATTGCGGAGAGAAGGGCAGTCGGCGCACAGCGGCGCCTCCCACGTTGACAACCGCGAGGCCGTGACGTAGACTTGTGGGCTCACGTGTAAGCGACCATGGACTCATATGTTGTAGCTGTCCTGACCGGGCAGCCCTAGCTGGAGAAGAGCGAATGACAAGTGTACATCGATTTGCTGGGGTTGTGATGGTGCTGATCGCCGGCCGCGTCCAGGCCGAGACACCGTTGGAGTTTCCTGACGCGGGGTTTGAGGAGAGATCGGGCTGGTCGCCGATCAGTGCCCCGATGGCCGCACTCCATGAGGACGCGGCCCATACTGGAACGATCGGGCTGCGCATCGTGGACAAGAGCCGCAAGATGGGGAGCAACGTGCGGTCTGCGCATCTGCCCGTCTCTGCCGGTGCTTCCTATGCTGTCCGTTTTTGGGCAAAAGCAGTCTCCCAGGCTGGCGTGGCCGTCTATGCGGACTTCTTTAATGCTGACCGCAAGATGGTCACCACCCAGGCTGCTCGGAACCAGATCACGTTCACGGTTCCGGGGAGTCAGAAGACGTGGAAGCGATTCACGCTCGTTGCCCGGGCACCCGAGAACGCTGCCACGTTGACGCTTTGGGTTCATTCTTACAATGGCGCGGTAGCGTCCGCTGATTTTGACGATTTTTCAGTATCTCAGCTTACTTCGGAGGAAGCCATGTCCGTGAAGACGACGCCGACCGCATCCACCAAGAGCAAGGAGTTTCAGCCTCCGACCAAGGAGCGAATTGCGGAGATCGCAAAGCTGTTGGCCCCCGAGCCCGCGGGCCTTTTTCGCCCGATTACGGATCGTGTTTCCTGGGACGAACTGCGGAAAGTCAGCAGTGCGGATGGCATCATCAAACGGGCGGAGGGCTATGCCGAAACACCCCCGCCGGACTGCACCGACGAGTTGTACCTCGAGTTCTCGAAGAACGGGAACCGTACGAATTACCAGCGCCCCTATGGACAGGCCTCCACCCGGATCAACTACCTGGTTGTGGCCGAGTGCCTTGAGAACAAGGGACGCTTCTTCGACGCGATCGCCCGGGACATGTTGGCCATGTGCGGACACCGCAGCTGGGTCATGCCTGCCCACGATGGCAGACTCACCAACTTCAAGGATACGCTCATTACGGTTGATCTGGGCTCTTCCGCTCGTGGCTGGATGCTGACCAACGCCCTGTATTGGCTCGGAGACCGCCTGCCCGAATCCGTGCGCGCTTCCGTCCGCAGCAACGTCCAGCGGCGTGTGCTTGATCCCTATCTGGCCGCGTTGCGCGGTGGTTCCACCCGCGGAAACTGGTGGATCCGCGGTACGAACAACTGGAACGCCGTGTGCAATGCGGGGGTGATCGGGACGGCGCTGGCGTTGGTCGAGACGGCGGCCGGCCGGGCCGAGTTCATCGTCGGTGCAGAAATCTCGGATCCGTTCTTCCTCAGTGGCTTCACCGCGGACGGCTACTGCAGCGAAGGAATGGGATACTGGAACTACGGCTTCGGGCACTACCTCATGCTTGGCCTCATGGTGCGCGAAGCCACAGGCGGGACGCTCGATTTCTTTGAGTCGCCCATCCTCAAAGCGATTTCCGCCTTCCCGCTGAACATCCTGATTCAGCCATCCATGGCTCCGGCCTTCGCGGATTGCGGCGTGGGAGCCAAGCCGGGCAGCGATGCTCTGGCCATGATCGATCACGTCTATCCGGAGATCATCCCAGGGGAGTACCGGCTATCCAGTCCACTCGCCGGAGGCATCGTCAGCACGGGCATCCGCACGATGTGCTGGGCGCCGCCGACCACTCCTGCGGCGATCACGGCCGAGGCCCTTCCGCGGCACAGTTGGTTTGGGGAAGCCGGGATTTTGGTCAGCCGGGATCTGCCAGGTGTCGAGCACCCCTTCAGCGCCGCCATCAAAGGGGGGCACAATGCGGAGCACCACAATCACAACGATGTCGGCTCCTACGCGATTGTTCTGGATGGCACGCCCTTCCTCCTGGACCCGGGCGGCGAGATCTACACGCGCCGAACCTTCAGCTCTCAGCGGTACGTGAGCAAAGTCCTCAACTCCTACGGGCATCCCGTTCCCATTGTGGATGGCGAACTGCAGACAACCGGTCGGCACTCGAAGGCCGAAATCCTGGAAACCGAGTTCACCGAGAAGGCCGATCGCTTTGTCATGGACCTGGCCAAGGCTTACCCCGTGGATGAGCTTACGTCGCTGGTTCGGACCTTTGTTCACGATCGCGGTGCACGGACCATCACGATCGAGGATGTCGTAACGTTGGGGTCACCCAAGCCGTTTGGGACGTGTTTGGTGACCTACGAGAAGGTCCATCGCAGGGACGATGGAACGTTCGTGGTCTACGACCAGAAGCATGCCGTCGAAGTCCAGGTAGCGTCCGAGGGCGGCGAGCTGGAGTATGCCTACGAGGAGATAGAGAACCCCGGGCGTCCCTCCCCGAAACGGCTCGGATTCAACTTCAAGGCCCCGGTTGCCAAAGGGCGGGTCATGTTCACGGTAAAGCCGACGACGATGTCCGGCGACCTTCCCGGGATCTACACCGAGCCGAAGTGGCAGGGGGCTGCTCCCGACCAGGACAGGGGCGTCATGGTCCAGGCCGAAGCCTTCACGAAGCAGACCGGCGGAGAGGTCACTGTGTGCGAGAAGATCGGCGCCGACGGCAAGTGCTTCAAGTTCTGGGATGAACTGGGCCATATTCTGGAATGGCAGATCGCCGTGCCTCAGACAGGACGCTATGCCGTGCTCGTCCGGGCCTGTCACGACTCTGAGAATCCTGTTACCCGGGCGCTTTCCGTGGATGGGAACGCTGTGTTGGGTGATGGAGAGACCTTCCTGTTCCCCCACACAGGCGGTTGGAGTTCGAGGACCGACGACTGGCGCAACGTCTGGCTTTCGGCGAAAGGCAAGCCGGCCATCCTTGACCTTGCCGCGGGACAGCACACGCTCACCTTCACCAACACGTCGGGCATTGGCCTCAATCTGGACTGGGTCAAGCTCGTTCCCGTGGAGGAGTGATTCGGCTGCTCGCTTGACTCCTTCTGTTGTCTGCACATGGTACGCGCAGTTCGTTCACCCCCAAACAGAGACGGAGGCGTGCTATGTCGAGGCCTGTGACCATCAGTTCGCTTGGACCTGCCGCGTTGTCAGGAGGCGCTGACCTTCCATTTGAGGACGCGCTGGCACAGATGCAGTCCTTCTGGCAGTCGCAGATTGCCACCGTGTCGCCCGACAAGCCTGACCTCATCGTGGTTCCGGAGGCGTGTGACCGGTATCCCGCCATGCCGCTGGAACGTCGCCTTGATTACTACCGATTCCGAGGCGACCGGATGCGTGATTGCTTCGCTGCCGCCGCCCGGGAGCACAGCTGCTACATCGCTTATTCTGCAGCCCGGGAATTGCCCGATGGAACGTGGCGCAATTCGACCCAGATCATTGACCGAACGGGGAATGTGATCGGCGTCTACAACAAGAACCACGTGGTGATTGAGGAAACGACGAACGCAGGGATTTTGTGCGGCAAAGATGCTCCTCTCATCGAGTGCGACTTCGGCACGGTCGGCTGCGCTATCTGCTTTGACCTGAACTTCGCGCCTATCCGGGAGAAGTACGTCGCCCAAAAGCCCGACCTGATCGTCTTTTGCTCGATGTACCATGGCGGGTTGATGCAGAACTACTGGGCATACAACTGTCGGGCGCACTTCGTCGGAGCCATCTGCGGCAACCAGTGCACCGTGATCAACCCACTTGGGGAGCTCGTGGCCCAAAGCACGAACTACCACCACTGGGTCACCACAACCGTCAACCTGGACTGCACCCTGGCTCATCTTGACTACAACGGGGGCAAGTTCCGGGCCATGAAAAAGGCGTACGGTCGCGGAGTCACGATCAGTGATCCGGGGAACCTGGGAAGTGTGATGCTGACCTGCAACATCGAGGGCAAAACGGTTCAGAACCTGGTCGAGGAGTTCGAAGTTGAGCTGCTCGACGATTACTGGGCCAGGGCCCTGAAGCACCGCCAGGGAAACACCGAGGCGTAGATAACGGAGTCTGTTCCTGCCTCCAGGTGTGCCGCGTGCCGGGCTTCCGTCGCCGGTTGCACATAGCATGATAACCGGACCAACAAGAGGAGACTGCACGATGGCAAACGCCAAGACGCTGGACGGCATCCACCATGTGGCTATCCGCGTGCCTGACTACGACGCGGCAGCGACGTTCTACACCGAAGCGCTTGGCCTGGAGCAGGTGCTCGAATGGGGCGAGGAGGCCAAGCGGTCCGCGCTTTTTCACGCGGGACGGGGCAGCTACGTGGAGATCTTTTCCGGCGGATCTGATGACGAAAAACCGGATGGGCACTGGCTTCACCTCGCCTTCCGTTCTGAAGACTGCGATGCTGCCCTGGAACGGGCCCGAGCAGCCGGGGCCGAGGTGACCATGGAGCCGCGCGATGTTCCTATGGAAAGCCGCCCTGAAACCACCACATTCCGCATCGCGTTCTGCAAAGGCCCGGCCGGGGAGACGATCGAGTTTTTTCAGAACGATCTGACATAACGCAGCGTAGAAAGGACCATGAATCATGTTGATGCGCTGGGTTTCCGTGGCACTGGTGTGCGGATTTGTCGCCTGCGCGGCGCCTCCTTCAAGCACGGACCTCCCGGCCGGCGCTTTCAAGGACGTGACCGCTGAGATTGGGCTTGCGGGCATGCAGGCCGGCAGGACGTGTGCGTGGGCAGACTACAACAACGATGGCTGGGTCGATGTGCTTGTCGCCGGTACGCTGTTCCGCAATGATCGCGGGACATTCGAGGCGGTCACCATGCCGAAGGAGTGCGGCGAAGGCGTCTGGGCGGATATCGACAACGATGGACGCCTGGACATCGTCACGGTCAAAGGGAAGGGCGCTGTTCTGCGCAACACGGGAGACGGGTTCGAGCTGCTGCACACGATCGGCATACCGCAGGTCGCGCGTCCTCGCGCGGCATGTGCCGATGCCGACAACGACGGACGCCTGGACATGTTCATCACGAACTACGAGACCAAGTTTGGCGGTCCCATCTACAAGGACTTTCTTTTCATGTCTCAGCCCGACGGCTCGTTCGGGCCAGCGGTCACACTCACCGATGCCTGCTGGACTGCCCGAGGCGCGAACTGGGCCGACTTCGATAACGACGGGGACCAGGATTTGTACGTCTCCAACTACCGCTTGATGCCGAACGCCCTCTGGGTGAACGACGGGGCTGGGACCTTTGTCGAGCAGGCGAAGGCACGCGGTGTCTACGGCGTGGCAACGGCAGGCAAGGAGCGCGCCTCGAAGTACTACCCGGCCTATGAGTACACCGGACACACGATCGGGTCGTGCTGGGGCGACCTCAACAACGATGGAAATATCGACCTCGTGGTCGTCAATTTTTCGCACCCGCCCAAGTGGCAGAATCGGGTGGAAATCTGCATCAACTCCGGCCCGCCGAGCTACACGTTCACGAACAGGAATAAGGGCGATGCGGGAGGCGTCTACTGGCAGGAATCCTACGCGAAGGGTGCCCTTGGCGACTATGACAACGACGGTGATCTGGATCTCTATCTCACGACTGTCTATCCACGTGACAAAGGCGAGTTGTTCCAGAATCACGGCGATGGCTCGTTCAAGGCGGTCGGGAAGCAATTCGGGCTGCGGACCCCGCACAGCTACCATGTTGCCTGGGCGGACATCGACAACGATGGTGACTTGGACCTGATGAGCTCCGGGAAGCTCTTCCGGAACCCGGGCTTTGGCTCGTGCTGGCTGAAGGTCAGAGTGGAGGGCGGGGTGGGGTCGAACCGTGCTGCAATCGGCGCGCGGGTGACTGTCGTTGCCGGCGAGAGGAAGCAGATTCGGGAGATCAGTGGTGGGAATAGCGGCAACCAGAACCCGCTGCTCTTACATGTCGGTCTCGGGAACTGGCTCCCGACCAAACAGGTAGACGTCGAGGTCAGGTTCCCCTCCGGCAAATGCCTTGCCACGCAAGCCACGCCCTGCAGCACGATCACGGTCAGCGAGAAGGACGCCGTAGAACCGCCCTTGCGTTGACTTGTGCCCGTATCCTGATGGGGCGAGAGTCCTCAAGCTGCGGCTTTCTTGACGTACTACTCGCGATCCGCCGAATCCTCGGCACCCGTGGCCGGGCCGGGGGCAGACGCCTCCGGTTCGAGGGCGTGTTCGCTGAAGGCATCGATGGCCGGGCTCTCAAGGGGAAGGACGTCTTCGGGGAGCATCTCTTCCGCCAGGTCATAGTCGTCCATGACCATCCCGGTGTCGCGCATGTCGCGTTTCATCGTGCGCAGGGTGTGGAACAGGTCTTTCATGTCGTGGATGCCACCGAAGAAGAACCAGATCGTCGTTCCGACGCCTCGTCCACCATCCTACACGGCTGGAGGCCTACTCAACAGTTGCAGCCAGCTTGTGTGTTGGGCTTGGCGTGGACGTCGTGAGGCTTGGCGACAACTGCTTACTTGATGGCTGTATACCCGAACGGGTGTAGTATGGCCCCTGTTGAAGGCCGATATACCCGAACGGGTGTAATTCTTGGTCCGCGAGAGCTTGATATACCCGAACGGGTGTAGTACTTCTATATAGGGCCGAGTTTATACCCGATAGGGGGTACTATGACAGATCCGTTGATTGCATTCATCAAGGAACGTCGCGGGACAATGGGGCTCACCCAGAAAGACCTGTCCGATCGAGCAGGTGTCGGTCTGCGCTTCATCCGCGAGTTAGAGCAGGGGAAGAGCTCACTTCGACTCGACAAGGTGAACCAGGTCTTGGCCTTGTTCGGGCGCCGGATGGAACCGGTCGCTTTCCGCATGGAGGTGGATGATGAGGAGGGCTGAGATCCAGATGCAGGGCCGCTTGGCGGGGATGTTGGAGGAGGGAGATCGCGGGTACGTGTTTGTGTACGACGCGACATATCTTGAGCACCCCGGTGCGGTTGCCATCAGCCTGTCACTTCCTCTGCAGTCTGAACCCTTTGAGGACAAGCGGCTCTTCCCATTTTTCGACGGCTTGATTCCCGAGGGTTGGTTGCTGGAGATCGCGGAGCAGACCTGGAAGTTGGATTCGCGTGACCGGATGGGATTGCTGATGGCCTGTTGCCGTGATTGCATCGGGGCGGTCTCGGTCATCCCGAAGGAGGTCACGGATGTCTAGCACCGGTTGCCACATCTGCCTCAATCCACTGGAAGACGGGAACAGGCGCTACCACAGGGCCTGCTCCAGGAAGCTCTTTGGGGCGCCTCATCCGCCTGAGCTTCCCTATACCTGGCAGCAGCTGAACGGACTGGCTGAGAAGACCATCCGCCAACGTGTTACCGTCCCTGGTGTTCAGCCGAAGCTCTCAATGCATCTCGAAAGAGGCGGGAGACGCCAGGATGGCAGGCTCACGTTGGTCGGTTTGGAGGGCGGCTACATCCTCAAGCCCCCTGTTACCCGCTTCCCTGAGATGCCGGAACTGGAACACTTGACCATGCTCATGGCCGGGGCTTTCGGTATCCCGACAGCCATGTGCGGATTGATCCCACTCGAAGATGGGCATCTCGCTTTCATCACAAGGCGAATGGACCGTGATGGTGAAACGAAGCTGCACATGGAGGACATGTGCCAGCTGACCGACCGGCTGACCGAACAGAAGTACAGGGGCTCGCTGGAGCAGGTGGGGAAGGTGGTCCTTCGGCACTGCAGCAACCCGCTGTTCGATGCGTTGCGTCTGTTCGAGGTGACGCTTTTCTGTTTCCTGACCGGCAACTCAGATATGCATCTCAAGAACTTCTCATTGCTCTACAGGCCGGGGGGCGAAGTCAATGCCGTCAACTTAAGCGGGCAGAATGCCATGGCACCTGTTGCGGCGCAGGCGGTTAGCGCTATATTGGCAGTGTCTCAGGTGGGCGCCGAACAGTGCAAGCCAGCAAGTAAGGAGTGACCGCAAGAATGTGTAAGA
>JABHEG010000091.1 GCA_018676675.1 Lentisphaerota bacterium
CCCAGAGAATCCCTGGAGGGAGAGACTCCGTCGAGCCATCTTGGAGTTCCTGCCCTCCATCGGACACCGATGGCCCAGAGAATCCCTGGAGGGAGAGACTCCGTCGAGCCATCTTGGAGTTCCTGCCCTCCATCGGACGCAGATGGCCCAGAGAATCCCTGGAGGGAGAGACTCCGTCGAGCCGTCTTGGAGTTCCTGCCCTCCATCGGACACCGATGGCCCAGAGAATCCCTGGAGGGAGAGACTCCGTCGAGCCATCTTGGAGTTTTCCCCCCCGCAACTGAGGCATTACCCGCCCCAGAACTGTCGCGTGGCAGTTGAGCATCCGGTCACCTACATTGGGCTCGTGTGTTCCAGCGTGTGGAGTTCGGCGTTCTGTCGCAACGAGACCAGTCAATTCGGGGAGACGTCACCATGGATCTTCTGATCGACGTTCACATGCACATCGGCCGGCTCTACTTCAGCGATCCTGAAGGTTTGCCACCGGACACGGTGCTGCGCTTCATGGACGAACACGGGATTGAGATCGCCTGCCTCCTGCCCATGGAGAACCCGGAGCACACAGACTTCTACATCACGTCCGACTATGTCTTGGAAGTCGCCCGAGAGCATCCTGACCGGTTCCTGCCGTTCTGCAATGTAGATCCGCGCCGGCGAGACGTCCGCAACATGATCCGCCACTACCGGGACGAGGGATGTCTTGGCTATGGGGAGACCATTTCCACCCTTGCGATGGACGATCCGCTCATGGAGGTCGTCTACGAGGCCTGTGGGGAAGCGGGCATGCCAATCATTTTCGACCTGATGCATGGCTGTGGGAATCACGATGCCCGTTCATGTTTTGACGAGCCCGGGCTCCCGCGCTACGAGCGCATGCTCCAAGCGCATCCTGAGACGGTGTTCATTGGGCACGGTCCGCATTTCTGGGCCAACATCGCGGAGGGATTTGATCCCTACACGGAGAAGTCCTACCCGGAAGGTCCGGTCCGGGAGGATGGGCCGGTGGTACGCCTCCTGAAGACCTACCCGAACGCGTACGCCGACATCTCCGCGGGGAGCGGACACAATGCTTTGACCCGGGACCCTGAGTTTGGCTGCCGATTCCTCGAAGAGTGCCGGGATTCTCTACTGTTCGGTACGGACCTCTGCCGGTCCGGCCAGACGGTCCCCAACACGGGCACGTTCCGTAATGCCTTCGCGGGTGGGAAGATCAGTCGTGAGGCCTACGAGAAGATTGGCTGGCGAAACGCCCGGGAGTTGCTTGGGATCTGAATTCAGGATGACTGACATGCTCGGGATGTACATCCATACGCATTGGGGCTACAACCACCCTTACTCGGCCAGAACGTGGACGCTGGCTGATTGGAATGGCTACCTGAAGGCTCTGAGCGACCTTGGCTATGACCATGTCATGATCTGGCCACAGCTCGACGCGATGCCAGCTATCCCAACGGAGAGCGATCGTGCCTTCCTCGGCCTTCTTCAGCAGGTCATCGACCGTTGCCATGACGCCTTCGGGATGACCGTCTCGATCATCGTCTGCCCGAACACGATCGGAAATGAGAAGTCAGGCACGTACTGCTTCAGGAACCGGCCCTATTTCATCTGCGAGGAGCGCATCGATCCATCGGACTCGGTGGCCGTCGCGTCGTTTCTAGCCGGGCGTCGACTGCAGTTTTCTTTCCTGGCTAATGCCGATGGGCTTGTGATTATCGACAGTGATCCCGGCGGCTACCCAGGCTCGACGAATCGGGAGTTCGTGGACTTGGTCCGCGCCCAGGTGGAGGTGTTTCGTGAACACAGCCCTGCCGGGGAATTCGTCTACTGGATGTTGGCCGGATGGGAGAGTTACTGCCGATTCTGGGCGCGGAATCAGGAAGGGCAGGAGGGTCAGGGCAATATGTGGTCCGATTGGCAAGGGGATGACTTTGGGGAGACGCTGACGCTGATGCGTGAGGCAATTGAACCGCCCTGGGCAGTCTACGGTTGGCTTGATCGGCATACGGAGGCTATCCGCACGGTGGGCGTTCCGGGAGGCGCCGTGTTCTACCCCTATGGGGTCATCGAAGGTGAGCCGACGTTCCCGTTGATGAACTGGCACCCCGATATCGCTGCCCAGCGAGTGGGTGAATGGGATCGGCAGGTCTACACCCGGGGCATTATGGGCAACGCTCAAACGCATTGCCTGCAACTTCCGCATACAGGTCTTCTCGCCCATCTTGCCCTGGGCGGGACGCGTGAGACGTTCGATCCTGCCGCGTTCGCAGACCGCATCCTCCCCGGTGTCGGTGATGTCGTGGCCAATGGGTGGCGGGCCCTTGAGTGCGGGGACGCCCGCCGAATCGAATCGGCGATTGCCCGGATTGAGGACGTGCCCTTTCCTCGGGCACCGGGTGAGCTCGGGGGGCTGCTATTCGGCGATCCCCAGCGGTTCGTGACCGATCTCGTGGACAATCTCCGGATCCGCAGAGCGTTTGTCGATCTCCGGGAGGCGGCTGCGAGTGGTTGCTGCATGCGGTCGCAACTGGCCCACTTCCTGGCCGTCTTTGCCCCATACCAGGAGCGGACAGGATTTGTTGATGCCTACAGTGGGCCGTTGGCTGTGGGGCTGAATCAGCCGCTGACCACCCTCAGAGATCCGCACGTCGATGCCGTTCTTGCGGACTTCGCAAACTGGCGGGAGCCGGCGATTCGCCATGGGATTGTTCCCCGGTTACTCCGGGCGATCAAGGGTGTCGCGGATTCGTCGGCCTAGGGCGGTAACGTCCGTGGCGCTCAGACGAGCCAGCACCTTTGCCCAGCGCCAGGCCAAGGTCTTCTCCCCCTGTTTGCTGTGCTTGAAGAGGGTGTCGAATGCTCGTTGTTGCTGGTGGTATTCGGCCTGCATTTCGCTCAGCCGGTTCACCAGCGCGTTCACGTAAGCGTCAGCGAAAGCGGCTGGGTCTCCCGCCAGGTGCATTCGTGAAAGCACGGGCTGTGCGTAGGCGTCTGCGTAGGTCTGAAGAGGGAGTTCGTATTCGGAAAACGTCCCGGCGTGGTCTGCTACGACCAGTCGCTGCGGGTAGCCCTTGCGGTCGAGAATCAGCATTTCGTCTCCGCTGTCGAAGATCACAGTGCCGTCCTGCGCTGTTCGTCCCACGACCATGTTTGGGGCGGCGGCCTGCCCCAGAAGACGGGCGAAACTCAGGGCGAAAGCGTTGTCCTGGAAACGGTCGGAGGGGATTTTGTCAGTCGCCATTCCATCGATAAAATCCCGTTCGTAGCAGGTTGCCCAGATTCGCGTGCCGTGGTATTCAGGGTTGGCTCCATAGTAGGTTTCCCTGATGCGTCGTGTGTCTATTCTTCCCGGCAGCGGCATCCCCAGTTCCCAGCACCCCAGTCTACGGTCAAGGGTGTACTCCGTGTATTCTTCGGCTTCCATTATCGCATGCAGCAGCTCCTTCCTGTTGTCCAGGTGCTGGTGGATGCCCCACTGCTGGATGCGAATGATCCGGACGACGGGTGTGCTCGTCCCGGGATGAAGAAGCTCGGCGATGTACGCCCGATGTCCGCCGGCTCGAGCTCTCCGGCGCATGGACAGTGCGACGCCCCCGATATTCACGTATTGCAGTGCCCCGAATTCCCGGATGTAGTTACAGACGAACCCTTTCACCCGCTGGTCGCAGAGACCGCGGAGTTCGGCACTCTTGGGGTCTTGTTCCCATTCGCTGAATACCGTGTCGAAAATGAGCTCGCCGTTCTCGATACGTCCCCCGGGCAACCAGCGGATTTGGCGGAAGAACTCCGGGGTCATCCCCTGCAGGGCTTCATCGGTCACCGTGCCGCCCTGTTCCCCCTTCAGGCAGGCAAACATGCGGTTGCGCCAGTCCAGGTCCTTGGGCATGTCCTGGTGGAAGCCCGTTGGGACAGCCTGATGGAAGCGCTCGGTGATTTCCCGGTGCCAGGCTTGGACCTCGGGCAGCGAGGCATCTTCGAAGTCATGCTTGGCGAAGCAGCTCGTTCCGAAGGAACTGTTGGCCGCAAAGAACGCGATTTCGCGACAGCCGCTTCGGTTTCTCCGGGCTGAATAGTCACGGATTTCCGCAAGGTGCAGGCGCAGTTCATCAGGTGGAAGGGCTTCCAACTCGGCGAACGTCTGGAAGGTCAGGTAACGTCTTCCCGTGAAGGCGCTGTAGTAGTAGATGGGGCGGCCATTGATCGCGATTCGCGACTCGGTGATTGTCCGGGTGATATCGTCGGCCGATTGCGGCTCCGGGCTGATCCGCCAGTATTCCCCTCGTTCGCGAATGGCCTGCATCACTGCGGGGTGTCGTGCGTAGAGGAAGCGGATGTGTTGCTTGGAGAGCAGCTCCTGCAGCATCTCGTCGGCTTCGAACGCCAACGGCATGTTCTCCGGATCCGGGCGGATCAGGACATCGTTTCCCTCGATGATGAGGTCTACCGCTGATTCCCAGAGGGCGGTCGTTTCCTCTGCGGTCAGGGGCGGTCGTTTCCGGTCCTGGCGCTGCCGGTTGATGTCTTCCGTGAGGGCCGTTCGTTGCGTTGCGTGTAGGCCGGGTAAGGTAACCAGTGTTTTCGTTTGGACGAAAAGCGTGGCGATACGGCAAAGGGGAGCGTCCTCACTTCCCAACGGGAAGGGGTTGTCCCCCAGGATCGAGCATGTCATAGCGGATCTCCGAGCCCCAGGGACCCGCTGCCAATCCCGTTTCTCTCGCCCGGTTCATGCGTCGCGGACGACGCGTGTCCGGCGCGGGCGAGGGGCGGCGAGTGCAGACGTTCGTTCGGTGTCCCGCACTCTCCGGAGCGAGCCTGAGTCCTGTCAAAAGTGTCTTATGTCAACTCTGCCAGACCGTCCGGGAATGCCAGAGCCTCGGTAAAGGCCAGGTTTGTTGCATCGCGGGGTGGTTTTGCCGGTGCGGTATCCTGATCTCTCACATGAACTGTGTATAGGATACCAAGCCGGACAGCTTCGGGCAATAGCCCGCCGTCGTTCATTACCAAGAATGCTGGTTTTCTAGCACGCAGGCGTCTGTAGTAAGGCACTTAGCGCAGCGGTGTGCCGTTTTTCCTGCTTATCTTAGCGACATTCCGGACTAGTGGTCTGAGTTACTAATCCGCGCGCAAAATGTTGCAGCTATCTTGGCTGCAGAGGCGCCCCGCCGGGAGAGCGGGCGTACCCGAAGGTACGTCCCGACCCCAACGGGGTGGCGTCTGCACCAAGAGAGCGCAACTGCTTCGCAGCGTGGCTC
>JABHEG010000299.1 GCA_018676675.1 Lentisphaerota bacterium
CGAGCTGTTTTCGTCCCTCGACAGAGGCAATGGACGCATCGCCTGCGCGGGCGCAGGGTTCGGGATCGAGCGGCTCACCTACGGCATCCTCGGCCTGGAGAGCGTGCACCAGGCTTACCCCTTCCCGAGATTGGCCGAAGCGAAAATTGCCATCTGAGGATCAGGCTAGACCGCGACCTCGGATGATGCCCACGTCCCCTTGCTCACGTGCGCCTCGCGTTCGCGCTCTGCCTGCTTGCGAATCCGGTAGGCACAGTCTCGGACAACGCTGTAAAGCAATACACAGCCATCGTCCAGGCTGTCCGTCTCTCCTTCGTCCGCCAGAATGGTCATTTCCCTGGCGAGTTCAAAGGCCGCGCGTATATGTGCGTTGCACTTCTCGTTCTTTCTGTTCATTGAGAAACTCCACGTGGGCAGGGCGCTCGTATCCGTGACGCCATGGGTAAGCCAAATACATGCCAACTGCATGGCACACGTCGTGGATCCGCCTCAGAATCAGGCATGAAGAGCTGAAGCGGGAGGGCAGGGAAGGCGTGTTTATCTCCGCTCTTTCGAGACAGCACATGTCTCACTCCCGAGCCCAGATGAAACACGTCGCGAAGAAGAAAGCCCCTCTCGGGATGTCCGAGAGAGGCCCTTGGAGCACGAGAGGTCCTCAGCCTTCACAGGCACCGATCGTGGCGGCCGCGAGCTGCAGCCCAAACTCACGGCACTGATTCAAGGCTTCACCATCCGGAACGTAGTTGATCCGCAGGGGATCAGTCACCATCTGGTATTCCATGTCTGTCAAAGCAGCGTGGAGATGCTTCGAGGCTTCACCTGACCAGCCGAACGACCCAAACGACGCAGCGACCAGATTGCGCGGTTTCAGCCCCCGGATGTACATCATCACATCCGCCACAGCGGGAAGCATGTTGTTGTTCATCGTGGCCGAACCAACGACCAATGCACCGGCATCCAACAGCTCGGTGATCACATCACTGCGATGGCACGCCGTCATGTTCATCAAGGCGACCTGCAGGCCGCCTTCGGCGAGTCCGTCAGCGATCACCTGAGCCATTTTGACCGTACTGCCCCACATCGAGTCACACACGACCACCGCCTTCCGAGTCGGCTCCTGAGCAGACCACCGGGCATAGTTCCCAACGATCTGCTGGATACCGTCTTGCGTACGCCAGATCGGGCCATGGTCGGGAGCCACCATCTTCAGCGGCAGATCCAACTCTTCCACTTTGGTCAGCGCTTTGTCAATGAACGGCGACAGGTGCAACAGAATGTTGGCGAAATACTTCGCGGTCTCATAGTCGATGATGCTTGGATCAATCTCGTCGACAAACCGCTCACAGCTTGCCAGGTGCATTCCGAAGGCATCCTGGCTGAACAGGATTTCCCGCTCAGGCAGGTAACTGACCATACTGTCGGGCCAGTGGCACATGCGTGTTTCCACAAAGGCGAGCGACAGGTCGCCCAAGTCAAGGGTGTCGCCGTCGCCAACCACGCTGACCGATTCCCGGTCAAGGTGGAAATGGGCCGCCAATGCACGTTGGCCCATGCGTGAAGCATAGACCTGTTCCGGCTGAATAGCCTCGATTGCCCGGGGAAGGCAGCCGGAGTGGTCCATCTCGGCGTGGTTTGACACGATGTACTCGATCTCTCCAGGCTCGATCACCGACGCAATGCGGCTCATCATCTGGTCAAAAAACGGTGCCTTTACAGTATCAATCAGCACCGGTTTCTCAGCCAGAACCAGATAGGCATTGTAGGTCGATCCACGGCTGGTCAGGTAGCCGTGGAAGTCCCGCAGATCCCAGTCAATTGCGCCGACCCAGTAGACTTTGTCGGCAATCTTGGTCGCCTGAAACGCTTCACTCATCCTTGCTATCCCCGCCGCGGCGGGCTCCTCTCTATTCTGCGCTGTCTGCGGGAGGCGTATAGACACGCTGGCCGAGCTCACGATCCAGCATGAAGAGCGCACCCGGGGCTCCCGCCATCAGCTTCAGCTGTTGGATGATGCCGTCAACGTTTGCTTCCTCTTCCACCTGCTCTGCGACGAACCATTGCAGCGCGTTCAGAGTGGCGAAGTCCTTCGCCTCGGAAGCCGTAGCAACGATGTTGTTGATCCGGCTCGTGACCAGTTCCTCGTGCTCCAGAGCATTCTCAAAGGCCGCCAGGGGCGAGTCCCACTCAGTCGCGGGCGCATCGAAGCCGGGGATGATCACCCGCCCACCACGTTCGCTGATGTAATGGTAGAATTTCCGCGCATGGAACATCTCTTCTTCGTATTGGACTTTCATCCAGTTGGCAAATCCGGTCAGGTTCTTCTCGTCGAACCAGGTTGCCATCGACAGGTAGATGTTGGCCGAGTACATCTCGAACCCCATCTGGTCATTCAACGCATCAAGTATCTCTTTCTTAAGCATCGTACCGTGCCTTTCCGTTGGTCTTGGGGATGGTTGGGGCAAGCGGGCCCGGGGAATCCTGCCGGCCGGCGCCGAGCAAACGTGATCAGGCCTTCCAGAGCCCGTGTTTGTTGCAGTGTTCACGAGCAGTCGGGGGCTGGCACTCACACGCGCAGCAGCAGCAGAAAAAGGCCTCGGGCTTCTCACCAGGCTTCATATACGCTCTACTGACCACATCACCGCAGCTCAGCTCGATCCACTCGATGTAGTGGTCGTCCGCCATCGGGTGCGGAACGGAGCCGACAGTGACCTTGTAGCCGCCATCAACCTTCTCAATAACGGGGACGTGCTTCTCGGTGGCCGCATCAGCGGTCTTCTCGTCCAGCAGCGCCATCGCTTCGCCGCAGCACTCCGGCACGGGCCCGCCGCCCCGAAGCACCTCGATCTGGTTCCCGCAATGTCCGCACTCGTATACTTGCTTCTGTGTGATCATCTGATGTTCCTCTCATTGCTTGCTCGTTCTTGTGGACAGTCGTTGTGCGTCTTCTCTACCAGTTTTCGGCCAGCACCTCAAAGTGCGCCTGCGGATGGGCGCAGGCCGGGCAGACGCCGGGGGCTTCGGTACCTTCGTGCAGGTAGCCACAGTTCATACAACGCCAGACGAGGGGCTCGCTTTTCACAAACACCGCCCCTTTGTCAATGTTGGCCGCCAGCGCGAGGTATCGCTTCTCGTGCTGCTTCTCGGCCACGGCGATCGCCTCGAAGACAGCCGCGATACGGTCAAAGCCCTCTTCCCGGGCCACATTGGCAAATGACGGATACATGTCCGTCCACTCGTGGTTCTCTCCCGCGGCGCCCGCCTTCAAGTTCTCCGTCGTGCTACCGACGACCCCGAACGGGAACGCCCCGGTTATCTCGGTCTCGCCGCCTTCCATGAACTTGAATAGCCGTTTCGCGTGCTCTTTCTCCTGGTTCGCGGTCTCTTCAAAGATCTCAGAGATCTGCCGGAACCCCTCCTTCTTGGCTTTGCTCGCGAAGTATGTGTAGCGATTCCTCGCCTGTGATTCGCCGGCAAAAGCCGCCATCAGGTTCTTTTCAGTTTGACTCCCCTTCAGCGTCATAGCTCCTGTCCTCCTTAGATTACCCAGTGACACCCGACGGCCCGGTGGTCCGGTTGCCCCGTTTCACGGACGCTGCAGACGCCTTCCTCCCGCTTCCTCGAAACCATCGGAGAAGGTGGTACGGACAGTACGTCAGCTATCCAGACTAACGGTTCCTCGATTCCTCAGTTCCTATAGTACAATCACTCACAGATCAATGCTATCAACCAGACCCGGCCGGAAGGACCGTCACCTACGCTCCCGCCACACCGCTGTCCTGCCGACACCTCACGCACACGCCACGCCATTCCAGATAGACCGAATCGGCCTCCCCGACTGAAGAGAGAGCATCCGGGAAGTCGGCGAGCGCCCCCATCTCGATCCCTTCTACATCACTTACCGTCCCGCACTCAGTGCAGACAAAGTGAGGATGACGTTCCGTGTTGGAGTCAAAACGTGTCCGTTCACCCACGCCACCCACACGGGTGATCATGCGCTTCTCCTCGAGGAGCCGGAGTGTCCGGTAGACGGTGTCCAAGGAAATGGCGGGAATCCGACGACGAACCCTCCGGTATATCGTTTCAGCATCCGGGTGCTCCAACGTGGCGGCCAGTTCCCGGTGAATCTCCATTCGCTGGTGCGTTGCCTTCAAGCCCTGGCGACGACACAGCGCTGCGAATGAGCTCATGCGTCTCTCAATGTCTTCACCCGAGATCGCCACTTTAACTCCTAACAATAACCATTACTACATCGTAAAGATACTACAACAATTGAGAGGCGCAAGAACGGGATGGGATTTCTGTGGGGAGTGTCCGTTGCAGGGGAGCGGGAAGCGGGAAGCGCTACTGCTGTCCGTCGGCGAGCGCCTGTAGGCCAAGGCTGTCCAAGAGGTGGATGACTTTCCCATCAACGGTGACAAGCTGATCCGCCTGGAACTGTCCGAGCGTGCGGCTGAGCGTTTCAGGTGATGTTCCCAGACGCCCGGCGAGTATCTTCTTTGGCTCTTCCAGTCGCACACAGTTCCCACTGGCATGCTCCAGCAGATAGCCCGCCACCCGCGCGCCAACGTCTTTGAGCGACAGGTCGTCGACCAGCTTAACCATGTGCCGTAGACGCCGTGAGAGAGCGGCAAGCATGTTGAGGAGAATCTCCGGCTTCCTCCGGGCCTCGTCGAGGAAGGTCCTTCTGGTGAAGCAGAGCACCGTTGTCTTGACCAATGCACAAGCGTGGGCCGGGTAGCGTGTTCCCTCGAAGACGGGCACCTCAGCGCATGGTTGCCCGGGCGTGAGCACATGGATCACCTGCTCACGCCCGTCGTCAGACAGACGATAGATCTTTACCTTGCCCTTGCCCACAATGAACAGCCCTTCAGCCGCCTCGCCCTGCGTGAAGAGGAGTTCCCCACGCTCGTACTCCTCGGCGGAAGCCACCCCGGCGAGTTCACGTAGAGTCGTTGCGTCCAGCCCGCTGAACAGGGAGCAGCGTTCGAGACAGGCGACCTTTTCGACGGGGTGCAGGCGAAGGGTTCTCATCAAGGAATCTCCAAGTCATGCGGGCCTGTCCCTACTCTTGCCCGACGCTCGAGAAAGTCACCCTTCTCCTGGATTTTTCCTCCGTTTCTTGACGTAGATCAAGATTTGTGCCGAAACCGCCGTGTAGTTTCTCCTGTAACAGAACGACAGAAGCGGACAAACGAACCCCACGCAAGCATATTCGGAGATAGCGACATGCAACGCAAAATCATCAAGATCGACAGGGACAAGTGTAACGGCTGCGGAAACTGTGTGACTGGTTGCGCAGAGGGAGCGTTGGCAATCATCGACGGAAAGGCCGAGATTGTCAAAGACATATACTGCGACGGGTTCGGGGACTGCATTGGCACGTGTCCGACCGACGCACTGTCGTTCGAGGAGCGCGAAGCGGAGGCCTTTGATCCGGATGCGGTTCTGGAACACGTCCGGACAACCCGTGGGGAGGCCGGGGCAACGGAGTTCCAAGCCGCACACAAACGCCATGAGGCAAAAGCTACAGCCCCTAAGATCTCGCTGGGATGCCCGGGGATGCAGGCCAAGGTGATGGCCCGGGAGCATGCAGCCCCGGTCGCCCCGGCCGATGCAACCCCGAAAGTGCTTCAGCCGGAGATCCAGCAGTGGCCCCTCCAGCTCCACTTGGTGCCGCCTGGGGCCCCCTTCTTTCAGAATCGTGAATTCGCGCTCATCAGCACGTGTTCCCCGCTCGCGGCACCGGATGTGAACTGGCGCTTTGCGCGTGGCCGTGGCATCGCGGTAGCCTGCCCGAAGCTGGACCGCACGGAAGGATATGTGGACAAGCTGGCCGCAATTCTCGCAGACCCCAGCATCCCGAAGATCACGGTGGTTCGTATGAGCGTCCCGTGTTGCGGGGGCCTAACCCAGATCGCGCTGCAGGCCGCCGTAGAGTCAGGACGATCGGATCTGGTCGTTGAAGAGGCCACTGTAAGCCTGGAAGGCGACATTCTGGAAACCAAGCAAGTCAATCGGTGAACCCCAAGCACTCCCATTTTCCCCGAAACGTCATGCCGTAGGCAAACCCAAGAGAAGGAAGGTCAACATGTCAAACGAAATGTTCTGCTACCAGTGTCAGGAAGCTGCAGGATGCAAGGGCTGTACCATAGGTGGCGCCTGTGGAAAGAAACCCGAGACAGCAACTCTGCAGGATGCACAGGTGTACGCGCTGAAAGGGCTGGCGATCGTGGCGGAAACCGCCGGGACGGACGCCGCGCTCGACGCCGCTGGACTGCTCGCTCTTGATGGTCTGTTCGAGACGATCACCAACGCCAACTTTGACAATGCCCGTTTCGTCAACCGCGTGGGCGAGATCATCTCACTGCGCGATGAGCTCGCAGCCGCTCTGCCTGCAGGCACAGCGCTGCCGGCCTGTGCGACGTGGGCTCCCGCCAATGAGGCTGACATGCTTGCCGCGGCCGCACAGACCTCCGTTCTTGCCACCGAGAACGAAGACGTGCGCTCCCTCCGTGAGCTCCTGGTCTACGGCATCAAAGGCGTCGCCGCCTATGCGCACCACGCCATGATCCTGGGTGAGACCGACCCGGCCATCAATGCGTTCATGGTCAAGGCCCTGGCAGCAACAGTGAAGGACCTGTCGGCCGATGAACTCACCGGCCTTGTCCTCGAAGCCGGTGGAATCGCTGTCACCACGATGGCATTGCTGGACGCCGCCAACACGAGCACCTTCGGCAATCCCGAACTGAGCGAAGTCAACCTGGGCGTCGGGACCAAGCCGGGAATCCTCGTCTCCGGCCATGATCTTCTTGACATCAAGGAACTTCTGGAACAGACCGAAGGCACCGGAGTGGATGTCTACACCCACTGCGAAATGCTGCCCAGCCACTATTACCCCGAGCTGAAGAAGTACACCCATCTGGTCGGCAACTACGGCAGCTCCTGGTTCCACCAAAGCAAGGAGTTCGCCGCTTTCAACGGGCCGATCCTGATGACCACGAACTGCATCACTCCCGTCCGCGACAAGTACAGTGATCGCATGTACACCTCCGGCGCCGCCGGGTACCCCGGCCTGCCCCACATTGCGGAACGCCCCGACGGCGGACAGAAGGACTTCTCCGCCCTCATTGAGCAGGCCAAGACCTGCGCGCCTCCCACGGAACTCGAAACCGGGAAGATCGTCGGTGGGTTTGCTCATAGTCAGGTCCTGGCGTTGGCCGACAAGGTGGTCGAGGCCGTCAAGGCCGGAGCAATCAAGCGATTCGTCGTGATGGCAGGCTGTGACGGGCGTCAATCCGGACGCGAGTACTTCACGGATGTCGCCAAGGAGCTGCCGGCCGATACAATCATCCTGACGGCTGGTTGTGCGAAGTACCGGTACAACAAGCTGGATCTGGGAGACATCGGCGGAATCCCGCGCGTTCTTGATGCCGGCCAGTGCAATGACTGCTACAGCCTGGCGGTCATCGCTCTGAAGCTGCAGGAGGTCTTCGGCCTCGAGAGCATCAATGACCTGCCGCTGTCTTTTGACGTCGGTTGGTATGAGCAGAAGGCTGTTGCGGTTCTCCTGGCCCTGCTCCATCTCGGGGTGAAGAACATCCGTCTCGGCCCGACACTTCCCGCGTTCCTCTCGCCCAACGTCGCCCAAGTTCTGATCGATGCGTTCGACATCAAGGGCACGACGACTCCGGCGGAGGACGTTGCCGCCATGATGGCCGGAGCATAGGAAAAGAAGGGACGGCGGGCAGCCCGGTTGTCCGCTGTACAAGGTAAGCTCAGTGCGCGGCTCTCCGTCAGGAGGGCCGCGCACTTCTGTGTCATGGAGTTGCGACAGAGGCCATTACCCCTTCCACAGAGGCCGGCCGGGTACCATGGTCGCCAAATCCGGGCTACAGTGTCAGGGATCTCGTTGCACCGCTGTTGACGCTGAAGCAACGACCAATCACGGCAACAGGCAAACCCATAGCTCCACGTGAAAAAGACGCCGACAGACGACCTGTACGCAATCCTCGGAGTAGAACGCCGCTGTTCGTTTCAGGCCTTGAAGCGGGCCTACTACCGGCAGGCCAAGCAGTGCCATCCAGACCGCTTCCAGGGCGACCCGGCCAAAGAAGAGGAGTTCAAACGGCTGGTCAACGCCTTTGACGTGCTCTCGGACCCACCCCGTCGCCGGGAGTACGATGAGGCCCTGCATAGCAGAACCACCGTCTCTCAGGCCGCCGCATTCGCCAAATCAGCGCACGCCATTCTCGATTCCGTGGCAGACGACATTCTCGAAGAACTCATCGTCGGAAACAGTATTCCTCGAAACACCAACCTTCAGCGGCTTATGTTGGACCTGACCAACACCGAGCGCTTCGTGACGTTCCGGGAAGCCAAGGACCTTTTCTACCGCAGGCACTACAGGGAGGCGGGGAGCTTGCTCAGGAAACTCCTGCGGTGGAGCCCGGGAAACATCCTGTACCACTACTACATGGGTGAGACAGCCGCAAAGTTGGGCCGCTACGGGAAAGCCCGGAAGCACCTGTGCATCTGCTTGCGGCTCGGCCTCCTGCGCTCGCCTCCCCAGTGCCTCCCCCGTGTCCGCAAACGGTTGGAGAAACTCCACAAGAAGCAGGGACGCCTGGGAAAGCTCTTTGCCCTTCTGACCCCACCCGAACCACAGCTGCTCATCAGCCCTTCCGAGCGGTCCCGCTCACAGCTCGACCGTACCGTGAGTCGAATGCTTTCCAGGCAGGGGGGGAAGGCTCGGAAGAAGAAGCGGAAGCGCCTGAAGGAGTAACGAGAAGAGGGGCGGCAGATGGGGGGGAGCGCAACAATGCTATCAACTCTCTCTGCCCTCTCCGTGTCTGGCCGAAGAGTCGCCGGGTGGCACCGCCTGCCTTCTAAGTGGAATGCCACTTAGTCCACTACAAATCCAGGCGGAGCCGGTCCGGGACTCCCACATTGTGTGCTTCTCGAGAGTGGGAGTGGCTGCCATGCCGCGACCGTCTCCAGAGAGAGCTAACAGCATTGGGGGGGCGCAAACGCGGCAAGGGGGCAGAGCCCGTTGGTTGCGGCACATCGTGGCCATCGACAGCCTGGGGTGCATGCCGGGGCCGCCCTGCTCCGCCGCTGGCAACCCAGTCCGTAGACGCGCTATCCCAGCTGGTCCACGCCGCCGTTCCGCTCCTCCTCCGCGCAGTTGAGGGCCCAGAAGCGCCACCACCACGCCACAGCAATGCTGCCGATGGTAACCAGCGCAAACAGCCACACAAGGAAGCTGAACGGCCGTGGGGTCATATAGGTCAGAACGACCGTAGCGATGATGGATAACCACAGGAAGAACAGTCGGGGAATCAGGAAACGCCGGACCTCTCGTGTACGTGCCTGAACCAGCAACCATACGCTCCCGGCCGCACCCCCGGTGACCATGACAACCGCCAGCCATATTTCACCGTAGATCCCCGAGTCCATCACAGCCGTCCTCTGCGCGAGCCTAGAATACCGCGTGCACACGAGCACCCATGCCGGCGCTCGGGAACGCGCGTCAACCAGTATAGTCATAGCCGAACCCTTGACAAGGTTTCCGGCGAGGTTTAGAGTCTTCGGAAAGAAGAACAGAGCATGGTGCCTGGCGTGTCGAATCCCGGCCTTCCTTTGGCTGGAGGCCCTCCATGCGGCCTCAGCAGGTACGTGCGAACGTGAACAGAAGCCGCTCCCTACCCTCCCAGGGTCATCGAGATATGGGTACTGGCACCGACCAGAATCGCCCACTGAGCTGAAGGAACACCACCACCATGTTGCGCGACCTCCTCATTGCTTCTGTTGCCTTTGTCATCTGCTCTTTCCTCACCTCCGCCAACGCGCAAACGGTCGAGTTTGCCGCCGACGCCGACCAAGGCGGCGAGACGACCACACCTGTGACAATTCCCGTCACCCTCACGCCGGCAGCGGGAGTCACCGTCACAGTCGATTACGCGGTGACGGGCGGAACAGCTGTACCCGACGCAGGGCGCTCAGGGGGAGACTTCTCCCTGGCTGCCGGACAACTCGAATTCCTGCCGGGAGACACGCAGAAGCTGATCGAGCTGAACGTGTCTGACGATGCTCAGATCGAGGACGCGGAAACGGTTGTCATTACGCTGAGCTCCCCCAGTAATGCCGCCCTCGGTACAACCACCGAGTTCACCTACACCATCACGGATGAAGACACCGACGCCGATGGCTTGTCCGACGACTGGGAGTGGATCTACTTCGATGGACTCGACGAGGACGCCGCCGGAGACCCGGACGAAGACCTGCAGACCAATGCCCAAGAGGCCGCCGCCGGTACAGACCCTACCGGCAAAGAGTGGGAACTGATGATCGCGATCACCGAAAGCCATGTCCTGGGAGTCAGCCTGGGAATCAGCCACTTTGCGACCAGGGGACTCGACCCCGGCCGCGATGCCCTTTCCCCACCTTCTCCCCCGGACTCACGCTATGCAGCCTTCCTGAACTTTCCGGGACTCCCGGACTTGGTGACCGACCTCCGGGGCGACCATGCAAACGACAGATGGACGTTGCGGGTTACAGCGGCCACGGGCGACTCCTCCCGAGCCACCAGCGTTCTGACCTGGGACACGGCTGATGTCCCCGACGATGGGCTTCGCCTCCTCGAGGTCGACGGCGCCGGTGATCCGGTGGTGGGTGGAGTGGACATCGATATGGCACAAGTAGGTGAGGTGGCTGTGGCGAGCGGAGACACCGTCTACTTTGAGATTCAGTTCGGCGACTTCACCCCACCCGCCGTCGAGATCACCACCAGCGAGACGTCCCCCACAAAGGCTGTCCCGATCCCGGTCACAATCGCGTTCAGTCGTCCCGTGGACGGGCTTGATCTGACGGAGATTGTGGTCGGCAACGGAGCGCCCGGAAATCTCCAGGGCGACCATGAGCTCTACACCGTTGACATCACTCCAACGGCAGACGGTGACGTGACCGTCGACATTGCCCAGGACGTCGCCGAAGACCACCTGGAGATCGGGAACGCGGCGGCGGCTCAGTTCACCATCGTCTCCGACACGACCCCGCCGGATGCCCCGGATGTGACCGGGATCACCGATGACACCGCTGAAACAGACGGGACGACAAGTGATCCGATGCTGGTATTCGGCGGTACGGCTGAAGCAGACGCGACTGTTGAGGTGTTCGTTGAGAGTGTCAGCGTTGGTACGACCGTAGCTGACGGTGTGGGAGATTGGTCCTTCGATCACACCCAGACCGAGCTTGCCGACGGCGTCTATGCAGTTACCGCCACCGCGACCGATGCAGCAGAAAACACGAGCCAGCTCTCCACTGAATTCACCGTCACCGTGGACACGATCGCCCCGGACGTGCCGGGGACTCCCGACCTCACTGAGGCAAGCGACTCGGGCAGCTCGAATGCCGACAACATCACGAACGTGGCGACGCCGACCCTCGAAGGAACATCCGAGCCAGGGACGACCATCGCCCTGGCCAGCGACGCCGATGGCCCCCTGGGAGCCACCACGGCGGACGGCGCCGGTGACTGGACGATCACCGTCCCCGAACTGAGCGATGGCGACCACGTCGTGACGGCAACCGCGACGGACACCGCAGGAAACCAGAGCGACCCCTCGGCAGGCCTCACAATCACAATCGACACCGACGTACCAACCACCCCGAGCGCCCCCAATCTCAATACAGCCAGCGACTCAGGTATGGCGGACGATGATAATGTCACCAACAACGCCACACCAACCTTCAGTGGCGTGGCCGATGCGGACCTGACAATCGCCCTGTCAAGCAGTGTTGACGGAATCCTCGGAGCAACGCTGGCAGACGGGACATGGAGTATCGTTTCAACGACGATGGCCGACGGCGTTCACGCGGTCACTGCCATCGCTACCGACGTAGCCGGCAACACCAGCAGCATATCCGGCAGTCTGGATGTGACCATCGACACGGACACCCCAGCCATTCCGTCCACACCTGACCTCAGCGTGGGGAGCGACTCGGGTACGAGCAGCACAGACGATATCACCAACGACAACACGCCTGATTTCGAGGGCACGGCCGATGCCGGAATCAAAGTAGTACTTGAGAGCGACCTCGACGGCGTGCTCGGAACAGCGGACTCGGACGGGACGTGGACGGTGACAGCAAGCGTGATGTCCGAGAATACGCATCAGGTCAGCGCAACCGCCGTAGACCTGGCAGGCAACGAAAGCGAGGCGGCGGCCAGTCTCACCGTTCTGATCGACACGGCAGCTCCGGCTGTCCCAAGTGCCCCGGATCTGACGACGGGAAGCGATTACGGTGCATCGGAGACGGACGATGTGACCAACGACAACACGCCGGACTTTGTCGGTACCGCTGACGCAGATGCATCGGTTAGCCTCACCAGTGATGTCGGGGGAGCCCTGGGCACGGCTGACTCGAACGGCGACTGGGCCGTGACCGCACTTGTGATGGCCGATGGCATTCACGTGGTGAGCGCGACGGCCTCCGATGTGGCGGGTAACACGAGTGTCGCCTCTGAAGCACTGACCGTGACCATCGACACTGCGGCACCGGCTGTGCCCAGCGTGCCCGATATGGACGCCGCCAGCGATTCAGGTGAGTCCGACAGCGACAATACCACCAACGTCACCACCCCGATCTTTGGAGGAACAGCCGACGATGGCTCCACCGTGGCTCTGTTCAGCAGCGTCCATGAGGATGTGGGAACGGTGGCATCCAACGGTGCGTGGGGCATCACCACATCCGCGCTGGACGAAGGAACACACGAGATGTCCGCGACTGCGGAAGACCTGGCAGGTAACATCAGCGACGAATCCGGAAGCGTGACAGTCGTTATCGATGCCACGCCGCCGGATGCCCCAAGTACTCCCGACCTCAACGCAGGCAGCGACACCGGATCGTCTGACACGGATAACGTCACCAGCGACGATACGCCGGTCTTCGACGGAGCGAGCGAACCCGACGCAGCCGTTGAGTTGATGATCGATGGCGAGAACCTCGGCAATGTGGTCGCTGACGGTGCAGGAACGTGGTCGTTCGCCCACGCCGGAACAGAGCTGACTGATGGCGCGTACGGTATCACGGCGATAGCCATGGACCTGGCCGGCAACACCGGCCCTGAAAGCACGCCGTTGGCGATCGTGGTTGACACAGCGCCGGCTACCGTTTCAGTCACCACAACAGCAACCGAACCTGCCACCGTCAATCCCATCCCCTTCACCCTGACGTTCTCTGAACCGATCACCGGTCTCGAAATCGGGGACCTGATAGCGACCAATGGTATCCCCGCCGCCTTGAGTGGAACCACGGAAGGGCTGATTTTCGACGTCAACGTCACACCCACCGAAGAAGGACTGGTGACGCTGGCAGTACCTGAAGGAGCCGCCGAGGATGCGGCCGGCAACCCCACCGGCGGAGAGGCGGCCAGTGTGACCTATGAAGCCGACCTGAATGAGCCTTGGACAGCCTTCCTGAATGTCACCGGGGCCCAGGCGGAAGACATTGCGTTCGGAATGGCGCCGAACGCGACAGATGGGAATGACGATGGGATCGACTTACTCGCCGAGAGTGCGGAGCCGGACGGCGGATACGTTGCCTTCGCTAACGACGGTCTGGCCGACCTTGAAAACGACATGCGCCCCCAGGCTGACATGGCTACTTGGAGACTGCAGTTGACGGCTCCCACCGGGCGCGCTGACGCAGTGCTCTCTTGGGACCCAGCGCAATTCCCCGTCGTTGGACTCAGTCTGGTCGAGACGGATGAGCAGTGGGAGCCTCTACCCAACGGCACGAATATCGATATGAATAGGGCAACTTCTCCGGAGATGGTGGTAGCCGGGGGATCCACTCGCTATTTCACCATCCTCTACCGGCATGCCATTTTCGTACTCGCGATCCACAATGGCTGGAACCTCCTCTCGGTGCCGATCCAGCCTTTTGAGACCTCGGCGGAGGCCCTCTTGGGTGACGTTGCTGTCGGCCCGGCGTGGACCTGGGACGCTAGCGGGGGCTACTACGAGTCGCTTGCAACGGTAGATGTCATGGAGGGGTTCTGGCTGTACCATGTGGCCGACGGCCAGCGATCCCAGACGTTCGTGACCGTCAGAGGCCAGATAGTGGCGACGCCTATCCAGTCCATCAGTGCTGGTTGGAACTTGATAGCGCCTGTCGCTCCGCCCCCTTACGAGCCCATCCCGCTGCCATTGGTTGTAGAGCCGGTTGGCGCGCTGTCGGAAACGCTCTGGAATTGGAATGGTACCGACTACGACGAACCTGTCGGTCTGCTGCCCGGGCTCTCCTACTGGGGGGTGGCAGCGGAGGACGCCGCGGTGGGCGTTGGGGGCGAATAGCACCGGCAGCCCAGCGCGGATGCTGCCTGGGCCGAGGCCTTTCCACTCCGTCGCGGATCAGTGTGTGACCGTACCACTTTCCTCGGCGGTGAACTCGTTGCGCCAACGCTTCTCCAGGACATCTCGCCAGGCCGTCGCACAGGCGGTCAGTTCGTCAACCAGCTCAGGATGTCCTGAAGCGAGGTTCGTCACTTCACCCATGTCGTCCTGAAGGTTGGCCAGATGAACGGCGTCCTCGGCGGGCGCGCCCTCGACCAACTGCCCGTTGAGGACGAGTTTCCACGGACCTCGACGAACCGCCGTCTGCTTGTTCATCTCCCAGTAGATGTCCCGTTCCGCCGGGGGAGTCCCGTCAGCCACGTAGGGCAACAGGCTCGTCCCATTCAGTTCGTACCCGGATGCGTCCCCGCCGGCAGCAGACAGAATCGTGGGGAAGACGTCCATGGAAGCACAGGGCTCACTGAGAACCTGGCCGCCGGGAATGGTGCCGGGCCAGTGCATGATCCCCGGCACGCGGATTCCCCCCTCGTAGAGACTGAACTTGTGGCCCTTCAGTTTCCCGGTCGTGCCGCCGTAGTAGGGGTCCTGATTCCCATCAAGCCAGTTCCGCGACTCGCGCGACGGCCCATTGTCTGCCGTAAAGAACGCACAGGTGCTATCGCCGAGCCCCAGACGCTCTACCTCCGCCATGATCTCACCCACCCCGTCATCCACAGCACTGATCATCGCTGCCATGATCTGCCGATCCCAGGGCAGATCTGGGAAACGTCCTTTGTACTTCTCCGGAGCATGCATGGGATAGTGGGGCGCATTGAAGGGGACATACAGAAAGAAGGGCTCCTCACGACCGGCCGCCTCGCGGATATAGTCAATGGCCTTGGACGCGATTGCTTCGGTGAAGTAGGTACCGTCCTGCCAGACTTCCCGGTCATCCTCCCAGAGGTCATGGGTTGGGTTCATCCCCGGCCCCCGGCGATTCATACCCCAGTAGAAAATGTGGGAGTAGTAGTCGATGCACCCGGCCATGAACCCGTACCAGTGATCAAAGCCATGGTTTTGTGGACGTGACTCGTCTGCCAGGCCAAGGTGCCACTTCCCGGACATGTACGTGCGGTAGCCGAGTCCCTTGAGGGCTGTCGCGATGGTTGGGACGTGCCCGGGAAGCCCAGTAGCGGTCCGATGCCCCGCCAGGATGGAGCGGACACCGGCGTTGCCGGGGAAACGCCCGGTCAAGAGTGCAGCTCGGGCCGGGCTGCACACCGGAGAGTTGGAGTACCAATCCGTGAACCGCGCACCTTCGCGGGCCATTCGATCGAGATGCGGCGTTCGGAAGTCCGTGGCGCCCATGCATGAGAGGTCGCCGTAGCCCTGATCGTCCGTGAGAAACACGATGAAGTTCGGTCGTGCCATCAGCATAGCTCCTTTGTGGTGGTGCTTGAAGCGCGTACTGTGCCCCCACTTGAGGTCGTAGCCAAACTCATATGCCCGCCGGACCGCCTCCCGTCATCAATGGTGTTCCAGGACGCCGGGTGTGGCTCGGAGTGACACAACGCCGTGTCCCGGCACGGTGCCAGCCCCCTCCAGTGTGCTGTCGAAGTGGAAGAGCGCTGTAGTCGCTGGGTCAAGCACGAACGGGGTCTGAACGGGAGAGAAATCACCGGTGTAGCGCACCGACCGCGATACGCGGAGCTCGTCGATAAGTACAGGGGCTTCCTTCCGTCCCGTATTCAGCGCAAGCAATTGCAGGGCGAACAGCGTCTCGCCCAGGTCGACACTCTCACGACCGACAAGGCGCTCCGGCTTGGACATAGTGCACGGTCTGCTGGCCCTGCGTCCGTTGAGGTATAGGCGCAACGACTCGCCCAACTCAGCAGAGGCTTCCCAGACGAGGGCCAGGTGGTGCCACTCTCGCTGCTGCCAGAGGGCCGGGGAATCGGTCAATCGACAGGAAGCATCCCACCCTGCGTAGTCTCGATTCCGCACCTGTGCTCGGAGGGCCTGCCCATGGGGTTCGACCGCGATGGTCAGGGAGGAGCAGTTGGCCAAACCAGGGTGATCCCGCCGGAGTACACCGGCATGCAGGAACGTATACGTCGGACGCCAGGCCGGACGCTCCTCAGAGGTCGGGAGCGCGGGCCACAGCGGACGGAACCAGAACTCGAACGTCCCCTGGCGACGACAGAGCACACGGCTCCGCTCAGCCGAGCCGGGGACAGCAACATCCGGAGGGAGCACACAGGACCCACGCAGAGCTGGACTGCCGGCCAGCCCCGACTCGGACGCCCGCTTACCCGACGCGAACAGGGGGGCCACATCCGCCGTGCCGCCCCAGGCCCCGAGACGGACCCACTTTTCCACAGTCGCTTCCTCAGATGTCAGGAGGACACGAACGGCTCCCTCACTCACCTGTCGGTCAAAGCCAATCTCCACCAGAGCATCACTCTCCCACCGAGGCCGGATAGTCGGGACACGGAGCGCAGGGCGACGGGAATGGAGTTTGCCCGAGCTATCGTACGCCTCCAGCATCAGGGCTACGCCGTGGAGAGATCGACTCGAAGCAACCCCGGGCTGCAGTGAAGTCACAGTTGCGACACGATCGTCCATCGTGCGCACGGAGCTCTGGATCTTCCCCACGGTGATCTGCACATGCGGATCAACAGCGGCCGTGGAATCACCAACGAAACTCAGGAATTTGCTGTGGTCGTGGAAGCTCCTCGCCCCCGGCTCCATGATCGTGCTGAGCTCCCGGGCACCGGCCGGTGCTTTGTGATCGCGACACACGTTCACTCGCCAACGCCCCTTCCCTGGCCGTTCTCCCAGGCTGGCAAACGGCAGAGCCAACTCAAGTACCCAGCGGTCCTGCAGGCGCCGTGTGACGGCCTCCAGCCCCTCGGCATTCCACCCGCTGTCACGCTTTGAAACGATGAGCCCACTCGCATCCTTGACTCGCCTGACGCGCTTGTCCGAAATGGCGCCGGCTGCATTGATGAGGAAATGGACATACCCACCTTTGGAGCCTGGAGGCGCAATGAAGAGTTCCACCAGCTCATCCTCAGAGAGGTTGGCGTCCCGCTCCCTCTCTTGAGCGCGGATAGGAGCACCTTTGGGCATCCAGCATGTGTAGCCCACGTAGAGGTGCGTTTCAGAGGCGAGGAACCGGATGCGTGTCTCGGCCCTGGCCACGCGGTCCTGCTTCGGGTAAACGAGGAGCGACTCGGTCGGATGAGCGCCTTTCCAGAATGTCTCGTCGAGGGCACCGTCAACCATCATCTTGCCTTGAACACGTCCCAGATGAACGCTGCGGCGACGGCCCAGTTCCTTAACCATCTGCGGGTCCACGTCGCCGGCGGCGAGTTCGGGCAACTCACGTTCGGTTTGGGCCAGGGCTTCGAGGCGCGGTCCGAAATCTGTCCCCCAGGTCGGCGTGTACCGACGCCAGCGTCGTTGGTAGTTGTTGCCCGTTGGGTCAGCGTTGTAGACTGGGTCCTCCGGCCGTTCGGCCACCAGCCGCTCCATGGCCTTCTGCGCGTCTGTCACCGCTTCCCGACCAGCCGCGATTGCCTTCTTTGCTCCAGGCAAGTCCCCGGCAGTGGCCAGCTCGCGTGCCAGTAGGTCGAACGACCGCGTGCGAGCCATCCACATGCAGCAGTGGTACACCTCTCGCATGTAGATGAACCAGCGACGCGCCAGGACATCCATCCCAAGCGCATCCGGCGGCGCAACGAGCAACGCGAAAGCGCGGTCCAACCCCTTGACAGCACTTTCGGCCGCATCCGCCTGTTGACCCATTTTCGCGTACGTCGTGAGCACGGGTGTCATCCGGTAACGGTCATCGAATATTTGGTTCCACGCCACGTTCGCTGACAGAGCCGCGGTTATCTCGGCAGCGACTCGGCGACCGAAGACCCCCTTCACAATGTGAGGAAGCACGACAGAGTAGGCTTCATTGCCTCCTTCTGCATGCTCAGAAAAGGCCTCCCCCTCCTGACGTCCCCACATGGCCGCCCCGGGCGCTCCCGTGTTCCAGGTGTATTCACGCACGGCAAGTGACTTCACCGGCAGGAACGTCTGGAGTGTCACGGTGAAGACCAGATCGCGAGGCCCTGTGTAGAAGGTCGGCAACCAGCGCGGTGTCTCATCATAGAACGTCTGCCACTGCTCCCGCCCCGCCTTGTACCAGGTAAACACACCGTGGTCGCCCGTCAGCGCATCAAAGCGCCGAACATTGTCGATCGTGTTCTCACGGATGCAGAACGTGGCATCATCCGGAATCGCCGGGGTCATCTTCTCCCAGAACGCCGTGAAACGTTCACGGACGTTGCGGGCCACAGCCGGGATACTGGGGCTCGGGCCGTAGCGGGAGATGTGATAGCCTTCGGCGCCGGCCTGAGTCAGGACGGAGATGTTGTATGGGTAGATTGTGAAGTGCAGACGACAGTCCGGAGCAACCGCCTTGATCGCGTTGTAGTAGATCATGTGTTTGTGAACGGTGGCTGCCGCAAAGTCATCCCCCCACCGCTCCCGGCAGACGTCACAGCGTTCCTCCCACTGGGCGGGGCTGAGAAAGCCACCGGTGTCGGTATCATGGAAGCCGACGTCCGTGATGCCGGTCCGCCGAATGACCTCTGCCAGCCGTCTGGCGTTCTGCTGTCGCTCGTCGTCGAGCGACCAGCAGCGTAAGCAGTCACGCCAACGCGTGCCGTTGTGGAGAGTTGCACAGCGCTTAGGGGCGTCAGGGAACTCACTGATCCGGCCACAGAATGGCTTGAACGCGTAAGAGAGCGAACGGATCCCTCGAGCCTTGGCGTAGTCAGTGACCTGTCGATACGCATCCATGGCCGCCGGAGACAGTTGCCGCCAGCGTTGAATTTCAGACGCATGGAAACAGGAGATCTTCCAGGCCAGCAAGCGATCCAGGTGTTCCTTCATTGCCTCGACGAAAGCAGAGAGCGTCTTGGTTGAGGGCGGGGATCCCCAGCGGATGGCATTGCTCAGATTGCCGCGTTCCGGATGGTACATCGAGATGTCCTCCGTCACGGCCAGGAAGTCAGGCCAGTCTACCACGTCCGCCTCTCTGAACACGATGCCTGCGGCCCCCTGCTGCAGCAACCCGGCAAATGTGACACATGCGTAGAGCGTCCCTACAGGGTCCGCTCCCGCGAGTAGGACGACGCGGCGGCCGCCTTTCTCCACGCGATGAATCACGTAGCCATGCTCTCCCGGGTGTTCAGGCCCAAGGTCCAGCTGCGCGTCGCTCCCCAGCTGCTCGACCGCGGCCGAGGTCGAGCGCGTGCCGATGTGGATAACTGCTTCCGAAGTGACCGGAACCTGTCCGGGAACACAGACGGGAAGGGCGGAACCGTCGAGCTCCCGGAGACGCCGATTGATCCAGTCCGCCCCGATGCGATCCTGTTCAGAGGCCTCTTCCCCAAGCACGATCGCTGCTCCCGTGAGGGATTTCAGATCCCCGCTGAGCGAGATGTGTCTGGGCATGGGGATAATGTCGATCTCAGACCACAGTTCGGGGGTGGCGGCTGGCGGGAGTTCGGCGAAAGCTGGGAACGCGGCAAGGAGAAGCAACACCAGACTGAACAGGGAATACCCAGGACGTTTCATCTCACAGGCTCCTTATCCGCAGTTTCCGCCCAGGAACATCACGGCCACCACGATCACACGTGTGCTCAGAGCGTCCAGGGCTCACGGTAGTCGTAGTGCAGCAAGGCGTTGGCCTCGTCGCTGTTCGTGAACCGTTCGGCCTCGGGATCCCAGTCAAGGCGCTTGCCCACCTTAAACGCGATGTTCGCAAGGTGAGCAAAACTGGTTGACCGGTGCCCATCCTCAAGGGTGCAGAGGGGATCCCGACGGGTCTGAACACACTCCAGGAAATCGTGGATCAGGACGGCGGTGGTGTCTTCCTTGATCCCGAGGTCGCCGTAGGCTTTGTCGCTCTTGAGGGTGTCCCCATCATCCTCAATGAGCTTGTCCCACGTCTGGAATTGCCCAGGTCGAGCCGAAGTAATCTTGTAGCCATCCTGGCTGGCGAGGCACATGCCTTTGGCGCCGCGCAGCTCGACCTCCCCGCCTTGGATGCCCTGTCCGCCACACCCCTCCAGGACCTCGAAACGCGCGATCGCGCCCGACGCGAATTCGAAGCTGGCGATCATGTTGTCCGGGATCGTGCGGTCATCGTCCACGATGCCGCTTCCGCCCGACGCCCAAACGGCCACCGGGGCCGCTTCGCCCATCATCCAGCGAATCACATCAAGGTAGTGCACGCCCCAGTTCCCCATCTGAGAGGAGAAGCCATCCCACCAACGGAAATGGTAGGGCGCGATGTTGTACTGGTAGGGTCGTGCAGCACGAGGGCCAAGCCACATATCCCAGTCGAAATTTGAGGGGGGCGCTTCCTCTGCCAGCTTCCCGATGCCATCGGGCACCATGTCGCCGATGCGGACCGCGCAGCCCATGGCCACCTTGCCGATCGCGCCGCCCTGAATCCTCCCCGCGAGCTTCTGGTAGATCGAGGACCCGCGGCGGTTCAGACAGACAGCGCCGATGCGCCCGGTCTCCCGCTCCACCTCGACCATACGCCGCCCTTCGTGGATCGTCGCCGTCAGCGGTTTCTCCACAAACACGTCCTTCCCGGTTCGGAAAGCCATCACAGTCTGAACGGCGTGCCAATGGTCTGGCGTGGCAATGCAGACCGCGTCGATATCATCGCGGGCCAGGAGGTCGCGGAAATCGTTGTACACATCGGGCGGCGTGGAGAATTTCTCCTGCATCGGAGGGACGGGGATGCCGGAGGAAAGATAGCGTGGATGAACGGCAGAGCGGTCACGATCAAGATAGGGCTGATAGACATCACAAAGGGCGACCACATCACATAACGGGTCGGCAAGGAAGCGCGTCAGCAGCTGTGTCCCCCGATTACCCACCCCGATGAAACCTACACGGATCTTGTCTCTGTTTTCAGACATGTTTTCTCTGTCCTCGTCAAAGCGTTCAGAATGACCCAGTGGCGGCGGGGGCCAACCGGAAGAGCCCTCAGTCCCGGTACTTTTGAGCTGGTTCTTTCACGGAGAAAGCGGCGGCTGCCCCGTCTCGACGGAGCTCGAGGTCCTGAGCCGTTTCGGCGCGCTTGTGCGTGCTCAAGGCCCTGAGCCCGTCGAAGGGCTTTGCCGAAGGAGACATCGGGCCTCCAGTCCAGCACGCCTCACGCTCGAAAGCGCTGTTGACACTTTACTGTGTCTTCCCGCACATGACACCGTCGGATCACAGGAACAACTGCGTGGACCCCAGGTGGAATCGGGGCAGCACATCCCGGGTGAGAAACGCTGCCATGGCCCCCGTCATGGCCCAGTCTGGGCGAACGGTGGGCCGTCCGACATCGCCGAATCGCTAACGGTTCCGGTTTCAGCGTCTATCTTACGTCTAACACGGCCTCGGGCAATCAGGAGGACACTCTGTGAACGTATCGAGTATGCGACGGGCGGATCGCTGGATCGGCGGGTGTGCCTGCATCTTTCTGACCGTCGTCCGGCGACTGCTCGATTGGTTGCCTGAGAGGCCGCCGGCAGAGCCGCGACGGATCCTCTTCGTGAAGCTGGCTGAACAGGGCTCAACCGTCCTGGCATACAGGGCTCTGCGCGAGGCCGCCGAACGCTACGGCCGTGACAACATCTATTTCCTCGTTCTCGAGGAGAACCGATTCATTCTGGATGTGCTTGAGGTCATTCCGCCTGAAAATGTGGTGGCCCTGCGCTCAGGATCCCTGGTTGGGTTGTGTTGGGAAGGTCTGAAGGGGATTCATCGCCTGAGAAAACTCCGTCTGGATGCGGCCATTGACCTGGAGTTCTTTGCCCGTTCGTCCGTGGCAGCTGCCTACCTGAGCGGAGCGAGGAAGCGGGTGGGGTTCCACTCCCATCACGGCGAGTCCTGGTACCGAGGGGGCCTCCTGACCCACCGGCTGGTGCTCAACCCACATATTCACACGGGAGACCTGCTCCTTTTTATGGTTCGCTCGCTGGAGCTCCCGCCGGAGGAACTGCCGGCGTCCGGGGTCCCGGTGCCCGACGCTCAGGATGGGCCCGAGCCAGGTTTCCAGCCCTCGCCTGACGAAGTCGACGCCGTCCGGACGATCATCGCCAGGGAGACAGGCCAGGACGAACCCGTACGCCTCGTGTTGTTGAACGCCAACTGCAGCGACCTGATGCCGCTGCGACGGTGGCCAGAAGAACGATACGTGGAACTGGCCAGGCGGCTGATCGACCAGTTCCCCGACCTCTGGGTCGGATTCACCGGGGCGCCCTCCGAACAGGATGGCGCCGGGAAGCTGGTAGCCGAGATCGCCCGCGACCGATGCGTCTGTCTGGCCGGCCGGACCACGCTGCGGCAGCTGCTGATTCTCTACTCACTCTCCGAAGTGCTGGTCACCAACGACAGCGGCCCGGCCCACTTCGCTACTCTCACCCCAATCCATGTTGTCACCCTTTTCGGGCCCGAAACGCCGGCCTTGTTCGGCGCTCGAACGCCCCGGAACCACGTCCTGTGGGCACAACTCCCCTGCAGCCCCTGCGTGAACGCCTACAACCACCGGCAGTCGTTCTGTCGGACGAACCTATGCATGACCGGGATCTCCGTTGACGACGTCTTCGAGAAGGTCTGTGAGCTGTACACTAAACGACGGTAGCCGCATGACGGAACAGCGTGCCTGGCAGGGGAAACTCCGCGCCGCAGTGCGGCGGCCGGTTACTCCTCTGGCCGTTTTCGCCCTTCTCGCGGCCGCGGGCATGCTGCACAAGTCAGCGATCTTCGATGAAGCCGCCTTGCTTGCCTCTGGCGCTCGTTACCTCCGAACGGGCGAGAACGCCTTCAATGCGGAGAACCCACCGTTGGTCAAGGCCATCTATGCCCTGCCGACACTTCTGCTGGCCGGCAAGGGCGTCCCCCCTCTTCCCGAATCCGCCCGTTACGCCTATGACATGATGGTCCAGGTGGAGTATGGCAATGCGTTTCTCTATGGGCAGCCACACCCCGGGACCGTACTCTTCGGCTGTCGTCTGATGTGCGTGGCCGTCGCCTGCCTACTCGGATGGGTTCTCTTCACGGTGAGCCTGCGAATCTGGAGCAGGAACACAGCTGTCGCCGCGCTCTGGATCTTCGCACTGTCCCCCAATCTGATCGCCCATGGTCGACTCATCACGTTGGACACGGCCTGCTCATTGGCGATCTTCGGGACGGCCCTCCTCGCGCTCCGGCTGCTGGACCGGGGGCGGTGGGTGGACGCCATGTGGTTCGGCCTGGCTCTGGGGGGGGCTCTCCTGACCAAGTTCACCGCCGTTCTGCTCCTCCCTTTGACCGTCGTTCAAGTGTTCGCTTACGTGTGCTGGCAACGGAAGTGGTCCGTACTGCCAAAACGAGTGGCCCAGTTCATCGCCGGAGGCCTGGTTGCGATTCTGGTGATCAACGCGATGTATGGTTTTGCCGGCTTCGGAAGCTCCCTGAGTTCCCAACCTTACCGCAGCCCAATGGTCCGAGGCCTACAGGCGTTGCCGGTGATTGGTGATCTTCCCGTGCCAATGCCCGTACCGTACATCCGCGGGTTCGATATCGTGGCAAACAACAATCGGCCAGGGTTCCCCAACATCTTCCTGGGCAAACTCTATCCCAAAGGCGGATCCTGGTGGTACTACTACCTGGTGGTGATGGCGTTGAAGGTGCCAATCCCGCTCCTTCTTGCCCTCGGCTTCGGCCTTGGCACCCTCGTCCGGCGACGCGATGATTGGGGACGGGTTGCGGTGTTGGCGATCCCTCCGGCACTCATGTTCGCCAACTTCAGTTTCATTGCCTACCGTCAGCTCGGCCTTCGGTACATCCTACCCCTGTGGCCGTTCTTCCTGCTGGCAATCGGGTCGGGACTGGAAGTCCTGCGCGGCCACTGGCAACGCCCGGCGATCCGGGCCGGGTGCGTTTCCCTCGCGGCCTGGTATGCCCTCGGTACCGTCCTGGCACATCCCGACTACCTGAGCTACTTCAACGAGGCGGCCGGGGGCGCAAAACGTGGCTGGCGTTACCTGGCGGTGTCCAACACTGACTGGGGCCAGGATCTTCCCGCCCTGGCCCGTTGGCAACGTCGCATGAAGCGCCCTTCGATGTTCGTGCTCTACTATGGCTCCGCGCCGCTGGCTCCCTACGGCGTGGAAGCCCAGGAATGGGCCACTGATCCTCTACCCCCATTTTTGGCGATCAGCGTGACCAACTATTACCTGTGGCGAGACGTTCCGCTGGTTCGTTTTCTTCGCGACCACAGGGTGCCTGTGGCCTATGCCGGAGGGTCAATTCACATCTACCGGCTCGACCAGAGCGTGGTCGAGGAAATGGTCCAGCGCGCCCAGATCCGACAGAGCCCTGACCAACGGGAGGGGTCTCCCAGCCCGACAGAGCCCTGACCAACGGGAGGGGTCTCCCAGCCCCACAGAGCCGCGAGTTACGCACGAGCCCCTTGGCAGGTTGTCCATCGGGCCGTACGTTTAGGATGGTGTCGGGCGGCCAAGACGACCGGCGGCCACCGATCTGCCCCCGAAATAGGGCACAACTCTCTGGAGATCCACCATGGAAAACCGTACCGACGAACGCGCTGAGAAACTCCGGCTGTGGGCCATGGGCTGCCACCTGGCATCGCTGGCCTGCTACCTGGGAATCCCCTTTGGCAATGTCATTGGCCCTCTGATCGTGTGGCTCGTGGGAAAAGAGCGGTACCCGGAAATCGAGCACGACGGCAAGGAGTCCCTGAACTTCCAGATCTCGCTCACGATCTACTCCCTGGTAGCCGGAGCGCTCTGCCTGGTCTTCATTGGGATGCTGATCCTCCCCGTCGTCCTAATCTTCGGAATCGTCCAGGTCATCCTGGCAACGATCGAAGCCAGCAAGGGGAACACGTACACTTACCCCTACTCCATCCGGTTCATTCGCTGACGACCAGACACTCAACATGGTCGGAGCACGTATGCCCCACCTCCGAATGCGCCGGAAGCAGAACCATGGCAGATACGAACCTACTGGCTGAGCTCGACCAGGTAACGGTGTCCCCGGAAGTGGCGACACTGCTGAACGAACACGTGATCGAGATCGCGAGCGGGTCACACGGCAGGCGGCGTGGAAACAGGCGCGGCGGGATGATCAGTCTCCAAGGCGTTCGCGCGGAGCGTGGCGCGCTGACGATCGACATCCCGCAGATGTCTCTTCCGAGCGGAAACATGGTCGTCCTCGTCGGCAGAAACGGCGTCGGCAAGACCACGTTCCTCGATGCGCTGATGGGCATCCGCGGCGCGGGCATCAACACCAACGCCGGCAGCGGCGTCTGCGACATCGGCGAGCCGGTCCACGCGGACCGGACGGGGACCAGGATCTCGAGACTCAATCAGGAGGAGCTGCTGCGGCCCATCGCCGAGGCCTCTGTCCGGTGCGTGGTGCGGGAAGTCGCCAAGCATTACCACCGGCAGCTCGATGTGCCGGACGACGACTGGTTGGACGGCGAAAAGCACGAGGGCAATGTGCGGAAAGTGAGTGCACAACAGCGGATCGAGAACCTGTGCGGCAAGGTCGTCGTGGAATTCAGGATCGATGAGTTCCTCCAGAGAAGAGTCTGCGAGCTCAGCGGCGGGGAAAGGACCAAGCTCTCGCTGCTGCTCATGCTGCTAAGCGAACCGGACATTGCGCTGTTCGACGAACCGACGAACCACCTCGACGTGACGTCCATTGCGAAATTGACCGGCGTCTTCCAGACCTACCGCGATGCCGGCGTTCTTATGGTGAGTGTCAGTCATGTCCCGACCTTCCTCAGACAGGCCGGACGCGACCAGACGGTCGTGATCACCAGGGAGTCCCAGGACCACAGCAGGCTGACAGCGCACCGCTCCGCCTTCGCAAAGGTGGGCAGACACCTCGAGATGAACCCCACGGGGGTCGAGAGCATTGACTGGTGTGACGAAGCTCGCGTCACCGAAGGCGCGTTACTCGCGGACCTGAGGGAGGCAACAATCGGGGAGTCGCCACTCAGGAATGTCAGCTTTCCGGGGCCTCGCTGTCATCAGGCGATCGTCCTCCTGGGAGAGAATGGGAGCGGCAAAACCAAACTGATGGAACACCTTGTCCATGACCGCACACTCCGCACAAAGCAGAGCGTCAGTATCGCCTACCTGCCCCAGTTCTGGCCCGAGGAAGTGACTGGGAGCAAGTTGACGATCGATGGCTTCTTCGAGCAGGTCCGGACACAGACTGTACGCTACCTGGACGCCGAACGACTTGGCCAGGCGCGGAACAGGTTCCTGTCCAAGCTCAGAGGCACGGCGTTCAGCGGCAGCTCACGTCCCCTCAGCACGTTGAGCGGAGGCGAGCAACGCTTGCTCTGGTTCCTTGCGGTTTCCGCCATTCCCGCAGTCGACATGCTCGTGCTCGATGAGCCGACGAATCACATGGACGAGAAAATGCGGGCCGTCGTGGCACGGGGGATTGAGGCGTTCATCCATCGAGGAGCTGTGCTCGTCTCAACGCACGATCTGGATTTGCTCCGCCATCTTGAGTCGAACCTGCCGTCACCGATGGTCGGACGGTTTCTGACCAAGAGAGCAGGTGTCACATCCCTCCTCAGATTCGACCAGCGAAGCGTCACCAGGTACATGGAGAAACTGGCATCTGCCGCAAAACGGGACGGGGCCAGGATCGGCGCCTGAGTCAAATGACCGCCTGATGCGGGGCCGGCCCCGAGTCGATTACGACCGCGGTCACGACCGCGATCAGGATTGCCCCCCCGGAGATCCCTTGGGGAACATGAAGCGCAGCCTTCCTGGATCTTGGGGGTATTCCTCCCACTATGGAATAGGGAGTAAGACGCTTCCGCTCACGAACCGCGGGAAGTGGTGGTGGTCATGTCATGTTCTCTGCACCAGCGGTGCGGATGACCGGCGGGGAAGCCGCAAAGCGAAGCGGCGCAGTTCCCTCCGGCCGTGTCTGTCCGCACCGTTGGGCTTTCACATTGCTTCGTCAAACTCGTCTCGGTACCTGGCTACGCCACGCACACCTGCCATGGCTGACTCGTCGAGAATCAGCACCATGAATGCCTCGTCAGGGACCCCGGCCCACTGACACGAGAGGCCGTGAAGCGAAGCTCGTACGAAGCCAAACCGGGGATAGTACTCCGGGTGGCCAACAACGATGATGAAGGGGCAGTCCCGCCTGCGGATCGCCTCAGTTCCGGCCTGGATCAGCATCGTCCCGATCCCCTGGCGTTGTCGCTCCGGCAGGACGGCCATGGGCGCAAGCCCCATGCCTTGGGTGACTCCGCGACCGCCGGCGGCGAAGGCCGGCGTGAAGAGAATGTGGCCCAGAATCCTGTCACCTTCTACTGCGACAAGAGACACCGCATCCGGACATGCCATGCGGAGCGAGTCAACGATGCTCGCCTCCGCTGTGTCGCCGAAAGCTGCCTCGTTGAGTGCGCGTACCGCGCCAATGTCGCCGGACTGCTCTGGTCGTATGGTTATCATCTTGTTCCTCTAGCCGAACACATGGCTCAACTGACGGTGGCCGTCAGCGGTCAGCTGGAGCCGTTCATTCGCCTTCCTTCCCAGGCATGATCTCGAGAGTGAGGCAGTAGTCCTCGTAACCCACGGAGCGCCAGAACGCGAGCGCTGGCCCGTTGGCCGTCAGGACCTCAACCGTCAGCCGCTTGTCCTGGGGCCACAGTTGCGTCCGGAGAATCCTCACGGCCTGCTGACCGAGTCCTTCGCGTCTGCGGCTTCTTCTGACGAACAGTTGCCGAAGGTAGACCTCCGTCGCACTCTCTTTGTAGAGTGCATAGGCCACCGGTTCTGCGTCTGTCCCGAAGATCACCCCCCTGTACTCCCCACCGAGCCATTCCGTCATCCTCTCGCGCAGTTCAGACACCGTCATGGGACTCCGGTGCCCCTCGTCTCGGATCAGTTGGTGATTCCATTCGGCGAGCAAATCAAGATCACTCTCAATTGCGACGCGGTATTCCATAGTCATCATCAGTGCAACTAGGTGAGGGGCTTGGCGGGCCCTGCCTGCCAAGTCCCTCTCAACCTGCTGGTTCTGCCCCCCTTCTCTGACCATGCGGCAAGTCAGATTGCTTTCTTGGCCAGCAACTCGCGAATGCGGGGGAGGAGTTTGTTGGGGACTTCGATGAAAGTGGCCGAACGCTCTTCCCAAGCAGCTTCGTCTTCGGCTACTGCCTCGTCGTCTGTCTGCTCTTCGTAGTGGAGAAGTGCGCTCTGAACGCGGGCTGCATCCCACCCCTTTGGAAATTCTGTCTTCTTCATAGGTTCGGTTTCCTCCGGCACCGTCGCCGGTAAGCTCTCAGAGGCTTGCCTGTCAGGTCATACGCAGCGATGACGAACACGCTATCGGGTTCAGGATCGGGCACATAGATCACCCGAAGATGGCGTCCCTGGCGTGTCTGTGTCCGAGAGCAACCCGTGAGCCATCCCTACCAGGACGGTCTTCTCCGGGCCGCAACAGTACATCCTCGACTTCCGTTCCCGACACATCGTGGCTCTCAATGTGAGGGCGTCCAGTCTCTGGATCAATGTAGAACCGAATCTCCATATATCACAATCTACGTGGATTGACTGTTCCCTTCCAGCAGAACGCTGGGATGAGGGGCGCGAGCTTTGGAGCGTCCCTCTCCATCCTGTTGTGTGCGCCCAGCATGGGCGCGTTGTAAATGGGGTGTAAGTCCCCTGTAGGAGGACCGCTCATGGCAACATGACCCAACTACTACCTGAAGCCAACTCCGGAAGGGCAACCGACCGGGGAGAGGAAGGCTAGGGGAAATCGGTGGGCCGATGGACAAGAACCGCATAGTAAGGCCGACGCGATGCGGCGAGCTGGCACAACACAGCGAAGCCGTACGGTCCAGTCGCGGAGGTAAATGCGGCGGTCGTGCCGAGAAGCAACGCGTTCTTACCTGGGGAGGCCCTGCCGGGGCAACCGGGCAGGGAGTCAGCAGAGGCCATAGTACCGAGCAGCGAGCCGGGGGCCGCCTGAGGCCCATATACACGAAGAGACCGGAAGACTCGATGTCGGGAAGGGCCGAACCGAACGGGAACGTTCCGACCGTGCGGCGGACACCGCGGCCGATGACACCAGTAGGCCAGGCCTTGGTGAGTGCCGCCGCACCGGGAAGCATGGGAGCGTTCAGGAGCAGACCATGATGGAACTTGTTCTGGTCTCGGAGAACCTGCATGCGGCCTGGCGTCGAGTCAAGGCTAATGCGGGTGCCCCTGGTATCGACGGGATGACCGTCGCGGCGTTCCCGGCGTTCGGCCGGGCGCCCTGGCCCAGAATAGGCTCCGCGCTGCAGTCGGGGACGTACCGTCCGGCGCCGGTGCGCCGGGTGTTCATCCCCAAGCCCGACGGGTCGCAACGCCCGCTGGGCGTGCCGACGGTCTTGGATCGGGTGATCCAACAGGCCTTGGCACAGGTCCTGACCCCGCTCTTCGAGGGCGGCTTCAGCGACCACAGCTACGGCTTCCGTGCCGGTCGCAACGCCCACCAGGCGGCGCGGCACGTGGAGGCCTGTTGGCATGAGGGCCGCCGCTATGCGGTGGACTGTGACCTGAAGTCTTTCTTCGACACCGTCAACCACGACCGGTTGCTGGGGCAGTTGCGCGCTCGGGTTCGGGACCCCCAGGTCTTGGGGCTCATCCGCCGCTACCTCACGGCCGGCGTGGTCCTGCCCGACGGCAACCCGCGAGGCCACGCCTCAAGGTGTGCCCCAGGGCGGTCCGCTGTCGCCCTTGTTGGCCAATATCACGCTCGACCCTCTGGACAAGGAGCTTGAACGACGCGGGCATCGTTTTGCCCGGTACGCTGACGACTTCTTGGTTCTGGTGAAGAGCGCGAAGGCGGCTGAGAGGGTGATGGCGAGCTTGACGCGCTTCGTGGAAGGGCCACTCCAACTGGTGGTCAATCGGGCCAAGAGTCACGCTGCGCCGCTTCGGCAGTGCACCTTCCTGGGGTTTCAGATCGGTGCTCGCGGTCGGGTGGTGTGGACGGCTTAGGTTCTCGCACGCTTCAAACGCCGGGTGCGTGAAATCACCCGGCGCAACCGGGGCCATCGGGTGCAGGACGTCATCGTCGAACTGCGCCGTTACGTCCTCGGCTGGCTCAACTATTTCGGGCTCAGCCATACCTACACTCAGGTTGTGGAACTGGCCGAATGGGTGCGCCGCCGTGTGCGGTTGTACTACTGGAAGCAATGGAAACGCCCCCGCCCGCGCCGTTGCCAGCTACTCGCCCTTGGGATTCCTCGGGACGACATCCGGATGGCGACGCGAAGTCGGAAAGGGTACTGGTGGATGAGCCATAACAGCATCGTCCAACGGGCCCTGACCAATCGGTGGTTACATGCCCAAGGCGTTCCCGACATGCGCACGTCATGGATTACTTTTCACTACGGGCCCGATGCCCGTGTCTGATCGGAACCGCCGTATGCGGACCCGCACGTACGGTGGTGTGGCCAGCCGGGGCTGACCTACTGGGTCAGTCCCCGGCGAGCCGATTGGGAATCCTTCTCCTTGATCCCGATGATCACGTAGTAAGTATAGTCTCCCCCGTCCATCCATTTCGAGTGACGTGCCTCGAATAGAAACGCTACTTTGCGTGGCGCGAGAACGTGGACAGTCAGATATTGCGTCTCCTTGGGCTTCCGGATCTTCAGATCCTCAGTCTTGAGTGATAGAATGAGGTCAGAGACGTACCTCTCCGTATGGTTCGTGTTCGCCTTGTAGATCTTCTTGATATCGAGTGCCCGCGGGAGCTTCTTTGGGGTTGCGCTCTTGATGACCTGTCGCAACACCATTTCTGGGGGAGTGATCAGCATGGCGTAGGCTGCGTGCGCGACGATGAGCACACTAGCGAGCGCAATAAGCTTCTTCATATCTTCTTCCCAACGCTGCAGATCACGGGCCCGGGGCTTCGACGGTCCCGTGAATCTGGCTGGTTGAACTAAGCCGCTTGCAGCGGCGGCTTTGGATACTGGCAGCACAGAGGCCTCCGCAGTTGCGGCGGGTAGTTCCGAACCAACAGACTGTAGCAGAATACCACGGAAACGTCCTCTCGGCCTGTGACTCCGGATGTCTGTCCGCTGAGAGCTAACCCAGCAGTCTTGGCTTTGCGCCCCAAGATGCTACCTTGGTTCCTGTCGCCGCCGTTCTTCACAGGTGTTGCCCATGCCCGTTCGTTCAGACCACCACGCCCATCTAGCCCACTTCCATCATCCCCGCAAAGTCCCCGGTCAGGATCAATTGTCTCCTTACGCCCGCGCGTGAGGCGCGAGCGAGGCGGCACATTGCTCGGGCTTGTCCAACTACACGATAAATCACGGCTCCGCGTGATCTATCTTAAGTCGTTAACTTTCCTGTCTTGTTTCTTTTGCTTCTTTCATCAGGTAGATACTGACTCCCACCGTATACCAAACACATCCAACATCTACGAGTGGTGGAATCCATACAAACCAAAGCCGCTGTGACAGACTCCCAAAGGGAAGAATGAGCATTGCGAATGCCCCAAGTATTCCGCCCACAATGGGGACAACCGACGTATGCGGTTCTCCCGGCCCCGTCTTCTGAATGAACCAGCACCAGAAGTTAGCTGCTGCGATAGCCGCAAACAGAATCCCCAGTGGTGCAGCAATAATCCATCTAATGACGGTCAATATCATCTTGTGTCAGTGAACAGCACGATGAGGGGCGCGAGCTTTGGCGCGTCCCTCTCTATCGACTCGTTCACCTCTGGTGTTGTCGTTTGCAGCCCCAACGGGGCGGCCTCATCGTAGCCTGGGGCA
>JABHEG010000030.1 GCA_018676675.1 Lentisphaerota bacterium
AGGCAGCTCATCCCTGAGCGCTCGGTCCCTAACCGCGCGTTCCAGGGACCCCGGTTTGGGAAAACCGGCCTCCAGGTACCCGTCCGGCATCCGACCGTTCCCGGGGGGGCTGTGTCCAGATCCCGATCGTCCGATCATCATCCATTCCTATAAACGTGCCCTCCTGCGGCGACGATAGGAGGTCCGGCAGCAAGGGACTGGTTCTGTTCCGGTTCCTTCCCGCTCAGTTTGGTGCGGGGACTGCGATCGCACAATCACGACGTGTGGACCGCGCGACACGTCGCTGGAGGCAGCTCATCCCTGAGCGCTCGGTCCCTAACCGCGCGTTCCAGGGACCCCGGTTTGGGAAAACCGGCCTCCAGGTACCCGTCCGGCATCCGACCGTTTCCGGGCGGGTCTGTGCCACCTTGTTGGCGAATGCCACGCCTCTTCAATCGCCTTGCCGTTGGTCATGCTATTTGCTGTTATCCTTCTTCTGGGAGTTGCTGTTCGTCGGAAGCTGCATAACAGCATGGAATGCCGGTTTGGTCTGGCCTTCACGATCAAACAACAGTGGGTAATTGGTCCTGCCCTTGATTGGCCAGCCATTGAGCCAGGAGTGCTTATCAGTCGGTCCCCAGAACGTCACCCGTTTGATCTTGTCGCTGTGCTTGATGAGCAAACCAAAAATACTCGCATACCGAGCGGCCAGTTTCTTCTGAATCGCATCGGGAAGACCGTTGCGGTAGGGGTTGAGCCTGGGGTCCTGTTGGAGATTTAGCTTGGTGTCTGCATTGCCACTCCACATCTTCGGGTGGCGTGGGAGAACATCGATATCGAGTTCAGTGATGTGGACATCAACACCGGCCTCTGAAAAAGCGACTATACTCGCCTCGATATCCCGGATGGATGGCCCGTTGACCGACCAGTGTCCTTGCATCCCAACACCGTCGATCCGCAGACCTTTCCTCTTCAGCTCTACGGTCAGCTTCACCACACCATCACGCTTCCGCTTTCCCGTCATCGAGTAGTCGTTGTAGATCAGCTCAACAGCCTTCGGCAGCTCCTCGTCGGCAATGCGGAAGGCCTGTTCAATGAAATCATCACCGATGATTCGGGTCCACTGGCTGTCCCGCAGCTCCCCATTGCCCATGATGGATTCATTGACGACATCCCACGCATTGATTCTGCTTCCATAGCGCTCGGCTACAAAGTGGACCCGCTCCCGCATCCGTTGCAGTAGGGCTTCGCGGCTGAGAGGGTTGCCGTCATCATCCTGGAACACCCACTCGGGAGTTTGGCTGTGCCAGAAGAGGACATGACCAACGACATACATCGTGTTCTTCTTGCCGAAATCGACGAAGGCGTCTGCGGGGCCGTGGTTGTAGACGTCGGGCTTTGGCTGGAACGGCTGCCACTTCAATTCGTTTGTTGGGCTGATTGTGTTAAAATGACGATCGATCAGCTTCAATGTCGGTTGCCCCTGTTCCCAATGGAGGTGCCTTCCAAAGGCGGTTCCGATGAAGAAGTGGTCTTTGAACTTCTCCCTCAGTGTTGTCGCCTCTTGTCCCGACATGGAAAGTGCTGTGACTGACGCTGCAACCATGATAAGTGTGCTCCGTGATATCTTCACTTCTTGTTCCTCTTCTTCTTTCCAGCGCCACCCTTCTTAACGAGACCTTTCTCAGTCCAACGTCATCCATCAGGCGCGCTTTCTGCAAATTGTTCTGGTCCGACCCGGAGGCAAAGAGCTGACATGGGATCGGGTCACTTCCCCTGATACCAGAATGAACGCCAGTACGTCTCATCCACTTGGTACGTGTCGATAGGATCTGTGCCCTGGTGGTCTTCGGGGAGAATGCCGTAGCGTTTCATCTCACGCACATAGTGTCGGTTGGGGCGGAATTCCGGCATATCGAACCGTTTGATTTGGTCGAGTACACGCCTGTTCCTGTCAATCTGAACAAGCAGCGATCGGTACTCTGGCGCGTCGCGTGATGTGAGAACAGGCGTACCGCTCTTCTCTTCGCAGATGCCGTACCCGCCGGCGGTTATCGATAGCGGCGCAAGCAACAGTCGTGAGTATTCCGGGCGAGAGAGGTTCAGCAGCGTCTGTCGGTTGAACTTCACGACGTTGGGATTGCCGTACGGTTTTCCGCCGCCCTTCAGCCCGGGGTATTGCTGATCGAGTTCGTCGCTCTTGTGGCATGCATTGCATTTCGCCGGGATCTTGGTGCTCCTCCTCACCATGCCTGTTCCCAATGCGGCGTATGTCCCGGCATAGACCGCGCTGCTTTCGATCCACAGGCGGACAATGTCTTTCTCCCGCGCAGTGACCTGCACGCCTTGATGGTTGCCTGAGATCTTGGCGAGCAGAGGCGCGGCGGCTGTGCCGATGGCCCGCGGCGCTTTGTTGGCGTTGCCGTCCCGACCGTCAGTAAACTGGCGGAGCATCGTCAGGTTGGCGTATGCATGCGAGAAGATCTGCCCGCGGTCGCCGGCCAGCGAGATGCCGCCAGACAGCGGGCCGCACGGCTTCTCTTTCCCGTTGTCGGTATACGTCCCATGTTGCTTTACATCGTGGCACTTCAGGCAGTACTTGTCGAGAATCGGTTGGATGTCGCGGGGAAAGTCGTAGACGTCGGGCAGGTTGCCCGGGATCGGCTTGATCTCACTCGCGGGGCGGCGCATCGCGCGAGCCATGCCCTCGCGCACAATTGGCGGCCCGCCAGCGCGTTCCTCGTGGCACCCCACACAACTGAGCCGTTCGCCCGGTTGAACCGTCGTGAAGCTCTGCATCCGCTTTACGGAGATGTCGTTCTCGTCTAGAGCGACGAAAAAGACGCTGCGCAAAGCCGGAAGCTCGAAATGCGCACTACCGTCGGCCTCGACCGGGACCGTGCCCAGTACACGGTTAAGCGTGAATGTGCCCCCCATAGATATGGGTTCCATCTGGCCGCTAAAGTTCACGGGTTTGGGCAGTGCCTCCATGATCAGTAGCTTCCGGATGTCTCCCTTCTTCACGCCTTTCATATTTCTGCCGATATACACGTTCTCAAGCATCATCGTTCCCGTCTTTTCCTCCAGGGAGATCTTGGACGGAATGACGGGTTCTCGTTCCCGGCCTTGAATGGGGCGCGGCTCATGTAGCCAGAGCTTCTCGCGTTTGTACCTTGCGGGCATCTTCCAGAGAGTCGTGTACTCTCCATTTCCTGCCAGTAGCCCCATCTCTTCGTTCCGTGTGACCAGGAAGAGGTCTTCGGAGAGGGGAAAGGGGTCTCGGTACATCCTGTCGCTCACGCGCTTCGCCATCGATTTGTCGTCGGGGCCCTTGGCTGGATCTACAATCGTGACGTGTCCCTCGTGCTCCTTCTTCCCATGGCCCGGGCAGAAGGCAGCGACTGTCTTGCGCGTGCCGGGGATGGGCTTGGCGTCGATCATCACCGTACCGGGATGCATGTTGCCGTAGTAGACCTGCTGGTTGGTGCCGTCGGGGTTCATGGTCCACAGGTGGTGAAACCGGACGCGACTGCGGTCGATGTACTCCCACCGTTGGTAGATGATCCTGCCGTCAGGCAGTACCCATGGGGTGTTGTCCTGTTCAATGTTGCAGGAAAGGGGCCGGATGTTGCGGCCATCGGCGTCGCAGCGGTGGATGATGGCCACGTGCGTAAACCAGCAGTTCACATAGCGATTGCAGCGTGACGAGCAGAACGCGATTCCGCCGTCCGGCAGGTACGTTGGTTCGATGTCGTTGAAGTCGCCGGAGGTCAGCTGGCGCAGGTCCTTGCCGTCCACGCCGATCTCGTGGAGGCGGTAAAACGGCTGCCCGCCCTTGCGGTAAGAGAAGAGGATCTTGGTCCCGGAGTAATGGAGCTGCGGATCGCGCACGCCGCCTTTCTTGTCTTCGACCAGATGCGTCAGCTCGCCTGTTTGCAGGTCGAGGACGGAGAGCGTGCCATGATCGTGATAGTACCTCCTATCCGGGTTTCTACTGTCCCAGCCGAAATTTGCATACCAGTGGCCGTCGCCATCGACCTTTCTCATCGCGAAGACAACGCGGTTTGCCTCGACGCCTGCCGTGCGGAGCATTTTGACCGCCGCGGGGTTGAGAGCGTCTGTCTCCGTACCTGGCGCCGTATCTGTGGCCGCCACTGAAAGCGAGACGGAGCCCCGCATCGACGTGGCGTCCGGCTCCGTTTCATACACCTCCAGTTCGCCGACGCTGATAAACGGTTTGGAGCCGCCGGCCAGGCCGATAAGGCGAATGCCGTCTCCCGGTGCATCCAGAGCAATGGTGTACGTCTCGAACGGCTTACCAAAATCTGACTTTGTACTCCCCCCGGGATAGGCCGGGGCAATCTGGGCCGGGACTCTCTTCCAGACGCCACCTTTTCTGACTTCCACCCCCAGAGAGCCATCCGCGAACCAGCCGCCATTGCCAAAGTGCTTACCTTCCTGAAACACAACTGTCCTGAAACCGTGTGTGGCCGCGAAGGTATAGCCAATGTGCTCCGTTTGAGGGCCGCTGCCTCCGTCGAACGTGTCAAACTGCAACTTGCTGTCTCTCTCCCCAGTCTTTCCATGCACGCCGTCTCGGATCGTTTCAGGATCCCTCGATCCCCCCCCGCCGGGCCTCATCACAGAAGCGATGATCTGTCCTTGTCTAGCCAGATTGGCTTCTGTCGGCTTGCGTTCGGGGGTGACCGGCGATTGAGGCTTCACCGGTCTGTCCTCCTGGCCTGCCTTCGGCGGCGTGTCCTGGTCTGCGGGCAGCCTCTTTACGCGGATGTCTTTGAGCCAGACAGTTACCCCTTTGTCGTGGTGCTCAAAGGCAATGAACCCCTTTTCGCGGAAGCCTTCCGGATCGTTGTCCTCGAACTCCATGACGAGTGTGCCATTGATGTAGTGGGAGAGTTTCCTGCCGTCTGCGACGATCTTGAAGGTATTCCACCCCTTGGTGTCGACCAGCTGGTTGTGCCCCCTTTTCACAATGCCGTAGCGTGGAGGGGCGGCCTTGCTGGTTGTATGGATGTCGTAGAGCGCTCCCATCGGACCAATGTCGCATTGATAGCCGCTGGTCTCGTAGGGGCGGTTCCTCGCCGTGTGGTAGTGGCTGCGGTAGTTGACGCCGCTGTTCCCTTTCACCGGAAAGAACTTGACCTCGAGAATGAAGTTGCTGAACGTGTGGGTGGTGCTGCTCAGGTACTGCTTGTACCTCGACGGGCCTTTCCCCTCGATGTGACCGTCCACCACCCGCCAGACGTCCGGGTTCCCGTCCCAACCGTCAAGGTTCTTGCCGTTGAAGAGGCTGATCCACTCAGACTCAGGTCCGCTGTCGGAATCGAGGAGAACGGGCGCCGGGCCCGAGACCTTTGATGGGGGTTCGCCGGCAGCCAGGTCCGGAGCCGCTATTGCCTGTTTTCCGTAACACGCCAGAGAACCGTCTTCGAGAGCCAGAAAGACTCTCTTCCTCGCGGCGATCATGCCGTCGAAAACGGGCGGCGAATCGAGTTTGTATTCGGCCAACTGCCTTCCATCGCTGGCGGAAACCACGTGGAGCGATGCGCCGAGCTTCCCGAGATAGGCTGCTTCGATTTTGCTGGGACTGTCGACGTCAAGGCCACCGGTTTTCGCGCCTTCAGGCTCGGGTGGCCCCGCCACGAAGAGCGTGTCAGCAGCCAAAACCAGGGCCTTAGCAAAGACGGGAACTTCCACACTCCAGCGGTAGTTGAACAATTCGGGCGTCGGTGTATTCCGGAGCCCCAGCTTCCCACCTGACCTGGCGTACCGCAGATGCTGGTCCTTTTTGTGGCTCGGCAGTGGTTTCATCTTCTTTTCGGCGGAAAACAGGTGGTATTTTTCGCCGCCACGGAACTGCCCTGCGCCTCCATGCGGGTACTTGGTGCGGCCATACCCAAAGACGGTATCATCGCCCAGCGCAAGGATGCGGCCCGACGGAACCATGTTGCCGACACGCGACCAGATGGCCCAGCCCGATTCGTTCTTCGCGGGCATGCAGACCGGGTCGGAGCCGAACAGCCAGTACGACCGGTGCCACCAGGCGCCGTCCAGGAATCCCATGGGGGCAAACAGGTGCGGCGGGCCGATTGCCAGATCGTCGCCGGTCTCAAAGTCGAGCTTAAGGTGACGCATATAGACCGAGCCGTTCGAGGCCGCGAGGATATCGTTGAGCACCCCGCGCAGATCCACCCCGCCGGGCGGCTGCTTGCCGGTCTTCGGATCAAGGCTGTTCACCAGTGTTTCAGAGAGCTTCTTACCGGTGGCGGGATTGAGCCGGGTGATGTGAATACCGCCGTCGACGTAGGAGGAACGTCCTGCGGCCACGACCGCGACATCGTTCTCGACCAGTACGCTGCCGTGGATCGGCCACGCCGATTCGAGCTGGCCACGAACAACGATGGCCCGTTCTTCAGGCGCGCCGCGATAGCGCCAAACCAGGGCTCCATCTTCCTCGCGCAGGCAGTAGACCCAGCCATCGGCGGAACCAAACAGCACGGTGTTGTTGTGGACGGTTGGCGGTGAGTCAATCCGTCCATTCGCGGTGTACGACCAGATAGAGTTGCCGCTCGTTGCGTTGAGCGCATGAACAGTGTGGGCATCGGTTTCCGAGATGTAGATCCTGCCTCTGGCGACAACCGGGGCTGTCAGTTTTCCACCCAACGTCGTCTTCCATACCTGCCGCAACTCGTGCGGCACGCGGGTCGAGGCCTTGCCGCTGCGTTCATTATCGTGCCTGAACACCGGCCAGTCCTCGGCGTGCGGCAGCCCAGCCTCCCCGATGGCGCCAAAGGCCGGCCCTCTCTCAAAGCGGTCCTTCTTCGCCGCCGGGTTCCCCGACAAGGCTTGCTTCGCCGAAAACACGCACAGGCCGCGCATCATGGTCTTGATGTTGCAGGCGCAGGAATGCGGAGGCGCGTACAGCAGGCCGTTGCACGGCAGTACACCGTACTGGCAGGTGCCGCGCAGCCAGAAGTTGTTCCGTATTTCGCCGCTCACCACGTCGATGAACTCAACGCCGGAGCGACTGGAGAGGATGAAGTTGCTGGTGGCTTTCGGCTTGTAGCACCGGTAGTGGGCCAGCGTTGCGAAATCCCACGCCTTCTGGGTGTCGAACTCCCGCTCCAGTTCACCGGTTGCCATGTTGAGCCCCTGCCCAAAATCGGCGGCACCCCGTTTGCCCGTATATCCGCGCCACAGCAGACCATCTATCAGGAACGTGTCCGGCGAAGAGCAAAACCCCGCCTTGCTTGAGCATCCCCACAGCGTCTTCCCGTCCTTGACCGAGATCGCGGAAAGCGACTTCAGGTCGGAGACATAAACGATGCCGTTCTTGGCGGTCAGTGTCGGCGTCACCCAGTTCCAATCCTTGCTCTTGGGTTTCGGCAGCGCCAGTGGATGTGCGGTCCGCCATTTTTCCCTGCCGGTTGCCAAGTCGAGACACACGAGCAGTGCCTTGGTTTGATAGAGCAATGAGCCTCCCGATGCTACCACGGGAAGCAGTGCGTCTTTGCCGACCGCTTTCCGCCAGAGCACGGCGCCCGTTTCAGGATTGGCTGCCGTGATCGACCTCTTGGCCGAGGCAATTCCCCTGAGCTCGCGCTGGATGTCGACCTGGCTGGTTCCCGTCAGCATGACCAGACGGTCGCCGACATGCATAATCTGGCGGGCGTTCTCCGTCCCTTTGTAGGTAAGCAACGTTTCGCCGGTGACGGCATCCAGTGCGTGAATCGGTTTGGGTTGATCCAGCGACACGTATACCCGGTCGCCGACGGCAACGAGGCGGAACGGCAAATCCGGTGGCCCGGCGCGGAATGAATGCAGATGGTTGCTCCAATTGCCGATCGTGCGCGTCCACAGGACCATGCCGTTGAAGGCATCGCGGGCGATCAGTTTCCATCTTGCCGGAAGGCGGATATCGGCTGTTTGCCCCAGATCAGCGATGTAGAAGAGCCTCCCCTTCGCAGAGACCATGGCACTTACGCTGGCCAGTTGCTCGTGGCTACGGGCATACTTGGGCGCGCCGATCCACTGCAGGTGATTGGGCAACCCGACCACCGAATCCTCGGCCACGGCGTTGTTATCCGGGGCATGCAGGAAGTGTGTCCAGTCATCAATCTCCGGCGGCACTCGTTTGACCAGCTTTGTCCAGCCTTGGATTCCCCCTGGAGATTGAGTGACGAATGACGGGTGGCCAGTGGCAACGGAGCCGTTAACCATGGCGACTCCGCGAGGCGCCAGCGCCCTGGCAATTTCCTCACTAGCCTCTTGCCATTTGCCACCTGACACGACAATCAGATTCACCAGGTTGTCCGCATGGGGCAGATGGCCTTCGTCCCAATACCGAACCGAAACCTTGCCGTACAGCCCTTTCCTCCGCAGGTATTCCCGGGCCTCCAACACACTTCCAGCGTCGGGACATAGCCCTTGGACCAGATAGCTCTCATTGGCGTGCAGGCTGTCGAGAATCTGCCCGCCGCCATCTCCCAGGTGGACAACCAAGCCGCCCGCAACCCCGCTTTCCTTCAAGACTTCCCGAACGGATGGTCCGCTTGTCTTCTGGTCTCCATTTGCGGTTGCACATAGCGCGGCGACCACCAGCGGAGTTATGAACAGTGAGGAAAGCCGGAACTCAATGAACTTCATTCTTGCGGTCATGATCTCTTCACCTGTTGCTTGTGAGCGCAAAGTAGGTGCGCACTCCGGTGTCACAGTTGCTTCCCGCGAAGCAGTAGGGCTCCAACGGTGAGCCAGCCTTCACCTCTCTCCCCTGTACTTCTCGTGTGTGAATTCTCTTTCGAGTTTCAGCATCCCGGTTGCGGTGTCGCGTTCACCCGTGTCAAACGGGTCTCCTGTGTCCTTGATCCACTTCTGGAGGCGTAGCTCGAGCTGCTGCCGGATTTCCGCATGTTCAGCAGACCCGGCCAGGTTGGTCATTTCAAACGGATCATTGTCACGGTCAAACAACCAAACACGCCCATCGACCCATCTTGCATAGACATATCTGTCTGTCCGCACGCCCCTCCAGAAGCCAACCCAGTCGCCGCGGTGCGGCCAACCCGGACCAAGGATCTGCAGATAGACGGACTCAGGCTCCGGGCCCTCGCCTCCAAGCACTGCGTGTGAGAGATCCTGCCCCTGGATCTCATCCGGCAGCTCGACGCCGGCGAGACCGAGCAGCGTGGGCATGACGTCGACGCTGTTGAACATGATCCGGACCCGTTGTCCCCCCGCCATCTTGTCGGGATATCGCATGATGAAAGGGATGTGGATCGATTCGTTGTACGGCGTGCCCTTTGAGGCGCGCTTGGAGTGATGCAGCCAGTTATCGGGGGGCTTGCCGTAGCCGTGACCGCCAAGATGGTCGCCGTGGTCGGATGAGTAGCAGAGGATGGTGTTCTTCTCCAGGCCGTTTTCCTTCAGAAACGCCATGATCTGGCCGACTTCGTGGTCGAGTCCGCTCACGCAGCCGTAGTAGTCGGCGAACTCCTGCCTGGCGAAGTGCGCCATTTGACGCGGGACGCTGGGTGGCAGTTCGATGTCCTCGGGTCGGTAGGTGTTGAACTGCTCAGGATAGGCGCTGTAGGTCTGATTCTTGTCGAACGTCCAGTGTGGCGGTCCCCAGGACATCACCACGCAGAACGGATCGTCGCTCGACTCCTTCTGATGATCCTCGATGAATCGCAGCGCTAGATCGGTCTCCCCGGTCGGTCCCCACTTGTCGAATGGGAACGGGCCATCTTCGTTCTCGTGGTAGGTGAGGTCGTTGTGGTTGTGGTTGCAGTTGTATGCGGCCATGTAGTCGAACCCATACCGTTTGTCTTCGGTGTAGGGCCCATATCCCAGGTGCCATTTCCCGACGTAGGCGGTCCTGTATCCCGCAGCGCCGAGGGTCAACGGCAGCGTTGCCTGGTCCTGATGGAGCGCGCATTCGTTGTCCATGCACCCGTTGGCGTGGGAATACTTGCCGGTCATCACCTGACCGCGATATGGCGAGCAGATCGGGCACGACGAAAATGCGTTATCGAAGGTCGCTCCTTCTGCGGCCAGAGCATCGAGATTCGGTGTTTTGACGATCGGATTGCCGTTGCAGGCGACCGAGTCGTAACGCTGTTGATCACTGAAGACGAAGATGATGTTCGGTTGGTCTGCCATCATTTGCACCTCCAATAGGTCCTTGGTCCGGATTCCTCGGTGCACGTTCGCAGGAAGGGCATCAGGAGGATGTCTGTTCCCTGGACCAGGAACGATCCATCTGCTGAGGGCCTCAGCTTCCGGAGCACCTCTTCAGCGGACAGCTCAGCAAACGGTTCGTCGGTGGGGGCGGTGGTGATCTTCTGCGCGAGCGCATTGGGACCACAGCTGAAAGCAACCCAGTGCTTCCCGTTTTCACCGGACTGAACGTGGCTATGCAGTTCGAACTCGGCGTCGACCTTCAGGACGTCGCCGTTCTGCCAGAGACGCTTAAACTCGTAGAATCCTCGGTCGTTTCTTGTTGGTTGAATGGTCTCGCCATTGACGCTCAGAGTATTCAGCACCGTGCCAGCCGGTAACCTGAATTCGCAGACGAAGGACTGAGAACATTCTGTTTCGAAGTGGATTTCAGCCGATGCATTCTTCGGGAATCCACTCTTGACTACGAGCCTGCCGCCACCGAATCGTTCGGTCAGCTCCGCACTGCAGGGAGATAGCGTGGCAATGGTGAGATGACCGTCAAACTGGCCAACCAGATTTGCCGCAACCATCTCCATGGCGCGCGGCATACTTGAGTGACAGCACTGGATCTTATCCGAATACGGCAGCTTGGCCTGATTGGGAGCCGTGTAATAACACCATTTTACGCCATCTGCATGTTGATGTCCGTAGAGGCTGTTGTAGAGAGTCACTTCGGCCTCATCGATGTACTTGGATTCACCGGTTATCTCAAAAAGGTGCAGACAAAGCTGGATCCAGGTCGTATCACAACAGCCTTCCACGGAGACCTTCTGAGGATCAAAGTCCTCGACATGTGCAAAGCACTCGCAGTTGGCGTTGTAGTCCGTTTTTCGGCTCCATGAGCCACCAGTAACGAGAATGTGCTTCTCTTTGATCTCGCGCCAGCCGTTGATCGCGGCATCGAGATAGTCTGTTCTGCCCGTACATCTGTGCAGCGTAATGAACCCCAGCAGATTGGCCATAAGCTGGTATCCCTTGCCCTCACCGGGATGCACCACGGCGCCGCCTTGGAGCATTATACTCATCAGCTTCAGGGCGGGATTGCCCTCCATCAGGTTGACAATGTGTTCAGCAAAATCCAGGTACTTCTGATCCTGCGTTCGCTCATGGAGCATCACGATCGACTCGATAAGCGTCGTGGCGGAGATACCCTTTCGCGTTCCGTATTCCGTCAGGTCATACTTTTCTTCCCCATAGACCTCGATCAGCAGATCAGCCATCCGTCGACAGGCATCGACAATGCGTTCGTCCGGGAAGGCCCTCTCGTAGGTGAGGAGTCCGTAGAGGTTGTAGCGATGCGTCCACGTGTCCCATCCGCCATGGAGTTTCTTGCGTTTTGATGCGTCCATATCATCATGGACAGCATCGACTGAACTGTTCTCCGGCATGGCCATGAACGTGCAATCGGCGGCGTAGGTCCCGAGATAACCATCCGGATCTTGAGTTGCCAAGAGACGCTCCACAAAGGACCGCATGCTCTCTTCGAGGCGCTCGTCTCCGGTCATCTGATACGCCAACGTTGCCGCATGCAGCCACTTGCCGAGATGCTCCCCCTGCCAGGGATGCACGCCCGGCCTGCATTCAAAGCCATCGATTAAGTACCCGGATTCTGCGATGAACCACAGCCGGTGGTTGCGCCACAGCCCCAGACGTTCGCCCTGCAAGCCGGTCACTGTCGTCGTTTTGAGAGGTCGCCATCTGGTATTCACTGCATTGCCGCTCCTTGAGATTCCGCCCGCAAACGCTCCAGCAACTCCCGGCCATCTTGACGCTGCTGTTCTGCTTCCTTGCCTACATGACACAGCCGTTTGCCTGCGCTATCGCGGCAAACCGATTCGCTACGTCTGTGATGGAGTAGCGCTCGCAGATCTTGGAGTACGAATGAATCGTGTCGTTGAACCGCGCGTACCAGTGCTCAGGTATCCCGTCGATCCCGATCACTGCGCCGACCAGGGAACCTGCGGTGGCCGCGGTGCAGTCGTTGTCCAGGCCCATGGCAACGGTCTCACGGATTACCCGGGTGAAATCAGTCTTGCCGAGAGCCACACCAAAGACAGTCAGGCACGCATTGTTGATCGTGTGTACGCCGTGCATGCCTTCGAACTTTTCGTCGACGGTATTCCGCGCATCCTGGTAGCCCTTGATCGAGGGGGCTGTATCCAAGGCCCAACGGATTGCCTTCGCCATTGCACAATCTGCCGGTATCTCGGCCAGGCCCGCTTCCAGCGCGGCCATGGGATCATCCAGCGCGAATGCCGCGGCAATCGATGCCGCGAAATACATTGCGCCGTAGATCCCCTGCCTCCGGTGGCTTAGGTACGCATCGCGGTGGGCAAATTCCGCTGCACGTTCCGGATTGCCGGGGCACATGTAGGCCCAGGGGTCACAGCGGATGTCCGCGCCGATCCATTCGCAGTACGGGTTCTCGACATCTGCAGCGTCCCTCGCATCGATGCCATTATTGAGATTGTCCAGCGCAACCTTCTCGGCGGTGCAGGCCATAGGCAGCACGTCCTGCCACGTTCGTCCGACGTCGGCGGTCGTGAAGTCCAAACCATGCTTATCGACCACCACAAGGCCCGTCAACGTGTATTCCACGTCGTCGTCCACCGGTACGCCGTCCATCTTGTCGCGAGTATACGCATCGCGGCGGCTCTTCCCGTAACGGAGGACAGATGGATTATCCACGTAGGTCCAATAGTCCTCTGGCGGAAACGGCGTGCCGTTCTGCTCTGCAAGCCTTGCCATCCTATCGATGGGATTAAACTCCACCGGTGCACCCAGCGTACACCCAGCCATGCGTCCGACCAGCGCTCCCATCACCCTTTGCTTGTACGCATCAACATCAAGGGTACCCATCACGCGCGGCCCTTCCGGGCGCAATCTCTTGATGTCGTCGAGCAGGTTCGGCTCAATCGCAGCCAGCGTTTCGTCGATGGCCATTCCTTTGACCTCGGCGAGGAAGCCGGCCAAGCTCTCCTCCAGCCGCTGCGCCACGGCACGGATCCCGCCTGCGCCATACTCAGCCTTCAGTTCAAGGTAGCGCTCGATCTGATCCGTGAGTTCACTGACCGTCTTCATTGAGACGTAGTCCATGGTTTTCTCCTGGTGGCGTCGGGGGTTGAATAGCGAGCCCACCCCCGGGCCAGTCTTCGATGAGGCTTCGTCCGGGACGGCAAAAAGGCGATGCCGAGTATCGTCGTTGGCGTCCCGGGCGGAGGGTCGCGAAGAATGGTCCGCCCGCAAGGGTTGCCAGGAAACAGAGAGGCCTCATTCGTCGAATGATGAACGCCGGGCCAAGAAACAGTGCCCGGCCTACGGCTTACCGATTCCTGGTGCGGGAGCATTCCGGCCTCCTCGGTACGTACGCCCGTACGCACCAAGGTGCCCGAAACACTTCCACATCCAGGCATCAGCAAGGGGTGGGCCCGCTATTCGCGCCCGCCGCCACTAGTTTCGTGTGCGTTATGCTATGACTATTGCTATATTATTGACATAATACTACGCTAATAAGAGAACAAACTATGCCGATACAACAAAAGGTGCTGGAATACGAGCACATGAACATCACGCCGGGTGACCCCGTCCGGGTGATGCGTCGGCCGGGCGTGTTGTATGACCGTGAGATCCAGTCCCTCCACACGCACAGCTGCATGGAGTTCGGTTACTGCGAACGCGGCAGCGGCATCTTCATCGTCAACGACCAAATCATCCCGTTCCGGGAAGGTGACATCACCATCATGGTTCCCGGCGACTACCATCGAGCAAGGAGCTCACCCGGAATCGTGAGCGAGTGGAGATGGATTTGGGCTGATGTGGCGAGCTGCATTCGTGGCGGCGGATCGTTCGCAGCGGGTGTCGAACATGAGTCCCTGCTCAACCTGAATCCCGCGTCCTCAGTGTTACACGACGCCCCCGGCCTCCTCCACATACTACGCGAAATTACGACAGAGATCACCGTTCAGAACACACACTACAAGACCGCCGTCCAGGCACTCATGCTTCGACTCGCGATCCTGTTACACCGGAGGTTTGGTAACGTTGAGGTCCGCGAGATCACCGTCAACAGGCACCGATCTGCTGTGCAGCCCGCACTTGACCACATCCTGGGAGGCTACAGCGGCGTCATCAGGATCGAGCAACTCGCGTCGCTCTGCCACATGTCGCTCTCGTCATTCCGCGCGAAGTTCAAGTCGGCAACAGGCATGACGCCAGTCACCTATGTCAACTCCATTCGCCTGAAGATGAGCGAGACTTTGCTCCTCAACACAGACCGGCCGATCATCGATATCTCGTACGAGGCCGGGTTCCAGACGCTCTCCAGTCTTAATCGGCTGTTCAAGCGTACGCACGGGATATCGCCGAGGCAGTTCAGGAAGCAGGGCCGCTCATCTTTGCTCTCGTAACGCGCCCTTCTGCGGCGACGATAGGAGGTCCGGCAGCAAGGGGCTGGTTCTGTTCCGGTTCCTTCCTGGTCAATCTGGTGCGGGGGCCGCATTCGCACAACCACGACGCGTGGATCGGGCGCCCCGTCACTGGAGGCAGCTCATCCCTGAGCGCTTTTCCCTAACCGCGCGTTCCAGGGACCCCGGTTTGGGAAAACCGGCCTCCAGGTACCCGTCCGGCATCCGACCG
>JABHEG010000161.1 GCA_018676675.1 Lentisphaerota bacterium
AAGAACAGGATGTAAGGTGGTTTCCACAATTGTAAGCCCTTTGCCGAGGTTGCTTACAATTGCACCGGTTGCCCGCCCGGTGCGGCCATCGGTCGGGAAAAAAACGGGCGTCTCATTTTACAGGAACACTGAGCTCTGGTGCCCACGAATCGTCAAGGAAGCCCCTTGGTGGCAGATGCTGGAAAGCGCCTGTGGCCAAGGGGCTTTCCTGTGTCTATGGGGCGTGTGGAGCGAAGCGCTGCTGACCGGAACGCGGGCCCAGAGGAACTGTAGAGGTGAGATGCGCACCCGGGCGTCTCTTGTACGGCGTGTGGCATCCAACCGCCATCTGAGCAGTTGCTGTCACCGGACGCCCAACTTGAGCTACTGTTTGAGGATCCGTATGAGGTGTGGATAGGTATCTACGAGGGCAGGGGGGATTGCGAGCTTTTCCTTGGTGAGTTCCGACTTGATGCGCAGGGCAGCCGAGACGGCCTTCCCCTGGTAATGGTTGTTGGCGACTATGGTCAGCTCCTTGACCTTGCCCAGAATCTCCTCACTTCTCTCCGCGAGTCCTTTCACTTCCTCGGTGGAATAGTCGTAATTGTAGGTTTCCTCGACGGTTGCCTTCCGGGAGAACCAGGCTTTGCGGTTCCGTCCGTGCAGGCGTAGGTAGGCGGTCTGGCCGCTGGTGCAGAGGCGTGGCGTGAAGGAATCCCGGGCCGTTGGGTAGTCAAGGTGGGCGACGGTTGCGGGGAGGTCTTGGAGGAAACCGAGCGCTTCCGCGGTTTGCCAGGAAACATGACGGACCTCGACGATAAGGGGGGCCAGTGGGCTGAACTGGCTCCTTATCCAGCTGAGGACCTCTCTGGCCGCGGGAGTGTCGCTGAAGTCGTAGCGGAACTGAGCAAGCAATCCTCTGAGCCGGCCGGCTTCAGCCAGGGGACGCATGGCGCTGACGAACGCTTTCGCGAGGGTCGGATCACGTCGTTGGTCGTGGGTGAAGGCGTTGTTGAGCTTAGCAGTGAAGAAGAAGTGGGGCTTGTCGGACACCCGGCGGACCCAGGACGCGGTGGCTTTGGGGGACGGGATCCGGTAGAATGAGCTGTTGATCTCGATCATATCGACAAAATCTTTGATGAATACCAGTTCATCTCTTGCGTATTGGGCTGGTTCCCTGATAGGGTCCCCGAAGAGGTCCACCTGCTGCTGCGCGGGGGGCAGGCGGTAGACGGTGTCGTGCCAGTCAGTATACGACCACCCTGCGATCCCGATCTTCAGCTGTTCTGTGTTGACGTGCATGGGGCAAGTGTCTCAGGTGTTGCGGAACAGGGGCGTGCACCGTGGTGGTCTGCGAAGAAGGCTTTGGCCCGACGATTACACTTTATATGGTATTGTATCGTCGACAACAGGGGTGCGTTGTTTGCCGATCCTGTACGTTCCCGGTCCAGGGCAATGTGTGGCCGGGCGGTGGCGCCGTTTTTTTAGGGGCGACGATTCAACGCGCTGTGCGGTATGGACAAGTCTGTGGCAGGAGAATGACATATGAATGAGGAACGCGGCGGGAACGGGCGGATTCTCCCGGTTGGTAAGCTCCCTCCAGATCTGTTGGAGGGGATTCTCGAGCGATGCTCCGGGGAATCCAAAGATGTCGTGGTGCCGCCCCGGGCCGGAGAGGATGCCGCGGTTCTGCGGATGGGAAGGCGACTTATCGCCGTCGGGGCAGACCCGATCACTTTTCCGACCCCGAAGCCCGGCTTCTTTGCCGTTCACATCAACGCAAATGACATTGCCGTAACCGGGGCTGCGCCGCAGTTCTATCTATTGACTCTCCTGTTGCCTCCGGGGACGTCCGCGGCGGAGGTGTACAGCATCGTTGACGGGGCCCTTGAGGCTGGTAGGCAGGTTGGTGCGACTCTGGTTGGAGGGCACACCGAGGTGACGGGGGCGGTGACCACGCCGGTCGTCTCCATTTGCATGTTCGGGCAGTTGCTGCGGCCAGAGCCCTTGGCGACGGGCAATGGGAAGCCTGGGGATGCGGTGATTCAAGTGAACCCGCTTGGGATTGAGGGAACGGCGATTCTGGCCTACGAGCACGAGGCCAGATTGGTTGAGGAGTTAGGGCGTGAGCTCGTTTCGCGAGCCCTCGCCTTTGCTGAGACTCCTGGACTATCGGTCGTTGAGCCTGCACTCCTCGCAGCGTCGCGGTTGCCGGTGCACGCGATGCATGACCCAACCGAGGGTGGAATCGCCACCGGGCTCCGCGAGCTGGCCGGGGCCTCCCGGACAGGGGTGAGAATAGATGCAGGGGAACTCATTATCGCAGCGGAAACAGAAGCCGTCTGCAACGCGTGTGGTGTGGACCCGCTCGGGATGATCTCGTCTGGGTGTCTGCTCATGAGTGTGCCAGAGAAGCACGCTGGAGGCTGTGCCGCAATGCTCGAGGAAGCCGGCTTCACGGCGCGCAGGATCGGGAGCCTGACCGACCAGGAGGGGCAGTGCCGGGTAGTGGGTAGTAATGGCGATGAATGGGATCTCCCCGAGTTCAGCGTCGATGAACTGGCCGGAGATGTGCGGTAAAATGCTGCAGGCGACTGGAAATGTAGACAATCCTGCCTATAGTATTCACCTACCAAAGGTGAGACAATATGGCACCCCGAACGCTTGCTTCGACATGGAAACACATTGAGAAGCTGAGCACTGTCTACGACGGAGCTTCTTCCCCCAGGACAGGCGAGGCCGAGGCACTCGACACGCTCTGCCGCAAGACCAATAGCTCCAGGATTGTTGACGCTTTGGCGGCTCTGTTCGTGCAGAGCTACCAGGGGCTTGAAGAGGTCTCGGTGGAGTTCGCAACCAGCTCCGACCACGCGTATCCCGACTGGACCACGTCCTACTCGGAAGAGGAACAGTTGGTGCGGATCAACCCCGTTGAGGTGGTACGCTTTCGTCACGGGTGCGACGAGTCTGTGGATGTCCTCCGACAGCCTGCAGGGCGAGAGGATTTCTACACCTATCGTTACCAGGCTTATCTTGCCGAACTGCGTAAGCTCCCTTCTCGACACCATCTTTTCCTGCTTCTCCTTGCTGAGGTAGCGCGCGTGCGTCACATCACCGAGGTCGAGAAGAAGGGCGGCGGGGTTGAGGAGATCGACGATGAGGCCTACATGGTCCTGCTGTGGGCCTTCAAAGAGCTTGAGACGTTTTACCGGGACATGAATGGCACGAGCCTGCGGGCAGACTACACGATCTCCTGGTACGAGTCTGACTGGTTTGTCGGCAAGGACAAGGGGCGCACCCGTCGTCGCTGAGTTCCGCCTTCCTCTTCGAGCGTTTTTCCTACCTCCTCCGCGTTGCCAACCATTTCCGTGGACTCGTTCCGCCGAGTCACGGCGCTGCTTCCGGTCGGACGTCGAACTGGAACTCTCCCTCCCTGTGAGAGACAGCCACATTCGTGTCCTCGCCTGCCTCTCCGCTTACGAGCAGTTGCGAAATGGGGGTCTCCAGTCGCTGCATAATCACCCGTTTGAGGGGGCGTGCCCCGTAGACTCGATCGAACCCTTCTCGGGCCAACGCGAGTTTGGCTTCCGGTGTTACGGTCAACGTCACATGGAGATCCCGAAGGCGTCCGGTCAGCTGGGTCAGCTGAAGATCCACAATTTCGAGGACGTGTTCCGGTGAAAGTGTCTTGAACACAACCGTATCATCAATGCGGTTCAGGAACTCCGGTGTGAGTCGCCCCCGGAGTTCGCTCATCACGGTTTCTGTCGGGGGCACTTGTTGGGCCTCTGCTGCCGCGACGATAGCGCGGCTTCCGACATTCGATGTCATGGCGATCACCGCGTGTCTGAAGTTGACCGTGCGGCCATGAGCATCGGTCAAGCGACCCTCGTCGAGGATTTGCAGGAGGATGTTGAGCACATCGGGGTGCGCTTTCTCGATCTCGTCGAGCAGGATGACGCAGTAGGGACGTCGTCGGACAGCCTCAGTGAGTTGCCCCCCTGCCTCATATCCGACATAACCCGGTGGAGCCCCGATCAGGCGGGCAACCGTGTGCTTCTCCATGTACTCCGACATATCGATCCTGACCATCGCTCGTGCATCATCGAAGAGGTCTTCGGCCAGTCGACGGACCAGTTCCGTTTTCCCCACTCCGGTTGGGCCGAGAAAGATGAAACTCCCAATCGGGCGGTTGGGATCCTGGAGCCCCGCGCGAGCTCGCAGAATGGCATTGGCGACGGCTTGGACAGCTTCCTCCTGGCCGACTACCCGGCCGCTGAGGCGCTCACTCAGGGCCAGGACACGCTCGCGTTCGCTCTCAACCAGTTTGCTGGCCGGGATGTGTGTCCAGCGGCTGATGATCCCCGCCACATCTTCCTCGTCCACTTCCTCCTTGAGGAGGCGTTCTCCGTTCCTGCCCTTGATCGTTTCCTCGGCCTCTGCGAGTCGCTGTTCCAGGCGGACAACCGTACCGTTCCGGAGCTCGGCGGCGCGCTCCAGGTCGTACTCGCGCTCTGCCCTGGCAAGGTTAGATTTCGCCATCTCAAGGGCTTCCCGCAGTTCCCGCAACTGCGCGATCTCCTGCTTCTCGTTCTCCCAGCGTGCACAGAGCGCGTCTGTCTGCGTCTTGGTGTCGGCCAGCTCCTTCTCGATGACGCTGAGCCGTTGCCTGGAGCGAGGGTCATTCTCCGTCTGGAGGCCGGCGTGCTCGATCTCGAGCTGCATCTGTCGTCGTGTGGCTTCATCCAGGGCGACTGGGCGACTGTCGATCTCGGTCCGCAGACACGCTGCTGCTTCGTCAATCAGGTCAATGGCTTTGTCGGGCAGGAAGCGATCGGCTACATACCTGTCCGCCAGCGTTGCGGCGGACACGAGGGCTGCGTCTCTAATTGTGACACCATGGTGGACCTCATAGCGCTCCTTGAGGCCACGGAGAATCGAGATGGTCTGTTCCACCGACGGCTGCTCGACAAGCACGGTCTGGAAACGGCGTTCGAGCGCAGCATCCTTCTCCACATTCTGCCGGTACTCATCCAGTGTGGTTGCCCCAACGCAGTGCAGTTCACCGCGGGCAAGCATGGGCTTGAGGAGATTCCCAGCGTCCATGGCCCCCTCAGCCGCTCCTGCGCCAACGACTGTGTGGAGTTCATCGATGAAGAGAACGATCGCTCCATCCGCGGCAATGACCTCCTTTAGGACGGCCTTCAGCCGTTCCTCGAATTCGCCCCGGAACTTGGCGCCGGCGATCAGAGCGCCCATGTCGAGAGCGATGACTCGACGGTCCTTGAGCCCCTCCGGAACATCGCCATGTACGATCCGGAGTGCCAGTCCCTCCACAATAGCGGTCTTGCCTACTCCCGGTTCACCGATGAGTACGGGGTTGTTTTTCGTGCGTCGGGAGAGGATCTGCATGACTCGGCGGATTTCGTCGTCGCGCCCGATCACCGGGTCAAGGCGATCTTCCTCGGCGAGAGTGGTCAGGTCGCGTCCGTACTTTTCAAGCGCCTGGAAGGTGGACTCGGGGGTTGGTGTGGTCACTCGTTGATTGCCGCGCACGGAGCGGAGTGCTTCGAGTACAGTTGAGCGGCTTACCCCGGCTTCGCTCAGGAGGCGTTGGGCCTCGCTTCGAGAGTCAAGCAGAGCCAGAAGCAGATGCTCGACGCTGGTGTACTCGTCTTTCAGGGCTGCGGCTTCCTGATCCGCTCTGGCGAGGACCTGGACCAGTTGGCGTGACATCTGGGTCTGGGATGCGCCCGAGCCGCTCACTCTTGGGGATTGGGCGATGGTTCGCCCGGTTGCGCTTTTCAGCTCAGGGACGTTCACTCCGCTTTGGGCGAGCAGAGCAGGAATGAGGCCCTCCGGCTGGTCGAGGAGTGCTGTGAGAAGGTGCGCAGGCTGCATCATCTGGTGCCCGTTCTCTACAGCTGTCTGGTGGGCAGCGCTCAGGGCTGTCTGAGATTTCTCGGTAAACCGTTCCATGTTCATTGGCATGTCTCCCCGCTGTAAGGTCTTCCTGTGTAAGGCTCGGGTTTCTGCTTAGCAGTGGGGATGCCATGGACGATTGTGTGGCGTCTTAATGTGCGTGGCGGTAGTGAGTTGTGTCTATCTTTGTGCGAGTGCTTGCGATCTGACAAGTGTGCCATAATGGCGCATGTTCTGTGGGCCGTGGGCTCTTTTGTTCCGGTTCGTGGCACGCGGGATGGGTGATTGACAGAATGCCGCTGGGAACTATGTTCTGTGCTTTGTATTGCGGCCGATTTGGCGGGACTGGTCACCGACTGCGGCCGTCCCGGTCGTGAGTGACTGCAGGAGATCTCAATTGCTGGCTTTCAGAGTAAGCTCCATTGCATTCGGCCTTGCTCTGGGAGCAGTGGCTTGGCTTTTCCTTTGCGGCACTGTCCGCTGGCCTGATCTGCATCGTCGTCTGCCGCGTGAGCGGATCATTGGCGGTCTGATAGCCGCGGCGTGTCTCGTCTGGGCTGCGCATCAGGCTTTACCCATGTTGGAGGGGGGGCTCGTCCGCTACCGCATTGTGGTAAAAATCGCTGTTCCGGTTGTCGCTGTCCTTTCGTTTCTCCACTTGGACTATCTGCTGACCCGGGCGACTGGGGGCCTCCTGCTCCTCGTCCTTAACCATCTGCTGCATGCGGCTTTTGTGGCCGAGATTCCTATGCGTCCTCTGTTCTCCCTGATCTGCTATCTGGTCAGCCTCGCAGGCTTCTTCATGGTCGGGGCGCCGTGGCGTTTCCGCGATGCACTTGAGCGCGCTGGTGAATCGGCTCGGTGGCGTCGTGGTGCCTGTGCGGCTTTCGGTGTCTGTGGCGCTGCCTTCCTTCTCTTTGCCGTGATTGGATGAGCGTTTTGGAGACTGCCCCCCCGACGTTCCGGAATTCCGAACTGGTTGAGTTTCTCACGCGTGCGGGAGCGGCCCCGAACGAAGAGCGGGACCTGCGCCTTCTTCAGTGCTTTCTGGACGGTCTCCGGACAGCGAACACGACGACCAATCTCACCCGCATTCTGGATGACCAGGACTTCTGGCTCAAGCATGTTGCTGACAGCTTGGCGCTCGGGATTGTGCTGCCCGGAGTCATGGTGGAAGCCTGGCGCGTCGCGGATGTGGGGTGCGGAGGAGGGTTCCCCATGGTTCCCTTGGCCTGGGCCAACTCGCGTTTGCAGATCACCGGGATTGAGGCAAGGCGGCGCAAAGCAGACTTCGTCTCAGGGATGTGTGAAGAACTCGGCTTGGCGAACTGTTCGGTCCTGCCCATGCAAGCGCGTGAAGCAGGGCGAACGGAGGAGCATGCGGGGGTGTATGAACTGCTCGTGATGCGAGCAGTTGGGCCTCCTGCTCGGATGCTCCGCCCGTGTCGCCAGCTCTTGCGGCGCGACATCCCTGCTGCGGTTGTCTTCTACATGACTCCACAGGCCATTGCCGGCGAAAGGGAGTCTGCCCTTCGAGAGGCGCGGAAGTTCGGTTTCCTGCTGCGGACCTCGAGTCCGATTGCATTGCCGGGGGGAGCTGGATCACGGCAGTTTCTGGTTGCTGTCAAAGGGACAGGACCGGACTCTGAGGTGCGCCGCTGGCATGAGGGAACGACTCCGCTGGAATAGGAGCTTAGTACGTTGAGGAGGTCATTCCATGGCCCGGAAGCCGTTGCCTGTTGTCCCCCCGATGACCGATGAGCAGGTGGCTGCGTTCTTCGCACGTCTCGCCGAACGCATCACGCCGCGGTGCGAGCTCGACTTCGAGACACCCCTGGATCTGTTGATTGGGTGTGTACTTTCGGCTCAGGCAACGGATCGCAGCGTCAACGACGTGACCGGCGGGCTCTGGCAGGAGTGCCGGAGCCCGGCTGACTACCTGGCTCTCGGGCAGAAGGAGCTGGAGGGCATCATTCGCCCGATCGGTCTGCAAGTCAACAAAGCGCGCGCTGTGGTGGGGATCTGCCGCGAGTTGCTTGAGCGTTTCGATGGCTGCGTCCCCGTCAATCGCGAGGGGCTGGAATCCCTGCCGGGGGTGGGCCGGAAGACAGCGAATGTCGTTCTGAATGTCGCCTTCCAGCAACCGGTGATCGCAGTTGACACTCACGTGTTCCGGGTTGCGAACCGGACAGGACTGGTTCGGGCACCCACTCCGGAGAAGACCGAACGGCAGTTGATGGCACGAGTGCCGGACGATCATCTCCTGCACGCGCATCACTACCTGATTCTGCATGGGAGATACACCTGCGTGGCTCGTAAGCCGGCTTGCGCTGCGTGTCCTGTGAACGATGTTTGTCAGTTTACTGAGAAGGCCCTTTGAGTCGTTCTTGAGACGATGCAGGTGGTGATGAGAACATGGGTTACAAGCTCCTGATTCTTGATGTCGATGGGACGTTTCTGACTGCGGATAAGCGCGCTACGCCTGCGGTGAAGGCAGCGGTGAAACGGCTGGCGGATTTCCCGTTTCCCGTGGCTTTCGCGACGGGGCGTATGTACGAAGCGATCCGGGAATGGGTCCAGGAACTTGGGCTGCGGACCCCGCAAATCTGCAACAATGGAGCGGACATCATTGATCCCGTTTCCGAGGAGCGTCTGGACACGTGGTCTCTGGAGCCGGATGTGGTGAAACGGCTTCTGGATTGCGGTCGCGAGCAGCGGGTTACCACGGTTCTCTTCAGCGGCAGCCGTGTGCTCGGGCGCGCCCACTCGCCCGATGACTGGCTCATCGAGAGGAATAACGAAACGGTCCAGATCCTGCCGGAGAAGGACCTCTATGCCGCCGACCTGTGCGTGGAGAAGCTTCTGTTCCTGGATCGCTACGACACCGGACGAATCGAGTCCGTTCGTGACGATATTTTGAGCCAGTGGCCAGACACCGGCAGTGCTTTCGCGTGCCAGGTATCCGAGCATGGCATTTTGAATTTCTCACACCCGAAAGCGAACAAGCTCGCTGCTCTCCAACGTCTGTGTTGTCAGCTCGGAATCGTCACGGGTGAGGTCATTGTGATGGGGGATGGAGACAACGATGCGGACATCCTCGGCGGGGCCGGACTGGGACTGGCGATGGCCAATGGCTCAGCGGCGGCGAAGGCGGCCGCCCGGCGTTGCGTGCCTGACAGTGACCACGATGGGGTCGCCGTTGCGATCGATGAGATCATTTTTCCATTGATTGGCGACCTGCGCACTGCCCCGCCAGGTAGCCGCTAGCGAACGCCCATTGGAGGTTGAATCCTCCACACGGCCCATCCAGGTCAAGGACTTCCCCGGCAAAGAAGAGGCCCGGGAGATACTTGCTTTGGAGCGTCTCGGGGGCCACCTCCTTGAGGGTGACGCCTCCTCGAGTGATCATCGCTTTCCCGAACCCTCCCGTGTCCGTGACGTCGATCGGTGTCTGGGCGAGCACCTCAGCCAGCATGCGGCGGGGGGCGCGAGCGAGTTGGCCCAGTGGCGTGTGACCGGGCAATGGGGTCAGCTCGCACATAACCTCCGCAAGAGAGGGCGCCATAGTGCGTTTGAGGTAATGAGCCACGGGCGTGCCTGGCTCCTCCCGCTGGCCGAACTGCAGCCGACTGTGCCATGTGTCCGCATGCGGCGTCCCGGTCAGACATAGGCGTAGCGGCACTGTTCCATACTCACGAAGCAAAGGGGGAATATGGCGTGAAAAGTCCAGGACGACCGGTCCGGCCAGCCCTGTTCGGGTGAAGATCAGGTCTCCTACGCCTCGGCACTTCCTCATGCCGGGAAGATCGACGCTGATTTCGGCTTTGGGCACTGTGTCCGCCCGGCAGCGAGCCGGCCATGTTTGGGCAGTGATGAGTGGGACCATCGCCGGCCAGGTGTCCGTGATGGTGTGGCCTGCTTGCCGGGCCAGTTCGTAACCATCCCCGGTTGCACCCAGGGCGACATGGCTCCGCCCGCCCGTCGCGATCACGACATGTCGGCTGCGGAAGCTGGACGTTTTCGTCTCGATTCCCACCAGAGAGCCCTGCTTGAGCGTTAACCTGCGCGGCCTTGCCCCACAGTGGATACGTATCCCTTTGGCGTGCAGGTGGGTGGCAAGTGCCTGGACGACCGTGCTCGCCTGGTGAGTGACCGGGAACACATGGAGACCGTCCGGGGCATGGGTCGAGACCCGGATGCTCTGGAGGAATTCACGCAGTGTGTCCTGCCCGAAACGTGTCAATGCCGGTTGGGCATATCTGCCAAAGCGTCCGAACCGTTCCATGAACTCGTCGTTCGGGAGGGTATTGGTTATGTTGCAGCGCCCGCCACCAGTCGCCTGAAGCTTGACTCCAATACGGGGGAGTTGCTCGCACAGCAACACATCTGCGCCTTCATCGGCTGCCGCAATGGCGGCCATTATGCCGGCTGGTCCGCCGCCAATGACGGCAACGTCGACTACGAGTGTCGGGGCGCCCCCGGTTTTGTTGTCATCGCAGCGCTGGGGGGAGTTGTACATAGTCCGGGTGCTCTTGCAGCAGAGCTACGGTTGAGTCATCTTGTAAGGTGCTGTGGATAGAGAAAAGGTCTGGGCCACGCGCCGGGGTGCCGGGCAGATGTCTGGACGCCTTTACTGTGACCATGTTTCTGCTGGAGGCAACCACGTCGGCCTTCCGGTGCTGCTTGAGAATGCGAACAAAGGAGAGAGACCGATGATTTCGGGTCAACGTGCGGTGTTTTGGTGTGCTGTGGTGGGAATTCTGTGTTCGCTGGCGACTGGAGCTGCCGAGAAGGGCAAGGGCAGAAAAGCCAAAGGCAAACGCCCTCGCCGACCCAATCCGGCCCTGCAGCAGATCGAAGATGTCAAGGGATTGCCCCGCGTCCTGTTGATTGGCGATTCCATCTCGATGGGGTACACGATCCCGACTCGGGGCTTGCTTGACGGCAAAGCAAATGTGCACCGGATTCCCACCAACGGTGGCGACACCAACAGGGGGATCAACAGCATCGAAAAGTGGTTGGGCGAAAAGAAGTGGGACGTGATCCACTTCAACTGGGGACTGCATGATCTCAAACGCATGGACGGCAAGACCCATGGGGTTTCTCTGGAGCAATACGCGAAAAACCTTGGGCAGTTGGTGGCCCGTTTGAAGAAGACGGGAGCTAAGCTGATCTGGGCTTCGACAACACCTGTTCCCGAGGGCGAGCTCAAGCCGGCCCGGAGCGATGCGGATGTCGTAGCCTACAATGCGGCCGCCGGGGCCGTCATGGGCGCAAATGGGGTCGCGATCGACGACCTCTATGCTTTTGCACTGCCCATTCTCGGGGAGATCCAGAGGCCGGTGAACGTGCATTTCTTCCCGGACGGCTCCAAGAAGCTCGCTGGGAAGGTCGCCTCCATGATCGAGGGTGCTCTGGCGGAGTAGAACTTGCGGGAGACCATTGCCCGACTGCAGAGCTGTGCGGATTTTCTTCGGTTGACTCGGGAACACTGCGGGAGGATCGCTCGCGGTCGGCTGTCGGGTTCACTGACTCTGTCTCCCTGAAAGGCCCACCATGGACAATGACAAGAGCCCTTCCGCTGACCCGTCGCGCTTCACTGCTCACTACATCTCCGGGACGCACTGGGATCGCGAGTGGTATCATCCTTTCCAGGAGTTTCGGTTCCTTCTGGTCGAGCTGATCGATGATCTGCTTGATCTGATGGAGACAGACGACCAGTTCCGCTTCTTTCATCTCGACGGTCAGACGTGCATGCTGGACGACTACGTCGCGATTCGTCCCGAGAATCGTGGGCGTCTGGAGTTGCTGATCCGGAGCGGGCGCATTCTGATTGGGCCGTGGTTCACCATGCCCGACCTTTTCTGCCCCGGTGATGAGGGCCTGATACGCAACCTGTTGCTTGGGCATCGAGTCTGTCGGGAATGGGGCGTTGGTCCCATGCCCGTGGCATACACGTGTGATATGTTCGGGCATCCCTCGCAGATGGCTCAGATTTACCGGGGATTTGGGCTTGGACACTGCGTGTTGGGAAGGGGGGCGAACGAACACACGACCCCGACATTCTTCAACTGGGAAGCTCCCGATGGCAGCCAGGTATTCTGCTTCAAACTCCAGGACCGGAGCGGGTATGGTGCCTTCGTCGGGGCTCGTCGAGCGCTGGAGCAGGCGGGACCGCAGGGAGGAGGAGAGGCGGAAGAGCGGGCTCGGGAGAGCCTTCGGGAGTATATCGATCATGAGATAGGGCGCTGCAACGGCCGGGTACTGTGCCTCATGGATGCTCTCGATCACATGCCCCCGGCCACTGATGCTCCCCGCTATGTGCGCATCGTCGAGGAAGCCTGTCCTGACGTTTCCGCGATGCACTCGACACTTCCCGCATTCTTCGCCGATGCGGAACGTCTCGCCACTGATGTGCCGGTCAAACGGGGCGAGCTGCGCGAGCCGGCAAAGAACCTGTGCAGCTATCTCTGGCTCATCCCGAACTGCGTGTCTGCACGGATCGTGATGAAGCAGGCGAACGACGCCTGCCAATCTCTGCTGGAACACTGGTGCGAGCCGTTTTCGGCAATTGCCGCTGTCGAAGGTGTTGGCTTGCCCCGGACGTATCTTCGCGAAGCGTGGCGGAATGTCTTGCTGAACCATGCGCATGACAGCATCTGCGGCTGTTCCATCGATCAGGTCCATCGTGACATGATGCACCGTTTCGATCAAGCTCGCCTCATCGCCGACCAGCTGCGGAAGAAGCTCTTTGCTGCACTGAGCCGGGGATGCAAGGAGCTTGGGGGCGGTCCTGACGAGTTCACGATCATCATTGCCAACGCCAGTACCGTGCCGCGGCAGAATGTGGTGGAAATTGACGTGAACATTCCCAAGGACTTCCCGACCACATTCAAAGAGGGTTTCAGAAGTCAAATCGTTCACTCTTTCACCTTGAGTGATGCGGATGGTCAGCCGATTCCCTACCAGCGTCTGTCGCTTGTCCCTCTAGTCAACGAGCGGGGGCATGTCACGCAGATGGGAGTCGGTGAGCGTGGACTCTCGTGTGCCCGTTACCGTGTAGCCGTCGAGCTGGACTTGCCCCCCCTGGGGTTCATGTCCCTGCTGGTGCGCCCTTGTCCTACGCCCAACCGTTGTGTGGGGAGTCTGCGGACCGGCCCGAACTCTGCGGAGAACGAGCACCTGTCGATTGAGATTGCCACCAATGGCACATTGCTGTTGACTGATAAATCCACCGGAGAAGTCTACCGGGATCTCCTCATGTTCGAGGATCGCAGCGAGATCGGGGACGGCTGGTTTCATGGGCAGTCCGTCTGCGACGAGATTGTCTTGTCCAGCGCCGGGACGGCCCAGGTTTCGGTGGTTCACGATGGACCGCTGATGGTGACGTTCCGGGTCACCATTTCGCTTGCGTTGCCTGCGCGCTTTGACTGGGAGCGTGAGCGCCGGTCCGATGCACGAACGGAGCTTTGTGCTACCGTGGATGTGTCGCTTTGCAGAGGGGCGCGCGCCGTGGATGTGGCCGTGGCGGTGGAGAATACGGTCGAGGACCATCGGCTGCGATTGCTGTTGCCAACTGATGCTGCGAGTGCGCGGACCTACTGGGCCCACCATCCGTTCGATTGGGTTGAGCGTGACATCGAGCTTTCGGCTGAAACGGCGACGTGGGCGGAGATGGAGCTCGCGGAGAAGCCGTTCCTTGGGCTGCAGGCGATCGGTGACGGACGCCGGGGACTGGCCCTGCTTTCTGAGGGGGGTGTCCACGAAGGCGGTGTAGTGGATGATGTCCGCCGGACCATGCAGGTGACCTTACTGAGGTCGTTCCGACGGACGGCTGGGACGCTGGGAGAGATAGATGGCCTTGAGCTTGGGCGGTTGGCCTACCGTTTCTCCCTTACTCCTTTTGAGGGGAGCCCCCCGAAGGCAGAGCTGCAGCGCGCTCTGACGAACCTGCAGGCTGGGTTGATGACCCGCCAGACCGGCAAAGCTGCGGCTGGCTTCCCCCCGCTCGAGGGGACCGCTGCGGAGGCCAAGGCGTTTCTTCTGCAGGAGGAGGGGACTCTTGTGGTCTCGGCTGTGAAGCCACCAGAACGGGGCGAGGGGATCATTGTTCGCCTGTGGAACCCGACCGATGTTCCCGCTGCTGAAGGCCTGGTGTTCTGGCGCCCGGTCACCCGGGCAACGATCGTGGATCTGGGGGAGGAACCCATTGTGGATTCTCCCGTCCTTGGGGTTGACGGGCACCGCGTCGAGCTGAGTGCGCCGCCCCGAGGCATCGTCACCTTACGGATTGATTTTGGCGATGGCCCTGCGGCTTCACGCTGAGTCGGCGGTGTTGATATTGCCTGCCGGTGTGGTTGCGCAGGTTGCAGGCAGGACAGGCTGACGGTAAGCTTGGTATGTGAGTAACTGTCTTCTAAAGAACCGTAGCAGATGGCATGTGACCGACATGCCGACCGGATACGAGAACCTGTGAGCAAACGCCCTTACACCGTCATTGTTCGCGATCGGCGCCCTGCGCGGCTCCATCCCCGGGGATTCACTCTGATCGAGCTCCTCGTTGTCATCGCCATCATCGCCCTCCTGGCCGGCATCCTTCTGCCGACCTTGGTCAAAGCCAAGGAGAAGGCCAGACGGACTGAGTGCATCAGCAAGATGAAGCAGATGGGCGTGGCCACCGCGCTCTATGCCGATGACTATGCCGACTGGCTTCCCAGAATTTCCACTGGAAGCTATCCCGATGTCATGCTCTTTTCCGATCTTCTGGACCAGTACCTGCACGGTGAGTACTTCTGGATCTGCCCAAGCAACGACAGTTCCGTTCCGGACAGTCAGCGGAACTCGGGCAACCGCAAGCTCCTGCATTACGGCGTGAACAACTACGACTTTGACGACACGCCCGGCGATGTGAACCCGGATCCGAACTCAGATGACTACATCTCCGGTCTCGGCGGGCGTGAACGTCGTCTGACGGCGATCGCTGATCCTGCCTCGGTCATCCATCTTGCAGACGCGGATCCGCGTTCGTCGCCGGAGAACATCGGGGGAGCCCAGAACCACACCATTATCTGGCCGCTTACCAGCCTCATGGAGAAGGTGCACATGAAGGGGTACAACGCCGGGTTCCTGGGGGGGAATGTCGAGTGGCGTGGGAATGTCCCGAACCATGAGGATTGGGCCATTCGCCACAAGTGAGGTCTTCAGGGGGCGGGAATGGTGATGGGGGAACCACCGGTCTCGATGACCCGCGGTTCCAGCGGGAGGACGTGTTCAAGGACATGGCTGACCATAAGGATAGTCGTCGTTTGCCGTTCCCGCATTGTCGCCAGTTCGTCGCGTACGGTGGTGGCCGTCCGGGGGTCCAGGAACGCGAAGGGCTCATCCAGCAGAAGCAGCGTCGGTTGGATTGCCAGGGCGCGGGCCAGGTTGATGCGTCGGCGCATGCCCCCGCTGAGGGCTCCGGGGCGTTGGTCTCGTGCCTCGGAGACACCGAGTCGTTCCAGCCACTCCTCAGCGAGGGAGGCAGCTTCTTCCGGGGGGACGTACCCCGAGAGGGAAAACGTCAGGTTTCCCAGGACGGTGAGCCAGGGCAGCAACCGGTCTTCCTGGAAGACAAACCCCACCCGTGCGGTATGCAGGAGAACACGACCGCTGTCGGGTCTGACTGTTCTCGCGGCGATATTCAGGATGGTGGTTTTGCCGCATCCTGATGGCCCGTGCAGGCAAACCAGTTCGCCCGCGCTGCAACGAAGTGAGACGCCGGCCAGAACCGGCTTTCCGTCAAATGACTTTGTGACGTTTGTCAGCCTAAGCATCGGATGGCTCCGCGGAAGCGGGCTGCAGACTATCGCGCAGTGGGTGGATCAGCCCCATCTCGAGGGCCATCCCTATGATAACCAGAACGATGGCCCAGGCGAACAGCCGTGACATGTCAAGGTTGCGGTATGCCCAGTAGAGCCGGGCTCCGACTCCGGACTCAGCGCCGAAGAACTCAGCTGTTGCGGTGACCTTCCAGGTAATCCCGAGGGCGAACGAGAAGGCGCCGAGTGCGTGCTGTGCGACACCGGGAATGATGATCCCCGTAAGAACCCTCTTCGGCGGGACATGGTAGATTGAGGCCATCTCGAATAGCTCTCTGTTCAGGCTCATCACAGCGTGTGCAATGCTCAGGAAGAGCACTGGGAAGACAGCCACGACGACGACCAGTATGGGAACGGCCGTGCCCAGGCCGACCCATACAAGGAGCAGTGAAATCCAGATAATCGGGGGACAGACCTGGACCGCGGTGACAAGGGGTGACAGCGCATGCATGACGCGGGGCAGCAGTCCACAGGGGACGCCGATGACAATGGCCATCAGGGTGGCCAGGGCCAGACCAGCCGTCCCCCGAAACACCGTCAGCGAGAGGTGTCGCCAGAGTTGGGCTGTGCCCGCCATGTCTGTAAGCTCGACGACGACGCGCCCAGGTGGAGGCACTAGCCGTTCCCCGAAGGCGTGGCTGGCGAGAAGCCAAACGACGACCACGATAACCGGGGCAGCGATGTAACGGGCAAATTTCACGTGATTCCGATCGATCTCAGGGAACAAGAAGGCCCGGGGGAAGTTGCCTGGCGCCACCCGGCTCTTCCTCGGCCAACGCGTCCGGTGCCACGAGCGCAAGGAACTGCCGAATCTCCTCCGCCACCTTGCTTGCCGGCTCTACGAGGATGACGTCCCGCGTCAGCGATTCTCGCACGATGTCGCGTGAGACAAACGGTGTGAACATCTCGGGCATGGCTGCTGCCGCTGCGTCAGGGCTGATTGCCAGGGCTCCCGCAGCGGCAGTCAGGCACGCCAGCAACTGGGACACCCGCGCGGGATGGCGTGCGAGGAATGCGTCGTTGACGGCAAAGCCTGCGAGGGGCATCCGAGGCAGCCCCCCGGTCTGTCTGCCGTACAGTTCTTCGAGGTTTTCCACCACGCGCAGCCCGTCAACTTTGCGGAGCAGTGTGGTAACGAGGGGCTCGGGGAGCAGGGCTGAGCGGGCTTTGCCCTGGAGCATCAACAAGGCCAACTGTTTCGGCTCGTGGGGCCGGAGTTGGATGTCGTCTTTGCGCGTCCCGAGGAGGAACTCCAATACCGGTACTCCCGGACTGCCGACTGGTGCGTAGGGAAGAACGGTTCCCGCAAGGTCTTCCAGTGACCGGATGGCGGGGTCGGTTGACACGATGTTCATCTTCCGCCAGCCTGACACGGCCAGAATTCGTACGGGAGCTCCCATTCTCCTCGCCCTGGCAAAGCCCTCGAGATGCCCGAGCCACAGATCTCCCTTCCCTGCCAGGAGTGCGCCTTGAAGATCGACAACGTTCTTCCAGGTGCGGACCTCGATGGTGAATATGTCGTCCAGGTGACCTGCTGCTTTGGCGGCCCAGAAGGGGAGCTGTGGGGTCGTAGCACCGGGGTTGGTGTAGAAGACGAGGGCAGGGGGGGCGTTACCGTTCGTGGATGGAAGCGGGGCCTGCGAGCCCCCTTCCTTCAGGGCCACCCAGGCACCGACCACGGCCAGGGCAGTCAGGCAACAAGCGATAGGGATGGCGGTTTTCATGGGCGTCCGGTTGTTGGGTTGAGTTCACAGCAGCGCAAGCCCATTAAGATACTGCCCTCGGTACCTGTTGCCCAGGAAACGGCAGCCTCGTTCGCGACCGGTTACTCTCGTGTTTTCAGCTGTGGGAGAGAGATTGGGTGAAAAGCAATCGCCCGTGTTGATCCGGATGCGGCCCGCGATACATTGTTTGACGTGTCAAACTCTGTTGGGTCTATCCGAGGCGCATGTGGGATCTGAAACGGCATTGAGCGGAACGCTTGAGGACTATTTGGAGGCGATCTTTCTGATCGTTTCCGAGCAGCAGGTTGCTCGTGTCCGTGATATCGCTGGTCACCTTCAGGTCCACAAGTCGTCGGTGACGGCTGCGTTGCGTTCGCTGGCTGAGCGGGAACTGATCCACTACGAACCCTACGGTTTTGTGACGCTCACCGACCGTGGGGCTTCTCTTGCCCAAGGCGTCATGCGTCGGCACGATGCTCTCCGGGACTTCTTTACCGACGTTCTTGCTGTTGATGTTGAGACTGCGGAGAGTGCGGCCTGTCAGATGGAGCATGCGATGCCGCGTCTCATCACTGATCGTCTTATCCGGCTCCGCCGTTACCTCACTGAGTCGCCTGACATGGGCGAGACTTTGGGGCGGTGGTTAGCCAACGAGAAGGAGCATGCTGAGACTACCTGAATTCGCGGCTGGCAGGACTCGGTTCTTCCACCAACTGCCGGAGGCTTCGGCCGGACTGGCGCGCCGATTCTGAATTGGGTACTCTACGCTGTCTGCTATGGCAGTTCCGCTATCTTCTGTTGACACTGGTCGCAAGGTCCGCTTGCTGGAAATCCATGCGGGACGTGCGCTTCAGTCGCACCTGACAGCGTTGGGGTTGATCCCGGGTGTCGAGCTTGAGGTGATACGGAACGGCAACAGCGGGCCGTTCATTATTTCGGTCAAGGACACGCGGCTGATGCTGGGCCGTGGCATGGCCGAAAAGATTGACGTGGCGTAGTGGTCTGAGGTGGCACGCACGCTTCTCTCACACCACTGGGCCTCCTCTTTTTTGTCTGCGAGTTTGAAAGCGAAGACAATGTTGGAAGACCCAAACAACGAGGAAGGGTCCGAGGGGGCGGAACGGGCTCTTGTGGTCGCACTGGCAGGTAACCCGAACTCCGGTAAAACCACTCTCTTCAACAACCTCACAGGTACCAGGCAGCATGTGGGGAACTACCCGGGTGTGACCGTGGAGAAGAAAGAGGGGACCTGCCGATACGGCGAAGCGGACATGGGGTTGGTAGACCTTCCGGGGACCTACAGCCTGACTGCCTATTCGGTCGAAGAGCGCGTGTCGCGCAACTTCCTGATCGACGAACAGCCTGACGTTGTGGTTGATGTCCTGGATGCCTCGAACCTGGAGCGCAATCTCTATCTTGCCGTGCAGCTGATTGAGCTGGGGACTCCGGTCGTGTTTGCGTTGAACATGAGCGACATTGCCGAAGCGCAAGGGATCAGATTTGACCTTGCGGAACTGTCTCGTTTCCTTGGCGGGCCGGTGGTACAGACCGTTGGCTACAAAGCCGGGGGCATGGATGAGCTGCTCGCGGCGATCACGCAGGTGGCTGATCATCCTGCGGCGTTCACCCGGCCACACGTCGATTTCGGGCGTGAGATCGAGGAAGAAATCCGGAAGATCGAGGGCCGACTGACATCTGCTTCGGGGCTGCCGTCGCATGTTACCCCTCGCTGGCTGGCGGTGAAGCTTCTGGAAGGTGATCCTGAAGTCGGAGAGCAGATGGCCTCCACGGGGGTTGCTGATGTCGTGGCTCAGAGCGTCGCCCACTTGCGCGGGATCTTTGGCGATCCGCCGGAGACCGTTATCCCGGACCGGCGATATGGGTTCATCTCCGGAGCTTGTCAGGAAGCTGTCCGCTCGACGGTTGAAGACCGGCACAAACAGTCCGACCGGATTGATGCCATCATGCTGAGCCGGGTCTTTGGGCTACCTATTTTCCTTGGACTGATGTATGTCGTTTTCCAGGTCACGTTCGCCGTTGGGGCGGTCCCGATGGGGTGGATTGAGTCTTGGGTTGCGTGGTTGGCTGGGGCGGTTGGCGGGCTGTGGCCGGCCGGTTCAGAGAGTCCGTTGCAGTCTCTCTTGGTGGATGGCGTCATCGGCGGGGTGGGAGGCGTGCTTGTTTTCCTCCCGATCATCATGCTGCTGTTCCTGGGCGTCGCTTTGTTGGAGGATTCCGGCTACATGGCTCGGGCAGCGTTTATCATGGACAGGATGATGCACCGGATCGGCCTGCACGGCAAGAGCTTCATCCCCATGTTGATCGGTTTCGGGTGCTCCGTTCCCGGAATCCTGGCGACTCGGACGCTTGAGAGTCGACGGGATCGTCTGACGACCATCATGATCACGCCCTTGATGAGTTGTGGCGCCCGTCTGCCGATCTATGCGCTGATCATCCCCGCCTTCTTCCCGGAGGCCTGGCATGGGCCTATGCTCTGGCTCATCTACGTCATCGGTATTCTCCTGGCAATCGCCGCCGCGAAGATCCTGCGGATTGCTGTGCTGAAAGGGGAGACGACCCCGTTCGTCATGGAGCTCCCTCCGTACCGCATGCCCACCATCAAGGGGGCCGCGATTCACACGTGGGAGCGGTCTCGTGAGTATCTCAAGAAGGCGGGGACAATCATCCTGGGCTTCTCCATTATTCTCTGGGCGATCACCAAGTACCCCAGGAAGACCGAGTACGACACAGACTACGGTCGGCTTGCCGCCGAAGCGCAGGCCGTCTACCTGACCGGGGCCCGGCGCTTGCATCGGGAAGCCGTTTCCCCTGTTCCATTCGAGCAGTTCTTGAGCCACGCCGAGGGTAACCCGGACGCCACGGCGCACGATGCTATCATGGTTGCTCCGGTTTCTCTTTCGGAGTTCGTTCACCGCATCAGAATGATACGAGCGCGGTGTGAAGACACGATTGTCCAGAAGGGATTGGAGGATGAGGAATTGCTTGTCCTGGCTCTGCGTCACCAGGTTGATGAGGAGCTTGCCAGGCTGCGCTCCGATGACCCCGGGACTTTTGATGCTGCGCTTGAGTTTGTGGACGAGGCCGTGACTCCGTACCGGGAACGACTGGATGAGATAGCGGCCAGGCGGTGCAGTGAAGACATGCGCTATGCCGTTGCGGGACGAATCGGTTGCGCGTTGGAGCCGATTCTGAAGCCGATTGGCTTCGACTGGCGGATCGGGACAGCGCTGATCGGGGCCATGGCGGCGAAGGAGATCTTTGTCACCCAGATGGCGATCGTTTTCTCGGTGAGTCGGGGTGAGGAAGATCAGGAAGCACTGCGTCACAAGCTGCAGGAGCTCTACTCTCCCTTGGTGGGGTTTGGGATCATGCTCTTCTGTCTGGTCAGTGCTCCTTGCGTTGCGACTATTGCCTGCACGTGGAAAGAGACCAAGTCCTGGCGTTGGGCGATGGGACAGTGGGCCGGCCTTACCGTGCTGGCCTATCTGGTGACCGGCCTGTCATACTGGCTTGGCCGAATCTTGGACATTGGTGTTTGAGCAGAGCATCTGTGAAGGATGGAACCATGGAAACGGTGATCGCCTGGCTGATTGTGGGAGCCGCGGTGGCTTGGGGTGTCCGGAGCTTTGCGAAGGCTCTGAAGGGAGAGGCCGGCTGCGGCTGCTCCGGTTGTTCGGGATGCCCGTCAGCGACTCCTCCGGCCGATGGTCCGTCGATGAGTGAAGATGGACCCTCACCTGAGGAGAAGAACGTTCGATGAAAGAATCCCGTCATCCCCATCCGCACATCGATCCACGACAGCCTCGAAACGGGACTTCTCCCGGGACCAACCCACCCGTGTTCGCCTGGAAACCCGGTTCCTCGCAAGAGAGTGTCGACCTCTGGATCTCCCGTGATTCCACGTTTGCGGACGTGCACACTGAGGTGAAAGGACTGGCAGATCCGCTCTTCCTGCCCGAAAAGGCATTTCCTGAGGGAACCTGGTTTTGGAAGTGGGGCAGGGAGGGTGAGGAGTCCGAAGTCTTTTCGTTTTCAGTGGATGGGGACGCGGTTGAACTAGAGGTCCCGCCGGCTGCTGATTGGCTGGAAGCCTTCAGTGGCGGACACCCGAGGATTTACGCGAGGTCTGAGGCTGTGGGGGCTTGGCGCACCAGCATCCGTGAGACGGCCCCATCGGTCGTGGATGAGGTGCTGAGTGCGGCGGGTGCCGCGCTGAGGGAGTGTCACACGATCGAGGAACCGCCCTACCTTCCGGACCGGCGACTGGACTACGAGGCCTTCCGACGGGTGTGGGCCCCGATCATGTGGGATTCACGCACATTCGTGAAAGGAGCCAAGCTGCTGGGACTGGCTTACTTGGTTACTGGGGAGCGGACGTTTGCCAGGGCTGCCTGCGAGCGCATGGCATCTATCTCGCTTTGGGATCCGGATGGCTCCAGCCATCTGTCACACAACGACGAAGCACACATGTCCGTGATTTGGGATGGTTCCATCGCCTGCGACTGGGTGTGGGATGAATTCACAGATGAGGAGCGAGAGACGGTTATCGCGCAGTTCCGAAAACGAGGCCGGATTACGTTCGAGCACATGCATGGCCGAGGGTCCTACGGCGTGACCCGCTTCGATTCCCATGCTGGGCGTGAGATTGTGTTCCTGGCGTTGATTGCGTTGGTGTTCCACGAGGAGATTCCGGAGGCGGAGGAGTGGTTGAGTTGGTTGCGCCCCGTGTTGTGCGGTGTCTGGCCGGTTTGGGCAGAGGATGACGGGGCGTGGGCCGAGGGGCCTTCCTACGGCTTGGCCTATGTCGGGATCATGACCATGCTTGCCACAGCCCTCAAGCTTGGTGGGGTTGTGGACCTCTATAAACGGCCATTCTGGGCGGGACATGCACGATGGCGGAAATGGTGTTTCCCTCCCTACGCGGAATGGATAGGATTCGGAGACCACAGCGAGCGGTGGCGTGGTACGTGGGAGCGGAACGCCGACTTGGTTGAGATCATTGCTGCGATGTCGGGGGCTCATGAGTTTGACGGCTTCATTGCGGAACTGCGCCGGGAAGCGAGTCTGTGTGCTTCACGGTTCTCCACCCGTCCCGCTACGATCAATCCACAGCGTCTGTTTCTTGATGTCGCCTCGGGGCGGAATGGCATGGAGGCGGAGGAGCAGGACCAGGTATTGAAGGTGTTTGCGGGGGCGGGGCTTGCTGCAGTCAGGAGCTGCATGGCCGATCCTGAGCGTGAAACGGCACTTCTATTCCGTTCGTCGCCATTCGGAGCGATCAGCCATTCGCACGCGAACAACAACGACTTCGCCCTTCACGTCGGAGGGAAGATTCTGGCCATGCCCACCGGCTACTACGCGGGGTACGGCTCGAGCCACCATGCGAATTGGGTCTGGCATACCAAGAGCCACAACTGTGTGACGCTGTCGGGAGCAGGACAGTTGATGCGTTCCCACGAATCCACCGGCGACGTTGTGAATGCGTTCGAGGACGAGTACCTGGCCTACTTCTGTGGTGTCGCGGACAAGAGCTACAGCGATCGGGCGACCCGCTGTCGGAGACATGTCCTTTTCTTGAAGAAGCGTCACGTCTTCGTCCTGATCGACGAGTTTGAGGCCAAGCCGGGAATCTCATCGGCCCTTGAGTGGAACATCCATTCCTGGGCGCAGTTTGAGGTCGACGATGCGGCGCGCCGATTCACTCTAAGCCGCGAAGGCCGAGGGGTGATTGGGCATGTCATGCACCATACCAATGGCTTCTTCACAGCCGGGGAGGGCTGGGACCCTCCACCCGTCGCTCTCGAACCTAACCCGCAGTGGCAGATGCAGTACCACCTCCGCTTTACACCGGCGGGATATGCCGGGAGGCGCGTCCTGGGAATCGTGCTTGCTCCTGTCTTTGCGGACGGCATTCAGACGGTCGTCACAACTGAGCGAGAGGGGGCGGTGGAGGTGGCCCGTTTGGGGAGCGATTGGGTCGCGGTGGGTGAAGGGGCGAAGATCGCCTTTGGCAGCGGCACCTGGGACGCAATGGCTATCGCTTGCCTGGACGGCCGCACATATGGTGTATCGGACGCCGGAGTGGAGCGTTTAGGTTGACAGAGAATTGCCCACAGTCCTGCCTGAGGATAGGTTTCTTGTCAACCGTTTTTCTCTGAACTATAGTGCCTTCCGCATGCAGCTCGTAAGGTCTGTCTGTATACTCGTATGGGGCGAAAGGAGATCACGATGTCACAGAAGGGTTCCGTCAATCTCGGTCTGATTGGTCAGGCCTTCATGGGAAGAGCGCACTCCAACGCCTGGAATCAGGTCAACCGGCACTGTAATCCGCCGGTGAAAGCCAATCTCCACACGGTGTGCGCGCGCAATGAGGAAACGCTCGGAGCTTTTGCTGAGCTCTGGGGCTGGCAGAACACATCAACGGACTGGCAGGCGACGATGGCCAATCCTGAGATTGAGTTGGTCGACATCGGTGTGCCGAACGACAAGCACCTGATTATGGCCAAGGCGGCGATCGCGGCGGGCAAGATGGTCTGTTGCGAGAAGCCTCTGGCCGGCAAGTTTGACGAAGCGCGCGAGATGGTTAGGCTGGCGAAGGAAGCCAATGCTACGACATTCGTCTGGTATAACTACCGGCGCTGCCCCGCGATCGCCTATGCGCGCATGCTGGTCGATCAGGGCGTGCTCGGAGACGTCCGCCACGTGCGGGCATTTTACCTGCAGGACTGGGCTGATGAGTCCGTGCCTCTGATCTGGCGCTTCGACGGCGAAATCGCGGGCTCTGGATCGCATGGCGATCTGTGTGCTCACGCCATCGATATGGTCCGTTTCGTTGCCGGTGAGGAAGTCACCGAGGTCTCCGGGGCTCTCTTCGAGACGTTCATCAAGGAACGGGCCATCATGACGGCTGCATCAGACGGCGGGATCGCCGGTGGTTCCAAGGGCGATGACGCACAGATGGGCAAAGTGACCGTGGACGATGCCGTTCTGTTCCTTGCCCGTTTCGAGGGGGGGGGCGTGGGACATTTCGAAGCGACGCGCATGGCTACTGGGAACCAGAACAAGCTTGGGTTCGAGATAAACGGCACGAAAGGCTCACTCGCCTTTGACTTTGAGCAGCTGAATGAGCTGCGTTACTATGATGCGACCTGCTCGCGAGGAACGCAGGGCTGGCGCACGATCATCACCACGCATGCTCCGGACCATCCGTACATTGAGCATTGGTGGCCGGATTCACACATGATCGGCTACGAGCATGCGTTCACGAACATGGCCTATGACATTCTGCGCGTTTGTGCCGGCCAGGAACCTGTCGTCCCATTGCCGGACTTCGAGGATGCCTTCAAGACCCAATGCGTTCTTGAGGCCGCGACTGTGTGCGCCAACGAGCAGCGTGCAGTCAAGATGTCCGAGCTGCTGTAGGCTTCCTGGGCCTTCCCTTTGCCTTGCCCCTCAGCGCCCCTTGCGCCGTCTATCGACGCGGGGGGCGCTTCCTTTCTGGGGGGGGGCAACGCGATTGAGTTTCTCGGGAAGACGGTCGCGGCATGGCAGCCCCTCCCACGTTACGAGAGCACACAATGTGGGAGGCGGTGCCACCCGGCGACTCTTTGCCCATCTGGGAATCAGAGAAACTCAATCGCATTGGAGGGCTGGTTGCAGGGACTGAAGAAAAAGGGAAGAGAATGTTGGGACTGGGATAGAGGCCGAGAAGTCCGCTGTTTCCACCGGAAGGACGCGACTCCGGCAAGGCCTACGTCGCTAATTGAAGCCGGTCCAGAAAGAGCCTTGGTGTGCTGTCCTTCCTGCTTGTCCCAGCGCCACTCGGACTCCTTCCCGATCCCCTTGCTCTACTTCCCCAGGCGGTCACCCCAAATGATCCTCAGAGCCAGGCCCAGACCCAGTGGAGGATGGCGAGCGAGAGCCCCGTGTAGCCTGCGTAGACATGGATGCGGAGGAAGACCTTCCCGAAGCGCTTGCGCAGGATTCCCTGCAGTTGCCCCATGACCAACACCAGGAAGGATGCGGCGCCAAACCAGTACCAGAGGACAGGAGGCGTGCCGTAGCGGGCAAGGTACACCAGCCCGTGGCAGGCCAGCGACAGGAATAGTCCCAGTGCCAGCGTTGCGTGGACGGGGCGGAAGCGCTTGCGAAGACGTCGTCGGTTGTGCCCTGTGAGCACCAGACCAAGCAGGCAGAGAACGGCTGAGTACGCTGTGCATTTGGCACAGAGCATCAGGCCAATTCCCGGGCGCCAGGGCGGATTCTCGAGCTTCTCGCGGACCCGGGCCGCTATCACGGGGCGAGGCCGAGGGACAACTGCCGTGGCGAGGGTTGGATCGGGTTCCGTTGCAGGGGCGACACCGGCGAGTTCTGGTGTGCTCTCGGCAGCGGGAGTGTGCGCGACTTCCTCGGCCACGGCGGGAACCGGGGTTATTTCGGTTGACGGAGGAGCGGCGTCGGTCGTTGAGGATGCTACGGTCGCGACCGTCTGCGTACTGTCCATCTCCCAGTTGGCTCCAAAGTGTTCAGCCGGGTCCAGGGCTGAGTCTTCATGGAAGTGAGTGGCGAGGTAGTCGATCGCGCGTTCCGCCTCCGAGTCGGTGAACGTGGCCGTGTCACCGTAGTCGTAGTCCCGCATCCGATAGACGGTCAGCTGCCAGGATTTCCGGGAGCGTGGAGTGACGTAGTAGTCCAGCCCGTGACAACGCCCGCAGATGTTGGCGACTGCGGCCCGAGTTCCGTCATCACTGGTGGAATAAGGGGACTGGCCGAACACCATTGGAGAGAGAACGGCGGCCAAACAAACTGCTAGAGAAATTGACGTTTTCATGTCACAAGGTGCCCCATGAGAGGGCCAGAATCAAGAGTGGCGACTCGCCTTGGCGGAGATCCGTAGCTCTCGCGGCTCGGCTGAGGCGGGGGAAGACCGCTTACGGTGTGCGCGGCTCGGCTGAGGCGGGAAGACCGCTCACGATGTGCGCGGCTTGGTTCGGAGGGACTGCCCGTCAGGATCCCGTGACCTGGGGGAACGGTTTTACCTGCCGTTCTGGGCTTGGTAAATCGGGGCAAGGCGGCAAGGTAGGGGAAGCTCCCCGGAGGACTGTATGCAGAGAGTGATTGAGACGGCCCGGTGGTCCCCCATTTCCGCGGGAGGCAGTAGATTAGTGGTGTCGCCAATCCCCCAATCATATTGCGGTGATGCCTGAGGGTATCGATCGGAGTAACGCATGAGGATCAGAGCTTCATCCATTGCGGTCGCCGTGGCGTATCTGGTACTCGGGGGCGCACTGGCGGTCACCGTCCCACGCTTTGGTCGGATGTTCTCTGAGTTCTACTCGAGCGATGCCCCTTTGCCCGGGCTGACCGTCATCGTGCTGCGACTTGGGGTGTTGGGATGGCTGGTGTTTGGTATCGTTTCGGCAGCCCTCATTGTGGGCAAAGATCTGTTTCCGGAGACCCGCAAGGCCCCGAACTGGCTGTTCGTGATTTTCCTGGCGTTCCTTGGCGCCGGCGTTGCCTTGGCGCTCTTTATGCCTTTGGTTGCGCTCATTGATGAGCTTGGGTAGAAGCAGATGGAACAGCGTCCGGCCGGTGATGTCCTTACGGAGAAGACAACCCCTGAATGAGATTGGCCCATGCTCCAGATTGGTAAAACAAATACTCTTGAGGTATCGCGCATTGTCCGTTTCGGCGTATTTCTCGCGTCTGATCGCGGGGAGGTGCTGCTGCCGCGAAAGTACGTGCCTACCGGGGCTGCCGTGGGGGATTCCGTCGATGTTTTTGTCTACACCGATTCGGAAGACCGCTTGACTGCCACCACGCAAACGCCATTGGCCCGGGCCGGTGAGTTTGCCGCACTCCGGGTTACCGATGTAATTGGCATCGGGGCATTTCTTGACTGGGGCCTGGACAAGGATCTCTTTGTGCCGCGCCAACTGCAACTGAGGCCAATGCGCAAGGGCAAGGCATATGTTGTCTACGTCTGTCTCGATGATGTGTCCGGCCGCATGATCGCCTCGAGCAAGCTGACGCCGTTCTTTGCTCAGGACACGTCTGAGCTTACTGAGGGGCAGAAAGTGGAGTTGCTGATTCACGGTCAGTCTGACATTGGCCTGGGGGCCGTCATCGACGGCAAGTACTCCGGACTCCTCTTCCACAGTGAAGTCCTTGCGCCTCTTGCCGTGGGGGACCGATGTCAGGGGTACGTCAAGCAGGTCCGAGACGACGGCAAAGTAGATCTTGCGCTTCAGCCGCAGGGCTATGTGGCCCTGATGGAGATGCAGTCGAGTGTAATCGACGAACTGACGACAGCGGGAGGCTTCCTGCCGCTTACGGCAAAGAGTGACCCGGGAGAGATCTACCGGCAGTTCGGCATCAGCAAGAAAGCGTTCAAGAAACTCATCGGTGACCTCTACAAGAGACGCAGGATCACGATCTCCGACGATGGCATTCGCCTCGCTGAATAGGAAGAACGGTTCGCCAATCACCATACGGCGTGAGATACAGACCGTGAGCCCTGATTCGGATCCGGGCACCGTCTGTGCCGTTGATGGCGCCGAACCGGAAGCCCCGCCCAAACGGTCATGTGGTTGGGATTGATCGGAGGGCCCGTTGTCTTCGGGATCGGTCTTCTCAAGTATCTTGAGGTCAAGAGCGTTTTCATTCCTCGGCTGCGTTTCGCAGTTTCTCCAGGGCCTCCTCTGCCGTTTCCCGGGCAGGCTCGCCAGGATCTGTGGCCAGGAAGGCCTCCAGCGGGGCCATGCTTACATTCCCAAGGGTGCTGAGGAGCCGCATGCAGTGCCAACGGGTCGTACGGACGTCGTGTCTCAGAAGAGCGATAAGTTCATGAACATCCTGTGACCTCGCACGTTCCCGAAGGGCTGCTGCCAGCGTCTCCTCCCCGCACGTCGAGGCGTGAGTGAGGCGAATCAGATCGTCGTCAACGGGGCTTCCTGAAGCGACTCTCCGGCGAAGCTCAAAGGCGCGCAATGATTGTTTGAGCTTCTCGGCCCCACGCCGGTTCACTCGTTCCTCGACGGCTTGCCGAAGCGCCCGTTCGCCCTCTTTCTCGTGAGCAAGGAGGCTATGCTGTGCAGCCGTCCGAACCTTGGTGTTCTTGTCGCATAGCAGGCGAACCAAGGCCGTGATCGCTTCCGGTTCAGGGCGGTGTCCAAGGGCTTCCGCCGCCAACCGGCGATGGTGGGACAGTTGGTGTCGTGTTTGCCCGAGGAGCACGTCGAGAACCTGTGGTGTCGGGACCCGGGACAGGACGTCGATCAACCTGATTCGGCGCCAATCCGATGATTCCTCAAGGAAGCGTGAGAAGACCGGCACTAAGCTGTCGTCCACGGGCCCCCGAGCCAGTTCCAGAACGGCGGGTGTCCGCTTGCTCTCGGGGCCTTCGAGGGCTTTCAGGAGCACCACTCTCGCCTGTTCATTTCCCTGCTGAAGGAGTTGCCCTGCAGCCGTGGGTTCGCCGTTCTCGAACGCGAGTGTGGCCAGGGCGTCCTGACCGGGCTGGCCCAGCGCCGCCAATGCCGCGACCGCCCTCTGTGCACTGTCACAGTCGCGTTCTCTCACGATTTCAGCCAGCCGTGGCACATCGCCTGCACTCCCAGTCTTTCCCAGGGCGATGGCGGCCTGCAGGCAGACTCGATCGTCGGCATCCTGCAACGCTGTGCGCAAGGTTGTGATGACGTTTTCGGGAGCAGGAGGGGGCATGTGCCCCAGGCAGCGTATGGCATAGCGTCGCAGTCTGTCGTCGTCGCTTGCTGCCGCACTCAGCAGGGCGGGGATAGCTACCGATCCCAGGTTGAGCAGGCCGCGAATGGCCCATCGAGAGGTGTCGCGATACTTGCCGGGGAGGGCCTCCACGAGAATGTCGAGTGCTCGGGAATCTCCGATTTCAGCCAGGGCGATAATCACGACCAGGCGGACGCGTCGATCGCTGCTGCCCATGGCGAGGAGAAGCAGATCGACGATTGCCGGCCCGAGCTCGGAAAGGGCGCGGGCCGTGGGCATGATTCCGGGGCGCCACCATTGGTGGTGGAACGCTTCGAGATGCGTGAGGGCGGCCACTCGTGTGTCCCAGTCCATCTCGTGGCGGTAGCGGGGGGTCTCCCGTTCGATGATCTTCCTGGTGGCAGGCCAATCGCGGGTACCGGTGCCGGTGACACAGGCAAGTCGCAAGGCCAGTGTACCACATTCCACAGGCGTTCCGCTCAGGGCCTCGAGGATGCCGCCTTGGAGCAGGTCGTACTGAGCGAGAATGGTAAGGGCTCGGGCCTGATGGCTGAGTGAAGGGGATCTCATGACGTCGATTGCGAACTGCCTTGTGCAGTCCGGGAAACGCGCCATGGTGTCGAGCAATGATGGTTGGGCGTAGACATCGTGATCAGACGCAAGAAGCCCGATCATCTCGCTGTCGGGCTGTGTGCCGTGCAGGAAGAACGCCTCGGTGGTGAGCCAGCGCGTGTCGGGGTCAGACTGCTGGGTTGCTGCGCGGACGTCAGCCGCATCCACGGGGATCTTCCCGCGCAGCTGCTCCCAGGCTCGGGCGCGGACGGCAGAGCAGGTCGTGGTCGCCGGTGTGGCGCGTGCTTTCGGGAGTGCTTGAGCCTGTTTTGCAAGCTGTGCCCATTCGCCTATCGTGTCGAAGTAGGCACGCCGAGGGATGGGCTCGCAACGACGCAGGCTTTGGAGGAAGTCGTTCACAATCCCGCGTTCCTCATCGGTCCCGCCGACGGGCCACTCATCCGTCACAGAGACAACCTCGGGATGAGCTTGCCAGGGACGGAAAAGGGAGAGGGCATCCCGCGGGATCGGGAGGCTGACCAAGCCAGTGTCCTCATTCAGACTGTAAGGCATGCGGAGCATGCGTACACTGTGGGCGCAGCTGTCCCCGAAGAGGGCCGGGCGAATGCGCCCGTTGGCGAATGGAATGCACACGGAGGCTCTTGCAAAACCCCCATCGGCGTGGTTCTACACCGCGCCTTCGATGGACCAACTATACGTGCAGTGAAGCTCCTTGTCACGCCCCCCCCTTTTTTTTTGCAGGAAAAGCATGGAACAACCTCTTCCGCAACTAG
>JABHEG010000147.1 GCA_018676675.1 Lentisphaerota bacterium
CTGCACGATCAGCTCCAGCACATCGAGCGTGCGGCCGTCAATGCGTTGCCCGAAGGTGAACCGCTGGCTTTTCGGGATCTTGGCGGTGTGATCCATCGTCCAGCCCGTGAATTCCTCCCACACCGTGTACAGCGGCGGGCGGTGTGCGTCAGGTTTCATCTAAGCAAAATTCCCGATCCAAATCGACCGCGCTTTGCGCGGGAACGCGATGCTCGCTCCTCGCATTCGCTCGTCACTCGCGACCGTGTCGGCCATCCGGCCGACCAAAGATACAAATAGAAAATAGTAATTCAGCCCTCAGCGCGACAACACCAACCGGAAGCCGCCGCAGTTGCTCCGGCCCGAGCCGTCGAGGTCGTAGTAGCGAACCGAGCAGCGCAGACCGTCCTCGAAGTAGCTGCCCCAGGACGCACCGCGCCACGCGCCGAATGGCTGTTGTTTATCAGCATTCTCTGCGCAACATTCCCACACATTACCACCCACACCATACAGCCCCCAAGGGTTCTTCCAACTCTCCGATACATCGCATGCGACCGCGTACCCGTCGCTGTAGCCATCGATCTTCCTTTTGTACGCCGACTCCTGCCCCGAGTAGTTCCCAGCCTGCCCGCTCTTCGGCGGGTACTCACCGCCCCATGGGTACTCGCGGCCGTCACCGCACTGCGCAAAAGCCAACCACTCGTCCTTAGTGGGCAACCGAAAGCGGAGTTCATCGGGGAGGCGACCGGCAGCACGTTCACGGTCCGTCAGCCACTTCGCATAGTCGCACGCATCGTCGAAGTTGACGTAGACCACCGGCTGGCGCTCCCCGTTGAGCGAATGCTCTTTGTAGTCCTTCGAATCGTGGCCCGGCTTAAACACGCGGTATTCGCCATTGGTAACCTCATACTTGCCCACCCACATCTTGAGCTGGGCAATCCACACAAACGCCATCCCCACCTCCGGCACGGTCCAGTCCTGGGCAAGTTGGGGGCCCGCGGGCCCGGAAGGTGGACGAGATGGTGGGCGGGATTTGGGTGCCGGGTCTTTGCGAGGGACAGCCGCTTCCGCTTCGACTGTTCCGTCGACCGGCACATTCACCAGTGCATTCCACTCAACGCCGTCCGCGCACGCAACGCGGACTTGCCGCTGCCCCGAGGTCACGTCCTTCAGCTGGTACCGTTTACCCGATTCCACCCGGCCCAGTTTCTTCCCGTCGATCAGGAGCGTGCCGGAAACCCGGCAGCTCAGCAGCAGCTGACCAGTCGTCACGATGGGGGTCACCTCGCCAAACGTTGGGGAGGGGATGTGGGCCGCCTCGGGACGCAGGAAGAACAGGAAGGCAGCCCCCGCCTGGTGCCCGCTGGTGTTGAGCGCCCCCAGCAATGGCGTCTGACCGCTGACCGCGAGCCGAACACGGCCGAACAGGCGATGCGGGTCGATCCACGGCTCGACGTTGCCGTCAAGCTCACGGAACAGGGCATCGCCGAACGCGCTCGCATCGCGCACCGCCTCGCTGGCCCCGCTGGTCATCACTTGGCGGGATATGCGCTGATATGCCTTACGGTAGTACTCAACCGTGATCTCGTCCGGGGCCGAACGGTTCGTGTCCAGAAGATCCCCCGAGAAACAGCTGTCTGCAACGACCAGCACGTGGCGCGATCGCATCCGGCTGAGGAAGCCACGCAGTACCGCATTGGGCAGCCAGCGATCTTTCGTATCACGATCCCGTCCACCGTCCACCGGGACCCAATACCCGACCTTGGAGTCTTGATCCAGGTAGCCGTGACCGCAGTAAACAACCAGCAGTGAATCGTGAGGGCTGAGGGAAGCCTTGTAGTCCCGGAACTGTTTCACGATGTTGCCTTTCGTGGCATCACCGTTGAGCAAAGACACGGACTGCTCCTCACTGAACAGATAGCGACGCAACAGCACCTCACGCAGCCGCTTTACCTCTGTCACCGCCCCATTCAGAGGCGTCCAGTGCTCGTAGCGGTCGATCCCGATCACGAACAGATGCTGTTCCCCCACCGGCGTGTTACCATCCGGCGCAGCAACAACCCCGAACCCGCGGTCCGCGGCCCCGCTCAGGAGCGGCAGGACGCAGAAGCAGAAGAGCGAAGCGACGCGGAGAAAGCGACGAAAGCGCTGTGTCTGGGCGTGTGCTATGGACATGTTCCTACCCGAGGGCTTTGGTCGCGACAGGCCTATTTCCCAGAAGCGTAACATAGCCACACCCGTCCAGGTTTCCAGGTTCTTACGCAGCCCCTGGAAAGGGACAGCCCTTGGAGGGCGACGGGCTCCGGAGCCGTCTTCGCACGCAGACAACGCCTGACCCAGAAAGCACGGCTCGCGGGCCGCTCGCCCTCCAACGTGGTGCAGGCCACCGAAACCGAGGTGACCAACAGGCCCTGGAGGGCGACGGGCTCCGGAGCCGTCTCCGCAGACAACGCCTGACCCAGAAAGCACGGCTCGCGGGCCGCTCGCCCTCCAACGTGGTGCAGGCCACCGAAACCGAGGTGACCAACGCGCCCTGGAAAGAGACGGCGCCTTGGATCCCGAGCTGGTCTCGCCCCTTCAGCTTCCCTTGCGTGGCGCTCCAACGGCCTCTATCTTCATGCATGTCCAGGTCACCCGGAGCGTGCATGGCTTCCCGTTTTGGACCGCTTCCAGTCACGCATTGTCTGTGCGCCCTGTGCCCTCTGGGGTGCCTCTGGTATCGGGTGTCTGACAGGAGAGTGGGATGATTCCCTTGTGGAGACCGTTACTGCTGGCCACGATCCTCAGCGTGGCGACACATGCTGCGGAGCGGAGGACTGCGCTCGTGATCGGCAACGCAAGATATGCGAAGGCTCCGTTGCGTAACCCGGGAAACGACGCAGACGATGTCGCCCAAGCTCTTGAACGGTGCGGCTTCTCCGTCATAGCGAAGCACGACTGCTCTCGAAGGACCATGTTCGCTGCCATTCGGGAGTTTGGGGATCTGCTGGCAGAAGGAGGCGTGGGGCTATTCTACTACGCCGGTCACGCTGTGCAGGTCAACGGTCGCAACTACCTCGTCCCAGTGGGGGCTGACCTCCATGATGAGGACGAGATCAGGGTCGAGTGTCTTGACGCCGACCTGGTCGTTCGCAAGATGGCCGGAGCGGGGAACGGACTGAACATCATCATGCTCGACGCATGTCGAAGCAATCCCTTCGCGACGCGTATGCGCTCACAGACGCGTGGACTGGCTGTGATGCAGGCTGCGAAAGGCATGCTGATCAGCTTCGCTACAGCCCCTGGAGACGTGGCAGCTGACGGACAGGGACGGAACGGGGTGTTCACGGCGGCCCTGTTGCACCACATCCACGAACCGGGGCTGACAGTGGAGGCCATGTTGAAAAGAGTGCGGTTGGACGTCATGGGCACAACGGGAGAGAAGCAGGTTCCGTGGGAGCACACGTCACTCACGGGAGATTTCCATTTTTTTCCCCTGGTGGCCCCAGCTCCGGCGTCTCTCCGCCCGGCTCCGAAGCGTCCCATTTCGGTTCCAGACCAAGTCAGCGTTCCCGGGAAGGTGGACGTGCCCACCTCACGCCCTGGAAAGGAACCAACGATCCCCCACGAAGAAGACATCGAGGCGGCCAAGGAAGAACTGCGCAAGCGCCTGTTGAAAATACCCCATGCACGAGAGATCGAGGTGACGAATGAGGCCCTTTCCATAGTTTCTCGCGGGGGCCTCTTGATGCTCAAGAGACACCGCCGTCTGGCGTTTCGAGACATCCGGGAAATCCGAGGCTTCGACAGCCGCGGTCTGTACTTGACACTGCGGGACGGGGAACTCTGGGGCTACAATTTCAGGGCGTTCGTGGACAAGACGTACATCTTTCGCGACGACCTCATCGCCATCGACAAGGCGCTCGCAACCCTCTGTACTGCTGCGGGAAACGAGGGCGTGGGGTTTGGCGGCCGTTTCGACAGCATGAAATAGGCGTCGCGGAGACCGACCTGGGAAGAGATAGTCGCCCGGGAGGCACCCGAGGGGAGCGTGTCCGTCTGAGCGGTAACTGCCGGAAGCGGGGCTTCCCTGGCGAGAAGGCCGTACAGAGCGACTGGCAATGGCCTGTCTGATTCCCCACCCCCGAGCTCGCCAAACTCAGCCAGCGCGCAACAGCGAGGAAGGAGCAGCTTATCTGTGTTATGGTACGGGGCAGACAGAAGGAGTCAGGCGTCGCTTTACAGGCCCCAACGTCACGTTTTGGCAGAGGGACCGGGCGGCCCCACGAGGTGCGGCCGGAGAATCAGTGCGGCTGTTGAGCTTACCCCGGGCGGCAAGACGGTGCAGCGGGGGCACTGGTACATACGTAACCGGCGCGCCGACCACATGGAGACCACTGGGAGAACGTCATGTCATTGCCAAGGTCCCTCATGTTGTTCGCCTGCCTGTTCGGCTCTGCCGTTACTGCGCGTGAACGCGGCTTCGCGGTACGGAAGGCACTCAAGGCATCTGGAATCGACGAGTACGATGCAGGCAAGAACCACGCTCTGGTAATCGGGATCGACACTTACAAGCACTGGTCTCCACTACGTTGTGCTCGGCATGATGCCGGGGCATTTCGTGATATCCTGATCAAGCTCTACGGGTTCCCACGTGACAACGTAAAGGAGTTGCTCGATGGCGACGCGACAAGGGACCGGATTTTGGAGGAGCTCTACAAGTTCAAAGATCTGGCCGAGGACGAGAATCTGGTTATCTACTACGCCGGGCACGGTTACCTCGATGAGGCAACCCAGAAGGGCTCCTGGGTTCCGGTCAATGCGCCTCGGAACGAGCCGTGGAAATACCTGTCTTGCACACAGCTGGTCGAGGACCATCTGCGTAGACTCAGAGCCCGACACATCCTCATGTTCATCGATTCCTGCTTTTCGGGGGCATTCCTGCGTGATGAGATGCCCGAGTTCTACAAGGGGGCATACCGCTACAAGTCAAGGTGGGCGATCACATCGGGGGGGCTCAAGCCTGTTCCTGACTCCGGCGCGGGCAAGCACAGTGTGTTCAACTTCAAGCTGCAGCAGTACCTGCGCGGGGAGCTGCCTCAGTCCAAGCACGTTTTTGCCGAATCTGATCTGTTCTCCGCGATTGCACCACAGGTAACGGAGTTCTCAAGTACCAAACAACTACCTGCCTACGGAAAACTGGCCGATCCCAACCATGCAGGCGGACACTTTGTGTTCTGCCGAGCCCACCAGCCCTCGGCACATGCTCAGCCGAAGCCCGAAGGGCTCCTCCGGCCGCTCAGTATCGGTCGAACGTCAATCTCGATCCCGAAGACTCTACAGGACGCATTCAGATCGCCGTCCCGCTGGGCGATCAATGCTGTTGGCCCACTCCGTGACGACAGCAGCCTGAGCCCCGCCCTTGTGAAGTGCCTCCGGAGGCCAGAGCAACCGGTTTTCGGCATGCTGGAGCTGACGAAGTGGCTGCAGAAGAGCAAGAACAACGTGCGTTTCGCTTACACAACCATTCCCCATGAGGTACCCAAAGCAACAACCAGGATCAGGACGCGTGGCATGAAAGCCCTCCCAGCGGCCCGGGCGAACGGGCAGTTCGTTTTCGTGAAGGGGATCGCCGGCCCGGTGTTGGACGGAACGTTCACGTATGATCCCGGCCGTCTGCACGCGCTCTTCATCGGGATCGATGACTACGTTGAGCTGCCGGATCTGCGGAACGCGGTCAAGGACTGCGAGTCGTTGAGAAACGTCCTCTCAACGGACTACGGGTTCTCGCCGAGGAGCCAGACGGTGTTGATCAACGAACAGGCAACGCGCAGCGCGCTTCTCGGACAGGCCGAGACTCTCTCCCGCCTGGGACGTGAAGATTGTCTTCTGGTCTTCTTCGCAGGCCACGGCATGAACGGGGCGGATGGCAGGCCTCTGTGGGCGCCGCATGACGGTGATAGCGACAGTGGTAGCTGGCTTCCGGTCGGTGATTTCCTGCGTGCCCTGACGCCGAAAAATGGGGCCCCCGGACCTCGCCATCTGCTGATCATCTGTGATGCCGGCATGGCTGGCCATGGCATGTTCCGTTGAACTCGCTGATTGGGGCATCGGTTTTGCCGCCAGTGGGCTGGCACCAGACCAAGTGGTCGAGCGCTCGGGGATGATGTGCCCGTTTGACTCTCTGCCGGTCGGGGCTACCATTCTGTGACACGCTTGAAGGGCGTTTCTCAGCTCAACTGAACGGAAGGGAGCATATCGATATGATCGGGAAGGGTACTCTTGGCGTCGTGTGTGCGACACTCGTTGGGATCGGTCTGTATGGAGCCCACGCACAGGAACGCTCTCCGGGAATCGGCGCGCGTGCCGCCGGGCGGTACCGAGCATTCAGAGCGACTCCGCTCAAAGCACCCGACGGCACGCCTGTGCGCGGCAAACAGCATCTCCTGGTGATCGGGATCAACAGGTACCAGCATTGGCCCGAGCTTCGAGGAGCTCGCCCTGAGGCCGAGAAACTGGCCCAGGTTCTTGTCGACCGCTACGCGTTCTCCTTACGGAACCGAGTATGTATGTATGACGGAAAGGCAACGAAAACCAAGATCTACAACCAGCTTAGCCGCTACGCGGATTCGCTGATGCCCGATGATTCCCTTCTGATCATCTACTGCGGGCATGGCTACGAGGACAAGAATACGGGCATGGGGTATTGGATTCCTGTTGACGGGGGGACAGACACCGCCGATCAGGTCCGCTGGCTGTCGAACGAAGCCGTGCGCGGACTCGTGAAGAGCATCCCGGCCCATCAGGTCCTGGTCATCGCTGACGCATGCTTCGCCGGCAAGCTGTTCCGGGCCTCTCCTGAGACTGAGGAACGCACGGAGAGCTTCTACAAGAAGGCCTACGAGTTCCGGACCAGGCAGGTGCTGACATCCGGCGCCATAGAGAAGGTACGAGACGACAGCGCGTTTGGCGACGCCCTTTGGCATACGCTCTCGACCAACCGTAGCCCCTACCTGGATCCCTACGATCTCTTCGTGCACGCCCGCAGAGCCGTGCCCGACCGGCAGAAACCGGTCCTTGGCCCGCTCGACGAAGCAGGGCACGAGGTGGGCGGCTCATTCGTGTTCTTCCTCAGAACCGAGAAGATGGATTGGATGGCTGAACAAAGGAAGAGAGCGGAAATCAGGCAGATTGCGGCCTTTGCCGCTGCCGACCAGGATCGAGACGGGACCCTCTCCTTCGACGAAGAGGACGACTATGCCCGCATCCGCCTTGAGGACGCCATGGATGCGCTGGAGTCGTTCAAGGCAGGTTTGGACAGCGACGGTGACGGCACGGTTGAGGCCAGTGAGTTGCCATCACACTATGCTCTGCGCCTCAAGAGGATTCGCGAGTGGGGCGACGCCAACGGCAACTGGCAGATCAGCCGAGAGGAAGAGCGACGCGCCTACCTCAAGGCGGGTCGCCAGCTCGAGGCCAGCAGGGATGTTGTCTTAGCACTCTTCGACGACAACGGAGACGGACAACTGACAGGCCCCGAAGTGACCAAGTACGCGGCAAAGGCAGATGAGGTGGCAATGGAACCACCCTTGCCTCGGTTCGGTGAGGGCACATCGGCCTCACGAACGGTCTCAAGAACGGGGCCTTCAGTGGCTGATGACGCGAACAAAGATGGCCGGATTGATCTGGCAGAGGCCCGGGCCTATGCACGCAAACGCACCAAAGGGATGGCCGAGGCCATGCACAAGATCGTCAGTCGCTACGATACGGACGGGGACGGCCGACTTGCTCAGCCGGAGAGGGAGGCGCTGGATACCTACTGGCAGGGCAAGTTTGGGAGGCCCTTTCCCGTTCCCCCCGCGGACCTGGACAAGGACTTGAGAATCACCAAGCAAGAGATGGACCAATATGTCGACAGCAGGGCGAAGTCGTATGTGGGGCCGACCCCGCCGCCTAGGTCCAGGCTTGGTTCGCGTCCGCCCGGCCTCTATCGCCTGTCTGCAACGTATGATCTGAATGGTGACAAGCAGATAGACAAGGCCGAGGCGGCCGCTTACGCCAGCAAAATGGTCAGGGCGATGGCGGAGCGTATCAGAAGCACTTGTCAGACCCATGACAGGAATGGTGATGGTCGCCTGGACGAGGCCGAAAAGGAGGCCATGGACAAGAGCGTTGCTGAATCGAAACGCGGCTCCAGGATTACCCCCTCACGGCTCTACTCTCCTCTTGACAGGGACGGCGACTTCCGCGTGACCCAGGCCGAGTTCGACGCGTATCTTGCTTCACGCGCCGAGCGCTATATCGGGCCGGTGCGAGATGAGGCAGCGATTCAAGCGTCCCACAGAGAACGTGCCCGGAGCCTGGCCGACACGGACAAGGACGGGAACGTCTCGGTGTCGGAAGCCCAAGCAGCGGCCGAGGCGTGCGTTGAGAGTGCGGTTCGCATGCTGCAGATACGTTACCGAATCTATGATACCGACGATGATGGCCGTGTCTCGACGGCGGAATCCGCGGCATACACGAAGGCCTCCGGACGCCCCCCAATCACCATTCCAGGGGATGAGAACAAGGACATGCGCCTTTCCGACTCCGAGAAGCAGAAGCTCATTGCCGCCTACAAACAGGGCCTGCTGTCGGACAAGGCCCCGTTCCCTCTCCTGCCCCTTTCCCGCTCCCGAAGGACGTCTGGCCGGACTCGCGCCAGAACCGGGACCACGCCTTCCACCAAAGGCTCGACAAGCAGACCTACGGGGCGACCTTCCAGGTCTGGGATATTGGAGCGCATGGACAAGAACGGGGACGGGAAGATGTCCGCGGACGAGTTTCCTCGCGGCAAAGAGGCCTTCGAGAAACTGTTGAAGTACGCCGACAAGGACGGGGACGGCCTGATCAATTTGGAGGAGATGAGAGAGATGAGGGCCTCTAGGCGATCAGGAACACGGTGACGCCTGGGCCTCCGTTCTCCCGTTATGACCTGCACTTCAGCTTCTCGATGGTTCGGGAGAGGCGCGTGAGACAGGCAGAGGGGTGCCGGTCTCCGCCTGAGTCGGACATGGGAAACAGGTTGTCAGATACGCTCCTCCTTATTCTGTGGAGGGAGTACCTCCTCCCGGCCCTGGTTGGCAACGTATACTTCCGTCCGCATCTCACTGTCACCGAGGCACGTACGTTTTGCCACGTTGGCGGGTTGCTTTGCTCTTCGATGAATGCTACCGTTATGCTTCGTTCCGGTACGGGGGTACCGGTTGCCATACTCGGGAAGACTATGGGTGCTCTGAGGACGGACGATGGTAGGAACGTTCATCTGTGCAGTGGTCTTGAGTTCGGCCTGCCTCGGGGCAACGCCGGAACCGGCAGACACGCGTGCACTTCGGGCCGAAGCAGTCGCACAGCTGAGTTCGTCGGTGGCTGGAGCACGCTTTTTCTTTCTCGGCATCGGCATCGACCGTTACCAGAACGATCGGACCTGGTCGGGGTTGTTGACGCCTATCCGCGACATCCAGACCGTGGCCAATGTCCTGCAGAAGCGGTATCTGTTTGCGGCCGAACACACTATGTTTCGACTCAACGAGCAGGCTAGCCTCCGAGGTATCCGAGACGCATTGCGTCAGCTTCGCGAGCAGGTCCTCGACCACGATTCGGTCGTGATCTACTTTGCCGGGCATGGATACATGGACGATGACACCGGGTACTGGATCCCTTGGGACGCAACGGAAGACTCCGGATCCTGGCTGGCGAACCACGACATCAAGCGGCATCTCCGCAAGATTGCTTCCCGGCACACGCTCGTCATCAGTGACTCCTGCTTTGCCGGCGAGATTTTCGCGAGAGAGCGCGGCATTGCCGTCGTGCCCAGCACCGCCGCCAACCCGACCCTGAAGCGACTCTTCGAGCGTACGTCACGCACCGCTCTGACCTCGGGGGGCAAAGAGCCGGTCAAGGATACGGGGGTAAACGACGAACACAGCGTCTTTGCCCATTTCCTCCTCCAGGCACTGCGGCACAACACCAAACCATTTCTCTTGCCCGCCGGCCCTGATTGCTTCGGCACCATCAAGGATGGCCTGATGCTCAATGCCAGACAAACGCCGGAGTACGGCCAGGTGCTTGACGCGGGAAGTGCCCGTGGCAGTTTCGTGTTCTTCCTGAACCGCACGCTCTGCACGGATTTCACGCCGGCTGATCAGGCGTTTGCTCTTGCTGAGTCGACCATTCTTGAGGAGGGCGAAGCCGAGGAGGCGCCGCCGAACAGCAACTGCATCTTGGTTTCAAGCCCCCGTGACGGGATGCTGAAAGTAGGTGGCAGAACCTACCGTGTCGAGGAAACCCCGCGGGTGTACGTGGCCCAGGGCCGACACCCATTTGCGCTCTCGATCCCGGGGAAACCCACCATCTACGGAATTCTGACCAACCACGAGGTCAACGAAGAAACACGTGCAGCGGTGTTCGGCATGAGTGATGGGATCTTGTTCCCGGTCAAACACATCAACCATGTGCTCGGAGGCGGGCCGGTTCGTTATGATATCGACCTGACCACAGCGCGAGGGCGTCGCCGGGTGGTGTCATACGTGCTGAGTCTGAATCGGATCAGGTAGAGCAGCAAGGAAAGGAAAGGGGCAATGATGAACGGCGAAGGCAAGACAGAGCGAATGTGGAAGAGGCATGGGATGATGGCGGTCGTGCTGCTGTGCGCAGCGGGTTGCGCAACGACGCCTAGGGGCAGCATGACGCCAACTCCGAGCCAGTTCACGTTCCTCGGCAAGGATCCTCAGTTCAGAAAGGTCATCAGCCAAGTCTACCCGGCCGTGCCTGTCCAAGGCTACATGGTAGGCGCACAGATCTGTCGCCCCGAAGGAGCGAGAATTGAGTTCAACCGCAATTCCCGGGCCCTGGACCTGGTCAAGACGCCTGAAGAAAGGCGCCGTTTCAAGGCTGGCGTGTACCCTTTCCAGGTCCTCAAATACAAGAAGCCGGAGCTCTCCGGGGCCATGGTGTTCTACAACATTGATAAGACACTGGACCTGGCGACTCTGGGCATGACGGAGGACAAGTGGATTCTCAACGAGGAACTGGTCACTAAGGCGCGTGCAGGTGTCCTGGCCAAGTACACGATGGAATTCGAGAACCGGCCGGTGCTGACCTACTGGCTGGGAAATCGCACCGATCTCTATGCCGGCGGCCCCCCAACTGTCGAAGTCGATTTTTCCGGAACTCCGGGGATTACATCCATGAAGATCAATGGCCGCAAGGTGGACGGCCTGAGCAAGACGCTGAACGTCTATCTTATCACCAGGGATCCGCAGACTGGTACGCCTCGCCTCAATCCCGTTGAGTACGCCATCGAGCTGAACTGTGGGGGTAAGCAGTACAAAGGAGTTCTCGGTAAACTGCTCGACAACGAGTTCACTGCCTTCGTCCGCATTCCATGCACCATCCCAAGAGCGTTGCTGGACGCCGCGGACAAAGGAACGGTCGCACGCTTCGTCATCATGAGTGAGGGCGACATCTCCGGAGGACGCGAAGCTGTCGCGGAAATACTGGTCAGCTCAAAATGAATACCCACCGACGGCAAGGGGTGAGAAGGCGGCTGAGCGCGGCTGTTGCCGGGCTGCTTATCCTAGGCTGCCGGCACGTCGGGCCGGCACGCCGGCCGGGGACGATGGACGCGCCGTATGACCGTGTCACGGTGACAGTGACCGAGGGACAGCGCCAGCCGGACCCGGCTAGAGCAGCCGCTCTGGCGGCGGCAGCGGTCAGGAAAGGCGTCACCTACGTGGCGCGTCAGGACGGGGAGATCCGGCCCAGCGAGGATGCCAAATTGCTGGAACTCAAGGTCGACCAACCGGACGACGTGAGCGTCATTTCGGCGGGCAAAGGCCGCGGGGTTCTAGCGACGGTAGAGGCAATGTCGGTGTTGAGCCGGGTGACGGCCGGCAGCCAGACGAGAATGACTGACGCCAATGTGGCATTGACCAGCGCCTCCGCCGGAGCGACTGTATCCCTCGCCTCATCGGCGATTGCTGTCGGTCAGGAGAACCTGCGCGGCGATATGGTCGTGACCGCCGGAACGGAAGCGGTGACAACAGTCACAGACTCAGGCAGGCTTGACGTGGCATCCGATTCTCAGAGCGTGGCGACATCGGGCGTTCGTGGGGCCATGACCGTCGAAACGGAATCAGGACGTATGGCACGTTCTGGTGCCAAGGCCGGCATGGCCGTCGCTTCCGACTCCAGGAACGTGGCCCAATCCGGGGTCGCCGCAAGCATGGCGTTGGCGTCAGGGGCGGGACAACTGGAGCGGTCGGAAGCCACCGGAGGCATGGCCGTGAGTTCCGATACCCGGGCCACGGCCCGGGTCGATACCCACGCAGGCGTGGCCGTCCAGGCTGGTGAAACAGCCATCGACGGAGCCGCCGCGACCGGCAGCATGAACATGCAACAGGGCAGTGCCCGAGTTGAGGGCCGTCGGCAGGCTACGGGGGGGCTCAAGGTCATTGAGGGACGAGTCGCCCTTGACAAAGGGATGACGCTGTTTGCCCTGCAAGAGGTGGGCGTTGACTACAAGCAGCGCGTCGCAGTCTTGACTCGGTTTGGCAGCCTGTCGGATATGACCGATCTAGGCAACGTGTCTGAGCTTGATGACTCAGGTATTCTTGAGTTGCTCGAGGATCTCGGGATGGTGGACGGGTTCTACGATTCGGGGAACAACAGGATCTTGCTCGACACGTCGGAGATCATTGCCGATGAGACGGTCAGTCGACTCCTGGCCGAGCTCCGGGCCAATGGCACCGTAACCCGCTACGCAGGCGGCCAGCTGGCCTTGATCTTCGAGCCCCGTGTCACGGGCAAAGCAGACGTCTCACTCAAGGCTGTCGCCCGCCAGGAACGTCAGAAGCTGTACCATGGCAGCAGTCTGATCGTGCTGCTGACGCTCCGCAACAGCGGCTCAGAACCGCTCCGCGACTTGATTTGCTTCTTACCGGTGCCAGAACACACCAACTTCAATCGATTCCTGGTGCGCCACTTCCGCGGCTTCGTCAACGGAGTCTTTGCGGAAGACCGGTTGCTCTTTTGGCGGCTTTACCGGCCGCTTGAGCCCGGGGAAACGTTCAAATCCGTCTTTGTCCTCGATCTCGATCGCTGGGAGCTCGGGGAGTAGCCGCTTCCGGCCGCCGTGCGACGGGGAATTGTGCGTCGGCCAAACATATGCGTCTCTCCGACTCCGAGAAGCGCAAACTTGCGGCCGTCTACAAGCAAGGCCTCCTATCAAGCTCCTTGATGATTCGGAAGAGGCGGGTGATATGAGCGTCGAAATCAAGCACGGCAGTCGTCCTCATCCCGGCGTCGGGATCATTAGTTCCATCGGCAGGGCCGGTCGCGAGGGACACGGGCGAACACGTCGGCTCCGTGTCTTCAGTCGCAAAGGGGCTCACGTCGCCACCAGAGGTTCCCAAGCCGCCTGCTGCGTCCGGCCTGGCCGCCGGTGCAACAGGAAGCGGGAACGGCACGGCAGCGAAGGTGGGAGCAATGTCCTCAGCCTTCGGCGTGCCATTGTCGACAGATGATCGCTGCCCTCGGTGGCCGGAAAGGAGCGTCAACACGGCTACCCCAACCACGCAGCCGGCCACGGTGAGGACTGTGGTCGTCCTTCTTCTCACACTGCGACCAGGCTCTCGGGTGGGAACCAACGGCCGGCCCCGACGCCGGACTCGCCTGAATCGCCCGACCAGAGGAAGAGCGCAGGCTTGGTCCACTTCGGTGGTTGTGAACACGGCCAGCAGACGACGTGCGTGTTCGTTCAAGTAGCGCTCCGACAGGTAACAGTGGCCACGGTCTCCCCATTGCTTTCCCCAAGAATTCCGCACAATCAGATATGGCAAGTCGTAGCCCTCGACCTGAACCAAGGTGACGCCGACAATGGACATCGCGTGGTACCCGATGGGCTCTTCCCCCGGAAGCGGGTCCGGCAAGAGACCGTCGCTTCCCACTGCACGGATACTGGGGTAGACAGGGACGGAGATGGCGAGCGGACGGCCGGGGAAGGCTGCGTCGCCTCGCAGGGCGGCGGCAACCGCGTCGATGCCAAAACCGTACCGATCACCGAACACCAGGTAGTCCCCGAGACGGTGCGAAATCGCTCTCTCGTAGACCCAATCCGGCGGGCGTTCATGGATGGACAGGTCCAGAGTCATAGGGTAGTCCGATTCTTCGGGTATGCCGTACTCGATCATCGCCTTGGCAGCGACGACCGAGCTTCCGCCGTCGTCGTTGGGCCAGGGATCACCGATATCGTTCTTGGCGACTTGGACCACGAAGGCCTCGCTGCCTTTGCTGAGCCCGAGCATTCCTTCCGTCCCCGCAACGGCCGCAAACGCCCAGCAGAATCCACGTGCGCCCTGGGATACAGGACCGGGCAGGTCCGCGCGCAGATCAATGTGCTCATGGTCATGGGCTGCCCAGTCGTAACCGCTGATCATGTCGTCGAAATCGTCGAGATACGCCCGTTCTTCGCTGCGTTCCTCAGGCTCAATGTCCTGACAGCCGAAGGCCAGTGGCCCGACCTCACATGGACGGGCTGCGGCCAGAGACGGGACACGCTCCACCAGGACTCGACGCCAGTCAATCAACTCCTTCTCTGTCGCCTCGAGGTAACGAGACAGTAAGAGGCGCTGTCCCGGGTCCAGAAGCCGCAGGTAAAGGGATTCGGCACTGATGATCCCCGCAACGCGCAGAAGCGTCGATTCGCGGTCCTCGAGCCCAAGGACGGACCACGGCGTCGGGGTGACGAATGTCAGAGGCCAGTCGGCGTCTGTGTGTGTGGCAGCCATACTCATTCCTCCTCACGAGGGTCGTGGTCGCACATCTCCCGCGTCAGGAGGAAGCCGAGGCGAGCGAGCTCAACCGGCGGCGGCGTGGTCTGGCAGACCTCCTCCGGCACGAGGGCAAGGACATGGTCGATCCATTCGCGCCACTGCTTGGGGCCGACGTTCGTGAGCCGGACAAGCCCGTCCAGCCCTTCTGAAGTCCGTGCCAGTCGCACGAGTTGCGGGAGCAGCAGGATACCTGCCCCGATAAGCTGGTGCGTGACCGACTTCGGCCACGGGAGCTGCTCCGCATTGTCACTGATGCTGTACGTCATCGGTCGCCTCCAACTCATGCAGTCTCTTACCATGCCCCTTGAGGGCTCAGTGGTGTGGCAGTGTTGATACGCCACATCCCGGACAAGACGTGACATCTTACGCTAGTGTTGAAGCAAGGTCGCAAAGAAAGCCACGGAGCATCTTGACGTATGGCCAACATCAGGAGCAGTTCCACTTTCTGGCCAAGCCGGATGGCCAAGTCAATTGCAGGGGCGTGGCTTCGTCGATCCGCCTGACGGGGTCGAGGGAGTGCCAGGGCGTATGAGGCAATAGAGAGATCGAGTCAGTAGCGGTTGGGCCTGGTGTCGAGGAGAAGTTGCCGTCTGTGATTGCTGCGGAATCGGGACCGTCTTGCCCCACGCCCTGGCACCTCGGGGCGTGACGCCAGCTGCTTCACCTTCCGGGGGGCACAACATCCGCGCATGACTTCCTGCCAAGGCGGACCGTCCCCGCACGCCGCCCATTCAGCTTGATTCGGGGCTCCTGAGGCGCTATTGATTCCTGAGTAGATGCGTTGCGGAGAAGGCGCCATCGCTCGGGGATTGGGGGGATCTGAGCGTCTTCGCATGACGATCTTTGGAGCCATGGGCAAGTATCGAACAACCTGGGGAACACGACCGTCAAGGCGTGAAGGAGCCGCCCACATCGACGGTCCCCCTCCTTGGAGGCATCTGGTCGTGTCTTCCTGCCTGGTCGGGGGGGCCTGGGAGGGGACGATGGTCTTCTCCGCACTCATTGCAGGACTGATCGGCGCCCTCTGTGCATGTGTACTAGACGTCTGCGGCGTCAAATCCCTCCCGGACTGGATGGGGCCTCCCGCCCTCGGCCTGTTCTGTTCTGTCTGGGGTAGCTCTTGGGGCTATCTGGGTGGCCACGCGACCGGTCGTAGGCTCTGCTCACTGTTGCCAGGAAGGCGGGGCGAGGGGCGGAGCTCCCGGGGCGGAATTGATGCGGATGTACAGGGATGGACGGTATCACGCATCGCTTTTGGCTGGAGCGTCGGGGGAGGCGTCGGCGGAGTCGTTGGCGGGTTGCTCGCTGGGGCGGTCGCCCTCTCCAGTCCAAGTGCGGACGCTCTTCCTCTTGCCCCAGTCTGCTTTTCCCTCGTACTGGGATGGTTCATTGGCGGAGGCACGACGGCATCACAAGTCCGCGGCCTGAACCCGGGAATGCCGGACAGCGTGGCCCGTTCGCTATCCCTGTCGTGGCCCGTCGCTGTGTCACTGGCTCCACTGTTCGGGATAGCCTGCGGCTGGATCGCATTCGACTCCACCAGCGAAGACTTCATGGGAGCTATCTGCTTTGGCCTCTTCCTTGCGCCTTTCGTCGGAGGATTCGTCGGCACCTGGTGGTCATTGTCCGCCTTGTGGAAGCTGGGGCCGAACGGGGAAGAAGCGGTCAGGTGCCAGTCTCCGCAGAAGCCCACGTCAACGCCAGTGGCGGAGTCATCATACCCCCATCAGGCTCTGTGCCGCAAGGCCATCGCGGCTGTCTTCGTCGTGCTCGGGGGGGTGTTCCTTGCGTCAGTGTTGGTCGACTCATCAGTGAAAGGTCGATCATCTGATGACGACGGCAGTGGTTCCTCACTTGCTCAGAAGGAGCCCCCAAGGGCCGGAAAAACCGAGGCGGCACAGCCTCCGGAAGACGCACGATTGCCTGACGAGCCAACGCCCCCACCGGCCATCCCTCCTGTAGCCATCGTAGACGGGAGGCATACCCCAAACACTCCCGTGGAACAGACTGTGACACCACCGGAGGGGCAGAATGAGCATCCTGTGAGTCGTGTTGCCGGAGATGCAGAGACCGCGAGTGCAGAGCCTCCGGTCCAGGGACCAACAACAATCACGGGCCACACATACAAGGGCAGCTATGCGCTCGTGATTGGTGTCTCCGACTACACGGCAGGCTGGACGGATCTCGAGACCGTTCCGAGTGAAGTTGCCGCCGTAGCACGGGTACTCGAAGACAGAGGCTTCAAAGTGGTGCGTGTCCTCGATCCGGATGCGGAAGGCCTCAAAGGCGCCTTCTCACGGTTCCTTGCGAAGTATGGACACGATGTCGACAACCGTCTTCTGGTGTTCTTCTCCGGCCACGGTCACAGCCGTATGGTCGAGCAGGCAAGGAAGCTGAGGTCCAAGGGTTACCTTGTCCCCGCCGACGCGCCGCGTCCGGATCACGACGAGCAAGGCTTCCTCAGCAAGGCGTACGACATGGTCGACGTTCTTTCTTGGTGCCGAAAGGTGCACGCAAGACACGCCATGTTGCTGTTTGACAGTTGCTTCTCAGGGGCGATTCTCGAGATAGACGGGAGAGGCCAGCCTTCCGATGCTCCTGAGACTCCCCCGGGAACAGCGAACTTGCCGGTGCGGTACTTCATTACCTCAGGCCAGGCGCACGAACGCGTGCCTGGAGTCAGTCAGTTCGCCCCGTGTTTCGTCGCGGCGCTCGAAGGGGCGGGGGACCTCGATGGGAACGGCTACATTGATGGACATGAGATCGGATGCTTCATTAGCACGCGGCTACACCATTACGGGACGCGTCAAGTTCCTGTTTTTGACAAGATGCGAGACCCCACCTATGGCCAGGGGGAGTTCCGCATCGAGGTCCCTCGCAGACACACCCCGCCGGAAGCGAAGGACATCGCCGATTTGCAGGAACGCCTCCGGAGAGAGGGACTGTATGAAGGACAGATCGACGGGGTTCTGGGGCCGGGAACGTGGAGCGGCTTGCAGGGGGGGCTGAAACGCATGGGGTATTACCGAGGGGATGTTGATGGGGTAGATGGCGTGCGGACCTACCAGGCTTTGGAGCTGTTCCAAACGGCCCGAGGCATCCCCCCCCGTCCTGCGCTCGACCGGAGCACAATCCGAGCAATGGCTGACGGAGTCTGGCTGCACGCTCCCTAGCCCCTGCCTCTCAGCTTGACCTCCCACGCACGCGAACTAAGGTTTGGAGCAGGGCAGACAAAGGGAGGCCCATGGCTACACGACATCTGAGTGTTCTTCTGTGTCTGACCTCGGCGTTACTTCCCACGCCGCTGGTTGCCTCATCGGCCAGGGGTTTCAGGGTCGTTGAGGTCCGCGACCGGGCAGGCCATGAGTTGGGGCGCTTTGGGTCGAGTCTCGCTTTGGTGATCCATGTGTCGCGGTACCAGGATGCGAGTTGGGGGGATCTTCCCTCCGCGGCCCTTGAGGCCGAAACGATCTCCAGCGCCCTTTCAGACAACGGCTTTGCCGTCACGCGTCTCGAGAACCCAACGAGCGATGACCTCTCCAGAGGTCTGAACGGGCTCGTGGGCGCCTCGGTGGCTGACAAGACAGGGCGTATGGTCATCTTCTTTGCGGGCCACGGTCACCAACGAGACGGCCCTTTCGGTGGGCGGAAGAAGGGGTACCTGGTCCCGGCTGACGCACCTCATCCGGACAAGGGGCTTGAGGGCTTCACGGCGAAGGCTCTGGAGATGAGCGACCTCGTGGCTCTGTGCTCGAAATTGGAGTGCAGTCACGCGCTCTTTGTTCTCGACTGCCCTTTCTCCAGCACGGTTCTCGCATCTCGCGGCGTCGGGGTGAGAAAGGCAGACATACCTGCCTACATTTCAGAGCGCGTCTTGCTTCCCGTACGGCAATTCATCGCCGTGACAGCAGAGCAAGAAAGGACGAGGAACCGTGAGAGCTTTGCGGAGGCTTTTGTGCTGGCTTTGGACGGAGCCGCCGACAGGGACGACGACGGCTATGTCCTTGGGACTGAACTTGGCCACTACTTCGAAGCAGAGCTGTCCTCCTGGAGGAAAGGGCAATCGGCTGAATTCGGCAAAATGCGGCACCCCTTGTGGGACCGCGGGGACTTCTGTTTTGTCGTTCCTCGAACCGGTTTGGCAGGCTCGGAATACCAGGCACTGCAGCGTTTCCTGCGCGACCACGGGCACTACAAAGGGACCATTGACGGACTTCCGGGCACCGAGACCTGGCGTGCCCTTCAGGCTCTGCTTCGGCAGCGGGGCTACTACCGAGGGGAGCCAGATGGTGTCCCAGGTAGCCTGACACGGGAAGCACTGAAGGTCTTGCAGGCCCGGATCAGGATTGCTCAGACGGGCAGGCTTGACAGCGCAACGGTGGAAGCGATAGGCGCAGGTCGTGTCCCGCAGATCCAGACGTCCGTTCCCCCACTGTCTCCGGAGCAGGGCACCGGCACGGAAGTGGCACTGCCGGAGGCCGTCACGCCGGGAGAGGACACGAAGGTCTCCGGCCTGGACCTCGAGCTCGCATGGATCGCTCCGGGCACGTTCCGAATGGGGGCACTTGACGGAAATAGCGACGAGCGCCCAGTCCATCCGGTGCGAATCCCACAGGGCTTCTGGATGGGGCGATGCGAAATCACGAACCAGCAGTACCAGACCTTCGTTGCTGAGGCGGCATACGATGGACTGGAGGACGCCGACGGAGATTATCTGAAGCATCTGGATGAGGGGAACGCCCTGTCGCACGGAGGCCGGCTCCCGGTTGTCTGGGTGAACTGGAATAACTGCGTGGCGTTCTGTGACTGGTTGACTTCACATGAGCAGGAAGCCGGTCGCCTTCCCGCCGGGTACGTTTTCCGGCTCCCGACAGAAGCCGAATGGGAATACGCCGCTCGAGCCGGCACGGCAACTCCCTACAGCTTTGGTAATGATCCCTCTCAGCTCTCCAGATACGGCAACTTCTGCGACCGGTCTTCGAAACTGCGATGGCGCGACTTGGTGGGCGATGACGGTTACTCCGAGGCAGCTCCCGTTGGATCGCTGAGGCACAACGGCTGGGGGATGCACGATATGCACGGGAACGTGTGGGAATGGTGTCTGGATAGGTACGATGGCCGCTTCTACAGTCGTAGCCCAATCGAGAACCCGTCGGGGCCGGTCGCCGGCGATTCACGTGTCGCGCGAGGCGGGAGCTGGAGGAACAACTCAACTCAGTGCCGATCATCGATGCGTATCAGCGTCTTGCTCCCGAGCACCAGACCCGTTCTCGGTTTTCGCGTGGTGTTGGCTCCGCCCGTTGTGCAGGCCTTGACTGCGGAGTCCACCGGTGAGGTCACCATGGCGCGATCAGAAGCTGGTGTTGTTCATGCCGAGGGGAACAGATTGCGTTCGGGAGTGACGAACCCGACGACGGCTGTGACGTCGGCGGGGGCGCAGAATATGGCACATGGAACAGGGACACGCCGACGGTCTCCAAAGCCGGAAACGACTGAGATCGATGTCGTGCAACGCAGGAGGCAAGCTGAAGCCATCGCTGCAGAACGGAAGCGTGTCCCACTTCTTCGGAGACGAGAGGGGACATTCACGGCCACATCCCCCGAGGGGGATGACCCCGTTGTCATCAAGTTCCTCGGGATGGGCGACGGGGACGGTTGGTACTCCTACCACTATCGGGGCCTGACGGGTACGTTCAAAGGAACGCAGTTCTCGGTCGTTCTCAGCACATCGATACAACGGACAGAACACCGGGGATCGGTGGGCTACCGCACCGAGTCGGACACCCGTGCCTTCAGTTTCCGGTCCGGAGTCTGGAAATGCAAACGGAAGGGCGTGTGGAGGAGAAGCACGTTCCGAAAAGAGTAGCCCGACGAGCATTGCAGCGCGGGGCGCACACCGCAGAGGTGAACCAGGACGCCGCCGTGGGCAGGGAGGCGTCTTCTCTGTCCGTCTTCACTCCTCCATGGCTGGACGGGCGAGGGTCAATGCCGGATCGAACCGGCCGGCCACTGTCGGACACTGTTCGCCCTTTGTCGCTCTCCTTACCTCCTGTGAAAGATACATAATCA
>JABHEG010000120.1 GCA_018676675.1 Lentisphaerota bacterium
CGCTGTGCTCCGACTGCCCGGAAGATCGGCGGGTGGCACCGCCTCCAACGTTGAGGTCAGGTGCAGCCCAGGGACCTCAGTGCTCTCTCGGGTTAACAACCACAACTGCGTACTGCCCTGGTCCCAGCGCTGCGTCGATCGTCGTCCCGTCGACAATCCGAACCAGATTTTCATCAGATGATGTGCTCACGTAGGCAACGCTGAGCGTCTTGGCGACGACGTTCCCCAGATGCGCCGGCCGCAATGTCTGATGGGCGGTCTGACCGGCCACGTTAGACACCACCAGAAGCGCGTCATTTCTCGTGCTTCTGGTGTAATAGGCCACCCGCAGTGCCGGATCGATGGAACCGGAGAATGCACCGGAGCTATCTGCAGGAGACACGTACTGTGCATCGACCAGCCACCCGAACTGCCGTTTGACGGCCAGCACATCGTGGAGGATCTCCTGATCCATGTAGGCTGGCCAGAGCTTGATGTCGTAGACCAGTGTCCGTGACAGCAGACTGTCCGTATAGCGTTCTCTCAGCGCTGGATGCGCCGCCATGACATCCTTGTTGAACAGCCCGTGGTGGATCTGCGGCAGAAGCTCCATGTTGATGCCGCGTCCCTTGCCGAATTCGCTCAGATACACGTACTCGGGAACACGTCCGTAGTCGGGCACATACGCGTTGATATCCGTCTGGCACTGCTTGAGACTGCTCTTCCCGCGAAACACGACATTCAGAGATTCCCCTCCCGCCACGATTCCGGTAAAGCCTGCCACAACAGACGCGATCTTCGATGTGTGCTGGGTGATCATGAAGCTGGGATCGATCTCTCTGCAAGCAATGTAAAGACGCTTCAGCAGTTGTCGTTGGGCAAAGAACGGGTAGTACAGGCCTCCGGCTTTCACGTGTGCACCGTAAGGTTGAGAAGGGACCGTGCTGAGGATATTGGGGGATGACACGTCGAGGTAGATGCCGTGCACCTTTCCCGTTTTCACGGCCTGCACATAGTGGTAAACCAGGAAGTCGCGGATGCTCTTGTGGGTGTAGGTGACGTAGACCAGAGAATTCGTGCTCGGTTCGAGGCCCTGAAGCTTGGCCCAGGTCTTGTTCTTCGAGAACGCCGGGGCATCCAGGCTTTCCCGCGTCAGCCAGTGCTTGCGGTAGTGTTCCCATTCGTCCCCCGGAAGCACTCGGGGGAAGGCGTAGAGCGCGCCATAGGGAATGAACTTCCCGCCCTTGGCTGTGTAGGCGTTGATGAACTGGCTGGATGGTTCAGGTGGAACGCCATCGGGCGGCGTGAAGACCGGCAGCATGACGTGCTTTTTTGGGACCTGTCTGTGCCAACCGATTCCGTAGATATCCAGCAAGCGGTAGTCTTCTTCAGTGAAGCAATCGTCCAGGTGTGCCGACACCAGCCTGGCCTTCCGCTCGGCCACGACGGGGGGGCGTGCCGGGGTGGAGAAGAGGGCGAATTCGAACGTGTAGGCAGTCTCCTGTAGCGGAAGTGGCCTGTCAATGACGTTTGCAGTGAGCAATACGCGATCCTGCTGGGGCTGGAGCTGAAGCTGGGTTCCCGGCTCTTTGTTCTGCCAGGCGATGTCTGATTCACAGACCCACTCCAACCCCATCTTGTCGTTGCCGACCCACAGCGTCGGGACGAAACTGAGGGAGAGGGGGGATTCGATTCTGCCGTAGCTCGCGAGCAGGTCGCTTCTGTCTGCACGCATCGCATCAAAGTCGTATGCGATGAACCGGCTGTAGTAGGATGCGAGTTCCCTGCGAATGGGGAAAACCAGCTGGAAACGGTCAATGGATACTGGCTTCCCGCCATTGGGCGAGATGTCGAGGCGTGCCCTGTACAGCCCGTCAAACTCAATGGTGACGGTGAAACGCACGACATAGTCACGATCAGAATGGGCTCCGGACAGCACGACGGCAGAGGCCTTCCGCTCCGCCACCTCGGTCTTGATATCTCTGAACGCGACCTTCCGGCCATTGATCTGCAGGGCGATTTCCGGCGTGACTGCGAACACCCCACAGCCGGACAGGGACACCTGCGCCGGGAAACCGGACTGCTGAAGCTCGTAGACTTTGCCGGCCAGCCGGATTCGGTTGCCGGCCAACTCAACGGGCGCCCACGGCTCGGGGACGGCATCCGTGATGCCGAGGTCGTTATTCTCCCAGGGATAGCCATGAGAAGGGTAGGGGGCAGGACTGAAGATGTCGTCCCAGGGGATTGCGGGGGAGGCCTGCACGGCTTTGGAAGGTACACGCTGCATTTCACCAGGCTTCGGACCAACTCGGTCGCCCAAGCGTCTCCCCACCGGGCCACCACTGGCGAGACAAAGCAATCCTACGAAAGCCCCCCCCAACATGGCAGCGAAGCCTGGCGTGCTTCTTCTGAGCATTGCTTCTGTCCTCTGTCTGTCAGATGGGGCTCTGCTCACGGGGAGGAACTTGCTTTCCGGCCGCGGGAAAGAAGATAGCAGATAGGGGTTTGCTTCCCGGTCATGGGTAGGAAGGTACCGCAGCGTGATTGGCACGGCAAGGAAATGGCGACGTCACCCGGCGAGGCCGGCACCACGGTTCGCCCCACGTCGGCCGGGAATCTGCCCCCCGTTGGCCGTGGACACAGCCCTGTGAAGCACTTGGCCGGAATTTCTCGCAGATACTCTCGTGTCCCTTACCTTAAGAAGGTCATCCGGGGCACACCGATTTGGCGCCCGTTGAAGGCGTGAGGCCGGCCGGGTGAGCGCCGAGGAGCCTCCCCAACAGGCCATGGACTCGGAACTCTCAAGTATTGGTGAGTGGCCCGTGGAGGGCCTTCTATGAAAACACCGTTTCATCACGATGCTCCCCACCTACCTTCGCCGGCCGATCGGGTTTGCGGCAGTGCACGCCCCAGTTACGCGCGGGATGGATGGGAGCGACCCGAGGCGCATCCGCGCTGCTTCGTTTCCGGACAGGACCTTCTCCGTTTCATCATGCCGTCGGCCCTGTTGTTGTCCCTCTTTGCCGCGTCACGAGCCGATGGGGTCGACGCACCGGCCTCCTTCGAAGGCCGCGCAAACGTCCTGCTCTCGGCGTATGAGACCAAGGCCTTCGTCGTCAGCCCGGACGGAGAACTCCGCGAAGCTCCGCGATTGAATGATGGGAATGTCAGCGGCGCTTCAAGGGAGACGCTGGCCGTGCTGCCCGCCGTGCTGCAGTTCAACATGCTCAAGACCAAGTTGGTGCGCACCGTACGGATTTTCTCCGGCGACGCTGCTTACGCCCCGTACCCCAGCGGCGAGATGGCTGCCACGGCGTTCAAGATCGAGGGAATGCCGCCGGCTACGGGCCATTGGTTTGGGCTGGCAACCGTCGAAAACGCGCCGGGCATGAGCGAATCAGGCGCCTCCAACAACAAGGAGCTCGTTACGACCCTCGAAATCGACCCGATCGAGGTGATGGGGCTCCGTGTGACAATCTTGAGGTCCAACGATACGGGCCGGCGAACCGATCCCGATGCTCGGCCCGAACCGGGCGTCGTGATCAGGGAGATCGAGTTGTACACCCACGATGCCGTCAGCGAGATTCGGGGACAACTGAGCAGCATGATTGAGGCGGAGTTTCGCCTGCCGGTCTACCGCGACCAAGAGACGGCCCAGCTTCATGTTGTGGTCGGGCAGGATTGTCCCCAGGGCATCGAGGCGGTCATCACTGTCCGAGAGCGCCATACCGGCCGCGTTCCGGAAAGGCCTCGCCGCGCCACGCTTGTACGCGGCAAGACTCGCATCGATTTCGCGATCAAAGCCTGGGAGAACGGGGAATATCGGGTGGAGTTGCGAGCGGACGGCGGCCAGGCAGCGGTCGGCGGATCCCTCGCGCGGTTGCTGCGGATCAATCGCCTGGCCCCACCCTTGCCCCCGGCCGACCCGGAGCCTTTCACGGGGAGGAAGATGTTCTTCCCTGACGCCCGGTATCTTACCTCCCGGGAACGGGTGGAGATTCGTCCGGTGACGCCGGACCTCCACCAGGCCGGCCGTCCATTCCTCAAATCCGGAAAGGTCTGGCAACACGGCAATGTCATCGGGTTCCTGCCCGACGGCAAATTGGCGATACGGTTTGTAGACAATGATCGCGATCGGTCCCGAGGGTCCGCGGAGAATCACTATGCCGTGGCCGATCCCGCCAACCTGGCCGAGTGGGAGGTTTCTGCCGGCATTCCGGCTGGTCTGGACTCGACGCCTTCCTCTCTGCAGCAGCATGCCGCGCGGCTCGGCAGCCGGGCCATTCGGCCTCCCGGCAAGGACCGCCGCTTCCGCTTCTATGATGCTGAAACCGATGGGCCCGTCCAGCTGGCCGGACTACGTGTGCACGACACCGGGTACAAGCCTGACGACTGGGGAGTCATGCAGGCCCCGGCCCGAACCGCATGGCTGCTTTGGGAAAAGGACGACACCTACCTGATTCTGCGGGACAAGCCCTTCTTGAGGGACGGCCTGTCCGCGGGTGAGTTTGAGGATCCGTTCAACTCGAATGACAACTTCGCCGGCCAATGGCTCTCGCCGGACGGCAGGACGTTCGTCTATGTCCGTGGCCGCCTGCTCAAACGCTATCAGCCCTTCGTGGCCCGATATGACAACATTTGGCAAGCAGCCCGCATGCTGACGGTTTTCTCCACGCAGGATGGGCTGAACTGGGATCAACGCTACATGGCCCCTCCCGATGAGCAGGACGGGCCGACGGAGCAGCACTACGGAGCCCGCATCTACACCGTGCCCGACAGCGGTGGACTGATGGTCGCCTATACGCTGATGTACAATGCCGTCCGGCAACAAATGCACACTGAACTGTTCTACTCCTGGGATGGCATGGCGTGGCATCGGTCCGTGGATCATGTCCCGTGGACCCCGCGGGGAAAGCCCGGCGACTGGAACTTCGGAGGCATCTCGCATAACATCCCGGTGGTGGAACGCGACGGCATGATGTATCACCTCATCAGCTGGGCCAGTGCGACGCCGCACTTCGGAGGCACCTATGCTCACTCCACCGAGAAAGTCACCTGGCTTGACGGGACGTTCCTGGAGAAGCGTTACGGCGAGCGAGGCCTGGCCCAATGGCCCTATTTCGATCACTACGGATCGTACGAAGACCTCGCGCAGGCCATCAAGCAGCAGGGCATAACACCCGGCGTGGTGGCGCACCGGAAGGACGGCTGGTGGGCCCTGACCGTCGGCGCTACGGAGGGCGCCTTCCAGACCCGGACCGTTGTCGCAGAGGGCGCCATGGCCATGAATGCCCGGATCGGCGACAACGGCTATATCCACATCGCCCTGCTGGATACCGACGACATCCCGATCAAAGGCTACAACACACGAATCGAGACCGGCGACGGCACGGACCTGTCGGTCTTCGACAGTCTGCCGTCCGGCGCATTCCGCATATCGGCCACCGTGAAGAACGCCGAGCTCTTTACGCTCAATTTCTGACACAGGGAAGAACGTGGGGATGGAATGTGAACCAGGTGATGCCGGCGATTCATCCGCACGTAGGAGGAGGCGAAGGCAAGCTGCATGGCGCGGATTTCCGGATTGCGGACAAACAGCTCGCGTACCTGGATAGTGCAAAGGTGCTTGCCGGATGCCTGGTGGACCCGTTGCGTGATGACGCCGGCGAAGCCGAACGCATTCGGAACGAGTTCCCTCGCCTGTAACTTCAGCGTTCTTGAGCACGGTTCGGTCGCCGTCCGGAGGCCGCCTCCCACACTGAACCGGACGCCCCCAAAGTGGGAGGCGGCCTCTGGACGGCGACCGGACTGTCCCGCGAAGGCAGTTGCGACCTCGAATATGAGCGATAGAACAACTGGCGAAGGCCAGGCTCCCGCCATGGCAAGACCGCAGTTCATCGCCTACATGCGTGAGCACAGCACCCGCACCGAATACGACTTCACGAATGACTAGTGCTGGGCCTTTGCAGATAGCAGACCCGGGGTGCGGCTTCCGCGCCGCGAATCTCGACTTCCCGGACGCGGCCGGGAGGCAGCGGGGCGGATGCTGGTGCGTAGCTGAGCGCTCGCATCGGACAGGCGCGTACGCACGTTGGCTCTCTGCCTTCCGCGAGTTCGTCACCGCACCCGTCACATTTGGCCGCGGTCGCATCGGGCAGGACTGTGACGGCAGAAAACGGGCACGTGTCGACGCATCGTCCACAGCCCGTACAGGCGTCCTCATCCAGGGCAACGAATCCGTCCGCGGCGTGGGTCAACGCGTCGACCGGACACACGTCTACGCACGGCGCCTGAGCGCAGTGGAAGCAGTGGATTACCCGGTGCGTGACACTGGGGGCGGGGTACGCACCACGTTCGGTGGTCTCAATCTGCAGCAGATCGACGTCGTCCGGGAGTCTGGTGCGGTCTTTGCAGGCGATGGAGCAGGTCCCGCAACCGATGCAGCGTGCGAGGTCGATGGTGAAGACTTGGTCGTTCATGATTCAGCCCTCCGCACGGTGACGCACGCCGAATGTGTGGCTATGCCGTTGCTGGGTGAGAGGCCGTGGCCGGTCAGCGTGTTGGCGCATCCGCCGCGGTCCACCCCCGTTTCGTCTGGCTCGTACCACGTTCCCTGATAGAGGCACACAACTCCGGGGGTGATGCGTTCAGTGACTTTGGCGGGCACGACGACTGTCCCGTTCTCGTTGCGAACCACCACCTCTTCCCCGTTGTTGATCTCACGTTCAGCGGCGTCCTGGGCACTGATCCACAGCGCGTGTGGCTCGAGGCGCTGCAGCCAGGCGTTCGCGTGCAGCACCGAGTTGGCCCGCAACCGGCTGTGCGGTGTCAGCAGACGCAGACAGCCTGGCGGCACGGTGGGTTGGGGTTCGTATGAGGCGATGGCCGGCACCCCGGCCTCCTCTGCGGCTGGGTTGACCAGCTCGATGCGTCCCGATGGGGTCGGCAGTGGGTGTGCCTCGGGATCGATGCGGAAGTCGGCCAGTCCGACGTGCAATTCACGGTCGAGCCGGGCGACGCCGTCTCGGAGAAGGGCTTCAGCTGCGGGGCCGGCCCCGGCGGCCATGTGCTGCACCCATTCCTCCTCGTCTCGGCCTTGGGTGTACTCTTCGAAGAACCCCAGGCGTCGGGCGAGCTGCGAGAAGACCCAGTAATCGGTCTTTGCTTCCCCTGCCGGCTCGGTGACCGGCGGGCTCATGAAGCCGTGAGCGTTGTGTCCCCAGGATCTGAGGATTTCCCAGCGTTCCAGGTTGAGGGCAATGGGGAGGACGAGGTCGGCCTCTCGGGCAGTGGGTGTCATGTACGGTTCGTTTACCACGACGAACTCACATTGCCGCAGCGCGTCGATGTTGGTGCGTGTGTTTGGGCTGCGGTTGACAATGTTCGTGCCGGCGGCGTAGACCATCTTCACCGGCGGCTGCAGATCGCCACTGAGCACGTCAGCTGCCCAGGTGGCGTTGTGGAGTGTCCGGCCTGCGCCGTGCGGCCCCGAACGCATGCCGGGCATGGGAAACACGGCGCCTTTGCGGAAGCCGAGCCCAGCCGCGCCGCCGCCGTGCACGCCGACGCTGCCGGTCATGCAGGCGAGGGTGATCATGGCGCGTGGAAACTGCTCGCCGTTGAGCGTGCGCTGCGGACCCCATCCGGGAAGGATGGCGGTCGGTTTCAGTGTGCCCAGGTCGCGTGCGAGCGACCGTATCGTGTCCGCGGGGACGTCGGTAATGTCCTGGGCCCACTCCGGTGTTTTGGCCACGCCGTCCGAGACCCCGAGTACATAGTCACGATAAGCGTCGTACCCAGTGGTACACCGTGCCAGGAACTGCCGATCGACCCACTCGTTGTGTTCCAGCTCAAACGCCACGGCAGCAGCGAGGGCGACATCCGTGCCCGGGCGGATGGGGATCCACTCGTCGGCGAGCACGCCGCTGTCGGTGTAACGGGCGTCGATCACGATGACCTTGGCGCCGCGGTCACGGGCTTCGGCGATGAAGAACTCCGTGTTCGGGCCCATATGTGTCTCGGCTGGGTTATTGCCCCAGAGCACGATGAGGCGGGATTCCTGCAGGGTTGCCCGGTCGCTGGCATCCACCGTGCCGCCGTACATCCAGTTCTCGGCCAAGCCCACCGAGTGGAAGCTCATGTTGCCCCCCAAACCGGTGATCGGGCCCCAGAACGAGAAGAACCGTCTGAGGGCTCCCCCACCGCTGAAACCCGGGCTGCCGGCTGCTCCCGCTCCTGTCCCGCAGAGCACGGCCTCGGTCGAGCCCTCGGTCTGGATAGCAGTCAGGTTTTCGGCCACGAGATTCAGAGCCGTATCCCAGCTCACTTCCTCGAATTCCCCGGTTCCTCGGGGGCCGGTTCGCCGCAGTGGATGCAGGACGCGCTCGGAGGCTGACAGCAAGCGCCGGTGGGCGCGTCCGCGTGCGCACGGCACAAGGCGGGGGAGTACGGCAGTGTCAGGGCGCCCTGCGGGGGTGTCAATGCGGACCAGTTTGCCGCCGCGCTTTACGGCGACCAATTCGCACCGGCTGCCGCAGTCCAGGCAACATGAGAAAGGGATCCGCTCTTCGTCCTGCGTGGTCGCTTCTGTCGTCACGGTCAGTGTTCCTTAGTACGTTGGTGCCTGCACGGAAGCCCAGCGGTCGCCCTCCAACGGGGTTGCCGCGAACGGTGTCTTCAGGCTGGAGGGCGGTCGCCCTCGACCGCTCAAATTCACCAAAACAGGCGTTTCCGTGCAGGCCCCCAGCTTAGCGCCATTCGGGATTGGGGGGGGAGACGACGTCGTGTCCTTGCACCTCGCCCTCGACGCGTGCCTACAGCTCGTATGCAATTCGGGCCAAAATGAAGGTGTTTGCGCCCACTTCGATTTCCGCTGGGTGACCCGGTGCGATCCGCTTCGGCAATGGTCCTGTCCGTGAGAAAAGAGTCCCGATGCGGGCGTCCTTTCCCCCTTCCCAGGCAAGCCGGGGAGTGGCACGTGTGTTTCCTACATTGGCCAGGACGGCCAGGATCTCACCGTCCCGCTGCCAAACCGCGAGGAGGACATTTCTGTTTCCGGATGAGTCGAGCTTAAGCAGCTTGTTTTCGCGCCAACACGGGGTGAACGCCGCACCTTTGGTATCGAACTCGGCCATGGCTCTCAAAACGGTCTGAATTAGCTCGGCATTCAAGTATCTCGGGTAGATGGGGGTGCCGTGCGGGAGCATGTAGGCGAGGACGCATTCGGTCTCGGTCGTTATGTCGCCTTTCCGCTCACGCGTGATCGGCAGGAAGAAGTTCGGCACGCCCCATGGAGTCGAGATATAGCGTGGTCGGAACGTGTCGAGGGTCAGTAGCTCACGGTAGCTCTTGCCTCGTTTGAGAGCGCCTTTGAACCACTCACCGCAGAAGTAGGCTGTGTTGAAGCTGTAGAGAGGGGGGCAAACGGCTCCCGAAATATGGATCCAGTTGTAATACCGTGGCCATCCGGGGCGGTGCGCTGCCGAGGCGGCCTCAAGCCTGCGCGGTTCCACCTCCTCGTGCAGCATGGTCGCAACCCGGCGGTTGAACTCACGGGTGGGCAACAGTTGCCGGCTTGGGTGTCGTTTGCCGTCCGGGCCAACCCAGCCGCACCCGTGGTGTTGGTTGATACAGTCCCCGCTGCCGGCACCATCAAAGTAGAGCCCATCAAGGCCTGTCTCCCGGATCGTGTTCCGGAAATGGTGCAGCAACCAGTCGGGGAATGAACTCCGAGCACACGCTCTGCTCTGCGTGAAGCCGGCGCATTTCCAGCGCGTTCTCGGCATGGTGCACCACTCGTTCCCATAGGTTGTGTACTCGGGGCGGGCGTTGTCGGTGAAATTCATGGGACAGGAGTAGAGGATGGCTGGTGTCCTTCTGGCATGTGCGTCGGCGACAAAGACTGAGACTTTGTCGGTGCGTACCCCCATCGGGTCCGAAAAAACCGGTCGCCACCACGATTCCGGATCTCCCCTGAACTTCTCCCAGATCGTCGTCATGTCGATGGCATCTGCGATTTCCGCATACTCGTTGTCGCTTCGGTCTCTGAAGTCAACACTCAGCCAGGAGTGCCAATCGGGTGGCAAGGGACGCACCGGGGTTGCCTGAATCCCGAATCTGTACTTCAGTGCGGGGGCCATATCGGTCCTGTCGCTGAGGTCGATCTGCCAGAGAACGTGGTCAGTACGAGGGAGGATTCTGAAGCGTGGCAGCTTGCTCTGAGTGAGGTCCGGTCCGGAATCCAGAATGACTCCGAGGCCTTTCTCGCAGCCGCCGATCCAGAAATAGGTCTGGTCGGGGAATTCCAGCTCGGCTCCCTCTATGCGTCCGGTCATGCTTCGGTCGGGCACGCCGTGGTAGTAGAGCTCAGCATGTCGGTTGAGCGCGAATTCGAGCTTGCAGCTGTCGATGCTCAGCGTCGCGTCATGACGTGAGGTGAGTGCCACGTCGAACCAGATCAGCCCGTCGTAGGCAACCCATCCCGAGCCCTCTGCCGAAATGGCCGCTGAGTTCCCGGTGATACTGAACTCCGTGCGGTCCGGGGCCGTGGCAGTGAAATCGATGGTCTGGAGGCCGATGCGTTGCTCTTTGCCGTTTACAGTTAGGACGATCCGGGCAGGCGCATCCAGGAGGGCGGTCCCGACGCTGGTTATGGCTGAAGGCAACACCGAGGCGTCGGACCAGGCCATGCTCCGACCCCACACTGCGACGGTCTGGCCATCGCGCTCAAGAGGCGTGAAAGGGGGGAGAACGGTCCGTGCACTGCCGATGTCATTGCGGAACCAGGCCGGATTCCTGACCTTGACGAATGGGACGCTCGTATTCGCCTGTGAGGCCCCCTTGTCGTTGGTGATGTCAACTCTCAACGCATACGTGCCCGGAGTCAGGCCGCTTATGTCAATGGTCTCCGACTGGTGCAGTCCAGTCATTGCGGACTCCGCAGACTGCATGGGGGGCTTGTCCTCTGAGCGTATCTGCCAGGTGAGTCTCCTTGCCTCACTTGCCGGACCCAGCCCGGAAATATCGACATTCAGGACCAGTTCTTCATTGGTCGGGTAGTTCTCCAAGCTGACCCGCAGCGGGGGGAGGATCTTCATCTCCCCCTGTTGCCGGTATAGACATGTCGGTCGTCCATCCGCGTCCGTGGCAGTGGCTGTGATCCGGAACCTGTTCAGACGCATATCTTCCATTGTTGTGTTCAGGGACAGTGGTACGGTTGCGGCAGTCGGCAAGGAGACTGAATCCTCCCATTTGAAGAGAGCGCCGACGATTTCGTCGAAGCCCGTGCGCTCGACAATGCGTGTCCCTTCTTTCTCGGCGTCGATGCGGAAGTCGACAGTCATGTCCTGCGCCGAGGGATTCCTCAATAGTCCTGTCAGTGTGACGTTTCCGGAGGCCAGCTCCCCAAGCGTTGGGAGGTGTAGCGAGGGCGCCCCCGATCCGAGGAAACGCATCCTTGCGAATTCCGCACGATCCAGATAGGAATCAAAGGTCGGTGCGAAAACACGTGCGTGCTGGCCATCCGTGCAGAAATTGGCGCGCCACGTGTCGCCGGGTTGCGGGGTTGCGAGTCCCAGGTCTTTGAATGGCAACGCCAGTTCCAGGGACCAGAACCCCGTGCTGCCGGTGAGGTAGGGGGGAAGGTCCTCGGCAGTGCCCCTGCTGGTTGCGATCAGCCAGTTGCCTTGCCATGCCGTTTCTGCTCCGCGCCGGTCAAAAACCGTACCGATCGCATTCACCACCAACTGCCGAATGTCACCGTCTCCCGCGGGGTCGAGGATAATCTCAACTGCATCTTCCTTGTACACGCGCCCATCGCGTTCGGTGACCTTGGCACGCGGCTCTGCCCCCCGTGGCAGGGGAACAAGAAATGCCAGGTACAGAGCCGTGTCGTCGTAGCCTGCAAAGGACGCGACATCCAGAGCGTTCAGTTGGCGTGTGACATAGCTGCTGTAGCCGGCAAACGCAGAGCAGGCAGTCCACTCGTTGGGCGAGAGTATGCCATCAATGGTCGGCGGGACTTTGATCTTCGCCACGGTGACCAGCGGTCCGTCTTCGCTGACCGGTTTCTTCGGTGGCGGCGTCTTGGCCACGGGTTTCGGCGGGCCTGGAGGCGGGGAGGGCGACTTCCCCTTGTCCACGGCAGCGACTCGTGCAGGCACCGGGGCGGGAATGGATCCGGTCAGCTTCGGGTTCCGGCTCAGTTTGCTGTACCAGGGAGCTGCTGCAGTATCCGGGGTGTCCCCGACGTTCAACTGTTCAGGTGTCCACAGGGCGACGGTGCCGTCACAGAAGAGGACATGGGCTTTGCCATTGCAGCGGGAGAAGTCGATACCCAGGTTCGGGTACGCTGAATACCACCCCGTTCCCGATTGCTTCGGCGCATCGCACTCGACAAGCAGGAGTGTCTTTTCAGGATTGGGCACTGTGTGTACGGGACGGCGGCTCTTCCGGTACCCGGGAGCATCCGCCCCGAGGCTGAAGCGTGGGTAGCCGAAACTGACGTAAGCAGACTTCCCGCCTGCGCGTTCCGGAACGGGTACATACGGGGCGAAAAATGGGCCGTCGACGGCTACCCGGCCTGCCGGGGAACGATCGTTGAGGTACGGTTTTAGCAGGTCCGGCCACAGCAGGCGTCCACCTGCTGTGTCCGCATGAATCAGCGGGGGATAGTCGCCTCCATGGTCCTTGCGGTATCCCTCAAATGCGCTGTGCAGTCGTTTGAGCTTGGCGACAACGGCGGGATCCGGTCCGTCATCGGCCATCGCCGATAGGGACATGGTTGCCAGAAGACCAAAGCTGACACGACACAGCGCAAGCATCAACGTTCGTTTCATCGCGGACATCCGGATGGGAGTGGATCTGTCTGAAGGCTGTCACTATTGCGGCAATGGACTGCTCTGCAGTGTGGTGCCCCATCGTCGGGGATGCAACACGTGTGGCGGTGTTTCGCGCCTTTGTTGTGGAGCAGGGGCATTTGGAGCAGGTCCGGGAATTAGCGTTTCCGGCTGATTGCGTAGAGCATCACCAATGGGGGGCTGTAATGCACCTTGCAGGGCCCTGACGCCGTGCGTTCCTGACTCAGGGAGTCGATCAGGTTTGCCATTGCCGCAAGCGGCGGTATACCTTCGCTTCGTCAAAGCGCGGATGCCGAGCAGGCACCGCAGGAATGGTATTCCGACGTCACACAAGCCAGGGACGGTAGAACGCTCGTGATCATTGACTGCCACTCTCATCTGACCGGCGCTGCTTATTCCGCCGTGGCCCGCAAGCTGAACAAGACGCCCTTCACAGCCGCTTCCCTGCTGAGGCGGATGGACATCGACGGCATTGACCGCTCTGTTCTGCTCCCGATCGGCAACCCGGAGAACCACGAGGTCCTGGGCATCGCGACCAACCTTGAATGCCTGCAGGCCTACCGCAAGCACCCGGACCGGCTGATTCCGTTCTGTAACATCGATCCACGGATGATGTACAACACTCCCGAAGCCGATCTCTCCGAACTCATGAACATCTACCGTGACATGGGCTGCCGAGGCATTGGCGAGGCGTGCGCGGGCCTCTCGATCGTCGATCCCCGCTATCGCAACCTTTTCCACCACGCCGGGCAGTGCGGCATGCCTGTTCTGTTTCACCTCACCGGCAAACGCCGGGGGACGTATGGCATGATTGACCGCCTGCATCTGCCGGGGTTGGAGACGGTACTCGGGGAGTTCCCCGACACCGTGTTCATTGGCCACGCCATGGCCTTCTGGGGCGAGATCGACGGGGACTTGAGGCTCGCGGACCGCGAGGACTACCCAGAGGCTCTGATCAGGAAAGAGGGGCGGCTGTGGACCCTCCTGAAACAATACCCCAACCTCTACGGCGACCTGTCTGCCGGCAGCGGCTACAACGCGATCAGCCGCGATCCTGAGACGGGCTACCGATTCCTCCAGACCTTCAACCGGAAGCTGTTCTACGGCACGGACCGTTTCCTCTCCCCCAAAGACCCGCCCCCCGCCATCCTCACCTTTCTGAAAGACGCACGGCGAACGGGGAGAATCACACGGCGCGCTTACGAGAACATCATGTTCCGCAACGTGAGTCGAGTCGTGCTGAAAGGCGAATAGAAATGCGCACAGAGGGGGGGGAGAAAGCGATGCTATTGACTCTCTCTGGAGACGGTCGCGGCATGGCAACCCTTCGAAACGGCCCCTCCCACTCTCGAGAAGCACACAGTGTGGGAGGCGGTGCCACCCGGCGACTCTTCGGCCAGACACGTGGGGTAGAGAAAGTCAACAGCATTGGTGGAGAGAGGGGGAGGGGCAGGTCCTGGAATTGGAGTTTCCGGCTGATTTTGTAGAGCATCACCAATGGGGATGGCTCTGGAGTGCAGATCCCAAAGCCTGCCGCTATGCGTTGCTTCTTTCAGAATAGTGTCTCTCTCAGAATAGGTCGTTCTGAATGATCCGCATGGCAAACTGGGCGCTTGTGTAGGCAGCGTACGTTTGCCAAGTGTCATTCTTAAGCGGGTTGGCGAAATCACAGACGGATTTAAGCACGATGGCCTTGGGGGGCTTTGCGCTTGATATAGCGCAACCCACCGCAATTCCGTATGCTTCCATGTCTACCCCCAAGGTGTCCCGATGCTGTTGCTGAATCGCCGCTACGTATGCTGGGTCTTCCAGAACCATCGACCCCGTTGCTAGCGGCCCAATATGAGCTTTTAGCATGGTAGTGGGCAATTGCCCCCCAGACCACCCAGTCACGATTTCATCAAGATACAGTCGAGTGGTCACAATCCTCTTCAACTGGGCTCTCAGCGGCGGGTCGAGGGCTATGTGGGTTGGAGACGCGAGGAACACCGGTCCGGAATCTCGGAGCGTTTGTTTCCCTGAACCCCAGTCCCAGCAGGGATCGGCGATCAAGATGTCTCCGAGGCCTGTCTTCCCCTCTATTCCCGCAGCAATCCCTGTCATCATGAGAAACTTTGGCGAATATTTCAGGCAGAGCTTCATGCTAAGAGCGGCCGCATGCGCAATTCCCATGCGCGGACAGGCTGACGCAAGCACGGAGACCTCATGCCCTGAGGTGGTCTGTAGACGGCCACAGTGAACAATACTGCAATCGTCCCGCTCTCGAAATGGGATCCAGTTGCACGGCAACCGAAGCACCTCCTCCAACTCAACATGCTCGAGTGCCGTCACCATGACCACGTCGTATCTGTCTGTGGAGCGCACGGCATGCTTGAGCTTCGCTGAGACAATATTTCTTAGGCGTTCTGTATCATCGATTCCGTGGAGGAGCGTCCATCCGCGTTGAGCAAAAGCCTCTAGGCACTCGCTGTAGGAGTCTGCATGAGATGTGATTCCTAGTATATGCGTGGGGCGATTGATGTCGCGATTGTCGTCGATGTACTCAAGAAGATCTCTTCCTGCATATGGCTTCACGTCCTCACCCATGGCCTCAGGAATCTGAAGGTCAATCACTAAGAGGTCGTAGTCATTTTCCGTCATCATCCTCAAAGCTTGACGGGAACTCAGTGCATGATCGATATCACCAGGCATGTCATCAGGCAGCACATTGTGAATAGCCTTCACTTTTGGGTACTGGTCGTCGACGACAAGGATTCTAGTAGCGTTGCCCATCATGCGCCTCCCAGAGCTCTAACAGGTGCTGTTTCCAGGCATCTGATGCTGAGTTGTAGTAGACGGCTCCGAGGTAGAAATCGCCGTACTGGTTCTGAAACTCCTTAGCGAGAGAATCAAGGGTTACCGTCCCGCCCTCAAATGCGGAGTACTGCGTGATGACAATCACGGGGGCCACGATGGAGCGGAGCCTCATCTGTTCAAGAAACTCCTTCCCTGCAAAACTCTCTGGAGATCTGCCCAGCGGATCCTGAGGAGTCCCATCGAAATTGGGCATACTCATATCCAAGAGGATGAGGTCGAATCGAGCACAATCCACAGTGTGCCGGAGCGCCATCCGAAGGGAGGTAGCATCCAGTATCTCGGCATCGGGGGCCATGGCCTCGAACACGAAGCTGCGAATCTGTTCCCGCTTCTCTGGCTGATCTTCAACGAGCAATACTCTCATGGTACAATACTCCTGTTGGTTCCTGCATCTTGAGAGTAACCACAAACAGGCCCTCTGACTCGTAGCCGAATTCAATTGTGTGCTTAATGCCAATATCTTTGGACAAGCAACGCCAGATGCGGAAGATCCCTGAGCCACCGTTCTGCTGTATGACTGTCCTGGTGACATCATCGTTTCCGTAAGCATCCCGGTAGTAGTCGATCGCTGCATTTGCAGCGCCCACGTCCGCTACCATCTCACAGTTGTTGGCTACCCGCAACGTGAGGGACCCAGCCGGCTCTTCACAGAGAGAAGCCGTAACTTGCAGCTTCTCTCGAGGCAAACCAGACTTGGATGCTGCATTTTCGAACAGAACGTACATGACATCGACGAAACTTGTCAGGTGTTTTCCGTTGAAGGCTATACCGGGTTCGTCTGAAACTACCGCGGTGACGTTTGCAGACCTGGAGGCAATTTCTATGGCTGTGCCAAATGAGAACTCTGCAATCTCCGGTGCCTCTGCCCTTGTGAACCAGGAAGAGATGGCCTCCAACGTTGTGCTCAGTGAATCCCGAGACCTGCCGACTGCATCCCGTAGAAGAGCAACGCTCTCACCATGGCTTACAGATGCTGCCACGTCAGTCATGAGGTCAGAGTCAATGCCGTCAACCTAAGCGTCCGGGCGGCGCGACGGCCTCAGATCCTTTTGCGGTTCATGACGTGACGGTGCTTCGTTGGTGTTTTTTTCCGGGTCTTCCGGCAACTGCGTACGTGAATGGTTGAGTGAGTGGACAGGCCGCGCCATGTTAGTTCTTACCACAAGATCAACATGGAGGATGCGACCATGTCCACTCGTAGTGCACTGTACCACTGCTTCGGCCTGGGTGTA
>JABHEG010000122.1 GCA_018676675.1 Lentisphaerota bacterium
GAACGGAATAAATAGCGAGGAACGAGCGGCTTTATGCCGGATCTGAACTTGCCCGGTAGCAAGCGTCATGGTAAACCACACCATTCTCCATACCGGCTCAGTCTCTCTTCATTGTTTTCATAGAACTTTTGACGCTACCAACCAGGCAGGTCGACCGGATTCTCGCTGGTAGACACCCTTTCCTCATCAACGGTGCTCCGCGGACGCGGACAATGGTGGACAGACATTTCATGGGGTTCACCGAGACCGGATCAATGGGCAACTGCCGCCGCATGCTGCTGCACTCACCCGTCGCCCTGGGCGATCACCTGACCGAGAAGACGTACAAGGACTCCTACGCCAATATGCACGCTGCTCTGGACCATGGCTGCCTGTTCGTCTGGTACTCCCACATCTTCCACAACAACGTGGCTCCCACCCGTTTCATGTTTCCTTCCACCCCTATTGAGCTTCACAGCGGAACGGTGATCGCCCGAGAGCGCATTGTGACCAATCGGAGTGGGCAGGTGGGCTGGGGGGACAACAGCTCGTTCACTCCGCATGTCTTCGGGCGCGACGGCGTGCTTGTCCCGGACTTCCACGTCCCGTTCGTCAGCCAGGGAGGCCAAACACTGGCCGAACTACGCCTTCCCGAGGGCTATATGGCCATTCTTGTCCGCAAGTGAACGGGGGATCTTTTGGAGCTCCCGATCCCGCCGCTGAGAGCGGTTGTTGAACAGCCTATACAGTCCCCGTCAGGCGACCGACCAGGTCTGGGAAGCGGGGGGAACTTACCAATGCTGTTAACTTTCTCCGAACCCCGTGTTTGGCCGAAGAGTCGCCGGGTGGCACCGCCTCCCACATTGTGTGCTCCCCTAGAGTGGGAGGGGCTGCCATGCCGCGACCCTCTCCAGAGAGAGTTAATAGCATTGGGGGATTTACGGGGGCGGTTTCCCGGAAGGTGGGGCAAGGAGCTGGGTCAGCAGGGCTGAGGAGGCAGAAAGCAGGTACTCACCCGTGTGGACGGAATAGGGCGAACACTGAGCTGTTGTTTCGTAGCCGCCGCGGCCGTAGTTGAAGTGGTTCGGGACGTAGGCGCAGTCCTGGTTGAGAGTAGCGACGATGAGGGCGTGCGTAGGGGCTACCAACTCCTTGAGAGCGAGACCTATCTCGACGAACGGTTCCCCGGGGAGCATCGTGATGACGGCTTGCCCTATCCGGATCGCCCCGAGTTCAAAGCGTTTCTCTGAACGGTCTTGTGCGACGGCAATCAAGCTGTCGGCGAAGTACTTCAGTGCTGCCGGCGACTTCTTGGCGAGATCCTCGGAGGTCAGGGTTGTTTGCCCGTCAAACGCGTACTTGGCCGCGTGTTCCCTGGCCTGGGCGAGTTCCGCTGCATCGATCTCCCTGGGGCCGGTGGTGAACTCCGCTTTCATGGTCTGAAGGGAGTCTGTTCCGTTCCGCTTGAGGCCTGACAAAGCACTCAGGATGGTCTCCGCATATCCCTCCCCAATCCGTTCAGCGACGTGCGGGCCGGACTGCTCGGCGGAGCAGCCGGGATCGAAGTGGTTGATGTTGCCCGACGTTCCGGTGATCGGGACTACCACCGTGTCGGGGAGAGCCTTCTCCAATGTGCGCCGGAGCCATCCGGGCCAATCTGCTGAGACGCTGCAGCCTTCGGTCGTGTCGGCGTGATTCACGACGTTGGCGATGAGGACACGTGGTCCTTTCGTTGGCCGGAAGTCGAGGATGCCGATTTCCGGATCTATCGGGCCTTCCGGCCGGTCTATATCGGGGGCCTGCCGAGGAGGGTTGGTAACGACTTCTCCTGACTTCATCCAGTAGCGTCGGTTGAAGGCGAAGCGATCGTCTTCTGCCTGCCCCAGGTATGAGACCGCAGGAGAGAGGTTCTCCCAGGCCTCGTGAACAGCTTCGGCGGCAGCCGCGATCACCGCGTCATTGTAGACCTCGTTTGTGCCCTCACGGCCAGGCCGGACTTTGGGGGCCGTGTGTGTGTGAGTTGCTGTGAAGAGGATGTTCTTGGGGGGGAGCTCCGAGATATCGCGACAGGCTTCCCGAATGCGATGAATGAAATCGTTCGAGACGCCGATGAGGTCGAATTGCACGAGCGCCGCCGCTTCCTCTCCCTGTTTGAGGACGACGGCTTGAGCAAAGAGGTCATCCAGCACGTCTGTCCACATGCGGATGTTGAAATAGCCGGCGAGTGAGACCGGAACGCGTGGCGTGACTACTCGCCTCGCATGCCCGATCGACAGGTCTTTCACTTCGCTTCTTTTGCTTGTACCCATTGTTTGGCCTTTTCCTGGAATGCGGCGACCTTTTCGCGGTCAGAGAAGTCGGTGAGGAAGCGCTGGTACAGGGCGGTGAAGACCTTCTGGAAAACGTAGAGATTGTTGACGCGTTCCTCGAAGACGCTGGCTGGATCGAGGGCCTCGCCTTCAGGGAGCTTGAGACCCCGGAAGACAAAGTCATCGGCGTCGATGGTCACTTCCCATTGCTCGCTCTTGTCACGGGCCAGAAAGACCTTTGCCCGTTTGAGTTTCTTCCCCACTGTGAGAGCCGCCTTTGCCTCAGCGCTCAGGGTTGGCATACCCTTGCGGATCGACGACTCCAGGGCCCCGGCCCCATCGGCCACAAAGACGAGAGGGCCATCGACGAGGAGTCCGAACTCGCCCAACTGGGTGGCCGGCAGACGTCCTTCGCATTCTTCCTGGTAGAACCACAGCCAGGTGAGGAAGTTCTGGCCCAGCGTGCCGCCTGCCGTGTCGTCTGGCTGACTGGGAGAGAAGTTCAGCAATGGGATGATGTCAGGGTTCATTTTGAGCAGGTCAACGGCCGTGACTTCAGGGGTCATGGGGATGGGCTCGAACCCAACCGTCTGGCGGAAGAGCCCAAGGAACATATCGAGCTGTTTCTGTGAGGTGGCTCCGACATACACGCGGTTGTCGTTGTTGTCGACCACGAACGGCGTGCCCGATATCTGGGGCGGCATCTGAGGCAGGAGGCGCTCGGTGATCTCTTCTTTGATGATCTTCCGCTCTTTCCGCCCGATGTGCTCCGCCTTGGTTTCAGCCAGTCGCGCCAATTCCGCCATCCGGCACTCGGCCTTCAGAAGCGCAGTTGGGATCTTGCGCTGGGCCTGGCGCATCGAAAGGTGCAGATACCCCCCCATGATGGCCGTCTCCTCATCGATGCGCGTCTCGAGGAGGTGTCTTCCTGAAACCCATCCCCACTCGGCTTCATCTCTCACGTTTTCCAGGGCTCCAGCGGACTTCGCATCGAAGCGCTCGAGGGCATCCTCAGGGAGGGGCTGGGGTAGGTAGCAGGCTCGGTAAGAAACGGTTCCACGATCGAATGGCATCTAGACACTGACTCCTGGCTTTAGGCGGGCCGTATGGTTTGTCGCTGTTGGACTCGATTGACCAAACAGTATACAGATTATCCGGAGGATTTCGAGTGTTGCGGGACGTTGTCCATCGTTCCATGAGGAAGCGCATGATTCCACACATAACCGGCCAATCGACTGGCATCGAGTTGCCTCAATGAGCCCATAGATTGCCCCAACCAGGCTTGCGCTCAGGAGAAGAGGGAGTAAATTATGCAGGTCTTCACAGAAAGACTGCCCGGTGGTGTAATGGTAGCACAGCAGGTTCTGGTCCTGTATGTCAGGGTTCGAGTCCTTGCCGGGCAGCCACTTTCCTCTCCCTATCTCCAGCTCTCCATGTTTCGCGTTCCCTATTTTGAGCCCGCTTTGCTGTGTCCGCTTTCGGCGATATGGGCTCGAGCCCCGGGGGTGGAACCTGCAGCGTCAGGGCGTGTCTTTGATGCGTGTTTTGGCGCAGTGCGAGATTGGGTAGCTTCCCGGAGTTGATGTATGCAGTCAGGTTCCCCAGGCAGAGCGATGGCAGGCCGGTTGGCAGTCTGTGCGTCTGTGTGGGTGGCGTTGCTCCAGGGGGCCATCAGCGCTGGCGCAGAGGGTATGGGCCCCACTGGCTGGAGCCGCCGGGCCCTCTCCGAGGGCACTTGGATCGAGCGTCCTTTGGCGCTGGTGGAAGGAGCGAAGTCGGCGACGGAAGTCCGGGCGAAACGCGAAGGGGGAAGCCCTGAGCAAATCATCTACACCGATGCTGTCCTCAGTGGCGACTTCTCACTGATGGCTCAGTACCGGTTCTCCGGGTTGATTGGGCTTGTCCGATCAGATGGGAAGCGGGGCTTCCTGGGGATTCAGTCTCCTGATGCGGCCAAGCATGAGCTGAGGATAGAAAGACGCGGGGATCTGGTAGTCGTGGAACTTGACGGGAAGGTCGTGCCGTACCGGAAGCCTCTGGCTGATGAATCGCTGACCTTCCACTTCGGTGCTGTTCTGACGTCGGCGACAACCGGGTGTCGGATCATGGTGTTGGACGTCGAAGGTATCGCCCTGACCGAGGCCGACCGGGCACAGCGACTGACCTCTTCACTCACCGAGTTTGGGCTGGCCCTGAGAGCTTTCCGAGGATCTGAGTGCCCTGTCTACAACGTTGGCGGCAAGCCTGTTGGGGTCCTGCGGGATGGAAAGGTCATCCTTGTGACTCGCTTTTTTGCCTCAGTCAAAGGGCACCGAGGCCCTCCCAATCTGGCTTTGCTGGTGGACCGCCGAGGGCGTCTTGACAAGATCGGCATCATTCGCACGCCGGACACGATCAAGTACGTGAAACAGGTGGTGCCCACAATGAAGGCCTTGCTGGGGCAGGAGATCGAGGACGACAAACGGCCGGTTCTGGCTGTGACGGGGGCTACTCGGACGGCACGCGCGTTCTCATCCACTGTCGCAAAGACACTGGACTCCTTTGCCCCAACCTTCGCAAAGCTCACCGTTCAGGAGGGCCTAGCCCTGCTTGATGGCAAGGAGCTTCCGCGTGTTGGGCTTGCTCGGCCGCCGGCAAAGTGACTCAAGGCGCGTTGCTCAGTAGATGCTGAACCGGTACTTACGCCGCATGCGTTCGAGGTGTTTGTTCCGGGGGAATTCCGACCAGGCTTTCTCGAAGTACTGCTGGGCCTTCCGGCGTTCCGAGAGGCTGTCGAGAACGACCACATAGCTGGTGAGCAGATAGAGGCGTTGTTCGCCTCCTGCGTCTGCCTTGACGACCTTTCCCAGCATGTCACGCAGGAGGCGTCGGGCCTTCTTGACGTCGTCTGCGTCGCCGTAATCGTACTGCCGCTCCGTGACCCGGCCGACTTCCGACCAGAGGCGCGATGCGCTGAGGTGGGGGTTCTTGAACGCGATATCGATTCCGCCCTTGAGGATCCGCATCGCATCGTCAAAGCGCTTTTCGAGCATGTAGTGATGGGCGAGGTCGACGTAGTTCGGCAGTTCGTCCGGTGTGGTCTGGATCTGCTGTAAGTAGTACCCCTCGGTTACGCTCTTGAGGGTGGCGTTGACAGTTTGTGTAGGGTTATCCGGCGTGAGCGCAACTGTCTTGGAGACTGGTTCCCGCCCTTCCATTCTGAACGTGATCTCCGCGGCTCCGGGGGTCAGGTCGGCCAACTCCACGGGGGTCGTGCCACGGAACTCGCCATTCAGGAAAAGAGCTGCCCCTGCGGGTGAGCTCCGGCAGGTCAGACTGAGCGGGCGTTGTCGTCGGAGCGTGATGGTGGTACGACGCTCGGGGGGGAGAGCACTCGCGGCGATGGTTGCTGAGGCGCTCTCGAAGCCGGGGTGGTAGACGGTAAGATGCACGTCTCCCTCAGCGGGGACAGTCACCTTCTGGGGAGCCGGCCCAATGATGTCATCACCGGCCCAGATGGCGGCTCCCGGCGGAGATGTCTCGACGGTCACCGTTCGTTTTGCATCACAGCCCGTCAGCAGCCAGATGGCTGTTGGGAGAACGAGCAGGCACAACGTCTGCTTCCCGGTGCCTACCTGTCGCTTGGGCATGAGGTTGAGCATGCTGTCAATTAGGTCTTCTTGAGGTGGTGTAGGGCGTTTCCGGGGCGTTTTCCGGTTGTGGTGCGGCAGGGGCAGGGGGCAGGTCACCATCGCTGGCGACTCTGAGCTGGGCGACCATGATGCCGTTGTCCCATGTCCACAGTGCGAAGCGCCTTCCGGTCAATGGGCTGGGGTCCTGGGTAGCGATTACCTGTTTGCCGTCAATCCAGAACGTGAGTCTGTCCCCATGTTTCCTGAGTTTCACGTGGAACCACTGGCGATGCGTGGATGACTTTCGCGGGACCACGCACTCGCTGTTCTTGGCCAGCACGGTGTTCTGACGGGTCACATATGTTCCGGTATCGTTCCAGCCGCCGAACATGAAACTGTATCCGGTGTTGATGTTGATACCGTCGGCGCAAATCACGGCGTTGATGTCGGCCGCGTACTCGTACTTTCGCCCGCGGTCCTGGTCCATTTTCGGGCCCGCGAAGAACTCGACCGTCACGTTCTCGCCATGTAAACGCTTATTCCAGTTGCAGGCAGGGCCATTGCGCTGCGCGCCTGAGAAGAAGGACCAGCGGGGGTCGCATTGCCACCGGTTGGTCACTTTCCATGCTCCCGCTGAAGGGAGCCAATCTGTCGGGGCACGTTTGAACGCATAGGTCTGGACCCCGGCGGCCCTGATGTCAATTGCGTCCGCCCATGTTTCAGACGCTCCTCTTCCGAAGCGTCCGACTCTGCAGAGGGCGTCCAGCTGTGGTGGAATCGGGACGTTCCAGGCCAAGGCGTCATCGAGGTACACCAGCAGGCGTGTCCCCTGTTTGGTCAGCCCGATTCTCTTCGGGATTCGGCTGACAGGCATGGTCTTCGTCACGTCAGCCATCAGCGAGAGCTCAAGCGTGTGCGTCTCACCAGTCTGCAGCATTGTCACGGTGACATCCGCGGGGTCCCCGTGGGTGGCTTCCCCCCGCATTGCCAGACCCCATTTGTTGCCCAACTTGGCCGATCTGAACGCCGTGGTGTCAAGAGAGATACTGACGTCTTTCCAGAAGTCTGACCGGTGCCAGTACACGAACCCGCGGGAGCCGTATTCCGCGTACCACTCAAGCGCGGGACTGCTCCAGCTCTGCATACTCTCCTCATGCGTGAATGTCTCGACCCGATTCTCGATCAGCGGGAGTTCCGTTTCCGGGGCCAGTACGAGTCTTGTCAGGTCGCCAGCGTTCATGCGGGAAGGAAGAACCACGCCGGCTCGCCCCGGTGAAACGGTCGGCAGACCTCCACCGAAGCAGACGACATTGCCTCCCAAGGTCGCTTTTGCCGTGTCTCCCAGGGCGTGCAGTGACAGAGAGATAGGACTCTTGAGGTCTGCGTTGATGTCAGCTTGATCAATGCTGAGTTCGCGCTCGTGCCACTTCGAGAACAGCATGCCATGCCAGCCTGTCGCGGTTCGCGCGAGGCGGAATCCCAGATGCTCTCCCGCGGCGTTCTCTCGCAGACGAAGCTCGATCGCCTCGCCCGCAGTGGGGAGACCTGCGACGTCGACCATGATGCTGAGGTTCTCTCTAACGATTCCCGCGACGGTCATTTTCTTCCCCAAGGGGGAGTTGCCTTCGGGAGTTGGGCCCGATTTGCTGGTCAGCAGCACAGCCGGAAGGGGGTCGGGATCGGGAGACGATTCCCAGTAGAAGTGGCCTGTTGGGCGCACATCCACATCGTCAAAGACGCATCCCTTCGGGCCATCTGTCCACAGCCCGACACGGCCGCCGAAGAGAGGACTATCGTCGGTGAACTGAAGGATGACACGATCGTCGATGCACGCTGTGATGAGACCATCCTGCAGCGTGACCTTGAGCCTTAGCCAGCGCTCCGGCCTGGCCGGGAACTCGACGAATGAGAGCAGTTCACTCGTTCCATCGGTGATTCTTTCAAGACTGATACCGGCTGGCTTCGTGTCGGCCTCCGGGGTAGAGCGCAGTCGGTACGTGCTGTTGTGGTCGGTGGCGCAGAAGAGAACGCCGAACTGGCTGTTTGTCTGAGGCTGAATGGCACAACTCAGTTCGTAGTTCTGCCAGAACCAGTAACCTGTCAGGACGGCAGCCTGGTCCCCCGTGCCGACGAGGGAGAACGGGTTGGCGCTGCGAATGGGATTCTGGAGAGCGTGTATGGTCCATGTTCCAGTGGCCGCCTGCCATTCTCCCAACTCGCCTTCATCATGCATGAAATCATCGGCGAACAGGAGCGTCCCAATCTTCTGATGGCTGGCCGGTGGGAGGTCGGGCGATGCCGTGGTCTTCTGCCATTGCAGCTTGCGCCAGTCTTCAGTGGGGCAGGGCGTCCACAGCACTCGGGTCTGGTTCAGGGCAACGCCAACGCTGTCGGCGTTCTTGAGCAGGCGGAGGGTGAACGGTCCGGTTGTCTCGGGCGGCCATGGTGCGACGGAGAGGCGGGTGTGCTTGCGTCGGGCGGTGGTGTGCCAGATTGCGAGCTCGTCTTTGTTGGCGACCACGTCGATGGTCCGCGTTTGGCCGAGGAGTCGAATACGGAAACTGGCCTCGCCTTTCGGTGGCGCCTCGAGGTCGATGGTAGCAGCGAACGCGGACGTCAGTCGGGTACGTTCCCTGACCGTTTCCCATTCCTGAGTTGTCCCCGGTGTCTCGCCTTTTCCCTTGAGTGCGCCGCGAAGAGCCAGCAGGCCCAGACTCACCCCTGCCAGGAGGAGGAATTCAACGACAAGCACAAGGCGCAATGATTTCGTAGTGAGCATGGCTAGTGTGTGGTCAGCGCTCGGTCAGTTGTTTCGGGCCTCGGTGCCGGTGCTGATGACTGGGGCGTGCTGGGTCGTTCGTCTTGTACCCCGCCCGTGCGAGCGTGTGGTGACTCACTCTGTTCGCAGCTTGGTACTAGCATACTGCCGCAGGTCGTTCGGGTCCACCGTAGCCCAGTGCCTGTTCCGGAGCTGGGAACTAGGCGGCAAGCGGTCAGAATGCACCATTCACGGGCCAGGACTGGTAGGCGGGTGTCTCGTAGGGGTGGGCCCTGTGCAGAGCATCAATCGCGGCTTCGAGGCATTTTTCCGTGCAGACGAGTTCCAGCTTGTCTTCCACGACGGCCTCCACCTCTCCCTGCTGACCGACAAAGGGATTGCTTCCCCCGAGTGGGCGGAATTGGCCTGTCCCGGACGTCTGCCAGGCGCAGCAATCGTAGTTCCCGATTCGTCCTGCTCCGGCCTGGAAGAGCGCTGCTTTGACCACTTCCGTATGGGGCTCAGGAATGTAGACGACCAGTTTGAACAGTTGCATCCGGCTGTATTCCCTATCGTGGGTGTCGAACGTCTGAGTGGCGGGTGGCATGCTGTCGCATGCAGATTACAATGCAGGGAAAACTCAGGGCCGCAATGCGTGACTATTCCCACATTCAGCGGCTGATAGCTCTGCCCGGAAGGAGATCCACCATGATGGAAGCACTGATTGCGTATGGTCGTGGGCATCTGCCCATTTCTGTTCCGGACGGGACATGTGTTCTGGCCCCCGAGCCGCTGTCTGGCCTGCCTGAACCCGGTACTGCGATCGCCGCTGCCTTAGCCCAACCCATCGGGGGCCTGCCCCTGCCGGTGCTGGCACGGGCACTGAATGGCGGAACGGTCTGTGTCGTCGTCTCCGATATCACCCGTCCTGTTCCGTATCGGGTGATTTTGCCCGTCTTGCTGGGGTGCTTGGAGGCCAACGGCGTCCCACGCGAGAAGATCATGATATTGATCGCTACAGGCATGCATCGCCCCAGCACGGTTCAGGAACGACATGAGATGTTCGGGGCGGATTTATGTGCCCAGTATGACATCCAGGACCATGACGCAACCGACCCTGACTGTATGGTCGAGCTGCCCTCCCGCACGTCCGTCGGGACAGCCGTCAGCGTGGACCGACGTTACGTTGAGGCGGATCTGAAGATCGCGACTGGTCTGGTGGAGCCGCATTTCATGGCTGGCTATTCGGGTGGACGCAAAGCGATCTGTCCCGGTTTGGTGGACCTCGCGACCATCCAACGGTTCCATGGCCCCGGGTTCCTTGAGTCTCCTTCCGCCGCAACTGGCGTTCTTGGCGGGAATCCGTGCCATCGTGAATCCTCGGATGTCGCTCACATCGTGGGTGTTGACTTCCTGCTGAACGTCACGTTGAACCTGCAGCGGGAGATCGCCGGGGTTTTCGCGGGGGATTTGGATGAGGCCTTCCTGGCAGCCGTAGCTCACGTTGAGACCTGCAGCCAGGCCTGGGCAGCAGAGGAAGCGGATGTGGTGATTACCTCAGGCGGCGGCTATCCGTTGGATACGACGTTCTACCAGGTCGTGAAAGGGATGGTCGGGGCTCTTCCGGTGGTTCGTGAGGGCGGCACTATTGTGGCCATCGCCCCCTGTGACGACGGGATTGGGAGCGAGACATATCGTGACATCATGTTCACCTATGCCGATCGTCCGGATGACTTCCTGGCTGATATCAAGGGGGCGTCAACCGTGGCGAGGGATCAGTGGGAGCTCGAGATGCAGTGCCGTTGTCTAAGGAAGGTCGGGAAGGAGGGGCTGGTACTGTGCGCTGAAGGGATCCCCCTGGAGGACGCAGCGCGCCTTACCCTTGTGCCTGCACCGGTGTCCGGAGACCAGCGCATCGCGTCCATCCAAGCGGCAGTGGATGCCGTGATCGCGCGTCATGGGGAAGGCTGCCGGGTTGCCGTGATTCCCGAAGGACCCTACGTCATGACCGGCGTTAGGTCGTGTCCAAGAGCCCGAGACGGCTGATGCCTCGTTCGCGGGAGTCCTCTGTGGGGCCGCTGGATTGGGGGACTTGGGGCGGGAACCGTCGGCCGCAGGTCCCAGAGGCCGGGCCGGCGGTCACTCACTGGGCCAGGACGCTGGTGCGATCCCCGTGACAACGTCTCCTCGTCGTCCTTGCCAGTGCCAGTCCACGACATCGAGCCGGAACCCCCAATACCGCTGGTTCTGAGTCAGCTTCACCACGACCGGATTCGGGCCTTTATCCAAAGGTCCTGACGTCCACAGACGATGGGCCTCTCGCGGGAGATCCATGGAGAGATGAGCAACCGTGTGTCCGTTGATCCAGAGCCAACCCGCATCGTCGGCCTGGAAGCTGAACGAGCGGTGGTTCAGCTTGGTTTCAGCCTGGAGCCATGTGACAGCGTAGGCGAAAGCCGGGCGCTCGTCGCCATATACAGATCTGAGGTCAATCGCTCCAGACCAGTCGTAGCACGAGCCATCGGAGACCAGTTGCCACGCGGTGGCTCGCCCGTCTGTTGTCGGGTGTCCCTCCAACTTCAGTTTGGCAGGTGTTTGGCGCAGTGCCAGTTTCCGTGGCGTTGCATCACAGGCTGCTCCCAGGCGATTGATCGTGCCGGTGTAGCGGTACACCCCTTTCGCTCCCCTGGACGAGTCCTTGAACGGTCCCAGAAAAGCCCAGGCCGGGGGGCTGAAGAAGCGGATTGTCTTCCGAAAAACAGGGGTGCCATCTTCTGCGTTCACGCTGATTGTGGTGCGGTGTACGCGGCGGGCGCTGTCGGGAGGGAAGCTGAGCACAAGCTCTCGCCTGACGAAGGGCGATCCGGCTCTGCACGTGACGTCGGCCGTCCCTTGGACGGTCAGGCCAGGGGCGGTTGGGCAGTGGATCTGTATCTGCCCGCTGAACGTGGCGGAAGTGGAGGGCGCCTGCCAGGACGCGCAGAGAGCGACCATGTTAACATGATTCATGCCGATGACGAGCGACTCCGTGGGCAGGGCGTGGAACTCAACGTTCTGGATCGGGTGTTCAGGGCACAGTGGGATCCGATGACCCGCCAGTGTGTGGAGTGAGGAAGGGACGATCGCGTCCAGCTGACTCTTGGGCAGCTTCTCTTGAGCGGGGACGATCGCGGCCCGATCCATGAGGGTACCGTCTTCCCGCAGTTCCACCCGAAGCCAGTGAATTCCTTTCGTTAGCGTGACGTCCGGTCCGGCTTGCCAGAACCAGTCGCGTTCATCAGTCTCGTTGCCTATCACTTCCGCCGGCAGGTCATCGAACCCCGCGAACCAGCTATTGTTGCACATGATGTGCCCGATGCCGTCGTCGATCCAACGTACGCGGAACCACGTGTGGTATGTTCCTCCCTCAGGAGCTGTGAAGGGATAGAAGGCCTTGCCTTGGCCTGCTTCTTGGAGTTCGTTGGCCCCCTGTCTGGCGCGAAGGCAGAGGCGGGACGGAGAGCCTTCTTGAGGAGTTGGGTCCAGGCCGACGTCCAGGGGCCAGGTGATGCGTACGGGCCTGGTCATGTCGATGGCCAAAGCTTCGGTCTGCGGGGTCACCTTGCCCTCCTGGTGTTCCGGCAGAGAGAGAGCCCTGTTCTCTGGTTTCCAGGTCGCGGGCCGTGCTTCGGGCATCTCCGGACCGTTTGCGATGCGTTGGTCGCGGATAAAGGCTCGGCGAGTCCCTACGCGGTACCCGAGGCCGCCTGCGCAGGCCAAAGCTGTCAGCCCAATGGCGATGCGGACTCTTGTATTTCGGAGGACAGGGCGCACGGATGACTCCGACTGTTGGGCGACCACATGTGCAGGGGACCTGAAGGTGTCGGGCATTATAGCTCCCGGCAGAGGTCGAGGCAAAGCCCTGTCTGTTGCTCTGGAGCTGAGCCTGTTGAGCGGCCGACCATTTCGGGCACAGTCAGCCCGTCCTTCTCCTGCTCACGGCACAAGGCGCTACCGGAGACGATCGGGCTTTGGGGGAGTTGGGCGCCCGTGTTGTTCGGCTGAGTATGCGGCTAACGCCGTATTCGGTCAACCGGGGGGGGCATCCCACCGAAGCTGCTTAGTTCGGGCGCTGTTGCGGCACTCTCGCTTCAAGAGGCCTTGGGCAGAAGAGGTGGACGACATCGTCAATGACCATGTAGAGAGACGGTACCAGGACGAGAGTGATGGCGGTTGCGAAGAGTATCCCGTATCCCAGGGATAATGCCATGGGGATCAGGAAGCGAGCTTGCCGGGACGTTTCGAAGATCATCGGGGCTAACCCGCCGAAGGTTGTCAGCGTGGTAAGGAGAATGGGGCGGAAACGCTGGATGGCAGCTCGGTGGACGCATCTGAAGGCCGACGTTTCACCTTCGTTCCGCAGTCGATTGGCGAAGTCTATCATGACTAGTGAGTCGTTGACGACGACCCCGGAGAGTGCGACGATGCCGAACATGCTCATGATGCTGAGGTTATAGCCCATGATGAGGTGACCGATGATGGCCCCGACTATTCCGAATGGGATACTAACCATCACAATGAGAGGCTGGATGTAGCTGCGGAAGGGGATGGCGAGCAGCGCATAGATTGCCAGCATGGCCATGACGAACGTCACTTTCAGGCTGCCGACACTCTCTCGCATGTCAGCTTGGTGCCCTTCGAAGCTGAAGGTCAGCCCCGGGTGTTTGGCCAGGAGTTCCGGTAACGCGGCTGTCTGAAGGTCACCGATCACTTCGTTGGTCTTGCTGCGCGGGCTAACGTCCGCTGAGACCTGAACCACACGGCGCCCATTGCGTCGATCTATGGTCGTGTAGGCTCGGCCCCTCCGGATGTCCGCAATCTCCCGCAACGGGACATCGGTACCTGCGGGTGTGCGGACGAGCAGCTGTTGGACTGTGTATTCGGTCGAGCGTTCGTCCTCGGGCAGTCGGACCATGATCTTGATCTCGTTCCTGCCTCTCTGCTGGCGCAACACTTCAGCCCCATAGAACGCGTGTCGGACCTGGCCGGCGATGTCTCTGGCGGTCAGACCGAGGCTCTTGCCTTCAGGCCTGAGCGCGAAGTCAAGTTGCTGCTTTCCCAGTTGGAATCCATCGTCGACGTCTTTTACCAGTGGGTACGAGCTCACGACCTCAGCAAGCTCAGAACTCGCCTCTGCAAGAACGTCAATATCACGATGGCTGAGCTGCACCGTGAACGGCCGCCCATGGCTGCCCGGTCCCCCCGCATCCGAGGCAAAGCGCAGGTGCTCGATTCCCGCGACGTCCCCAACCGCTGCGCGCCAGCGCTTGGTGAACTCCTCTGTGCTCATGATCGTCTCTCTGATGTCGGGGGCGGCCAGTTCGACTTTGGCTCGGCCTGAGTGGCTGCCCCGAATCCCAATGTCTCCGACGATGGATTTGACCAGCTCGGGATGTCCCGAATCCTCCAGAACTTTCTGAGCTCCTTGAGTCAGTTGGAGCATCACTGCTTCTGTCTTGCTCACGGGCGTCCCGTAGGGCATGACCAAGGTGGCCTGAGAGTAGTCGGATTCGACAACGGGGAAGAGCTGGAAGCCCATCCGTCCGCTGAGGGCATAGCCCAGGCTTACGGCAAGGATGCTCGCAGCCAGCGCAACGGTCACGTAGCGATGGTGCAGCACGAAGGAGAGGAATGGTCCGTATCGGTTGCCGACCCACCAGCGGAACCCATGGCTGAAGGCCTGCTGTTTGGCGTGCAACCAGGCGGAGATCCCCCGGCGGCGCCGGTCGCGTTGGTGTCCGAGATGGGCAGGTAGGACGAGGAGGCTCTCAAAGAGCGAGATGATGAAGACCGTGCAGACGACAACGGGGATCATCATGAAAATCTTGCCCATCGTGCCGGGCACCACGTAAAGCGGCAGGAACGTGACAATGTTCGTGAGGATACTGAATGTGACCGGCATGGCCACTTCCCGGGCCCCCCGTATTGCAGCCTCAAGGAAGGGGAGCCCGTCCTGGTGGTAGTGGTATACGTTCTCGCCCACCACGATGGCATCGTCGACGACGATGCCGAGAGCAATGATATAGGCGAAAAGCGACACCATGTTGATCGTCACGCCAGTCATTGGGAGCAGGAGGAACGAGCCGAGAAAGGAGATCGGTATTCCGAGCATTACCCAGAAGGCCAGTCTGGCTTCAAGGAAGAGCCCGAGCACGACAAGAACGAGAGTAAGACCGATGGCGGCGTTCCTGAGCAGCAGTTGCACCCGTTGGCGGTAGATGTCTGACCGGTCGTTGAGCAGGGCGATACCGATGCCGGGGGGCAGGTCAGCCCGGATGTCTCCAATTGCTTCCTTGACGCCATCGGAGACCTCAATGGGGGTCTGGTCACCGACACGGAAGACATTCATCAGGACGGCTGGCTGTCCATTGAAACGCGTGTATCGATCGGCGTCCGCGAAGCCGTCATCGATCACGGCGATCTGCCGCAGCAGGACCTGGCTGCCATCGGCGGCCGTGATGATGGGGATTCGGCCGAATTGGCGCCCATAGTCGCGCCGTTCCTTGACCCGCAGAAGGATCTCTCCGTTGGCGGTCTTGAGTCCCCCACCGGGCACGTCCAGAGAGGCGTTTCTGAGCGTCTGTGCGACTTGCCCCAGGGTTATGCCGTATCGACGGAGGTTCTCCTGGGGCACCTCGATGCTAATCTCCAGCGGAGGCACTCCCGAGAGGTCCACCTGGGTGACATTGGGGTTTTGCAGGAGGCGGTCCCGTGCCTGTTCGCCAAGCTGGTGCAGGACAGTGTCCGGTACGTCCCCGTACAGGGCAATGCTCAGCACACCCCGGCGCCTGGAGGCGACTCGGACAACGGGTTCCTCGGCATCTTCAGGGAATGTCCTGATTCGGTCAATTTCGCTCTGGATGTCCTGGGCAATGGTGTCGGCATCTTCTCCGATCAGGAGCTCGGCAGAGACCGTTCCGGAGCCCTCGTTTGCGACGGACGTGACTTCGTCAATACCATCGAGGCTGCGGATAGCTTCCTCGATCGAGAGCAGGATTCCGCTCTCGACTTCCTCCGGGCTTGCCCCGGGATAGGGGACGGTCACGGAGACGATGTCCAACGTGATGTCGGGGAAGACTTCCTGCTTGATTCCGCGGACGGAGATCAGGCCTCCGAGGAGACACACAGCCATGACGAGATTGGCAGCGACTGAATGGCCGGCCATCCAGGCGATGGGGCCTTTCTTCTCAGGCACGTGAGGCGTGTTACCCATGGTCCTAACCCTCCGCCCGCTTCTTGGCTTCGGATGGGCCTCTTTTGGTGCCGTCCGGGGGGCGTTTTGAGGGGGTGGTGGGCTCCATGTCAGCCGTGCGCAGATCCATGCCCTGGACGGGGGTTGCGATATCGCTCAGAATGAGTTTGTCGCCGTTGTTAAGTCCCTCCGAGACGAACACGTCTTCTTCGCCGCTCCAGCGGACCACGATGCTGCGTAATTCAAGGGTATTGTCCTCTGCCATGATCCAGACTTGCTTCCCGTCCCGCACGGCGCCCCGTGGGACTTGGACAGTATCCCCCAAAGGAGCTCCCTCTATTTTCACGCGGACGTAGGATCCGAGGACGAGCGGTCGTCGTTGGTCTGCCGGACGCTTCAGGTCGAGTGGGTCGGTCACTCTTACGAGGAGCTGGGCCATTCTCCCCTGGTGCTCAAGCTCGGTCATGAAACGCTCGATTCTCCCCTCTCTCGTCACTCCAGATCCCCACGCGGCTCTGCAATGCACGCGGACTGGTGATCCTTCGCTCCCTGTGATGCCGGGGATTTGGAGCCACTTGAGTTCGCTCACCGGCAGCGAAACTCGGACCCAGTATTCATCAGTTCCGACGATTGTGGCCACCGGGCTCCCGGGTGCTGTCGTCGAACCGACGTCCACGGTTCGTTCAGCGACGATGGCATTGAAAGGTGATTTGACGACGGTTCGTTTCAAGTCGAGGCGAGCTCGGTCGAGGGCTGCCTGGGCTGCCGCCACGCTTGCCTCCCCAGCCTTCTTAGCCGACAATGCGGTCTGATGGTTGACCTCAGCCGCCCTCTTGGCTGCTTCTGAGGCCTTCGTCTCAGCCATTGCCACCCGCTTGGTGGCCGCTGCCGCATCGTGGTCAGCCTGAGCGGACTCCAGTTGAGGCTTGCGCAGCACCAGCTCTCTGTCTCCATCCTCGATTGTCTGCCCCAGGAGTTCGTACTCACGTTTGGCCACCGACTGTTGGCCCATTTCCAGCTTGAAGGCACTTTGGGCCCGAACCACCTGTGTTTCCCGCAGTTCTACCTGGCGCTGGCTCTGCTCCATCTGAATCTCTGCCCGCTCGATGTCGACCAGCCGCTGCTCAATGTCACTGCTCCTTTGCTCGAGCTCGGCCTGTCGCCGCTTCAATTCGGCTTCGTACTGGGCGATGGCGAGTTCGTAGTCCTCCGGATCGATTCCGAGCATCGTCTCTCCGCTCGCGAACTGGCCTCCCGGGACAAAGGTCGGGGCTGTCGTGAGCACGTCGCCTGAGACCCTTGCCGTCAGCTGGATTCTCCGGGCTGGGATGACGTCACCCATGGCGTCGACGTTTACCGTGTGGGTATCCTTCCTGACGACTACGACCTCGACGAGGCGTGCCTGTGCTGGTGGACGCCTTCGTTTTGCTTTGGGTCGATGGGACATCCAGTATGCTGCGATGGCGATCCCGACTCCCAGAATGAGCGCGGCAAGAAGGAATCGCAGCAGGATGGCGGCAAGGCCCAAGGCCTCGGGCGTGTCTGGTGTAGCACCGGCGCGGTCGGTCTGTGCCGTTTCGTTTTGCATCGACATCAATCGTGTCCCTTGTGTTTCACTTATGCACCGGTGCCCCGGTCGTTTCAGCGTTCCTGCGTCAGACGCCCTGCGCCGGCCTTCGCACTCCTGTCTCCGTCCTGGGCGGGGGCAGGGAGACTCCAGCTTCCGGCGATGGCTCGGTAGAGACCGATTCGGTACTCGATGAGTCTGCCGCGTGCTGAGAGGACCGTTCGCTGCAGGTTTTGGTGCCCCATGAGGGTGGTGATATAGCGCGTAAAATTCTTGCCGACCCTCATGTAATTCTCCCGGGTCTGTTCGGTGGCCAGCTCTGACAGTTCAAGTTGTGCTTCGAGGCTGCGTATGTAGAGGTCCTGTTTCTGTTCCAGTACGAGGGTATCTTCGACTTCCTTGAAGGCGGCGAGGACGGTTTGCCCGTACGCGTTGAGGGCTTCGTCCCGCGCGGCTTGTGAGCGCCGGACCTCTGCCCGGCGCCTTCCTCCGTCTAAGATTGGGGCCGTGAGATTTCCGGCGAGGGCTGCCAACCAGTTATCGAACAGCTCACTTGTTTTGTCAGCGTTCGTGTCCGCGCGGAGACTGATGCTGAGCCGGGGGAGTCGGTCGACAATAGCGGCTCCCAGAGCATGATTTGCGGCCGTTACGCGCCGTTCAGCGGCTCGCAGATCGGGCCGCCGACGGAGCCAGTCGATGGGGACACCTGTCTGCGGCAGAGGCGGGAGCAGGGGCAAGGCAAGTGGGGACAGGACGGGGAGAGGCCCGATCGGCTTGCCGGTGAGCAGGGCGAGGCGGTGTTCGAGGATGGTGATGCTGGGTTCGACCTGCAGGCGATTGGCTCGGTTCGACTGGACGAGCTGACGCTGTTGCAGGACATCCGTTGCCGACGCCTGCCCCTGGCGGAATTGAAGCGTGATCAAATCGAGGTAGTCCCGGTTGGTCTTGATCTGCTCATCGATCAAGCGGAGTTGCCCTTGCCGCTCCACCAGTTGGTACCACGCGTTGGCGAGTTCGGCTGTCAGCGACACCGCTGCGGCCTGGAGGTCATCGGCGCTCGCCTGCGCGTTCTGGGCCGCGGCCTGGTGCGTCTTTTTGAGCCGCCCCCAGAGATCCAGCTCATAGCCTGCCATCAGACCAAACCCGACGTTGGTTGTGTAGCTGCGTCTCTCGTCACCCAGAAGGGCATCGAATGCCTCCCTGGCTTCGCGCGATGCGTCCGCCGACATATCAATCGAGGGTCGCAGAGCGGCTCCCTGCTTGGCGGCGCTGGCCCGGGCCTGTTCGAGCCTGTTCCAGGCCGCTCTGAGGCTGAGGTTCCCGGTCAGGGCTTCAGCTTCGAGGGCGTTGAGACGTTCGTCCTGAAATGCGGTCCACCACTGATCGGGGAGTGCACGCACGCCACCTGTTGAGAAGGCGGCGGGGACCTCGAAAGGCAGGGCGGCGTCCCCTTGGGATGGTGAACGACATCCTGCAAGCGTGAGGGTCAGGATCCCGATGAGGACTGTAGAGAGCAGCTTCGCATATCTCATCAGAGGTTCCCCTGATCGATCTGATCGCGCATATGCCTGACGCCTCCGGCGACGAAGGTCAACATCATTCTGATCAGCTTTTCCTGGCTTTCGGGAGGCGGGTTCCGGTCAGCCAATATTCCGTGCCCGATGCCCTGGCGGCGCGCGACGTTGAGGTGTACGCACTGGCTATGGATACTGAACGCACAGCTGGACACGTGCATCTCGGTAGCTTTCGGCCCCAGGACGCCCTGCACCACTCGGTGGAATCGCTCCATCATTGGCTTGAGATCGCGGTCGAACTGTTTACGTGTGGTCTCGTGCCCGTGTTCGTGCACGGAATGGAAGATGATCTTGGCGAAATGTCCCCCGGGGCCTTCGTCGAATACTCCTTCAAGGCGGGCACGGACGATCGCCATCAGTGCGTCTTCAGGTGGCATTCCTTCACCAGGAGCAACGCCATGGGCTTCGTGCATTTGCTCGAATGCCCGCGACCACACTTTCGCGTAGAGCTCTTCCTTGCTGCCGAAGTAGTAGTTGATGGCGGCAATGTTGGCGTCCGCAGCGTCGCAGATTGCCTGATGGGTTGTCGCCGCATACCCCTTCTCGGCGATTAATTCGCAGGCTGCGTCAAGGATGCGTTCCCGGGTACCGGTTGCCTTGCGTGCCATGTCGGCACTCCTTTCTATCCGTGACAGATGGCTCCCACTGAGTCAAAGTACACACTTCAAATGCAATTATCAAATGGGCATTTGAAATAAAGTGAGGGATGGTTCTGGTATAGGGGTGCGAACCGGGGTTGGGCCCATGGATACAGGCCAGTCCGCCCTCGTTCACCAACGACGCAGCCGAGCTTGCGAGACGGGCGAAGCCAACGTCGCCGGCGTCTGCCGTTCGGTCTCATTCACCAACGACACAGCCGAGTTTGCGGGACGGGCGACGCCAACGGTGTCGGGGGCCTCTCACGAGCTTCATGCGTTTCTTATCGCCTCGATCGCCTCGGAGAGGACACAGGAGACGTTCTGTACGTTCTGTGCGCGTAGGTCGTGTCTTGCGGCAGCCTGCTCGAGCCGCTTTCGGCGGATGTCCGCGAGCCTTTGGGTTTCGGCTGGGGCGGGGTCTCCGAGATTGTTGTGTCGCTCAAGGAACGCGACGGGGTCAAGCGCGTCTCGGACGTCATCCGTACTGAGGTGGGGGGCGGGGTAATCCAGGAACGTCGCTGCCTCATCCAGGAGGGCCCCGGTCGTTTGGTTAGCGGGAGTGCCTCGTTCGCGTGCATAGCGGACGAACGTGGCACAGGTCCGATGGGCCCGGCGGGCGCCGTACCCATGGTCACGGATAAGTCGGATGGCCAGATCCGGTGCAGCTCCGAAGCCCTCTCGGGTCAGTTTGAGGAGTTTTGGGGCATCGAGCTCAAGTTCCCGAACGAGTCCGGTGAAGAAACCCAGTCCCATCTCAAGGTGACACAGCGCCCGTAACGCTCCTCGGTAGGCCTCGTAGATGGGCAGCATATCGGAGTGCGGTTCCCCTTTCATGGAGACAACTCCCGTGACCATCTGACCGATGATGTCGTCGGCCTGTATCCGGATACGCTCGAACTGACTGCCATCGATGGATTTTTGTGGCATCAGTGAGCTCACGCCGGACCATTCCGAAGGTACGCGGAGCCACTCGACGCTTTCCATACCCCACACATTGTGATCCATGGCTGTTCTGCTCAGCAGGACCGCAATATTGGTGACCGCGAAGAGAACAGTGAGTGCGTGGTCCTGTCCGGCTTCGCAGTCGTAGGCTGGTTCGACCAGCCGATCCATGGCCAGGAGTTGGGCTACTCTCAGGCGGTCTACCGGCCAGCCTGTTCCGGCGAGAGCGCCACACCCGGCGCTGCACTCATTGACATGCTCATAGGCCAGCTCGAGTTGCTCGATACCTCGCCACAAGCCGTCGAAGACTGACAGCAGGTAGGCCCCGTAGGTCGTTGGTTGGGCATGGGTGAGGTGGGTCATGCCGGGAACGATCGTGGCGGCATGTTCGTTGATCTTCTCCAGGAGTGTCTCGAGGCAGCGGACAAGGCCCTCGAAGACATGGATGAGCTTGCGACGTTGCTGGAGGCGGGACATCGGCTCCTGCAGGGTGCGCCCAAGATTGATGGCGCTGGCCACATCTTCGTCCTTGATGTGGCGCTTGAGCCAGTACTCGGTTGGGTTGACGCTCTGTTCCTCGGCCAAGTCCAGCGCGTTCGCGAGGGCGACGGCTGTCGCCTGGGTGATGAGCCCCTGCTCAAAGAGCATGATGGTCCATGCACGGTTTGTCTGCAGCAGCGCTTCGGTCTGATTGAGGGCAGCGCCAAGCTCTGTATTCAGCCGTTTGCTGTAGTAGGTCCACTCTTCAGCCGGCGGTGTTCCCGGGCAGGTACGGTGGTGATCGGTTGCGCGTTGGTAGTCATCGAACGACATGGAAGGCATCTCCTGGCTTCGCAGGTGAGTCGACAGGGAGAGTTTTGCTGCAGGTTCTCTCTGTCGGTGCCCGCGTATGGGGTAGAGCTCCTGCCCAGGCTCCCTTAGGAAAGGTGTTCGAGAATCGCGTTGAGGATTCGGTCCGCTGTGCCCGGCTTGAAGTGAGTTGACCCCTCGCTCGCCTCGTATCCTCCCCGGTCGTATTCGTGAGCAAGCGGCAGATAGCCCTGGTATCCTCCGGCGCAGGAGACCAATACGCTGTTGGGGACGCGTTCTTTCATGGCGAGGCTGATCTCCGAAAGGACCTCAAAGGGCAGAGCGACGAATACTGTTTCGCCGACATGCACGATCTGGATTCGGACTGTGAACGTGTTGGTCGGGTAAAGGCGCGACCTTCCGCAGGCCATCATGGTCCGGTCATATGCCTGTCTGGCGGCTTTCGCTTCGGGGCTGTTGGGTGTGTCGTTCAGGGCCAGAGCCGTCTGTTTGGCGGCCTCGTATTCAGCCTTTACGGTTGCCAGGTTCGTTTTGATGATGGTCTCGGCCTGAACTTCCACAACTGCCGTTCTCAGCGCCTGGACGGGGTCTTGCCGGAACGTCCGCTCCGCCAGCACGACGGAGTTCCCGAGAACGGCTCCCAAACGTTCACGCACGTCGCTTCCGCGGTTGATCGGTACCGCATCGCCCGCAGCACCGAGGGTGAAGAAAACCGGGCATCGCCATGCCTCTGCGACCTCTTTGCGGACATAAAAAGGGTAGTCGGAGGAGTAGCGGTAGTTGTCTTCCGCCGGGCTGCAACCGGTCACGGGATGACAGCCGAGATTGACGAGGACAGCCTGGACGCCGCCATCGTTGACCATGCGCAGGACGGTCAACTGGTCATCCACGGGGAGGAACTCATAGGGGGTCGAATCCTCCGGGTAGAGGAGGCAGTTCCTGACTGTGCCATCGGCGATACGTGTCCTGCGGTTGAAGAGTGTCTGAGGCACTCGCATGCGGGCTGTTTCGAGTTGACAGGGCCGGGCGGAGCGCAGCGCTTCGTGGGCGGCATGGACGAGTTTCTCTTCGACATCCGCAACAAAGTCAGGATCGGGGTCGACCGTCCCGATCTCAGGGGAAGAGAACGACGTGCGATGGAGCGCCGGAGCGAAATGGGTGTGCGAGCCGCTGATCATCACGTTGGGGAATCCGAGGCCGGTTTCGCGGCGGAGGACTTCGTACAGCCTATCACAGACATCAACTCGCACGCCGATCATGTCGAGGGTTATGAACAGGACCGTTTCGTGCCCGGACTTCAATGCCAGGACGCCGAGGGACAACGGCTCGCGGACGCCATGTGATTTATCGCTTCGGCCGGAGTACCCGTGGGCCCATATGGGATAGGCGGGGGTGATGTCACGGGTTGCCGTTCCTACCTGGAATCCACTCATGTCAGTGTCCTTTCACGTCGTGCGTCGCACGTGGGGCGGCGTTGCCTTCGGCAGCCTAGTGGCGTCGGGCGCGAATAGCGAGCCCACCCCCGGGCCAGTTTTCGATGAGGCTTCGTCCGGGACGGCAAAAGGCGATGCCGAGTATCGTCGTTGGCGGCCCGGGCGGAGAATCGCGAAGAATGGTCTGCCCGTGCTTGTCCGCCATCGCCCAGCGGGCGATGGCGGAAGGGTTGCCAGGAAACAGAAAGGCCTTATTCGTCGAATGATGAACACCGAGCCAAGAGACAGTGCCCGGCCTACGGCTACCGATCCCTGGCGCGGGAGCATTCCGGCCTCTTCGGTACGTACGTCTGTACGCACCAAGGTGCCCGAAACACTTCCACATCCAGGCATCAGCAAGAGGTGGGCCCGCTATTCGCGCCCGCCGCCACTGGCCGAGTCACCCTGGCAGATCCACGGTCGCAAATCCCGCGATTGCCGGGATGTCGGCGATCGTCCGTGCACATTCTGTTTCGGTGTTGTGCCAGACGGTCAGTGGGGATGCACCTTCCGTTTGACCACAGAGCTCGCAGTGCAGCGCCTGTCCGTCCCAGTCTGCGTGCACGAGGGCGGAGTCAAACAGGCGCTTGCAGGTGATACTCACGGATTCGCGGCTCGCGAAGATCGCATCCCAGCTACCGAGCCCTTGGGCTATTCCCGTCACAATCCGGCTCCAGTCGTCCAGGCTGATGGCATCTATGCGCTCTTCATGGGTCATGATGATTCCATAGGCCAAACTGTCAAGCCCGATGGTGACGTTGTTGATTCCTCGCTCGATTGCCAATCCGGGTTTGGCGCTGTCCGCTTCGCCGAGGAACGGGGTATGGCCGTGGAGAATGTCCGTGACCATGTGTGTTTTCCCGAGGTGGGAGACGCTCATTCCTACGCATGTCATTCCGGGGTGCTGGGGGCAGCGATCGATGACCAGCCCGTAGCGCCCGTTCGTGCCGCGGACGCCGTACGGCTTGGGGCGCCAGTCGGGCTGGTTTCCGTAGAGTTGTCCGACCACACTGTTGTTCGTGGGGAGGTCGACCTTTCGGGCGAGGAATTCGGGGACGGCGCGCCAGCCGATCTCACCAAAGTGGGCATTCAGAACACGGCTGTGTCGTATGCCGGCCTTCCCGAACGCGTCATCCATTCGCCGGAAGTTCTGCCGAACAGTTGCACTGTCCAGATCGCGCCCTGTCGTGTGGTCCATGGAGAGGCCTTCGAACGCGGTCTGCTGTCCCCCGTGGGAGAGGTCCGGCTTGTCCGCGAGCAGGGAGAAAGGCTTGTAGTTTGGGCGAGCCTTGTAGAAATCGTCCCGGAACGCGTGCATGGAAAAGTCAGCGCCACCGGCGTCGAACAGACGTTTTGCTGCTTTCCAGTCGGTGGGGCCGAGCTCATCGGTGAAGAGGCCGATGTTTGGGCTGATGCCGGCGCGATTGAAGGCGTTGACGTAATCAAAGGCCGAATACGTTCCGTTACAGTCGTCGATTCGGGCAGTCACAAAGGGAGGAATGCTGCGGGTTGGGAACGGCTTGGCTGCGACCCAGACCAGGGAGCGCCACAGGAGGCCATCCAGCCCGCGCACGTGCCCGAAAACCGATTCATCGTAGAGGGCGTTCCCGGTCCCGAAGAGCACGATACGTCCTTCGTCGCGCTGACCTGCCGCAACGACGACTGTACCTTCCGCCGTGGCGACCAGGCTCTCCAGGTCAGCATCATTTGGGATTCCGGCGACGGCGAGCGGCCTTTGCAGCTCGATTGTCTCGCCGCAATGGTGTCCGCCGGTGACGAACGTCTCGTTTTCGATGCGGATGGACTCGGTCGTTTCTGTTGTCAGCTCCCCGGGGAGCAAAGCACGGAGAGCGGGTGGCCAAGCGGCCATCTCCCGGTCGAAGGATACCAACCCTGTCCCCTGTGCTACGGCTTCGGCCAGTGCTGCTGCGGTGTCCGGCTTCAGGCCGGCTCCGGCCCCATCGTGGGCGATGACATACGCCGCTCGTGGGGCAAGGTGTCTGGGCGGCAACGCCCAATAGTCGGCGCACTCCAGCACCTCATAGCTCACGCCCATGTGGTCGAGAGCCGCGAAAATGGTGCACTCAGCTCCAGCTCGTTCCGCGACTCGGCGGCTGTCCAGGATAACCAAAACACTGCGATTGCCTGCGGCCATGGTCAGTTTCCTTGTTGGCTCACGACTGGTCTTCTGAGGGAAAGCGCCCTCGGCCGTGCCAGCACGTGCTTTCAGGGTGTAGTATAACCAACGGTCTCCTGCTACACGGGATCACACACATGGCACCCGAGAGACAGCCCGATCTGTTTGAGTTCGACGGCGACCGCAGTTCACAGCTGGGAACTGACTTCACGGCCGCCGTCCCCGAGGCGGTCAAGCCTTACCTGCGTATTGGCACGTGTTCCTCGAGGGCTACTTCATGCCGCACATCGGTGATCTGCCGGCCCGTCTGCGAACCGTCACAACAGATATTTCCGTGCTGCGCCTCCATGGTTCAGATCGTGCCGACATCGAGAAGCGAACGGGCAAGGTATGGAGTCGCGTGGTTGATCCTCAGCCTGGCGGTCTCACGGCCGCGAGCCGGATCATCCGTGCGAACGCGTCCCGGAAAGTGCTGACATACGTCAATGTCAACAACCACTTCGAGGGAAGCGCTCCTCTCACGATTGCTCGACTGGCGGCAGAGCTCGGGAGGCAGGCGGAGGGCCAACCTGCGCGCCTGCCTCCGGCGTTCGACTGTCTAGATCAGGCCTCCGCCACCGAGGGCCAGCTCAGCGATCCGGGTTGACGCCAGGCCGGCGTCTCCGCCGACACGAGGCGCCCCGTCTTCGGTTACCCACTCGGCAAAGTGGCGCAGCTCCTCCCGGAACATGTTCTGGCGTTTGAAGGTTACCAGCTTCTCCTCGCCGCCTTCCAGCACCATCAGGTACGCACCTTCTGTTTTGGGGTCGTATTGGTCCTGGAACTTCGAGGCATCGAAGCTGCCGGGGAAGTACAGCGCGCCGTTTGGCCCGAGGACGTCGGTGTGTCCGGGTGTTCGGACACCCTCAGGCAGTCCCCAGCTCCAGGCGACCATGATGGTGTCGCCATCCTCAAAGCGAACGCAGACCGTGCCCGTGTCGAGGGCCGTAGTTGAGTGGTGGATCTCGACCGGCATGGATTTCACCTCGACCGGGGCTCCAAAGCAGTGGCAGGCGAAATCGTAGTTGTGCACCATCCCATCGATCATGGGACCGCCGCCTTCCATTTTGTTCATAAAGAACGGTCGCTTCGGGCCGGGGCCTCCGGCAATCTGGCGCCAGACCAGAGGCCGCCCCAGTTCACCCGACTCGACGACCCTTTTCAGCGTGCCCCAGTCCGTGTCATACCGGCGAACGAAGCCCAACTGCAGCTTTACGTCGCAGGCCTCGCAGGTCTGGATGACCTTGTAGCAGTCGTAGGTATTCATTGCCATGGGTTTCTGGCAGAAAACCGCTTTGCCGGCCTCGGCGGCTGCAATGGTGTGTTCGGCGTGCAGGTAGGTCGGGGTACAGACCATCACGGCGTCCAGATCTGCCTCTGCCAGCATGTCTCGATGGTCGGCGTATCCCTTGCCCATTCCGAACTTCTCCGCGAACAGTTCCAACTGTTCCGGGCGTATGTCCGTTCCTGCTACCAGATCGAAGAGTCCGTCATCCCACACTGAGGTGAGTTGGTGGGTGGCGATTCCGCCACATCCGATCACGCCGAGTTTAACCATGGTTCCGTTCCTTCCAGTGCCATCCTGCATGAGGTTGAGAGAGGGTCACCCAGATCGGGCTAACGTACGAGGCAGAGAAAGGAATGCAACGGCACTTTCCTTGTCGTCCGTCATCTTGTCTTCTGTTTGTTGAGGGCGCCGCGTGTGTGTATACTTGGCATTCTCTGCCGTGGCTCGTCGAGGGATGGAGGAGCGGCTTGTGAGGCAGGGAGGCCGGCCAGTGCACATTGCCGTGCCGTCTCGCGTGTATAGATGAGGAGAGATTGATGAAACGAACCATCTGGCGTTTACAGGGGGACCTCCTCCTGCTTGCAGCTCTGGGATGGTGTTGGTCAGGACTGGCCGCCGGGAAGGTAGTGCTCATTCGCAAGGTGCAGCGTGAGCCATCCAAGTATTCCTCGCAACGGACGATCGACGAATTCGTCGGTACCATGCGTCAGCGGATTGAGGGAGCCGGTCTCAGTGCCGACACGTTGGACGACGGTGACGTGACGCTGGAGCGCCTTAAACCCTACCCGTTGGCTGTACTCCCGTACAACCCGGGCATCCCAAAGAGCGCGACGGCTGCGCTCCGGGCCTATGTCGAGGCAGGTGGCAAGCTCGCCCTCTTCTACTGCTCTTCCGAGTCACTTCTGCGGCTTGTCGGCGTTTCTTCTGTTGAGTTCATGGGGGGAGACAAGCTGCCGTCGCTGAAGGGCGTTCGGTTCGACGCCACAGTCCTCGCGGGAGCCCCGGAAGTGATGGCTCAGCGTTCGTGGTGCATGAACCTGGGGACCTTGACTGAGAATGGCGGAGCAACGGTGGCGGCAACGTGGTTGGGTGAGGAAGACAAGGCGCTTGGACTGGCAGCTGCCACCGTGCATGCGAATGGATTCACCTTTGGCCATGTCCTGCTGAATCAGGATCCACTGGGTGGAACGCGCTTGATGCTGGCCGTGTTGGGGCGCTACATGCCGGACGTGTGGCGGGAAGCGGCGGAAGGGCGATTGGCCCGGATTGATGAGTTGGTTCAGCAGGCGGGCAGAACCGGGGCGGCCCCGGAAGCCCGCGGCTATCGCGAGGAAGCTCTGCGGGAGAAGCGGAGCGTTCTGACCTTTCTTCATGCGGGCCGGGGCGCAGAAGCGTGCGCTGCGGCTGAACGAGCAGAAGCCGCTGCCCGATCGGCAAATCTCGCCAGCTTGCCGCCGCTCCAGGGAGAGCTCCGTGGCGCCTGGATCCACTCCGGGTACGGCATCAAGGGGTGGACGTGGGACGAGACGGTCAAGGTTCTGGCCGACAACGGGTTCAACGCCATCTTCCCCAATCTGTGTTGGGGCGGGATTGCGGACTACCCGAGCGAGGTGTTGCCCGTTCACCCCCGAGTAGCGAAGGATGGTGATCAGCTCGCCGAGTGCCTCAGGGCGTGTCGTAAGTACGGCCTCGAACTGCATGTGTGGAAGGTCTGCTGGAACTTGGGACACCACACGCCACCTGAGATCAGGAAGCAGTTCGTTGAGGCAGGCAGGACGCAAGTGGACATCAAAGGGAAGCCCAGCAACTTCCTGGCTCCTCATATCGCAGCGAACTTCGAGCTTGAGAGAGACGCCATGCTGGAGATCGTGCGCCGGTACGACGTGGACGGTGTCCATTTTGACTACATCCGGTATCCCAACGCAGACTGCGACTTCAGCGACAGCGCTCGAGTTGCGTTCCAGGCCTGGCACGGTGAGACTGTGAGCGGCTGGCCAAAGGCATGCCATCGTGGTGGGGCGTTGCGGGGGGCCTTTAACACGTGGCGCCGGGGGAACATTTCCCGCCTGGTGCAGGCCGTGTCAGAAGGTGTGCACGCAATCCGACCTGAAGTCCAGGTGTCGGCTGCTGTTTTCGGGAACTGGGACTCGTCTCCCGGATCCATTGCCCAGGCCACCGTTGAGTGGATCGACAACGGGTGGCTCGACTTCGTGTGCCCGATGAACTACAACACATCTGACACGTGGTTGCGAAACATCCTCAGTGGACAACTGGAGGCCGTGAGAGGCCGGATCCCGATTTACTGCGGACTTGGGAGCTGGCGCCACGAGAACACGATCGCGACAGCTCGCCAGATTGCGTTGGGGCGCGAGCTTGGGGTGGATGGCTTCGTTTGCTTCCAGCATGGTCTACGCTTTGCTCGGGACACGTTGCCGGGGCTGGGAAAAGGAATCACCCGTGGTGACGCTCGTCCTGTCCCTCACGCGTGGACACGATGTGAGCTGGCGCATCCGAGGGGGGCCGAGGTGTTAGGGGGGAGCTTTCGCGTTGGCGAAGCGATCAAGGTGCGTGTGCGGCTGGACCGGAAGACGACCCGCAGCGTCAGCCCCGATGTGACAGTTGAGCGGGACGGATTACCGGCGTCGATGGTTACGGATGTCCGGGTGCGGACGGGGCGCCGGACCGTCACGTGCACCTTCAGCCCAACGGTCGGGGGTCGCTATCGCGTTCTCTTCAAAGGGGGGTATCAGAAACGCGGCTCCGAGGAGCCCAGTCCGCTTTTCGTGCGGAGCCGAACGGTTGATGTGCTCTCTCACGAGGATGCGGAGGAACGGATCTTGCGCACAAAAGCTCCTCGTTTCCAGCGCAACGGTGGTGTGCGGGTGGCCGTGTGGGATGATCATGCCTACGGAGGCACGCCGCTGCTGGAGGCGTTGGCCTCCCGGGCGGGATTGGATGTTGCTTCTCTCTATAATCTCAGACCATCGTCACTTTCGGCCTGTGACGTGGTCATTCTGCCCCAGCCTCGTCGTCGTTCCGACTTGTTCCGGGACGCGAAGGTGATGGAAGCTGTCATCCGTTATCTGGCCCAGGGCGGAAGTGTTTTGACGACACATGCAATGGTGGGGCTTCGGGAGTTCGTACCGATCGCTCCGGGCGTTGCTACGGGAGTGGACACGGTCAAAGGCCGGCAATGGTGTGTCGTTCCCGGGCACCCCGGCGTGGCGCAGTTGGGGCCAGGGCCGTACGAGTCCACCTTTGTGGACCGGGCTGTGTTGACCGTGGGGGCCGACGGAACGGTTCTCGCCCGGACACCCGAGGGGGTCCCAGTTGTTGCAGCGGGGGCCGTAGGCCGCGGGCGATACGTGGCTTGTGGGTTGGGGACAGGAATTGGCAGAGGGGACAAAGATGTTCCCCTTCCAGCAGCCGAAGTGCGGCTGATGGACAGCGCGGTACGCTGGCTCGCGGGAGACTGAATTGAGCGCTCGTGGCTGACTTGGTCGCTACCCACCGAAAGGTCCGTCTTTACTCCATGCTCGATTCCTACTCTGCATTTGTGTTTGACTTGGATGGGACGCTGATTGACTCAGAGAAGTACCACGTCAAGGCGTTTGCCCAGGCGATGTTGGACATGGGCGGCCACCACCTGACCGCAGCGGAGGAGAGGGAGTTCACCGGGAACACCAGTCTTGACTTGGCTCGTGATCTGGCCGATCGGTATGGCTTGGACATCTGTCCCGCTGAGGTGGCCCACCGGAAGTTCGAGCTTCTGTACGATGTTTTCCGCACCGAAGCGTTCCCGCATGTGGAGCAGTTTCTGAGGGCATGCGCGGGGAGGTGGCGCCTGGCCGTTGCAAGCAACTCGCCGTTGCACTTTGTTGAGCGTGCTCTGGACGATTTGGGGGTGTCGGATTTGTTCGGCGTCGTGACCACAATTGACGATGTGTCCAGGCGGAAGCCGGACCCGGAGATCGTTCTGCTGACCTTGGACCGTCTTGGCTTGTCCCCGGAGTCGTGCCTTGTTTTTGAGGACAGTTTGCCGGGCGTGCAGGCCGCCGTGGCTGCAGGCTGTGATGTTGTCGTGCTGAGAAATCCGGGATTGATCCTGCCCGAATCACTGCCGACGGGCACGCCTGTTCAGAGTTGGGAGGAGCTTCTTACCCTTGCCGGAGAGGGGCAGGGGGCCTTCTGAGGGGCAGAGAGAAGCGCGGCCCGGTTACCCGAGGCCGCGCCGTGTCGTCTGGTTCATTCGGGGTTGGCTCAGCGGTCTTCCATCGGGGTGTATTCCCGGTCGAACGTCCCGGTGTAAACGCCACGGGGGCGGAAGATGCGATTCTTGCGCAAGTACTCCCTCAACCGGGCAGTCCATCCAGCAGTTCGGCTTACGGCAAAGACCGTCGTGAACATGTAGGGGGGAATATTGAGGGCACCGTAGACGATTCCCGAGTAGTAGTCAACGTTCGGGAAGATCCCGCGTTCGTCGCCGAAGCTGGTGGCAACTTTTTTCTCCAGGACTTCAGCGATTTCCAGCAGGTGCCTGGCGCGGTCGTTCGTTCGGGCCAGATAGTGGGCCAGTGGTTTGAGAATCCGTGCCCTGGGATCGTAGGCTTTGTATACGCGGTGGCCGAACCCCGCGATTTTCCGTTTCTGTCTCCGAGCTGCATCAAACCACTCATCGACGTTGTCGGGCGACCCGATCTCTTCAAGCTGGTAGAGGACCTGTTCGTTTGCGCCACCGTGAAGCGGGCCGTTCAGAGCGGCGATACCCGCCCCTACTGAGAAGTAGATATCGGACAGTGTCGAGGCCACCACGAGTGCTGCAAACGTGCTTGCATTCATCCCATGGTCTGCGTGGAGGATGAGGGCTATATCCATGACGCGCTCTTCCACAGGCGTCGGCTTTCGTCCTGACATCATGTAGATGAGATTTCCGGCATGGCTGAGATTTGGGTCCGGTTCGATGGGGAGGTGTCCCTCGCGGAGGCGAGCCACAGCCCCGGCAATCGAGGAGACGCCCGCAATGATGTGGTAGCAGGACGCAAGTCCCTCAGCGCCTCGGAGTCCCCGTTCCACGCCCTTGGGCCTCTGGTGGCGTTTCCCTCTGAACTCGTACACGGCCGACCGTTCGCCACGAGGCTGGGTCTCCATGGGAATCGAGTCTTCATCCGTGCTCGTTGCGTCTTCCAGGTGAGGTCCGCTTGCGTTTTGGTCGCGATAGGTCTGCTTCTGACGCATGAGGTTGGTCCCCAGGCGCAACGCTGCCATGCTGTTCATTTTCTCGACCGGGAAGCTCATGAGCAGCCGCTTGACGTCGGGCAGATGGCGGTACTCGGTGAAGCGGTGTTTCAGGCTTGAGAGTTGGGGGGGCAGAGGGAGTTTCCCCTTGAGGAGCAGGTAGGAGGTCTCTTCATAAGAGGAGTGAGCGCAGAGATCGAAGATGTCGTACCCGCGGTAGATGAGCCAGCCCTTCGTCCCGTTGACGTAACCGACCTTGGATTCGCAGGCAATCGCCCCTTCAAGCCCGGGCCCGACCGTGCACTCAACCGGCCAGCGGACCGCGCGGGTCAGGTCAGGTTCCGGTTCGGCGCTTGTCTCCTTCCGGGCTAGAGCGGTGGCTTCCAGGATGAGATCGGTGATCTCTTGTGTGTCTTCATGCATAGGTGGTCTCCCGCGTATTCGTGGCGTCCAGGCCATCGGGGTGGGGATGCGTGTTGCCAGTTGGCTCGTGGGCTTGCTGGAGCGGACACCCAGGCATCGAGCCGGTTCCGATCCCCCGATGTTTGCTGGTAACTGCGCCGTTGCTTTCGGGCATCAACGTACCGGGGCCGACGCCAAACGATGGGGGCGAGGGCTCACGGTAAGTTCTGTCGCAAACAGTGCGCGTAATGTAGCACTGGAAGCGTCTTTTCCCACTGGCCACGCGTTCTGGCCGTGTCTGCGGCACTCAGGGAACCGCATGCCGGGAGGGGGAAGGAAGAGCGCACGGAGGGCACCAATCTTCTACTCGACCAGTTTCACCGCTTCGGTGGGCAGCCAGCACCGCCTTCCGTCGGCCAGTTCGACGTGGTACCATTCGCGCCGGTCCTCAAGCAGGGCCAGCTCAGTGCCGGCATGGAGCGGATCTGTGAAGCTCTTCTCATAGGTGTCGCTATCGCCCTTTCTGGCGATCACCTCTCTGGCGACGACGACTCCGGAGCGTGTTTGTCGGTCCACGACGAGTTCGCACATGAGTGATGCCAGCAGGAGGGTTGCAAGGAGCGCAGCCCCGCTGAGACACCAGTTCAGGGACGACCGTTTTCTGAAGAGTCTCGCTCCGGCCAGGAGCCAGGCGAAGAGGAAGCACACCGCAAACGCTCGGGACCGCGTTTCGGTGGAAACATCGTAGTGCCAGAAGAACAGCGTGTGCAAGATCTTCGTCTCCTGCTTCGTCTCGACGCGATCCAGACGCTTCATGCGTGCGGTCCGCAAGTTCCTTTGGAGGTTTTGGTCATGTGGAATGAGCGTTTCCGCCCGTCGGTAATTGAGGATGGCACGGCCGATATCTTCCATCCTGAAATAGGCGTTGCCGATGTTGTAAAAGAGCCTGCCGTTGTGGACGTTTCCTTCGCTGACAATGCGCTCCAGGCGCATGACCGATTTCCGATAGAGCTCTCTTGCGGCGCCCGGGTCCTCTGCGACCACCTCATTGGCCTGGCGGAAGAGCTCTTTGGATTGACTGAAGAGCTCTACGACCTCAGTCTCCGAGAGGGCATCGGCGTCGTGGGCCATCCAGATGGACATGACAAGGATGACAGCTGTTCCGAGTTTCAGGGCGTGTGTATGGGGGGTCATCTCAAGGCGCCCTCCAACTCGTCCACGAGTGCTCTGGATTGGGTCAGGAGTTCTTCCGCCGGGATGTGCTGGCCGGCTCCACCTGCAAACGTGCTCGCTTCACACTGCTCGAACAGTGTCTGAAGTCGCTGAAGGACGTCCCCATTGACCCCACTCTCTTCGAGTCGGGCCGCGACATCGCGGAACGTAATCGCCCCGGCGGCCGTACCCAGCTTGCTGCCGAAGTAGGCCCGGAGCGCCTCAAGCAGGGCTGCGTGTCCTCCCGCTTCGTCTTCAGCAAAGGCCAGCGAAATGGGCTTGGTGCTTCGGCGGAATTCCCGTGCTGCCTGACGCGCCCGTGCCGCCAACGGGTCTGAGTGGCGGCGTCTGAACCACAGCACGCCGAACAGCAAGGCGAAATAGCACGCCGGAGGGGCTCCCAGGAGGGCGATCCATTTCGGCGACTGCAGCCAGGTTGCGGGCCCATGGCGTTGGTCGCGCAGGACGTTGAGCTCGTCGTAATTGTGCAGGATGCCGCTGCCCCACGCTTTGAGGGCACGGCCCGCCGGCGCGACGGCTCCTGTTCCCTCTGCATCATCGGCGGTCACGACGCGCGTTCCCTTGACGGTGATCGGGATCGCTTTCGAACGGGCGGTAGCATAGGTGCTCTTGGTCGTGTCGAAGTACGGGAGTTCGAGCGCAGGGATTTCGACAACATCCGCGTGCAAGGCCCGGACCGTTTGAGTGAAGACTTTCATCTTGCCTTCAATCTTGCCCGTTGCCCGTTCTTCTGGGATTTTGAAGTTCTTGGTCAGTTCCGCCTGGAGGTGAAGGGGGGGCAGCTCGACGCGGTCCAGGTAATCCGGCCCACCGATGGAAACCGTGAGGGTGATGGGGTCGCCAACACTCACGTCAGTGGGTGCGGCGCGAGCAGAGATCGCGTATTTCCCGATATGGCCGGCGAAACCAGCCGGGCGCCCGGCAGCGGGAACGTCCTTGACCGTGATGGTCACGGCATTGGACGGCACAACGATCTTCTTGTGTACGGCCTGTCGCGTGCTGCCAAAGAAATCATTGAACATGCTCTGCCGGGAGGAGCGTCGTGCGTCACGGTACCCGACCAGGACCTTGGCCACGACGGTCGACTTGGGCAAAGGGAATGTCCCTGTTGCCGTCGGGATCAGGATCACCGAGAACTTCAGCGTGGCATGGGTTTTCCCCCCAAGCTGTGCTCGGCCCTGTTCGGCAATCAACTGATGCGTGCCGACCTGCAGTCGGTGATAGCGTTTCTTCCGGTCAATCTGGGGCTCTTCGAGCACCAAGTCGAATTGAGGGAGGTCGAGCGCCGGGACGGCAAACTCAACGTTGTTGATATCCTGAGCGAAGAACCAGGTGAGCGTGAGGGTGATGGGTTCGCCTACGAAGCAGGAAGGGCGGGAAACGGTCATGTGTAACTTCGAGTCGGAGACCTTTTCGGCTTCGCGGACAACGATCGGGACGGGCCGCGTTGCCATGCGTTTTCCCCCAGCAACGACCTGGATCGGTGGGATGGTCAACCGGCCGATACGCTTTGGGGTCAGCTTGTAGTTGAAAATGTAGCCGCGAGTCTCTTTCCTCGTGACTCTCCCATTGACCATGCTGACTGATTTGCTGCTGTTGTTCCGCCCACCGAGCTTCTTGACAGTGAAATCTCGTATCACGCTGGTGTCAGGCAGTTGCGGTCGGTTGTCCCCTTGAACCTGGACTTGGAACGTGAACGACTCTCCCAGGAAGAACTCCTGCCCTTCAACGGCCGCATGGACCGATACGGGTTGCGCCGTCGCGGCCCAGGAGCTCAGCAAAGCGAGTGCTATGAGGAGCACTTGCCACCGGCTGCTGTTGTATGGTCGCGAATCGTTCATAGGCTCTTGGGTGAAGCTGCTGTAGGAGCAGCGCGGGTCCGTTGGTCTGTGCCTGTTGCGCGTTCTTGCTCTCGGTTGCCCGAGGCCTTTCCTGTCATCGGACGTCATGGGGTGGCCCCACGGTCTGCCTTGGAGAACACCGCAGAGCTAGGAAATATGCCAGTAGTTGCGTCGCCCGCAACTGCAGCCTGCACCACTGTCTACAGCGTTGGTCCGGAATCATGCCCGACCCCCGGAGGAACTACCTCTAGCCTCCTTGGACCCTTCGTCCCATTCGGGGTTCCAGTCGCATCCTGTGACGACACGTCACCGTTCGGCCGGCCCTCCGTTGGCGCGGTGCGAGCCCTTGCGCCTCTGTTGGCATGCCTGTCAACCAGCCCTATATTGCGTTTGAAGTACCGGTTTGGTCGGGAATGCCTCCTGTGGCGGTTGCTTCCGTACAGGCTTGGAGCGGGGGTGTTGCGCTCCTGCCCAGGCATACTCACAGCGTTCTTTGATCGGTCGACACGTTACCCCATCCGGACAGGATCGGTGGCAAGTGTGTCCGGTGATCGGGTCACGAGATGAGCGACGAAGAAAACGTCAAGATTCTGGTCGTCGATGACGAGCCTGTGCTCTGCAGGTTGATGGAGACGATGCTCCGTCGGTCGGGGATCTCCGATGTCACCCTCGCCCACTGCGGAGCCGATGCGCTTGGGATTCTTGGGCTCGACGGGGCTGGGGAAGCTCCAGATGACAATCCCCTGAACCTGATGGTCACCGATTACGATCTCGTGCTGTTGGATATCATGCTGCCTGACATCAACGGTTACGAGGTCTGCACGAGAATCAAGCAATCGTTCGAGAACCGCCTTCCAGTGATCCTGATTACGGGCTTCACGATCGAGGAAAATCACGCCCGCTATCTTGAGACGGGGGCAGACGATTTCATAACCAAGCCATTCGGCATTGAGGTCTTTGTTACGCGTGTTCGCATCGCGATCGAGCGGAAGCGTCAGGCTGAGCGAGCCGCTCAGGAACGTACCGCCACGCTGCTTCTCTCCGGGCGTACACCTGAATCGGCCTACGTGGGGAAAACCATCGGCGGCTGCGAAATTGACCAGCTGCTCTGGTGTGGGTCCGGCTCTGTGATCTGTCGGGGAACAGACGGCGAGACCGGCGAGCAACGCGCCGTCAAGCTCCTGACTCCGCGAGTCGCCAGTTTCTCAGACGTCGTCGAGCGATTTTCCAGGGAGATCACCGTTCTCGACACTCTGGACCACGAGCACATCACTCGCTTGGTGAGCCACGGGACGCATGAGCAGTGCCCTTACTACGTGATGACCTATGTTCCCGGGATGGATCTTGAGACGATTCTTAAGGAGCAAGGGCCCTTCCCTTTCCTGTGGGTGATGAGTGTGGCGCGTGGTGTTGCTGATGCGCTCAGCTATGTGCACTCCCAAGGGTTCGTGCACCGGGATGTCACGCTCAGCAACATCCTGATGGATGAAGCGACAGGGGAAGTTTTCCTGGCTGACTTCGGGATCGCGATACGCCCCGAGCAGGTAGAGGGCGCAAAGTCAGCCTTCTGTGTGGGGACGCCTCTTTACATGGCCCCCGAGATGTTCTCGCGAGGAGGCGTCACCTCGGCGACGGATATCTACTCCTATGGCGTCTGCCTTTACTACCTGATCACGGGCCAGCCCCCGTTCGATACGTCGAACACGGGTGATCTGATCAACAAGCATGTCACCACCGACTGCATGTCGATGTCCCAGGAGCGTGCTGGTGTCCCCCCTGAATGGGATCAGTTCGTCACGGGACTGTGTCTGGCTAAGAGACCTGAAGATCGCCCCCAGACGATGGAACAGGTATTGACCCTTCTCGGCGAGCTCTCCACCCGCGTTTTCTAGGGTTTGCAGATACTGCAGGGCTTGTAGCTCCACTTCTCGGCCCGTCTGCGGCTGACTTCCTTGACGCCCTCCCGCAGGCGTCGGCACTTCTTGCGGTGGTACTTGTTGCTCCTTTCGGCCACGTAGACGGCGTCGGTATTCTTGCCGGCCTTTTCCTTCCACTTTTCATCCGTCGCCTGTCCTTTGCCGCCCGTCCATTTCCAGGGAGCTACGGGCTTCGCCTTGTCTCCCCAAAGGCCCTTGCGTCCGGTCCGGGCGGCCTGCTGGGCTTCCACCAGTTCGGGTGCGGTCGCGGTCGTGGGGTCGTGCCAGACATGGCCTTCAGCGACCATTTCCTGATTGATCCAGCGGCCATCCAGCATGACTTTCCCTATGATCTGGCCCATCATATCCGATCGTGAGTGGATGACCGTTATCGTCTCGCCCAGGAGCTTGTTCGAGAGTGCCTTGATTGCTCGCCGACCGTACGGTTGTTTGAGCAGGACTTTCGGCGCTGCCACTCCTGCCAGCTTGATTTCCTGGTCCACATTCGTGCTGGTGAGGGTTGTGATCATATCCCCGGCCCGGACACTTGTGACCCGCACTTTGATTTCGGTGGCTGCCTGTGCGGAGTTCAGCACACAGGCGATGATCAGGATGGTCACTGATGCCGTTTTCATAAGCCGTTTCTCCTTGGTGGCTGGGCCAACTACTCGGCCGGAAGTGGTTGCGCATGTGGCGCTTTTCTGGATGGCACGAGGAACGATACGCCTACGCTCACCAGGGCGGCAAACGCACCGATGAAGAACGGCCACCGATGGTCCAGAGCCCGCCAGGCGATGCCCCCGAGGAGAGGCATCGTGACGGCCGCCGCATGGTTCATGGCCACTCCCATACTGAGAGTAGGTGTTCTCTCGCTGGGCGGGACCAGACGATCCGCGAACGTGGTCAGGGCCATCGCGAAGACGAAGAAAGCACTGTCCACCACGAACAGAACATACAGCACGACCGGGTTGGGAATCAATGCATAGCCGAGGAAGAAGAGAGTCAGGGCCGAAAAGTAGAAAATGAGGATCCGTTTCTCTCCGACTCGGTCAATCAGCCTACCGATGAGTGGGGAGCTGAAACAGCCGATGACTTGCACGATGCACCAGAGCAGGAGCATCGTCTCGAGAGGTGTGCCGTACTTCTTGACGAGAAGGAATCCGGCGAAGCAGAGGAAGATCTGTTTGCGCCACCCTTCCAGGAAACTGAGGAGGTAGAACAGCCAGTACTTCTTGCGCAGCACCAGCCTTGGGCCAGGTGTCTTGATGTTTCTTGGGATGCCGAAGCAGGCAACTGCGCCGAGGCATCCCACGACAAGGGCCATGCCGAACATGGGCCGCATCGAGATGTCCGCCTTTGCGAGGAGTAAAGCCACCACGAGCCCCCCTGTGAACCCGGCCGATCCCGCGGCGCGCATCTGGCCCAAACGGTGTCCGGCTCTGCCTGGTTCTGCCAGACTGATTGCCATTGAGCTGGGAAGAGGCATCCAGACATGCAGGCCCTGGCTCCAGACAACGCTGGCTACGAGAGCCCAGCCGTAGCCGGGGACAATCGCGTACCCCCCGAGGCCCACAGCAAACACGGCAATCATACCCGCCCCCACCAGTGGTTCGGGGAGACCTGAGAGGAGCGCAAGAACCAACAGAGCGGTGATTCCACAGGTTTCGCGGATGGCCTCCATGAGGCCAAGCTGAAAAGCGGAGACACCAATGTCATTGACCATGAAGTTGGCGTTGAGACCAATCTGCACCGCCAGTGCGACGTTGACTCCGGCCACGGCCAGGGCCAGGAACACTCGTCCGCGCCGTCGCAGTTCGGGGGTGAGCTCGGAACGGATCTCAAACGTGTCAGTGTGGGCCAAGAGGCGTGTCTCCGATACGCGATGGCGCCGCCCGGGTTCAGTCTGAAGCCGGGTCTTCCCACCGCATTCGCAGGAAAGAGCATACTCTATGAGCTCAACGGTGGGTGGCAATGCGGGTCGTTGGCTCTTTCTCTCCTGTGGCTGTTGAGGGGCGGCCGTGGCAACGGTCGTGTGCCGGGGTAGGGTATCGAGGTACGTGTTCTCCCGATCCCGTTGCTTCCCAAACCGCGCGAGTTGTCCGCTGTTCTGCGGGAGGGTGTTTGCGGGCATGAATTCTCCAGAACAGCAGCGCTGTTCCTCCAGGCAAGACATGGATCTTCCGTCTCAACAGTCGCAGGTTGATCTCAACCTTCAGGAGCACGACTCTTCGGTGGCTCCGACCGACCGGCTGTTGAACGAGATGGGGTTCGATTTGAGCCAGGTGACGTGGGGGTACCAGGAGGTCTTTCGCCGGGCGATTCGGGAGTTGCATGCCAACGGTCTGCTTGGGCCGAAGAATCGCGCTGTGACTGATGCGTTCTTCGAGATCCTGGGGCGTAGTGACAAGTCCACTCTGGACAGTGTCCTGCGGAGTTTTCTTGAGTCCTTGCGGGGTGAGTTCCGGTGGTTGATGCGGTTGCCTCGGCTGTTTGAGCGGTGGGCCAGAACAGGGCTCCGGCTGGGTGAGCATCGTCATTTCCTCGGGATGCGCTTCTTTGAGCAGGTTGGGAAGGGCACCCTCGGCACCACGCCCGCGGAGCTCGAATTCGTTCTGGATGTCGTCGGTCTCCTGATCGAAGAAAACGCGGATTTGGTGGGGCCTTTCCTGCGTGGCTACCCGTACCTGAGCTCGCGGCTTTCTCCCGACGGCATCCGTTCGTTTGTGCTCGCAGCTGTTCGTGTGTGCGGACGTGATTCCCGGGCCGCCCGAGCTTACCTGGCCTGTGAACTGGAGTCGGCGATTCGACGGATCGATCAGTTGACTCGACAGGCGAGCATTTTGCGGGAAGAAGGGGCACTGGAGCGCTTGGTGCAAGCGCTCCTCGGTCGTTCTGTAGAGGTGAGGAGTCTCGGGGTACTGGATGCTGATGATCTGCAATTGCGTGGTAGCTCCTATGTCGCCTGTCCCGCAGGGCTCTATTTACCTGAACGGCTCACTGAGTTCGGCGATCATCAGGCCAATCTTGGAGCCCTGAAAGCGTTGATCTGCCTGGGAATCGCCGCTTTGCAGGCCCGGAGCTTCGCCGCGATCCATGGGCTCCCCGGTACTGAGACGGTTCGCGACATCGTGCCGGTGGAGATTACCGAGGGGGAGGCATTCTCCGCCCTTGTCTACATCGTTGAGGTCCGACGTGTACTGGCCTTCGCGCGCTGCCGTTACCCCGGTCTGGGGACCTGGCTGGCTCGTTTCGTCTCGTTGGAGTCTGCCGCGAACCCCGTGGGCACCGGTTTGGACGCCCTTCTATTGGGAGAGTTGGGCTACGCAGAGGACCGGCAGGAATGGCAGATTCTCCGTGAGATTGTGGAGGAGATCGTGTCGGCTTCCGAGAGCGTTGTTGATACGGTAGGGCAACTCACTGCACGTTGGGAGCAGATACAGCCGGTTCTCTCTGTAACAACGTGCAACCGCCTGCCACGTCCCCTCTTCTTTTTTCCCGATCCTTTCTTTCCTCTGACGATCACTGCCCAGAGCGGGGATCAGGCGATCGTGGACCTGCGCGATGCTCTGCGGTGCGGAGGCCCTTCTGAGGAGAGTGACCCGGAGAGTGACGAGCGCGATCGGGCCAGTCAGGATGAGGCCGAGGCCCCGCGTGACGGGCAGGCGAACGACGAACGAACTCCGGACACGCAGGCCGCCCTGATCGGCTATTTCTACGACGAATGGAATGTTCACTGCTGTGATTACTACCGAGACTGGTGCTGTGTCCACGAGAAGCGCCCGACCTCAAACTCGGACCTGACAGCATTCTCGTCTGATCTTCTGGGCTATGCCGATCAGGTCCGGCGCGTTTTTGAGTCCCTTCGCCCGCAGGAAGCCCGGGAGGAGACACGACTTCTGGATGGAGACTCGATTGGTTTCGACGCGTTCATGGAGTATGTCTCCCAGCGGGATGTGAAGCCCAACACCGAAATGCGGTTTTACAGCAAGCCGCTGGTGCGAACACGGGATGTGGCCGTCTGCGTTCTGATCGATTTGAGCGGCTCGACAGCAGAGCCCTGTGAAGAACTCTCAGCCAGCCCCCTGGCAAAGAGGGAGGGAAAGCGGGCGGGACGCTTCGGCATTGCAGACTTCCGGCCTGGGGGCGTTGGCAAGACTGTGGTTGAGGTCGAGAAGGAGGCCGCCTTTGTTCTGGCCACCGGACTCGCAGCCCTTGGGGATACGTTTGCGGTCTCGGGCTTCACCGGCACCGGGCGTGAGAACTGTCAGTTCGTTGTGATCAAGGCGTTTGAAGATGACTGGACGCAGAGCAGCGTCCGACAGTTGCTTGGGGCCAGCCCGGGAGCGTCAACTCGAATTGGCGCGGCGTTGCGCCACGCGGGATGGCGCATGGGCGACGTGACGGCCAGGACTAAGGTGTTGCTGCTGATTACCGACGGGAAGCCTTGTGATCAGGGGTACGACACTGCCAACCACTACGCGCAGCATGACGTGCGGAAAGCTTGCGAGGAGAACGCCGCCGCAGGCATTCACACATTTTGCGTGTCGACATCAGAGAACACACCGGCCGATATGGAGATTATGTTCCCGCGGGGACGCTACCTGATCCTGAGCGACATCTCCCGTCTCCCCGGCACACTGTCGCGGCTCTACCTTCAGTTGACGCGATAGAATTGGGCTGGACAGATTGAGTTGAGTGCTGGTCGCTGAGGGGTGCACGCGGAGGCGACAAGCCTGTGTAGCTGCCCAGAAATCGCCATGCGAGCTATCCTGCAACCTTGAACGGCACCGCAGGCAGGACCCCGGCGTGGATACGGATCGTTCGCGGAGCACCGCTGGGTGGCTGGCCTTCGCGCTGAGGCGGGGTTCGCTCAATGAACAGATCGAAAACGAGGTTCCCTTCCTCCCCGCGTTTGGCCGCCTTACTATCGGTTTTCAGGGACACCATAAGCCTGCCGTGCCTGATAGATACGCTCTCGATTTCGACCCCTGCGGGAGCATTGCCCAGTTCCACTTTGAGCCGGCTGAGAGCCTTCCGGAACCTGATTCGGGAGGAAAAGGAAACGGTGGTGGTTGCGCCGGGGCGGAGCGTCAGGGCTTCCTTCGAGTTGACTGTGAAAGGACGTCTCGGACGTCCTCCCTCGATGGTGGAAAGCAGCAGTTCCTTTGCTGGCACGAGATGGTGGTAGATGAAGGCCTGCATCATGTCCTCCGCGGGAACGGCAGGACAGATGGCTGTCTTCCCGCCGATGGTTGCGTGGCCCTCCAGATCGAGCGCCTTGGGGCGGGTGAGCGGCTCTGTCGGGAGCGTCAGGGTCAACTGAACGTGATCTTGTCCGGCGGGAATGCGGGCTCCGTCGAGCCGGACTCCTTCCATCTTGTTCTTCAGCTTCAGTTCTATTTCGCCATCGAAGCCATCGCGACGGAGCGCATAGACTGTGAGCGGCACACTGGAGCCCGGATGGCCATTGAGGTTCGAAGGCACGACACGCAACTCGAAACCGGGATCGGGCCGCCCAATCCGCAGCCGGTAGGCAAATTCCGCACCGCCCCGGTTCTGGGTGTCACCGACATGGAGATAGTAGATGCCCTTCCCGGGCGGAACGAACACGATGCGCGAGTCGGCGTGATGGGTGAGCAGACCGAGTCCTTTGTCCTCGTGGTCATCATTCAATGCAAGCTGTCGTCCTTGCGCATCGGTTATCTTCAGGATCGAGTCGAGCGGGGAGTTTAGGCGCCGCGCTTTGGTTTCCACGACGATCTGCTTCCCCGACTGGCCCTGAAAGCGGTACACATCGCGATCGCCGGGCACACCGATGCGCCCGTTTACAACCAGTGCCGAACCGATCGGCATGGCCTTGTCGGTTGTGTTGTTAGGCTCGGTCTCGAAGGCTTCGCGAAGCGTGTCGTGCCCGAAGGGAACCGGATACGCAATGGGGGTTCCCTTGACGGTGGCAATGACACTCTGATTGCCGACGCTTCCTTTCTTGATGGGCAGGTTCTTCCCCTGAATCTCCACGGCGGTTCGCGTGCCGCTTTTGCCACCCAGTGGGAAGATGGCGGTAATGAACGGAATCTCGCCTACAGTGATCCGGTAGACGAAGTCCTGGCGCCCGCGATAGAGCGCATCTTTGATCTCGATTGTGTAGTTGCCATCCGCCGGTATTTCGTAGTAGAGGGCTGGATCGGGATTGAAGCGGTAGTCGTCGGCGTAGGCCAGCTCGCGGTCATTCGCGTCGTAGAGCGCGAGGGTTGCCTGGAACCACCCGGGTACGGCGTCGGCCAGGTGCGGGATGAGTTCCCGTGCGGCCGAAGAAATGACAAGCTGGTCCCCCCGTGCGGCCTTGAACGAGAAGCGGTCAATGTCGCCGGGCATGATCTGCCCGTTGAGTACCGCCGGCAATCTGAGTTCGACGGATTCGCCGGTTCCTTTGTTGTTTGGCTCGACCTCGGCATGCTCCGGGTAGCCGCCGATATGGAATGCGAGTGGGGCTGACAGGCGGCCATCGCTCATCAAGCGCAGCTCGCGCCGCCCTGGCTTGGCGTTGGGCAGCACTCTTATCTCGAACGTGACGGTTTCGGCGATCTGTGCGTTCTCCTGAATCTTCGGGTCTCTGCGCGCCCGGCCAAGCTCACGCATCTCTCGCATATCCTCCAGCGAAATGCCGGCCTTTTCGGCATGCTCCATGAGTGCGCGCCTTCCCGCCATTCCTTGCGGCTCCCTCTGTTTGGGAATACCCATGTCGTCGCGGATTTGCTTGAGCTTGTTGCGCATCTGCACTATTTCGCGCGTACTGAACGGACGTTGGTGGTCGAGCACTTTCGCGTGAATGCCATCGCCTGAACAATAGAGGCCATCGACGTTCTCGAGGTGCTGGCCACCCGCCGTGATGACGAGGGTTGCGCCGCGCTGCGCACCGGCCGGGTAGATGTAGCCCAGATGTGGATCCCGGGGCTGGATCCTTGCGCCTTGGCCAGCCGCCGTGGCTGCGATGAAGGTTGCCGCGAACAGAAGAGAGATTGTCATTTTCATTCCAGGCTCCCGCACTACATGATTTCCGTCAGGCGCCCACCACTGCTGTAGCCTTCGTCGGCGGAAGGGACAATGCGCACTCCGCCACCGGAATGCGGCAGTGTGCCGGAGGGGTCGATGCCAAGCTGCTCATGGATGCTGGCCAACAGATCCCAGGGATAGACCGGCCGATCCTTGAGTTCTTCGCCGCGCGCATCGGAAGCTCCGACTACGTGGCCGCCTCTGAAGCCTCCGCCAGCAAGCACCATGGAGAAGACCTTTCCGTAATGCCCACGTCCTCCGTTGAAGGGCGCCTCCCACTGGATCCTCGGCGTTCGCCCGAATTCGCCGCCCACCCAGACGATGGTGCTGTCAAGCAGTCCACGGCTGGAGAGATCCTGAAGGAGCGAGGCGACGCCACCGTCCATCTGGGGCAGCAGTCGCCGCATGTCGCCAAAGTGGTTCTTGTGCGTATCCCAACCCTTGGAGTTGATGGTCACATAACGGACACCATTTTCCACCAGCCGCCGCGCAGTCAGGCAGGACTGCCCGAAGGTGTTGCGGCCATAGCGTTCCCGGAGGTCGTCGCTTTCCTGTGACAGGTCGAAGACCTTCGCGCCTTCGCCCAGAATCAGATCGTAGGCTTGTTCCTCGCATTCACGGAGTTCCTTGAGGTGGCCGTTGCCGGGCAGCTGGCGACCGAAGGTATCCAGTCCACGCAGCAGGTCCCGGCGTTCGCGTTGTCGCCGATCGGAAATGCCTTGCGCAACAATGCCTTCAACTGCGAACGGAGTCTTGGCAGGATCTCCGCCGGTGGCGAAGGGCTTGTAGCGGGGGCCGAGGAAGCCTGCCTCGGAAAAACGGCCTTGCGGTTCGGTGAGAACGATGTAGGGCGGAATCATGCCGGTATAGCCTGCGCCGTAGCCCTTCTTGAGGGCGACCACCGACCCGATGGAAGGATGGACAATGCGCCCACCGGGCTTGCGTCCGGACTGTACGGTATAGGAGGCGGTTTCGTGGCCGTTGATCCCATGGGTCATGCTTCGGATGATCGAGAACTTGTCGGCCTGCTTCGCCATTTTGGGTAGCATCTGGCCAACCCGGATGCCCTTCACGTTGGTCTCGATTGGCTGTGACAGCGGGCCGCAATAGTCGTAACCGGCCTCCGGCTTGGGGTCAAACGTGTCGAGGTGGCACGGGCCACCCCACAGCCAGATCTGGATGACCGACTTGGCGCGCGCGGGTCGTGCAGACGCCGCTCTCGTGGGCAGCACCATTGAGAACGGGATGGCGCATGCGCCTGCCTGGATGAATCGTCTTCGTGACATGGAACACGGCATGGCTCTTCTCCGTCAGTGCTTGTAGAGAAACTCGGGGCTGTTGATCAGCGCCCAGGAGATATCGACAGCCACCTGCGGCCCCCTGGCTTCCGCGTTCCTTGCATAGCTGCGGATAATCCCCATTTCTCCCGGGGTCGGATAGCGCGAGAGGATGGCAAGGTAGAGTTCCTGCACATTGGCGATGGGATTGCCCCGGCTTCGGTTGGGCAGGTTGCGCGGCACAGATTCAAGCTTCTTGAGCACATGGCTTGAGTTGAGCAGGTGCAGTTTCTGGGTGGGAGTGATTTGGTTGTTGCGTTCCGCGGCAAATCCGGTATCACGTGGCGGGCGGCCAAACTGTTCGAGGAAGGAACTGGTGATGCTGCCGTCGGCGAGGGTGATGGCGCTTTGCTCAGTCGGGATGAAGGTGAACGGTTCAGGGATGACGCTCCAGTATTCCTCGACCGTGCCGGTGATTTTGCAGAGCGTATCAATCAAGGTCTCCGCATCGGTACGGCGAAGCGGATAGTGGGCGAAAAGGTGGCCGGCTTCCGGCGTGTCGGCGGCTGGAAGTGCGGAACGCTGATAGGTGGCGGAGGTCAAGATGAGTCGGTATATGTGCCGCGTGTCGTAACCGGATTCCACGAATTCCCGTTCCAGCAAGGCGAGCAGCTCTGAGTTGGACGGCGGATTGTCAGGGCGGATATCGTCGGGCTCATGGATGATGCCGCGTCCGAGCAACTGGTGCCAGATGCGGTTGACGGCGTTCCTGGCGAACCACGGATTGGCAGGCCGGATCAGCCAGTCGGCAAACGCGGAACGAGCATCCACGTCGTGGGGTACATCGGTTTCTGTTCCGTCAGGGAACGCCAACGTCTCCGGGCGGCGGTCGGCAGGGGATTGGTCGAAAAGGTCGGCATAGACAATCTCCTCTTTCCACTCGCCCGTTCTCTTGAAGCGGATGTCGGAAAAGAAGGCGGCCAGATCAGCCTGTTTGCGCTCCGGCCATCGATCCGTGCGAACGCCCATGAACGCCAGGGCGGCAGCCTGCGCGATGGTCCCGGGTTCACTGTCCTGCAGAGCACGGAAGAAGTTGACCTGTGGAACGCGGAAATTGCTGCCGTTGGCGATGAGGATTTCGCGCACGAATTGGTCGTAGCGCTTGTTTTCTCTGATGGATGTATGTATCCACCGGTAATAGGCTTGGACAGCGTTTGGCCACAGATTGATCGGGAACTCCGACTTGACCCGCAAACGGTCGCACCACTGCATGGCGCAATAGTCGGCAAAGGCATCGTCAGCCAGCAACGTGTCGATCAGCTTGGCGCGCTTCTCCGGGGTGCGATCCCCAATGAACGCCCTTGCTTCGTCTGCCGTCGGAATCGTGCCGGTCGTATCCAGATAGACGCGTCGCACGAACGTGCTGTCGGAGCAGGTGGCCGCAGGCTGAATGCCTTTCTCAGCCAGCTTCTGAAGAACCGGCCGGTCGATGCGATTGGCCGGGGCCGGGGTTGCGCTGGTTTCATACAACGCAGCTGCCGGATCGGCGAAACACACCGAGGCCAGAAGAACAAGAGCGGCCGCTGTCTTTGCAGATAGACTTCCATCACTCACTGGCGCACCCCGCTGCTTTCTCTTCCCGCCGACCAGATCATCCGGCCGGACCTTCAGCCAGAGAACGGAGGACAGACGAGATTATTGCTTGAGGAGGAACTCACCCGTGGGAGCGATGCCATGGGCTCTCAGGTGTTTTCCGGACATCGCTTGCGTTGTGCAGCGCTTGGGGAGATTATTCAGAGAGGCGCAAACCAGGCAACTGTAGGAGACAGAGCGTGATGCAGGATGGCACGATTGGGGTTGGCATTGTCGGTCTTGGGTTCCGAGGGGGTAATAATCTCGGTCGCCGCATGGCTGAGGCAGCGTCAGAGACGGGGCTTCGAGTGGTCGCGTTGTGCGACGAAAGAAGCGATCGCCTGGCCGAGGTGCAGGCCGACCTGCGTGACGCTTTTGAGGAAGAAGGCGTCACCATATCTCCTCGTGGTTACGCCGATGCGGCTCAGTTGGTGGAGGATCCTGAACTCGATCTGGTGGTGGTGACCACGCCTCAGTGTGTGCACAGGGAACCAGCTCTTGCCGGGCTTGAGGCCGGGAAAAGGGTGTATGTAGACAAGCCCCTGGCGCACGACATGGCTGATGCTCGAGCCATCTGTGAGGCGATGACAACGCACCGGAAACCAATCCTCCTGGGATTCACGCGTCGCTATGAGGTCCCGTGGCGGAAGGCCTATGATCTTGTGCAGGACGGCGTTATTGGCGATTTGCACATGGTCCTGTTGCGGGACGTCATCCCGTTCCACAGCTATTTCCACCGTTGGCACCGGCGGATGGAGTGGTCCGGCGGCGCCCTCAATGACAAGTCATCCCACCATTTTGATGTCATGAACTGGTTCTCGGGCAGCCGGGCGCGGACGCTTTCCGCAGTTGGCGGGCGTCGCGTGTTTCACGCCAAGCCTGATGCCCCGGCCCGTTGTTTGGAGTGCGATCAGGAGTGCCCCTACCGGGTTGGTCCTACTCGGGGGAGGAAGCTGACCCAGGAGCAGATGGATATCGAAGGCGATTCGTGGACTCGGGCAACCGACGAATTCCATCGCGTAGACAATTGTGTCTACCTGCCCGGAGCCGACATCAAAGATCACGCGATTATGCAGGTTGCCTACGAGAACGGCATCGTGGGATCACTGTTTGTATCGTTCTTCGGTCCTCGTTCAGACGATCAGGAGACGATGGAGCTGGTTGGGACGAAGGGCCGCATTCTGCTGAACCGGCACCGGGGCGAGCTTGACATTGTCTCTGACTATGGCAAGAGCCATGAGTTGATCGACTGCAAGAGCGAGGAGTTTGGGTCCTCACACTTCGGGGCGGACCTCGAACTGGTTCGGGAGATGGCCCGGTTTGCCGGTGGTGCGTCTCCGCTTGTTTCAGCGCCGGAGGGGTTTGAGGCAACGCGAATGGTCATGGCCACGCACGCTTCGATTGCAGCCGGCGGCACGACCATCGACATGACAGCGTATGACGGTGCTGACGTGCCGTCGCGCTTCGACTCAGCCGAGATGTAAACACCCCCGGGCAGAGCCTGGTCTATCCCATCAGGAGTTGGGCATGGATGACCGACCGAACATTCTGCTGATCACGACCGATCACCTGCGCTACGATACGCTGGGTTGCCACGGCGACCCGGTTATCCGGACACCAAATATCGATCGTCTGGCTGCCCAGTCCGTGGACTTCTCCAACTACTTCGTGCAGAATCCGGTGTGCCAGCCATCCCGAGCGTCCCTGATGACCGGGCGCTATCCGCGGAATCACGGGGTTCGCCACAACGGATCGCGGCTGGATCAGAATGAGATGACTTTGATGGAGTTCGTGAAGCGCGAGGGATACGCCACGGCCTGCGTGGGCAAGCATCACATTGCCCAGGAACGGTTTGTGAAGGCTCTGGACCATGTGTCCGCGGCCCACATCCGGAGGAACTGGCGGGAGCGGGAAGATGGGCAATATGTCGTAGAGGAGCCTAACGAGCTGGAGCAGTACGTCCGCGACCGGGGGCATGAGTACACGACAGGCTATGCGCTGCCACACTTCCGTGCTCGCCTTGGGGCCGTGCCTTCCGAACTGCCTGAGGATTGCCACATCGATGCGTACGTCGGGAAGAAAGGCAAAGAGTACCTGCAGCAGTCTCAACCACACCAGCCATTCTTCCTGTGGTTGGGGTTCTATGGCCCCCACCATCCGTATGTTCCGTCCGGGCGGTTTGGGCGGATGTACACAGGTGACGATGTCCCTCCCTTCGCCCGAGCCGAGAGTGATCTAGCCAGGAAGCCTCCCGAATACCGGATTTATTGTGAGTGCCATGATCACAAGTACCGGGGATTCAGCCGAGCCAGTGACACAACGTTCAGGGAGATGAAGGCGGCATACTATGGAATGGTGTCCCAGATTGACTGGCAGGTTGGCGAGATCCTGGATACGCTGGACGAAAACGGGCTGGCAGACAACACGATCGTCGTCTTTACGTCCGACCACGGGGAGTTTCTCGGAGACCATGGAATCCCGGCCAAAGCCCCGTTTCTGCTCGATTGCATGCTGCATGTGCCCTTCATGGTTCGGGGCCCCGATATGGCCCCGAGGCAGACGGATGAGTTGACTGAAGAGGTCGATCTATTCCCAACAGTCGCCCGGTTGACGGGAGGCGAGATCCCAGCCTGGGTCCAAGGGCAGGATCTGAGTCCCGCCCTGGGCGGCGGCGTCCTGCCCAACTCGCGTGACACGGTGTATGCGGAGATGGTTGACAAACGCTGCGTCCGGACGCGCGAGTGGAAGTACATTCACTACCCCGGAAAACCCCACGGCGAACTCTACAATGTGTCCTCCGATCCCCACGAGTTGCGCAATCTGTACACGGACCGACCCGACATCGTGACCCGGATGCGACAGCGCTATTACGACACCCTTGATGCCACCGAGGACCTTGTGCATCCGACCTATCAACGCTTTAGCGGGGTCGATCCTGAGACAGGCGAGGAACTCACACACTATCACACCTGGTAGGGGTGGAGTGGGGGGCATAAGTCAGGAGTAGACTTGCATATTCGCAATTCGCGAATAGCGTATATATCTGATGATGAAGCCACAAGACATTGTTGTTCTACTTTCTCTTTCACTTCCGGATAGGTGTGGAATGACCTACGCTGGTCTGGCCGAGGAGTTGGGCATGAGTCCGTCTGAGGTCCATGCGGCGGTCCGCCGCAGCACCGTTGCTGGGTTGGTCGATCCTGCCGACAGGCGCCCGTTGGTAGCGCCGCTGCTGGATTTTCTCCTGCACGGGCTGGCTTATGTCTTCCCGCCGGAGCGTGGCGAGCTTACGCGCGGGATGCCGACCGCTGCTGCTGCACCCGTTCTGGCCTCTCTATTCACGGACACTACGGAGCCGGCAACCGTCTGGCCCGACCCGGAGGGGGAAGTCCGCGGCGTTGCCTTCCTACCCCTTTACCGGACCGTCCCCGAAGCCGCCCGACGGGATCCAAGACTCTATGACCTCTTGGCTTTGGTTGATCTTCTGCGTGGTGGACGGGCCCGGGAACGAGCCGCTGCTGAAGCCGAACTCTGCAAGCGGCTGAGGGCCGATGAATCAAGCCATGCTTGACCGAATTGCGGCCGTTGCCGACAAGCTGCGGCCTCTCAACGTGGACTTCGCCTTCCTCGGAGGCGCTGTCCTCGGCCTCCTCGTCACCGACACCGGAGCAGCAGAGGTGCGAACGACCAGGGATGTGGACGTGATCATCGATTCCACCTCCCGGCGCTCGCAGACCGCACTGGAAGACGCGCTACGCGTTGCTGGATTCCGACACGATACGTCCGAAGACGCTCCCGTCTGTCGTTGGCTTCTGCAGGACATCGTGGTTGACATCATCCCAGTGGACGCGAGTGTGTTCGGTTGGGGTTCTACATGGCTCGCCGAAGCCTTAGCCGGATCTCGCCCGGTTTGCATCGGGGATGGCCATGAGATCAAGGTGGTGACGCCGCCCTGTTTTGTGGCCACCAAGCTGGAGGCGTTTGAGGGGCGTGGCGCCAGTGACTACTACGCCAGCATCGACTTGGAGGACGTTGTCACTGTTCTCGACACTCGAGCGGAACTGCGCGCGGAGGTGGCCACGAGCCCTCCTGATGTGCGGGCTTATCTGGTCCGGGAGTTCCGACGACTGCTCGGGACTACCGGCTTCCGGGACGCCTTGCCGGGACACCTGCCGATGGACAGCGCGAGTCAGCGCCGCGTATCCGTGGTATTGGAGCGCATGCGCGGAATCGTGGCGGATGCTGACGCAGACGTCACGTCGCCGCTTGCCACCTGATTGCGTTGAGAGCGATCTGAGTTGGTCGTGCCCAGCGTCCACATTGCCCCCCCCCCGTCCCCGAGAGCAGCAGAGATGGCGTGTTCCCGTGGATGAGTTTGTCACACTGGCGCTGGTTTGGGTACGCACAGCATCGACCAATGCAGGGGAGCCCCTCTGCTGCATCAAGTGCGCTGAAGGCTCACGCAATCGAGATGGAGGCGCCTCTTCCCGGGAACAGTGGAATCCTGTGTCAAAATGGTGCCAAGCGCTCCGAAACGGAAGCCGACGTGCTGGAGGTCGGCATGGTCTGACCGACGGTCCGGAGTAACGGGTGACCGTGGGGATTGCCTCAACGCGAGTGCGGCGTATTTTGCTCTCGTGTGTGACCCAGACTCAACTGGCGAAAGGAGCGCACCTATGGACACGCTTGATATCGGCTCGATGATACAGCCCTTCTCGGATGAGCAGATTCACCGGGATGAAGGATACTACTGTTGGGGACCGAACCTACTCAAAGCGGAAGACGGCCGCTATTACATGGCCTATTCCCGGTGGCCCAAGGCGACGGGGGTCGGTGGCTGGTTGACGGATTCGGAGATTGCGCTTGCAGTCGCAGATCAGCCCGTGGGCCCTTACACCCATCTCAGTGTGCTGTTGCAGGGACGCGGCCCGGGGCATTGGGACGAGCTCATGGCCCACAACCCCAAGCTCAAGTGCTTCGACGGACGTTACTACCTCTACTACATCTCGAGTCGACCGGGCCCAACGAAAGGGCATATCCGCGACAGCCAGCGGACCGGTGTTGCCGTGTCCGATAGCTTGACCGGGCCTTACACTCGGTTTGATGAACCCATCGTGGTGCCGGCCCCGCCGATCTACAACGTCGCGGTGAACCCCGGGGTCACGCGAATGGCCGACGGGCGCTACCTCCTGATCATCAAAGGCGATGTCACCCCGAAGGAACCGACTGAGCCTTTCCCACAGCGACTGCAGGCCCTCGGTATTGGCGAGTCGCCCATGGGGCCCTTCACGTTTCTGCCAGATCCTGCAATCGCGGACATTGACACGGAAGACGCGTCTATCTGGTATGATGCGTGGCGCAATGTCTACTACGCCGTGTTTCACGCTCATAAGTACATCGGGTTGATCGCCTCGGACGACGGGATCGCGTGGCGCCGGGCCCAGCACTACACAATCACCGAGAAGCGACTACTGAAGACTGACGGCAGTTCTCTTGAGCCTCAGCGCCTCGAGCGCCCGAGCGTGTTTGTCGAGGACGGCGAGCCCAAAGTGCTTTGTCTAGGCGGATCCCGAGAAGACGACTGGTACTGCGTGCTGCTGCCGTTGGGCTGAGTGGCGAGTCGCTCTTGGGAAGGTCAGCACTGGGGCTGCTTGCCCCAGACCCCAGCCGGGGGAGCACTTGCTCCCCCGAACCCCCACATACTTGGGGTCGCGTACGCCAGGTGACAAGGTCCACCTGGCGTACGCGACCCCGGTGTCCCCCGCTCGCGCGTTGATCGATGTGGCAGTCAAGAGCAAGTGTTCCAGTTTTCACCGTGGCGCATTGTGTCGTCGATCAGTGAGTTGCACGGCGGAAGTCGGCGTGAGGCTGGGTAACCGGTGGGCGCCACGCTTCTGACTGCGTGGCGTCCCAAGCGAGTCACTCCTGCGCCACACGCTCCTGAGAAAATAGGCCGGTTACGGAGTTTGGGCGGCGCTACTCTGGCTCGGGTGCTTTCGCCTCTTCCGGATCGGCGGGCGGCATGACTGGGGTGCCATAGGGGATCAGCGGGCGGCTCACGTCGGCTTGGCCGATCGACTGGATGAGCCAGCCGCTGCCGGTTTCGGAGAGCAGGAAGCGCTGTTCCTCGTTGCGGTCCACGAAGACATGCTCGACGTCCACCGCGATGAGGCCGTTCGGAGCATTCCGGCCCCGGGTCATTGCCCGTCCCTTTACCCCGGTGGTCGAGCGTCGCATCTCCTCGCGGAAGGTTGCCATTCCCTGCTGTTTTCGCAGTTGGAGAAGTTCGCGCTTCAGTTCTCCTGTCGTGAGGCGCAGGTAGAGCTTATCCTCGCCTTTTCCCGCGGCCTCGAAGAAGGCGGAGATGGTGGCTTCCGGCGTGTCGTAGAGCTGGTCCCGCTCTCGGAGCACGACAACTGCGGCTACAAGGGCAACGACCAGGGACACTTGGATGATGCGCTGTTTCATGGGGCGGGAGTGTCGTCGATCTCGATGAGCCCAAGGTCCAGTGGCCCCTGGTTGTGATCGACAACGATCTTGCGCACACGGGGGAGGACCGTCTCCATGGTCTCAAGGAGGAGTCGGCGCATCGCCAGGTCACGTTGGTCAGCGACGTTGGCCGCTACCAGCGCGAACCGTTCAGCATCTCCCGTTGCGATATGGACCATTTCCTCGGCCTCGGCTTCTGCCTCGGAGACGATGCGTTGTGCATCGCCCTCTGCTTCGGGTCTGATGCGGTTCGCGTAGCCACGAGCTTGGTTGATGGCGCGTGCCGCATCGCCGCGAGCTCGAGCGACATCCCGGAAGGCGTCCGCCACTTCGGGCGGCGGCGTCCCCCCCTCGAGGGACACGGACATCAATTGGACGCCGGCGCCATGGCGTTCGTTCAGAACCGCGGATGCTCGTCGCATGACCTCGCTCTGGATGGCCAAACGGTGGGATGTGAGCACATCATCGACGCTCATTCGGGATATTACCGAGGAGAGGGCTGCTGACACAGCATTGCGTACGAGTGCCGGAGCATCGCTGAGGCGGAAGAGGTAGCGATGGGCATCCGAGATTCGGTATTGAGCAACGGCGGGGATGATCACGAGGTTCTTGTCACCGGTCAGGCACTGTGCTTCCAGCGGCTCGCTGCGGCGGCCAAGTGTCCGGGCCGTGAGGTCCATGCCAACCGCTTCGCGCTTCATTTGCAGCGCCCGGATCTTCGAAATCTGGTCGAATCCCCATGGCAGGCCCAAGTGCAGCCCGGGCGGTTGGGAAATCTTGAGGGCTTTTCCGCAGCGCCGGACGACGGCCCGTTCATCGGGTTTGACGGTGTAGATCCCCGTTGCCGCATAGAGCACCAGCAACGATGGCAGAACCGTGACCCAAAGCGGCCGCTTCCTGCCGTCAGCCGGGGCACTCATCTGTTTGTCTGCGGGGCATTTACTCATGGATCTACCGGGCTCGCCGGGGCCTTCAGTCTTTCCGTGGTTGGGTCAGGTACTTGAGCAGTTCAGAGTCGGACGAGAGGAGCAGGGTCGTTCGCTCGTCGAGGATCTTCTTGTAGGTATCCAGGGTTCGCAGTAGCTCGAAGAGTTCAGGGTCCTTGCCATGGGCATTGCCATAAACTCGGGCTGCTTCCGCCTCGCCCTGACCGCGGATTTTTTCGGCCTGGGAATAGGCCTGAGCCAGAACCACGGTCTTCTCTTTGTCGGCTTCGGCACGGATCTTCATGGCCTCCCTATCGCCCTCTGCTCGGTATTGGCCTGCGAGTTGGGCCCGTTCTGAACGCATCCGCTCAAAAACGCTCTCCCGGACCTGGACCGGCAGGGAAAGTCGTTTCACACCGACATCCACGATCGAGACGCCATACTTCCCCGCCACTTCCGTGCCGGACTCAGCGGAGACTTCAGCCATGATCTCTTCGAGCCGATGCTTCGCCGGGTCGGTCGACACGAGAGCTTCAAGGGGATTCTTACCTATCTTGGCCGCGAGCTTAGCCCAGATGATGTCGTGCATGCTCGACTCCGCTCGGATCATATCTCCGCCGACAGCTTCGATGAATGCTTGTGGGTTCTCGACTTTCCAGCAGACAAAGACGTCCAGATCAATGTTCTTCTTGCCTTGGGCCAGGAACTCGGAGGGGCGCGGATCGTAGACCTGGAGACGACGGTCGATTCGCAGAGCCGACTGATAGAACATCTTGAGCTTGGGGCCCGAATCCACCAGCGTGCGGACAGGGCGCCCGAATTGAGTTACAATGACGAATTCGGCTTCGTCGACGAAAACGACGCTGCGGATTCCGCAGGCGACGATGACGATCACAATGATCCACTGCCATAGGCGTTTCATTCGCCGGGTTCTCCCTGAATGGCGTTGGTTGGGTCGGCCGCAGTCGGAGTGAGTCGCTGCGGTCCCCAGAAGGCGTTTTTCCCGATATAGAGCGTTCGCCGGGACTGTCCTTGAGCACGATCCAGAATGACCTTCCGTCTTCCCGCGAGCGTTTTTTCAACGGTGTTGAGGTACCAGCGCAAGCGTGAGGCTTCGGCGTGGTCCGCGTGAGCAGCGGCCAGTGCTGTGAAGCGACTCGCTTCCCCAACCGCGCGGCGGGTCCGGTCCTGCTGGAAGGCCTCGCCGTCAAGCAGGCGCTTGGCTGCTTCGCCCTGGACGAGCGTGGTGACCTCGCAGTGGTAGGCGTTGGCCCGGTTGATTCGGGCCTCTTTGTCTTCCAGTGCGCTGGCGACTTCGCGGAACGCCGGCACGACCTCCAGCGGGGGATGCACATCTCCCAGGCACACGGCCTCAATCGTGAACACCGGTTCGTCACTTCCGGTCGAGGTGTAGGCTCCCAGGGAATCGGTAATGTGCTTCAGAATTGCCTCTTCTATTTCCCCTCGTCGTTCACTGAGGATCTCACGCGCATGCTGGCGCGACATGACCGACGCGATTCCCTCCAGGGCGAGATTCCGGATGATCCCGTCCCACTTGTTTGCACCGTCTCGCGTTTGGTCGCCGACGAGGAAGAGGGCATTGGCGGCGTGGGTCACCCGATATTGCACGATCATGTTGAGATCGACGAGGTTCTCATCTCCGGTCCAGATGGTGGCTTCGCCATCCTGGCGCTGCCGCCGTCCGCCGCGGTGTTGCACGTTCCACTCGTAGGCCGGCGGTTCTGCATAAGTTCCCGAGAGGGTGCGAAAGCCGACCTCGACGCGTCGAATGAGTTTTGTCTCGACGATGCGGTGTCGCCCGAAAGGGTATGGCAGGCGTGCGTGCAGCCCCGGGGCCTTTGCTCGGGCAACAGGGCGCCCAAAGTGCTGGACTATGCCCACTTGCCCCGGGCGCACGATGTGGATGCCGCTGCATATGTGCAAAATCGGGGCCGCGGCGCTGACTGCGCGCACGATCTTGCGGCGCTGCTGCCAGAGCTTGGCCAGGCGGGAGGCACAGCGTGCGCGCAAGGCTTGCCCATCGATGAGCAGGCGCAGCGAGTTGGTCACGACGATCAGCGAACTGACCTGGTGGAGGCAGGCCGCGATGATTGGACTGATCCAGCCCATCGAGGCAACCACCACGGCCAACGCGTTGAAGCCCAGAGCGAACGCAAAGATGTTTTGCCAGATCCGGCGTAGAACGACGCGGGAGAAGGAGGCCGCCCGGACCAGCTTGGCCAGGTCATCCCCGACCAGCACCACGTCGGCTGATGCGATCGCGGCATCCGAGCCGATGTCGCCCATAACAATGCCGACGTCAGCGGTGGCCAGTGAGGGCGCGTCGTTGATTCCGTCCCCAACCATGGCCGTGGGGCCATGTTCAGCCTGGATCGCGCACACTTCGGCTACTTTGTCATCCGGGAGCAGATCACTGCGTCGGTCCGCAATGCCCACGACTGCCCCCACGGCGTCTGCCGCCGCTGCATTGTCGCCGGTCAGCATCACCAGCCTGGAGATGCCCAGGTCGGTGAGTTGCTGGACCGTGACTGCGGCTTCCGGACGTACGGTGTCCGCGACCACGGCGGCGCCGATCAGCATGTCTCCGCGAGCTACGAGAACAACGGTTGCACCGGACGCCGCGGCCGAGATGCGTTCCTTGTCCGCTTCGGAGACCACGATGCCTTGTTCTTCAAGGAATCTGTGGTTGCCGACGAGGCACCGGTCTTCCCCAATTTGCGCCTCGGCTCCCAGGCCCGGATGGGCTGTGAACCGGTCGCTTGCGGGGATCGACAGGCTTTTCTCCCGGGCTCGATCGACAAGGAGCTCCCCAACGGGGTGCTCGGAGTGTTGCTCAACCGCAGCGGCCAGCGAGAGTACCGTTTCCTCTGATTGCCCCTCGGTGAGGAGCAGTTCGCGGATTTTGAGAGTGGCTGAGGTCAGTGTTCCTGTCTTGTCAAAGACCACGCTTTGCAGGCGCCCAAGCGCCTCGAGGACGGCTCCTCCTTTGATCAGGATGCCCTCGCGGACCAGTCGCCCAATCCCTGCGGCGATGCCGGTCGGGGTGGCCAGGACCAGTGCGCACGGGCATGCCACGACGAGAACGGCCACAGAGCGTGTGACTTCGCGGGTGAAGAAGTAGGTCACGGCCGCGGCGACCAGAACGATTGGCACAAAGAAGGTCGCGTACTTGTCCGCCAGGCGCTGGGTTGGTGCCTTGGCGGACTCGGCGTCCTCAACCAACTGGATGATATGCTCCAGGGTGGTGTCCTTGCCCAGGCGGGAAACCGTGATTTCGGCCTGCCCGTAGAGGTTCAGAGTACCCGCAAAGACCTCATCGCCCGGTCGTTTGTCGGCGGGGACTGATTCGCCTGTCATCGCACTTTGGTCGACCGATGATCCGCCACTGCTGACGACCCCATCGACGGGAATCCGGTCTCCGGGGCGAATCAGGACGATGTCGTCCAGGCTCACATCCTCGGCCGGGATGACGAGTTCCCCGGCATCTCGTCGTACGCGTGCCGTGGCCGGGCGGAGAGTCAAAAGAGCCTCGATGCCATCACGGGTTCGGTCGACGACGTAGTCCTCGAGGGCTTCACCGATGAGCATGATGAGAATGACTTCGGCGGCGACGGGGTATTGTCCGATAGCGACAGCTGCGATGGCTGCGATGCTGACCGCCAGATCCGCTGATATCCGCAGAGAAAGGAGTCCGACAACGGCTTCGGAGAGAATCGGGAAGCCGCCGACCAGCGCCAGGACAAGTGCGAGGTCGACGCCAAAGATGGTACGAACGGTCCCGGTCAGATACGCGACCAGCCCCACGGCAACGAGGCCTGTGAGAGCCAGGTGACGTTGGTGTTCATCTTCGAGGATGTCGCGCAGTCTCAAAGTGCAACGGGCCTTCCACCCCCGGGGGCAGTTCGTTCGGGAGGCGGCAGATAGTATAGTACGCGGAGCAGGGGGGACAAGGCAGCTTGAGCGGCGCATCGGGCCCCATGGGGCTGTGCCGGACAGGGAGTCAGATGAAACAGGTTCTACTTGTTGGGGCTGGAGGATGTGTCGGTGCCATCCTTCGCTATAAGCTTGGGGGGCTCGTTCTGCATCAGTTCCCCAATTCTCGTTTCCCGTATGGCACTTTCGCAGTGAACGTGGCGGGTTGTCTCCTGATCGGTGTCGTTGCCGGTTGGATCGAGCATCACCATGGCGTGGGTGCGGACTTGCGGCTCCTGGTGATCACGGGGTTACTGGGGGGCTTTACGACATTTTCAGCTTTCGGACTGGAAACGGTCTATCTGCTGCGGCGTGGTCTGCCGATGTTGGCGTTGGCCAATGCGTTCGGGAGTGTTGCGCTTGGGGTGTTGGCGGTTGGCATTGGCCTGTCCGTCGGTACGCTCCTGGCCAAGTGATCGCGGTGGGGCCACCAGTGAACAATGCGCCGCGTCTTGGTTCCGCACGTCGCTTGTCCGCTCACTTTGAAGAGGGCTGCAGACCGTTGAGCAGGGGCGCGGACACGACCGTTGTCCGAACCGATCTCCGTGTGCTCCGGGCAAGAATGATCCGCGTTCTCGCTTTGAGCGGACTCGTTCCCGCTCTGTTCACGGGCTTGGCCAGCAGCCGCGGGGAGGGGCTGGCCGCTGAACTCCTCCAGCAAGGCCAACTGGTTGCTGTGGGGATGCAAGCCCCCCCCTCCATTGGTTTCATCGATTCCACGTCTCGTCGTTTGGCAGCCACGCTCGAACTTGCCACGTTGCGGCGGGGGGAGGAGGGGAGCGTGGGGCGTCCGGTGGGGCTGCAGCTCTCTCGAGACGGGAGACGCTGTTACTTGCTGACTCATCTGGTGGGCGGACCGTTCCGCATGGCGCTCCTGGAGATCGACCTGGGGGCTGGCGCGGCCCTGCGTGAGGTCGGAGTCGACTCGATACGGGCCCATAACTACGCCGTGTCATTCTGGTTCAGCGAGGCATCTGAGAGCGTAGCTGTGCGCTATCAGTACGGGGTCGCCGCCTTCGACTGGCGCACGGGCCGGCGCCTCCGTACGCTTCGATCTGATGTTCGTGGTTTACTTCCCGGGACGGATGCCAGCAGTCCTCTACTGCTCATGCCTGGGCGCATCAAGGTCTGGGAGCCTGGGTACTCGAAGCTGCGCTCGCTTTTCCTTGTCGATTCGGGTGAGCCTGTAAGGGCGTGTCTCGTCTCCGGTGGCGGCTCGGTGTGTGTCCAGACGACGGGAGAGGGGGGCGAGGCATTGCTGGAGGTCGTGGGGGCGACCGCGGATGCGAACCCCGCGGCGCCAGTCAGTTATTTGCCTGGGAGCGAATTGGCTGCTGCAGGTGGGACTCCCCCCGTTGCGGTACTGCGTTCTGATGCACCGGCGATCAGTTTCTGCGATCTCCGCACGGGGCGTGAACGCGCGTTTGCCAGGTCGGCGGGAGTCGCGTCAGACGTTCTCTGGGGTTGGGATGGCACCGTGGTCGTCCTCATTCCGGAGAAGCGGTGCGTTCAGTTCGTTGAACTCGCCTCGGCGAACGTGGTTGATGCGGTCCCGCTGAGCGGCACACCGATCGCCGGCTGCATTACCCGCTCCCCTGGAGCCGAAGCTTCGGTTTCGGTGAGTGTTGTGGGCAGTGAGGCGTCACCCGAGCACGTGGCGTCTGATGCCTACCAACTCGCGCAACACCACGTGAGCAGGGGAGAGCTTCGGCGGGCTCTTGATTTGCTGGACCGTGCTGTTGCCCTGGCTCCCGACCACGCTCGACTGTTCTCGCTCCGGGGCCATCTCTTCACGCGCACGGGGCACGCGCACAACGCTGCTGCTGATCTACGGCGAGCCACGCTTCTGGCTCCTGACGAACCGGAGGCATTTGCGCGCCTCGCGTGGCTTCAGGTGTCGATCACGGCGCTGCGTGATGGCGTTGCTGCCTCCCGGAACGCTCGGAAAGCACTCACGCTTGCTGACACGCCCGAGCATCTCTGTCTACTGGCGCTGGCTTTGACCGAGAGTGGCTTGTTCAGGGAGGCCTCTGAGGTCGCTGGCCGCGCGGTTGCCGCGACGTCCGGCCCACGGACTCGAGAGGTGCAGGCCATCGTTGAACGGGAGGGCACTCTCCTGGGATACATGGAGGCCCCCGGATCACTCGTTAAGTGCCGTGACTTGCATCTCCGAGGCGGGAAATCTCTTGGCATCGTGTGCCGGTCCGTGGCCGGAGGGCTGGACATCACACAGGTGCTCAGAGACAGCGTGGCAGCGGAAGCCGGGCTGCGCCCTGGTGACTGCATTGCTTTGATCGATGTCAGCGATGTCACCCACGTGCGGCAGTTGCACCGTGTGCGGGATGCCATCGCGGACGGCAAACGCCCTTTGGCCGTGTTGGTGGTCGAGCGCGGCGAGCAGACGCTCCGGTATGCCCTGCTGCCGTGACCCATCGGGAGGAGACGATTTTCCGCATTTTCCGGCCGTGACCGTGCATGCGGAAGCTGGCGTTCTGCCCGAAGAAGAGGTCCTTCCCTGCGGCTTTCTCGCCTGGGGCCTGCGACCATTCCCTTCTGGCGTGTCCGCCCGTTTGGGCCGATTTCGGTCCTCATCAGCTTTGTTGCGTGACCAGTTGCTGGGCAGATTCTGTCATACTACTGTTACGGCGTCCGGTTACTAGCCTGATCTGTCCACGAGCCGGCGTCCGGTTCGTGGGTAGATCACCCGAAGGGCTTCGACGTGAGCCCATTCGACAGGCTCAGGGCTAGCCTTGAGCAGGCGGCGCGGAGCAGAGCGCGTTGAAACTTGGGCGGAAGTGCTTCCGTCCAAGCGGATAAGCCGGGCAGAGCCACTCTGCGCGAATTGTCCAGGCTAGGCACAGCTGTTGACCATCCAGGCAAATGGGCGGAAACCCGAAAAGGACGGAACATGAAGGCTGCGATCACCGATGGGAAGGGCAAGGTTTGGCTGGGGGATGTCCCCACTCCAGAGCCCAACGACTACCAGTGTCTTTGTCGTCATCTGGCTTGTGCAAGCTGCACAGGGACGGATCTGAAGCACATCAATGACAAGCTCCCCTGGGCTCAGAATTATCCTGGGCTTCTCGGCCATGAGAGTATTGGTGAGGTGATCAGCGTTGGGAAGAAAGTGACCAAGTTCAAGAAGGGGGACTGGGTGCTCAGGCCTGCGGCAGCGTATCCTGGCGAGACCCATGCCGGCTATACCTCGATGTGGGGTGGTTTTGCGGAGTACGGTCTGGTGACCGATGTCCCGGCTCTGTTGGCAGATGAGCCGGATGCGACGCCCAACAACTACACGCGCTTTCAGCTGGCCGTTCCCAAGGAGTTGGGGATCAGCCCTGCTGATGCAACGACACTGATAACCCTGAAAGAGACGGCGAGCTACGTTGCGAGCATCGGTGTGGGGCTCTATTCCTCCGTTCTCGTTCTCGGCTCTGGCTCGGTTGGCATCAGCATGCTCATCTTCACGAAGATCTTCGGGGCCTACCCGGCTATCATGGTTGGGCGGCGTGATGAGCCGCTGGCCTATGCGAAGGAACGCATCGGGGCTGATGCGACCATCAACTGCTCCGATACTGATGTCATCGCGGCTGTCCGTGAGTTGACCGACGGGAAAGGGGTGGATCGCATCATCGATACCACCGGCAGTGCCGAATTCCTCAATGACTGTCTGCCATGCCTGACTGAAGAAGGCAAGGCGGCTGCCTACGCGACCTACGATCGGACGAAGACTGTCGGCGCTACCGTCGATCAGGATCGTCTCATCACCGGCCGGACCGGCGAAGACGATGCGCACCAGTACCTGCTGGATGCGGTCAAACTCGGCTTGCTGGACCTCTCCGCCTTTTACTCGCACAAGATGCCTTTCGAGAAGATCAGCGAGGGCTTTGATATGTTGGCCCGCAAGGAAGCATTCAAGGTCGTGTTCGAGATGGGGGACTGACTATGAAAACGACGGCTGTTGTCTTCTCGGAAGCCTGCAAGTTCGAGCTGCGTGAGTTGACCTTGCCAGACCCCGGACCTGGTGACATCCTGGTGCGGACGCTGGTCTCTGCCATTTCTCCGGGAACCGAACGGTGGACGCTTGTCGGCAAGCATATCGGCACGCAGTTCCCGTGCGTGCCCGGCTACCATCGTGTCGGCGTGGTTGAGAGTGCGGGCAAAGATGTCACGCAGCTCAAGCCCGGTGACGTGGTCTATGGGACTGGCGGAAGCTGGGCCGAAGAGGTCGTCTCCATGTGGGGCGCACACATCGGCCACTCGGTCAGTGCTGCCGGTGGGTACAAACCGATGCCTGAAGGACCGGAAGAGATTGAGGCGCTTGAAGCCCTGTCCTTCGCGATTTTGGCCGGCGTGTCCAACCGTGGGGTGAACATGGCCGACTTCCAGGCCGATCAGAAGGTCCTGGCCATCGGCGCCGGCATTGTGGGGATCTGTGAAGCGCAACTGGCTGCCTCGCGCGGCGCAGAGACCACACTGCTCGACAAGAATCCCGACCGAATCGCGTTCCTGGCCGAGGCCCAGCCGAATTTGCGTTGTCTGTCCGTCGATGACCCGGAACTCGAGAGCAAGCTCAAAGAGATTGCTCCGGGCGGGTTTGACATCCTTCAGGACACGGTAGGGCATGCTCCGACCACGGACACGATGGTGCAACTGATGCGGGCCCAGGGAACGCTCTTGCTCCAGGCGCAGTACTTCGACAAAGAGAAGTGTGCGATCGATCTGGATCAGATCAAGATCAAGGAGCTGACCGTCAAGACGACGTGTGGTATACGCCAGGAAGACTGGGACCAGACCACTGCTGCGATCCGTTCAGGTGTCATGGACACCGCAGCGTTGATCTCCCATCGGTTCGCAGCGGCAGACGCCCTGGATGGCTACGAGTTGCTGCTGAACAATGCCTCTCACAACCTTGGGATGACCATTCGCTGGTAGTTGCTGGCGGCATCATTCCCGAATTCACAGAACACGCGCGAGGTCGGCATCGACCTCGCGCCTTTCTCTTTCTCGGCTCAAAGGCTGAACGGTCGCTTCTGCGGAACGTCCGGCAGACATATCGAGGGGCGTAAGTGCCCCCAGATGTTTGGAGCGCCGGTTCTCCGTAACCGGCCTAGCCGCATACGGAGATGCGGCACCCCCAGAGCGGTGTTGCGGCCAGCGGCTCCCTGCTCGAAACTGGGCAGTTACACACGAGTGGAGGGCGTTGGCGGCTCATGGGGTCTCGGCCAGGACCTCTTCGGCAATGGCCGTGTTGCGGTCAACGATAATCTCAGCGAGGGCCCGACCGGTTTCGGGCGTGGCTGCCAACGCTTCCTGGTTGACCATGTCCTGTTTCTGAACGAGTTGGGGGAACCAGGCCAGGGCGCAGGCCGTCTCGAACTCCGTGGCGTGTCCCGGCATTCGACCGGTCACAAGATGCTGTTTGACGTCCTCCTCCGTCAGTACATCCCAGTACGTGCTGGCGCGCCAAACGGCCTTGTACCGACGGACCACCTGACTGCCACCGTATTCGAGAATCGTGTGGTTTCCCAAGTGCCCGTTGATCGCGAGGAAGCGCTCCAGACCATGTGGCACCAGGCTCTCCACGACGTCGTAGATGTAGCTCAGCATGGTGCTGAGCCGCAGCCTGATTGTCCCGGGCACGTCCATCTTCCATTCCGCCAATCCGGCAGGCAGAGCGGGAAGCACAATGGCCTGTGGGAAGAGGCGTTGGGCAATGGCTTCCGAGACACACACTGAGCTGCGTATGTCGTGGTCCAGTGGGCAGTGCTCATAGTGATCCTCGACGCTGCCGATCGGCAGCAGGCCAAGCTGGAACTTGCCGTCCTTGAGGGCCTGAGTGAACTCGGTGGCGGTGTATTCGCCCAAATGCACGCGTGGGGAGGTCATGATGCCGTGGTCTCCTGCTGTTGGGGTGTCTCTGAGGACCTCGATGTTCAGGCTTCCTGAGCGCTGAGCCGAGCTTGCGAGACGGCCGGAGGCAACGCGCGGTCGCGTACCAGCCCAGGGCACAGCGAAGCGACGCCCTGGGTATGGCAATTGGGTTGGCCGTGCCCCTTCAGGGCATGATCGGGTCGAATGGCCAACCTGGGGCGTTGCCCCATAAGCGCTAACTTGTTGAGCAAGTTCCTGCCTGCTGTCCAGTCCTGGAGAAAAGTTGACGGTTTCTTTTCTGACTTTCTTTGCTTCTTGAGGGCCGTTAGGCCCGGCCCCGGCCGGAGTCCTGC
>JABHEG010000029.1 GCA_018676675.1 Lentisphaerota bacterium
AGAACAGGATGTAAGGTGGTTTCCACAATTGTAAGCCCTTTGCCGAGGTTGCTTACAATTGCACCGGTTGCCCGCCCGGTGCGGCCATCGGTCGGGAAAAAAACGGGCGTCTCATTTTACAGGAACACTGAGCTCTGGTGTACCCACCGAGGGAGAAAAAAACCATGATCATGAGCAGGAAGCTCATGGTCAGCTTGTGCTCCCTTATGCCTTTTGGCAAGGAGAACATGTCAGATCTTTCCTCGTTGGTTGCAGAGGCGCACAGAGCCACGTTCAATCGGCGACACGCTGCAGCGGCCGTCTGCGGGGGGGCCGCCTCACTGCATCACGCTTTAAGGTACTGGGCGAAGGTCGCCTTCCCAGTTGGCCAGCACCCAAACATACACCACGTAAGCAGCAACATTCTGACGCAATGCGGCGCGATCGACCTTATCCAGCGTGTCATCCGCCGTGTGGTGGTGATCAAAGTAGGTGGTGGCGTCCTGAGCCAAGGTCACCAAGGGCACCCCGTACTGCCGAAGTATGCTGATGTCAGGGCCGCCAGTGGCCTGATTGGTGCCCCGTTCGATCCCAAGTGCCCCCAATAGACGACTGAGAACGTCTCCGGCATCCGCGCCCCGCTTGCTGAACCGAGTGTCCACTCGCCAGATGCGCCCACCGCCGGCATCCGACTCTGCTGCCACGACGTGCCTCGCGAACTCGTCACGATGGGCGTTCACGTACGCCTTCGCTCCCTTCCCGCCATTCTCCTCGTTGGCATAGAAGACCACTCGCACCGTGCGAGATGGTCGGGACCGGAACGCCCCAACCAGCCGGGCCGCTTCAGCGACGACCGCAAGGCCAAAACCATCATCCAGCGCCCCGGTGCCCTCGTCCCATGAATCGAGATGGGCGCCGAGAAGAACGAGTTCTTCGGGACGTGTACTTCCCCGGAATTCCCCGATCACGTTGTACGAGGTAGCTTCCCCGAGGTCACGGCTTTGCAGTCCCAGGTGCACCTCCACATCCCCGCGCCTGAGCATGGCCTCCAGCTGATTTGCATCGGGGATAGAGAGAGCGGCAGCCGGAATCCTCGGGATACCCTTGCGGTATTGCATCACGCCTGTGTGTGGCAGGCGTGCCGTACCAGTGCCCACGGACCGGATAAGGACGGCACGCGCCCCGAGCTTGCCGGCGACAGCCGCACCGTGTGTACGCCCACGGACCACTACCCCGTACCCCCGACCGTCTCTCGTCGCCGCCATTCGCGCGTTGATGAAGACGATCCGGTCCTTGACCTGAGATGGCGAGGCGGCCTCCAGAGCCTTCAGGTCCGGGAAGATGGTCACAACGCCGCGAATACCCTCCACGGGCGTGGCCACCGAGCCCCCCAGAGCCGTGATGTGAAGGGCTTGGGGATAGGGAGACAGCACGCGAAGCTGGGCAGGCCCACGTTCCCAGCCACGCACGGCAACCGGCTCTCTCCAGACCTTGTCGAACCCCAAGGATGTGAGCTTCTTCTCCGCCCAGGCTACCGCGCGAGCGTCTCCCGGACTTCCCGCCAAACGCGGACCGACTTCAACAGTAAGGGACTCCAGGAAAGCATAAGCCCTCTCGCTGCCCAAGGCGTGCTCCCGGAGCTCAACCGCATGGGCTTCATGTTCTGGGGTAAGCCCGGCCGGAGCCGATTCCAGGAACAACGCGCTGAGGGCAAGTACGACTGACACAAGGCGCATGTGGTCTCCTTCGTCACGGTCCGACCACCGGGGGTCCCCTATAGGTCGGGACAAAGCCAACGCGTGGGCGGAAGACGCTCATCATTGGCTGAGAAACTCGCTGGCTGTTGGGACGCAATCCACCAGTCCAGCAGACAGCGCTGAAGCGTCTCACGAATCCCGGCATAGCTGTCGTCCTCAAGATCACCTTGCCAAGTCGGCAGTACGTCACGGGGTCCCTCGGAACAACCGGGGAGCGAACGGCTGATGTCGGAATGCGGCCGGACCACAACGATACCGACGCTTGAAGACCTTTGAGAAATGGTAGCGATCGCAGAACCCGCAGCCCTCGGCGATCTGCTCGATGCTCCGGGACGTGCGGTGCAGCAGAACACATGCCCTCTGCAGTCGACAGTCGGCCACAAATTGCTGCGGAGAACGACCAATCTGCTCGCGAAATCGGCGTAGCAGCGTGTTGACACTCATCCCGCATCGCTCGGCCATGTCAGTCGTCCGGAAGGACCTGGACGGATGTCGTGAAATCTCTCGCACCAGCCCGTGGATCGCCGGGTCGGTTGCCGGTTTTGGCCAAACTCCGCCGGGAAAGGCGGAAAAAACGCTGAGCACAAAGGCCTGGGCCGCAAGCGTCTGGGAGAAGTCGAGGGTCTCGCCGCCACCGTCCTCGCCGCCACGCAGTGCGAAGAGCCACAGATGAATAGGAACATCCTCCACGGGGATCCGTCGAACATGCGGCACGACACCATCATACGGGTAGCCCAGAGTCGCGTGAGCATAGGTGTGTTCCACAACCCCGGACAGGTGGTGATCGACGACGGTATTCGGGGCCACAACGACAACAAACTCGGGGTCAAGTGCGTAGTCCGCACCGTTGAAGCTCACTGAGGCGCCCGGGTGGTGGTTCCAGTAGATCCGCCAGTATGGGTAGCCCAGCCCCTCCCAGTCCCAGGTAGGCCGATCCACGCTGCCGAGGGTTTCATGCCAGCATTGCCAGATGTCGGGCTGGAACGCGGTAAGCTCACCGTCAGCCATTCTCCCGACTCCTTTGCTGGTGAACACACACACAACCAGAGATGACTTCAACCATTTACGAAGCCGACGTTATCGCTAAACTGTATACAACTAAACGTGCAGTGCAAGACCAAAATGCAAGCGCGCTGTCGGCCGCGACTCCCGGTCGCATGTCCAGAAAATCTGAGAGATCCCATTGATGACCAACGCCACCGACACGGAACACAACCACGAGATAACCATGCAGACCCCGGCCGTCGACTGGCGCGATGGCCTGCCGTCCGGCAACGGGCAGATTGGGGTCGTTCATTTCGGGAACGTGAACCGGGATCGCCTCCTCCTCAACCATGAAAAACTGTGGTCCGGCGGCATGTCTCCGGAACAGGTCCCGGATGTGAGCGGCTTCATGCCGGAACTTCGCAAAATGCTGACAGAGGGACGTTACCAGGAAGCAAACAACTTCCTTCCCGGCAAGATGCGCGAAGGGAACACCTACAGCGAAGCCCGTTATCAACCCCTCGGGAATCTCTTCATTGACCTGGGCTTCGAAGATGCCTGCCGCGACTATTCCAGGGCATTGGACATGACCACGGGCGAGATTCGGACATCCTGGTGTGACGGGGATTGCACGTTCACCAAACGAGCCTTTGTCTCCCGCGTTCAGGACGTCATCGGCCTTCGCATCGAGTCCAGCAAGCCTGGGAGCATTAACGCGACGTTTGGGCTTGGCCCGCATCCATTCAACGAAGCGATCGCCCAGAACGGTGTACCGTCCGAGCCTGCAATCGAGACCATGACCCGGGCAGCAGGGTCGTTCCTTCACTACCACGGCGAGCAGATCGTCGAAGACAGCCCGTTTGCCCATCCGGCCAAGACCTTTGGTGCTGTGGCGCAGATCCAAGCTGAAGGAGGAACGCTTGACGTCGAACACGAAACCATCGCGGTCAGAGGATGCGATGTCGTCACGGTGTGGATCAAGCTCTACGTGAACGAGAACGAGAGCGCAGCCAGGAGATACGCTGGAGGGCTCGAATCGCTGGGGACATTCGGCGAGCTATTCCAGGCGCATGCTGAAGCCCATCGCGCGATCTTCCTACGGCAGACGCTCGACCTCGATTGCGCCGGCGAACGGGCGCTGAGCAACGAAGAACTCCTCTTGAAGGCCGGGCAAGGCGACTTGGCACCCGCTCTGGCGGAACGGATGTTCGACTACGGCCGGTACCTGCTCATCTGCAGCTCCGCCCCCGGCTCCATGCCGGCCAATCTCCAAGGCGTGTGGAACGGTGAGTACCGCCCCCCCTGGAACAGCTTCTACATGAACAACGAGAACGTGCAGATGAACTATTGGGCGGCGCTTCCCGGCAACATGCGGGAAACCACCGAAGCGTACTTCGCGTACTACGAGTCACGGATGGACGATTTCCGGGCCAATGCGCGACGCGTGTTCGGATGTCGCGGAATCAACATCCCGGCATTCTCAGGCGACCACAGCGGGCTTAACCGAGCCCTCCACCCGCATTGCCTGCACTGGACCGGTGCCGCCGGCTGGCTCGCTGCGCTGTTCTACGACTATTGGCTGTTCACCGGCGACCGAGACTTCCTCAAGACGCGCGCGCTCCCTTTCATCCGCGAAGTTGCGCTCTTCTACCAGGACTTCCTCATCGAGGACGACAACGGCACGTTCGTCTCAATGCCTTCGAATTCCCCCGAGAACGTACCGCCCCAGCATGAGCAACGGCGATCGGGACAGATGGCCGGTGAGCGAGGCAAGCGAATCTCCATCGCGATCAACGCCACCATGGATTTCGCGATCGCAAGAGAAGTCCTCACCAATCTCATCGAGGGCTATGCCGCGCTCGGAGAGGAACCGGAGGAACTCGCAACCTGGCGGGAGATGCTCGCAAAGGTCCCCCCCTACCAGATCAATAAGGACGGTGCACTCAAAGAGTGGATGCACCCGGATTTTCCGGACAACTACGAGCACCGCCACGAGTCACATGTCTATCCGGTCTTTCCCGGGTTCGAAGTAGACCGTGACGCCACGCCCGAGCTGTTCGAGGCCTGTCGTATTGCCATCGACAAGCGGAAGGTGATCGGGCTGAAAGATCAGAGCGGCTGGTCACTCGCCCACATGGCCAACGTGCGCGCCCGCCTCGGGGAAGGCGAGAAAGCCCACCGTGCGCTTGAGATTCTGGCTCAGACCTGCGTTGGCGCCAATCTGTTCGCATACCACAACGACTACCGGTTCATGGGGCCGACACTTTCCATGACGTGGGGCAAGCGGCCGCCATTCCAGATTGACGCCAATTTCGGCTGGACCGCCGCCATGCTCGAGATGCTCGCTTTCTCCAAACCCGGCCTCATCCGTATCCTTCCTGCACTGCCCAGAGCCTGGGCCAAAGGCAAGGTACGCAATATCTGCTGCCGGGGAGGCATCGCCCTAACCATCGCGTGGGACAAGAACAAGGGCCAAGTTGACGTAGAGTTTCTCAGTCAGACGACGCAAACGATCGATGTCGCCTGGCCAGGGAGCGAGACAGGGCACCCCCTCAATTTACCCGCAGGTGAAACGGTCACCGCACGGTGGGATGGGGAGGGGCTCGCCGAAACAACGCTCCCCGGGCTTGGGACTCGGTAAAGGCGGACGCCATGACCCTGAAGGAAAAGCTATTCCTTGTTGCAGTTCTCTTCGCAGTGATTGTCATTGTGGCACTCGTTCCGCCGAACCCGACGTCGCGGAACCGCCTGCAAGAACTCAGCCCCGTAGATTGGGGGGAGGCCTATGACGACGTCTCGCAGAAGCTGACGCTCAGCTGGCAAGGGATCATTGGGCATCAGACAGGGCAAGACGGCTCCTGGATTCAACGCAATCTCGAGCAGCGCTTCAATCTCAGGCTAAAGCCAATCTTCATGGATGGCAACGCCTACAGTCGACGACGCCCCCTGATGCTCTGCGGTGGCGACATCCCCGACATCATGTGGAGTGGCGACCCATTGGCGGTGCGCGCAAACCTGCGCAATGGCTTCATCATGGAAATCCCCTATGACGTGATCCTGGAGCATGCCCCAACCTACGTGGCGCACGTAAACACCTACGGCAAGGAGGCCTGGCTCTACTCCCAGTACAAGGGCAGGAACTACGGTTTGCCCACCATCAATGCGGGCGCCAACCGTCCGCGCATCAGTTGCTGGCGCCTGGACTGGCTGAAGAACGTTGGTCTCGACAAGGTACCGGAGACGGTGGGTGAAATGCATGAGGCACTATACCGATTCCGTCACCACGACCCCGACGGAAACGACGAGCAGGATACATATGGCTGGACCCCTTTCATCGGGCACTGGTCGCTGGCCTTCGTCGAGGTCTTCGCCGCCTATGACATCCTTGCCTTCGACCTCATGGAACGGGATGGAACGGTGGTCTGGGGTGGATGCCTGCCGCAGACAAAGGAGGCCCTGCAGGTCCTGCACCAGTGGTACGTCGAAGGCCTCCTGGATCCTGACTTCCCGCTCAATGCTCAGGGGCGAGGATCAGACCGCACCTTCACCAACGGCAAGACCGGTTACCATCACCCGGTGGACAACCAGCGCGAGTACCGCCTTGAAGACGCCAACTCACTGCTCAGCAAGACGCGCGCCTTCAACCCGAACGCTGAACTGGTGCCCGGTCCGCCATTGCGCAACGCGGCCGGAAGGCGCCGGGGGCGCACCTGGGGGGGTGCCGCGCACATCCTGCAGTTCGGCAAACAACTCGAACAGCGACCCGAGAAGGTCATTCGCGTACTGCGCATGATGGAGGCCATCGCCAAAGACGAGACGCTCTACATGCAGGCCCGCTATGGCGAACGCGGGGTCCAATGGGACAGCAATGCAGCGGAAGGCATCGTTACCTTGCCTCCCTACAAAGACGACAGCCGGAAACGCGCGGCTGAGCTGCTGCCGTCAACCATCTTCTTCTTCCCCTGCTCCCTGGAACAGGTGTATGACGACCGGTACAGGGCGGCCCACGAACGCCAATGGCTGCAACGCTACAAGCGCTCGGAATGGGGCATGATGAACGTTCTCGGGAAATCCGACGTGGTGCCCTCCGCAGGACGCCTCCTGGGCGACTTGGTCACTTACCAGCTGACCACCTTCATTGAGATGATCGTCGGTGACCGCAACGTGGATGAATTCGATGCGTTCGTCACTGAATGGCGGCGGCGGGGCGGCGATGTGATCGTGGAGGAAGCCGACACCATGTACCAACAGATGCACGCGATCTATCGCAGAGTTGGGGTCGCGGAGGGCACCCCATGAAGGCCTACAAGACACCTTGGTGGGCTCGACGCTACCGACATGCAGGACTCGTGTCGATGGCGCTGCCGGTGCTGGTCTACATCATCATCTTCCACTATGTCCCGATGGTGGGGCTGGTCATCGCCTTCAAAGACTATGTGATGAGCGATGGTGTCTTCGGCAGTGCCTGGGTCGGTTGGGCCAACTTTGCCCGACTCTTCGGCAGCAACGACTTCCCTGTCGCGATTCGCAATACACTCACCATCAGCTTGCTGCGTCTGACGTTCGGGTTCTTTGCGCCCGTTGTTCTGGCGTTGTTACTCAACGAAGTCCGGCAACTGGGCTACAAGCGCTCAATCCAAACCCTTACCTACCTCCCGCACTTCTTCTCCTGGGTCATCCTGGGCGGGATATTCCTGATGATCTTCGGCAGTGGAGGACCGATCAACGGAGTTGTCAAACTTCTGGGGGCCAAGCCGGTCAACTTCCTCTCGGACGACGTGTGGTTTATCACGATCCTGGTTGTCACCGGCATCTGGCAGGGCGCAGGTTGGGGGGCCATCATCTACCTCGCCTCTCTCTCCGGGATCAGTCCTCAGCTCTACGAAGCCGCCACCATCGACGGAGCCAACCGCTGGCGGCAAACACTGCACATCACCATCCCCTGCCTGGTCCCGACCATGATCACGCTCTTCATTCTCTCCCTGGGCGGCATCCTGACCGCCGGCTTCGACCAGATCTACAACCTCTACAACCCCATGGTCTACGACGTGGCCGACATTGTCGACACCTATGTCTTGCGTCGCATGATGGGCCTCGACCTAAGCCTCGCCACGGCAGCCGGCATGTTCAAGGGCGTCGTCGGACTGGTCCTGGTGGTCGGGTCAAACGTCGCTGCGCGCAAACTCAGCAAAGGGGAGCAAGGAGTCTGGTGAAACTGTCACGTGGAGAGAAACTGTTCGGAGCAACCAACGTCGTCGTGTTGGGCGCTGTCGCACTGCTCTGCCTCTATCCGTTTGTCTACACGTTGTCGATCAGTCTGAGTACAGCGGCCGAGGCGAATCGGGACGGATTCCATTTCTTCCCACGGGATATCTCGCTGGTCAGCTACCGGATGGTCCTCACCAACCCCAACATCGTCACCGGCTACATGAACACCCTCCTCCGGACGGTGCTGGGGACGAGTTTGACTCTGGCGGCGACCTGCATCGCGGCCTACCCGCTGTCGCGGCGAGAGATGCCCCATCGGGCGATGCTCACCTTCCTGGTCGTCTTCACCATGCTCTTCAGCGGCGGTATGGTACCGGCATACTTGCTGGTCAAGAATCTGGGAATGATCAACACGGTATGGGCGCTGACCGTCCCGGGAATGATCACCGCCTTCAACGTCATTATCGTCAAGAACTTCTTCCAGTCTCTCCCGGAATCGCTGGTGGAGTCGGCTCGTCTCGACGGCGCAGGAGAGTGGACCATACTCTTCCGCCTGTACCTGCCACTCTCCAAGCCGGTGCTGGCCACCGTGGCTCTGTGGACAGCGGTAGGGCACTGGAATGCCTGGTTTGACGCCCTGCTCTACATCACCGACGACAGGAAACAGGTGCTGCAGACATTCCTGCAGCGCATTGTCATAGAGAGCAGCACGCAGATGATGGAGTTGGGAATCACCGACACCTCGATCGTTCAGTTCACCAGCGAGACGATCAAGGCCGCCACGATCATCGTCACCATTCTCCCGATCATCTGCGTGTACCCGTTCGTCCAGAAATACTTCGTCAAAGGGATCATGCTTGGCGGCGTAAAAGGGTGAGACCGCAATGGAAGGAGCACTCATGGCTCCCGGAGAGTCGGTGTTCTGTCAGGACAATGATGGCGGGGCGATGGGATTCGGGAACAGACCAACCAGAAACCGCCGGATGGCGGACGGATACCTGGAGGCCGGTTTTCCCAAACCGGGGTCCCTGGAACGCGCGGTTAGGGAAGAGCGCTCAGGGATGAGCTGCCTCCAGTGACGTGTCACCCGATCCACGCGTCGTGGTTGTGCGAATGCGAATCCCGCATCAGATTGG
>JABHEG010000326.1 GCA_018676675.1 Lentisphaerota bacterium
ACCCTTACGGGCGGACCATTCTTCGCGATTCTCCGCCCGGGCCGCCAACGACGATGCTCGGCATCGCCTTTTGCCCTCCCGGACGAAGCCTCATCGAAGACTGGCCCGGGGGTGGGCTCGCTATTCGCGCCCGATGCCACTAGTATCGTCTCTGTCTCGAGCCGTTCACAGGGCGCCCAAATCGGGGGCCGAAGACTGTGGTTCAGTTCCGGCATGCCGTTCCCGTTCCGCGGTGCGTAACGACGAGGTCTACACATTTCCATGGGATCTACAGACAGGCGAGGGGGCGTTTCGCACGACGTTTTTTCCTTTGCCATCCTCATCGTGTGTGTGTCCTTGGCCGTGGCCGCCGCACCATCCGAGCGTTCCCGGGCGTTACGTCCGGAGTTTGTCATCCGCACGAGTGTGCATCTCGCCACGGGGGATGCTGAGGGCCGGGCGGCGATCGTGTTCAATCGCCAGGCCGATGGGGCTCACTATGCGCTGGAGTTTGCGGGTGGGAGGGTGTGTTTGGTGCGGTTCGGCGCCGGGGCTGAAGCCGAGCCGTCAGTTCTCGCGGGGCCTGTCCCGTGGCCGGGCGCCGGGAGTGGGGGCGGCGTGTTGTCCCGCCTGTTGGGGCGCCGTCATCAGCTGCCGGTCTTGCAGGTACTGATAAAACGCCGACGCAACGGCATTCGTTGTCTGATTGGGGGAGTGGTTCTGGAAACGCTCGTTGCGGATTTGTCTGGGGGAACAGTTGGGATAGAACGGGCAGGCACGGGAGCGCCGACGGTCGACCCCCTGAGGGTGCAGCCCCTGGCACCGATCACGTTCGCGGATGACTTCATGCGCGGAGGCGATGAGTCGGACCCATGGACCTCGGAATGCGGCACATGGGCCCTGGATGAGCTGCCGAACGCCACGTGGAGCCCTAACGCTTTCCGGTATCTTGGGCGTGGGGAAGGCCTGGCGCTGGCGTCTGCCGGGGCGTGGTTCTGGGATGACTACTCCATGAAGGCGGCGGTTCGTCCCTCGCGGACGTGCGGGGCGGCGGGACTTGCGTTCTACGTGCAGTCGTCGACTGATTGCATGCTGTTACGGTGGCGCAGGCTTGGGGCCCCAGACCGACTCGGCGTCTGCCCGGGCGACTTGGAGTTGGTGATGGTTTCTGCTGGGATGGATCGGGTATGTGAGCACGTCGATCTGGCGCTTGACCCGGAGCAGTGGACGGAGTTTGGCGTTGCTGTGGAAGGGGCATTGGTCACGGGCTTTGTGGACGGCCGGGCGCTGCTTCACGCATGGGAGCCGGCGATGACCTGCGGAGGCGTGGGGCTTTACTGCCGCGATTCGCTGGGCACGCGTTTCGATGATGTGGCCGTGGCGTCGCTGTCCGGGTCGGGCGATGGCAAAAGGCGTGCACCGAGAGCGAGTCGTGCCCCGCACCAGGCATCTGCTTTACCGAAGGGGAGCGCAGACCTCGCGGACAGATTTCGTACGGACCAGTACATGCAGCAGTGGGCCAGCGAGTTGGGGAGCTGGGTCCCGGACGAGGACGGGAGCGCGTGGCACCTGGGGTTCTTCCCCGGTGATTTTGATGTTTCATGGGTTGGCGACTACCCGATGCCCTTTGGACAAGGGCCACTGGTGCTCGTTCTGGCAGCGGGAGCGGAACGGGGAAATGACACGGGGTACCGACTGACATTGACGCGATCCGAGGAAGGCGTGCGAAGCGTGCTGGTTCGCGCGGGACAGGTGGTCCTGGAGCGGACGTTCCCGATGGAGGGAGACAGGGAAATTGAGGGACTATCGGTGTCGCGGCGGGATGGGGCCCTGGAACTGCGGGTCAACGATGGAGCAGCGTGGTCGTACCTGGATCCCGACCCGATTCCGACTCGTCGCCTGGGGGTGGTGTGCGCTTGGCAGCATACGAAGACGCTGAAGTACTACGCGGCGGAAACAGTGAAGGAGAAAGCCCGACGGCTGCCGGCGCTGCAGGATGTGGCAGCGGTGTGTCCGCAGTTGCGCGATTATCTGTTCCATGGGGCACCGGTGGACTGGTACGTGGCATCAGGCACGTGGGAGGTGACCCCCCGTTGGATCTGTCTGCCGCACTTTTCGTGGTTGGGTGGGAGAAGTCACGAACACGCGGCTTTCCTGCACAAGCATGCTTTCTCGGGCGACGTGACGCTGGACGTGTATGCGGCCGTAATGATGAACTACGGACCGATGAGTGGCTACGATCGGTACGGTGACCTGAACGTCACCATCTGTGCCGACGGGAAGGATCTGAGTTCGGGGTACACGGCCCAATTCGGGGCGGAAGGTAACACGGTGACACGGCTGTGGCGCGGCGATGAGGTGGTGGCGGAGAACCGAGAGATCGTTTACCCGCCACGCAGTCAAGGAGCGCACCAGAATTGGTATCACTTGACTTTGGAGAAGCGTGGGGACGAGCTGCGGTTCCTGGTTGACAACCAGTTGGCCTGTTCGTTCTCCGATCCTGCCCCGCTCACGGCTAAGCGGATTGCGCTGTGGACGTGGAATCGGGGGATCATGATCGGCCGGTGTCGCATCTGGGCGGACGAGGACCACGGTGCTGTGCCTTTGAGGGTGGTCGAAGACCTCCGCCCCCGAGCGGCAACAGACGGGAAGGACGCGCAGTTGGAGGACGTGACGATAACGTCATCATCTCATCCTGCGATTTGTCACGACTTCACTCGCGGATTGGGGAAATGGCGTTCGGCTCCAGACGAATACGGGGCGTCGGTGCGTCACGACGGGGCGGACGGCGATGGCGGGTGTCTGGTTGCCGAGAATGTGCACACCGGCGGAGATTTCTCGATTCCTTTCCCATTCAGTATATTTGATGCGGGAATCTTGCAGCAGCTTTCCTTCGACTACAGGTTGTCTGAGGACGTGCGGCTTAATCTCTATTTCCGCACGCGAGATCGCTGGCATGTGATTGGGCTCAACGGGCCGCTGGGGCCGGCTTTCCACCAAGTGACCGAGTCGCGGGAGATCTCCGGTAGGAAGACAGCGGTCGCTGGGCTGCAGTTCGAGGAACCCCCGCCGGTCGTGACGGGACAGGCTACGGTTGAGGCCGATGACCGTTGGCATTCCGTCCGTATCCACCTCCTGCAGGCTCTTGAGATGCTGTACCCGGGGGAGGCGGGATTCGTGGTCACTGGACTGCATTTGGCCAACTGGTCGAATGCGGGGTATCGGCAATGTGGGTTCGGGGGGAACCGAGCCGGGGCGTCCTGTCGGTTGGACAATGTGATGCTCGGAACTCCCGGTGGTGCCGACGTGCGCCTTGGATGGCAGGGAGAGGCCTGCGGGCCTGCGGTGGCGAACTGGAGCATCCGTGGACCATCGGGTTCGCGCGGAGGGAGCGCGGGAGTGGCCTCGCGTGCCCATATACGGGCAGAGACGTCCGGAACGTGGCTCGCGCGGGTGACACCCGTCCGGAAACGCGGAAACAGGAAGCGCGAACGGACCGTGCAGCATCGGTTCTGGGTGGATGCTGATGCCCCGTCTGTCGTGCGCACGGAGCCGGGACCAGGCGTCGCTGCCGCGCCGTCTTCACTGAGTCTTTTGCTGGTCGACCGGGGAGGCAGCGGAGTGGATTCAGCCCATGTGAGCGTCAGAGTGGCCGGGACCGACATTGCTCGGGACGCACTTCGTCTTGATGGGAACGCAGAGGAAACCCATTTGCGTATCGCCCTGGGCGGTCTGACCTTTGCGGATGGCGAATCGGTGTCGTGCGAGGTCCACGCTCGCGATCGAGCAGGCAACGAGATGGCGATGCCTCACCGCTGGTCCTGGACGTTCCGGACCGCGGAGGACGTCCTGCCACCCTCGGCACCACGACTGGTGCAACCAAACGAGGGGGATTGGGAAGAGGGCTTTGAGCAGGAATCGTGGGAATGGGGGCGCTTCCCAGGTTCGGCGTGGGCGGAAGCCGCGGTGGACGACAGCACGGCGGCAACGGGGGATCACTGCCTGCGAGTGAGCGGGGGGCCGGGGCCCTATCGCTGTTTCGTGCGCCGCCGCCCATTCGATGTGGAAGCACGTCCTGTCCTTACATTTCAGTATTTGGCTGATCCGGGGAGCACGTGGGACATCGGCCTGAGGACGGATCGGGGGTGGTCTGTCGTATCGGTGAACGGAGGGACGCGGCGATGGCGGCAGATTGGGCGGATGCGTCGGCACAGGGCGGACGGGAAGTGGCAACAGGCAGTGCTGCCCATCGGGTCGTGGCTCAAGCGAGCGAGGGCATACGATGTGCCCGTGGTGGAGGCAGTAGCCATCGTGGCGGCGAGGGGGATGAGGGGGGGGCAGCCGACGACTTTGCGCGTGGATGACATGCGCCTTGGGCCATTGGTGTATGCGGGAGGTCAACTGGGGTTGGCTTGGTCGTGTGATGATGTAGGAGGCGTGTCCGGGTACGGGGTGACGGTGGATCGTTTCCCGGCGACCGAGCCGCCGGAGGCTATCACCACAGCGACTGCATCTCTCTTGTGGGATGTGATCCCGGAGCGGCAGCTTTTTTTTCATTGCCGCGGGCGTGACCGAGCCGGGAATTGGGGGGCGATCCGGCACACCCCGCTCGTGATTCGGGGGCCGCGGGAGGAAGAACCCCCGGAATTGGTACGCATGTCACCCGAAGACGGAGCACGCACGGCAGCTGAGGAGGTGGAGCTGCGCCTGCGGGACCGGGGCAGTGGCGTGTCCGTGGAGAGTGTGGTTCTGTGGGTAGATAAACAGCGTTACGCCTTGGGTTCTCAACAGCTCGCATTCCAGCGGGATCGAGGTGATCTCCTGATGCGTTGGCGGGGCACCCGGGATGACCCAGCCGTCCCGGTCTTCGGGAAAGGTGACGTCGTGCAGTGTCGTCTGTCGGTTGCGGATTACGCTGGCAACCGGTGGCCGGAGCCCCGATCGTGGTCGTGGGAGGTGGATCCGGCGATGGATCGCGATTCCCCCGCCCCCCCACACATGGTGTGGCGCCCGGCGGATGCCCTCGTGTACAACGGGTTTGAGGAAGAACAGAGGCACTGGATCGGGCGTCGGGAGGGGTGGGCGGAAGTCACACCGGACCATGCGGCCACGGGGCGGAGGGCAATCCGTCTGGGGGGATTTTCGACCTTCATGCAGCACACCTCGTTCGATGTGTCCCGGCACCCGGTCGTGGCGTTCCAGTACTGCTTGCCTGCCGGCGCGACCATGAACCTGATGATCCGGATAGAGAACCGAAACTGGGAGATTCGGTTCAACAGCGATCGCTTCAAATACCCGTGTATCGGCAGGGCTGAAGGCGTTGTGGCGGACGGCACATGGCGAGGCTGCCGTCTGGATATTGCCAAGATGCTGCCCAATGCCACGGTAGTACCCCGAGGCACTGTGGTGGACCATCTTGCGACGCTGAATAGATCGGGGGGGAGCTATCTTGTGGACGATTTTTGCATCGGACCAGCAACACCCTCAGCAGTACGCGTGCAGTGGGCTGTGCCCTCCGATGCCAGTGGGATCCGCGGCTACAGTTTGGCGGTTGACACGTCTCCGGATACGGTCCCGGATGTGAGCGTGGAGACAGTACAGCCTTTCACTGTTGTGCCTGTCGACGGAACAGATCCCGTCTTCGTGCACTGTCGGGCTGTGGACGGTGCGGGGAACGCAGGCGGGGCGGCCCATCTTCGCATCTCGCCATAGACCCGTCCCTGTTGTCTCCTAAGGGCAACGGCCGTTGGCGAGTATTCGTTGCTGGTCTACGTCGCGATTCTCGGAGTCGCGTGCCGGTCGCAGACCCTCTATTTGGCCGTCAAGTAGGCTGGATTTTCGCTGTGCCCTCGCGGAGGGAAACCTTGGCCGAATCCCAGGCATCTGACAGCTCATCGAGCGAGCATTGCTCCAGTTCTCGTCCCGCAGTTCCGAGGGCATCTTCCATGTGCCGGAAGCGTCGTTCGAACTTGCGCACCGTCTGATGCAGGAGGTCTTCAGCGTAATGCTGGCGGAAGCGACTCAGATTGACGACGGCAAACAGGAGATCGCCGATCTCTTCCGCGACCTCGCTGTCGTCACGGTTCTGCAGGGCGTCTTTGACTTCCGCGAGTTCCTCCTCGATCTTTGCGATGGCGCCGTCGATTGTGGCCCATTCGAAGCCGACCTTGGCGGCTTTCTTCTGGATCTTGTGAGCCCGGTGCAGGGCGGGGAGATGGCGAGGTACTCCAGCTACGGCTGAGTCCGGGGCGGCATCCCCCTTCTCAAGCCGCTTGATCTCCTCCCACTGTCTGATGACACCATCTGCTCCATCGACATCGGCATGGCCAAAGACGTGCGGGTGGCGGCGGATCATCTTGTCACAGCATGCTCGGGCCACGTCTTCGAGGCTGAATGCACCGCGCTCGGACGCGATCTGCGCGTGGAAGACGATCTGGAGGAGGACGTCACCCAACTCGTCCATCATGGCCGGGTCATTCCGCTCATCGATGGCGTCGAGGAGTTCGCCACTCTCCTCCACAAGGTAGTACTTCAGTGTTTCATGCGTTTGTTCGCGATCCCATGGACACCCTCCAGGCGCGCGTAGAGCGGTGAGAATGTCCACGAGTTCGGCGACGGAGTCGACGGGTGTGTCTTGACGGTCAGTCATGGCTTCATGTGTTTCCCAAAGGAGTTTCAGGGCTCGGGTTCCGAGCTTCGAGGACACGGTCTCGGCCCGTGTAGTCCTGGCGTATTCGGACGTCTTCCCACCCGGTTCCCCGGAATAGGGCGAGGGATCGTGCAGCTTGTTGACTGCCGATCTCGCAGAGCAACCACGCATCGGGGGCCATGAAGGGGCGACTCTCATGGGCGATTCGTGCGATGATGGCCAGCCCGTTGTTCTCGGCAAGCAGAGCCATGGGAGGTTCGTGGTCACGGACATCGATTGGCAGATCGGCATACTCACACGGAGCCACGTAAGGCGGGTTTGCCGTCACAAGCACAAACTGGGCGTCGCGTGGGGTGTCTTCCCAGAGGTCGGTCTGACGGAACGTGACATTGCTGAAGCCCAAAGCGTCTGCGTTTCGCCGGGCATAGGCCAGGGCGGATGGACTCAGGTCCAGACCGGTGATGGTACGTGTGTCGCCCACTCGACTTGCCATGGCCAGGGCAACGGCCCCGGATCCCGTGCAGAGATCGCAGATTGGGCCGTTATGCGGGGCCCTTCCCAGCGCGAAGTCCACGAGCCGCTCTGTTTCCGGGCGGGGGACGAGGACGCCTGGGCCTACCTGGAGCTCCAGCCCGTAGAATTCGGTCGTCCCGAGGATGTACTGCAGTGGTTCGCCTTCGCAGCGGCGGGCAACCTGGCTCAGGATGGCAGTGGCCTGCTCAGAGGCAACATCCGGCGAGGACTGGGCGAACTGAATCTGTGGGGGAGGGACGCCGGTGATATGCCTGATGATCCAGCCGGCTTCCTGGGCGGCATTGTGGATACCAATTCCCGCCAGCGCGTCAGTGGCTTTGGTCAGGAGCTCTTTGGCTGTCATTTGGGAGAGGCCTGGCCTCCGCAGGCCTCGACACTGATGCTGATGCCTCCCCGGGGATTGAACTCGCCAGTGACCACGATGTCGCGGGGAGAGCAAGCCGCCACAATGTCGTCCATGATACGGTTTACCGCTTCTTCATGGAATGTGTTGTGGTTCCGGTAGGCGAAAAGATAGAGCTTCAGAGACTTGCTCTCGATGCAGCGTTGGCCTGGGATGTAACGAATTCTGACGTGCCCGAAATCGGGTTGGTTGGTCACCGGGCAGCGAGCGGTGAACTCAGGGCAGTCGAACGTCACCCAGTAGTCGCGCTCCGGGTACCGGTTCTCAAATGTCTCCAGTTGCGCTTCTTCGGGTGAATCGGGGTAGGTGGATTCACTGCTTCTGAGAAGCGTCAGGTCAGAAAGACGTTCTTGATCAAGAGGGGGCATGTGTTGAACTCCAGGCTTGGACGTACCAGATCACCAGTAACTATACACTGGCAGGAGGACAGCGGCACTGGTCTGGACCGCCGGACTATTGTAGAATAGGGTAGCGATAGGTTTCATTGTTGGGACCGGGAAGGACGATATGGACAGCATTCGAGTTGGCGTCATCGGAACGGGAGCACTGGGCCGGCACCATACGCGGCTCTACGGGGAGTGTGACGGGGCCGCGATGGTTGGCGTGTATGACGCGTCAGCCGAGGCCGCCAGGCGCGTGGCCGACGAGTGTAGTGTGCGCGCCTTCCCCACCATCGACGACCTTTGCGGAAGGGTGGATGCCGTGAGTGTCGCCGTTCCCACCGATCTCCATCACATGGTGGTTCGCCCTCTGCTGGAGAAAGGCAAGCATGTCCTTGTCGAGAAGCCGATTGCTCAGACTGTGGAGCAAGCAAGTGATCTTGTTCAGCTTGCTCGGGAGAATGGCGTCGTCCTGGCGGTGGGGCATGTCGAACGTTTCAATCCTGTTCTCGCGTGCTTGAGCCAGATCCCCGGGGCTCCGCTGTTCATCGAAGCCGACCGTTTGGTCGACTACCCGCCGCCTCGCCCCGGGCTCAAACCGCGTGGCACTGAAGTCAGTGTCGTCCTGGACCTGATGATCCACGATGTCGATGTCATCTTGTCGTTGGTTGACAGTGAGATTGACCATGTGGATGCGGTGGGTGCCCCCGTGTTGAGTGACAGCGAGGACTTCGCCAAAGCACACATTGCGTTCAAGAATGGTCTCGTTGCCGATCTGACGGCCAGTCGCGTCAGTAAGGTGCCTGTTCGGAAACTCCGTGTCTTCAAGCAGGCCGGCTATTTGTCCCTTGACTACGGCAGCCACGCGGCAGAAGTGGCCATGGCCTTGGACGACACCGTTTCTCGGCGCTCACTTGCGGTTGCGGAGGCCAATGCCCTGCAACTCGAACTCCAGGATTTCGTAGACTCCGTGGTTGCCGCCAAACAGGGAAAGGTGCGACCGCCCCGCGTGTCCGGCGAACAAGGACTGCGCGCGCTGAGAGTTGCCACGAGAATACTCGCGGACATCGCAGCCCGTGCGATGTCGTGACAGCGGCGTTGCGGTCCGGCCCGTACGCACTCAGACCGCGATTGAGTTTCTTGAGACGTTGCGTTGGCCGAAGAGTCGCCGGGTGGCACCGCCTCCCACATTGTGTGCTCCCATGGGGATCTAGCCGATCCCGGAAGCCGGTTCCCCTCCCGGCGCTCCAATCCCGCTTGCTGCGTGGCGAGGTCCCTGGCAGCCATGGTCACATTGTGCGCTCCCATGGGGATTTGGCCGATCCCGGAAGCCGGTTCTCCTCCCGGCGCTCCAGTCCTGCTTGCTGCGTGGCGAGGTTTCTGGCAGCCATGGTCACGCATTTCGCGCGTATTGGGCTAGATTCCAGGATGCACAGACGCTGAACGTGTAGCTAACAGGCGGGACACCTTCTAGCGTGTCAACGGGCAGACAAGGGCAACGAAGTAGCTCGGGCGCAGACGCGCAGCCAGCCGATCACCGGTCGGACAAGCCGTCCGGCTTGGTGGTATGGGCGCTGGTAGCAGCGTCACTGATCACACTGGCCTGGCTTCTTGGGCGGCAGCACTACTACGATTGGATACTGGGGCGTGAGACGATAGCCGTCACGGTGTTCTGTGATGCGACCGTGTTCGGCGACGAAGCGCCCCAGGTGTGGGCGCTCTATGACAAGGTGGCTCTGTCCCCGATCGCCATAGTGTTGGGGGCATTGCAGAACCGTGCGCCCGATCAGGTCAGAAGCTATCATCTGGTCCGGATTTCTGAGCCGAACATCGCTGCTCACGCCTTGCACTTGCCCAGTGTGCCATCTGGCCCGTTGGCCCGGATTCTGGTCCGGACGCGGGGCAGGCGATATTACGTTGACATCAGGGACCAGACAGTGCGCGACGGGACGATTTACGTGCATCTCCCGCGCAGGCTGCGCGGAAACGCGCCCGCGTTGTGAGTGCCAACGGGTTCTCATACGCCTCAATCGAGACTACATTCCGGAATGTAGAGAGCGCTTTGGTGATACACGGAGAAACAATGCAAGGTTCTTCCAAATGCAGAGCATGGTTCCTGCCGGCCCTGTCCCTATGCGTCGTGATGGCCGCTTCTCTCGCGATCGGTCAGGAGGTAACCTATCCAGCTGAGGATATGAAGCGGCTGGATGCGTTCGAGAGTCACATGCTCACGAATGCCGACAAGTTCTTCGCCAAGAAGGACTATCGGCGGGCGGGTGCTGAATTCGATTCGTTTCTGCTCGAGTTCCCCAAATCGAAAGCTGCGGTCTACGCACTCCTGCGCAAGGCACGATCCCTGCATCTTGACAATAAGCGCTTCGAGGCAATCAAGGTCTATGAGGAGGTCTTGGACTATTTCCCGGATGACGTGCACTACGCTGCTGCTGCCCTGTACTACCACGGCCTCTGTCACCAACAGAACGGCGACGTCGAGGAGGCACTCAAGAGCTGGATCGATTTGGCGGACGATGTGGAGTACAGCCGTCATTGGCTGGCGGCACCCGCACTCAAAGCTCTGGCCGAGAACTCCGAGAAGCAGGGGAAGCACGACCTCGCCGCCAAGTATTACGATCTTGTTGCCGTCAATTTCCGTCTTGTGTCCGGCGGGCACACGGCGCGCCAGTCGCTTGAGAAGGCCATCAACTACTATCTTCGGCTTCAGCCTGACAAGGAAAAGTTGCGCAATCTCTACATAGAGGCGAAGGGGTTTGGCCACCATCCCGTCAAGAAGGAGTCTGTGCTCGAAGTGGAACTCGAAGAGGATGTGACATACTGGAACACCGTTCGGGGCCGCGTCAGAAAGCACGGCACGTTCAACCAGTTTCAGGAGGAACAGAAGAAGCAGTACTATCGCTACTGGGCGCAGGCACTGGCCGGCCGGTTCCCGGACAACGACGACTACCAAATCGATGTCATCAGTTTCCAGCATCTCCACAGCGGCGATACGGCCGCTTGGCTAAGCGCCTTGGACAAGCAGTATCAAGCCGACGTGATGCGCGGAGGCTACCACGAACGGATCCTGAAGTGGATACGTTTGTTCGGTGACCAGCGAGAGAGAGTTGAAGCATTGTACAAGACGTGCAAGTTCGACCAGATGGAGGACCGGCTGGTGCAGGACTTGCTGCAGATCCTCTATGCCGACGCGAAGTGTCCTGACCTGGCCCGGGAGCTCTTCCCAAAACTGCCCTTCGATAAGATGCCCGCAGCCCGGATGAAAGGTCTCCTCCTATTCCTCTTCGACAAAGCCAAAGACAAGGAAATGGCTACGTTCCTGTTCGGCAAGTTCCGCTTTGACGAGATGAACGACAAACAGAAAGCGGGTTTGGCGCGATCTCTTTGGGGCAAGGACGAGGAGCTTGTCATCCGGGCATGCCGAGCCATCACGGACAAAGACCTGTCAGATCTCAACCAGCTGCGCTACTGGCACCGGCGACGTGATGCGAAAGAGGGGCTGCCGCTCGCGGACAAGCTCCGAACAAGTCCGGACCACACCGGTGAGGCCCACTGGCTCAAAGCCGAGTTTCACCAGTGGGCGAAACAGTGGGAAGACGCGATCAAGGCGTACCGAAAGACCGGTCGGGAGCCTTACAGTCTGTGGCGGATGGTCGACTGCTATGTGGGTTGGGGGAAACAGAAAGAGGCGGTCGCCCAGTTGCGTGAGATCGAGAATTTCTTCAAAAAGCAGAGCTCAAAGGCGGCGCTGCGGATTGCCGACGTGTACAAGCGGGCTGGCATGGAGCCGCAGCGGATAGCGTCGCTGCGACGCCTCATGAAAAAGTACCCCAAGAGCCGCGAATCGAGTCTGGCTCACGGTCAACTCGAGGCATTGGGAGTGCGCATTGGTGGTGGTGAAGACGCAGAGTGACCGGTCGTTGCATGGTTCGTGTACGGCAGCACGCCGGTGATCAAAGGATTGAACAGATGACAATGAGACGGATCGGGACCAGCCTTCTTGCCTCCACGGTCTTGGTGCTGTCCGTGCTGCCGGCTGAGTCGGTGTTCGCGCAACGCTCCCGGCGTTCTCGCAGCTCTCGTTCCCGTCGCGGCGATCCGGCTGCCGCGGGTGATTTTGCCGCGGAGCGACTGCTCAAACGGGCGCAGACCTTGCTCACGCTGCGCGAGACCGAGCGCGGCATGAAAATGCTCCAAACCGTCGTTGAGCAGTATCCGAAGAGCTCTGTGCGTTACAAGGCTTACCTGGCTATGGGGCGCCACTACCTCGACATCAACAAGCAGTCCGACGCCGTCCGCTACTTCAGCATCCTGCAGGAGCTGAAACAGCCGAACAAGGAGATGAGCGCCGATACCCAGGAGTTGTACCTGGAATCGCAGTTTCTGACCGGCTTGGCTTACTACAACACACGTCAGTACGAGAACGCGTTTTCGTCTCTGCGGAAGATCACCAGGGATTACCCAAACACGCTCTGGGCGAACCAGGCGTTCTACTACATCGGCATGTGTCATTACGCGAAGAGCAACTGGAATAAGGCGATCGAGGCACTTTCTCTGGTCGGGACCTTCATTGATCCCGAGAGCCCGTCAGTGGAATACGTGGAAGCCGGTCGTCGTTTTTACGTGAAGCTCTTCGATGACGATTTTCCGGTGCTCAAGCAGTTGGGGCACACGATCACTGCAGAGGCAATCACGGCGAAAGGCGACAAAGAGACCATCACGTGCATTCCTCTCTCCCAGAAGGGGAATGTCTACATCGGCTCGCTTCCGACCCAGGTTGCCGAGGCTGTGCCGGGTGATCATGTGCTGCAAGTGCTTGGAGGGGACACGATCGAGACCCGGTATTCTGATGGGAACACGTACGAGGGCGAACGCAACGTCCGTCGTTCGGCGACCACCCGCGTGGTATCAACTGCCACGTTGAGGTTCACCCTGGGCACATACGAGTCAGATGCAGCGGCGGCGTTTCTGGGGCAGTCCCTGTTCGTGTTCGCCCGCGATGTTGACATGGATACCTCGGCGCAGGCAGAGGGGCTGAACGTCAAGATCATGTCCCGTTACAAAGAGGAGCAGGATGAGGACGGGGCCTACACGACCCGAGGGGCAGTGGATTTGACCAGACTGATGGGGGTGGACGAGGAGCGATACGGGACGCGCGATGAGCTCGTCCTGTCGCTGACCGAGTTGGGGGAAGCTCCCATCCGGACCGGGAGGTTCGGTGGCTCGGTGCAAGTTGAGCGTATCAGCTCCGATGAGTCCGGCGACAAAGCTGACGATGTGCTTTCCTGCGCGCTCGGTGACGAGATTGTAGCGACGTACGTGGACAGCGTCCATATGCACGGCCAGTCGGCCCGGGAAGTGACACAGACGATCAATGTCGTCGGCGAAATAGACGGGAGGCCGCGAGCAACGCAGAACGTTGTTCTGGACGAGCTCGTGCGCGCCAAGAAGAACTTGGTCGAGGCCGCCGCCTACCTTGAGCTCACCAGGATCTTCCGCAGCATGGGACTGCGGGGCGGCGCCCGCGAGAAGTGCGAGCAGGGACTCGAACTGGTCGAGAGCATCATTTTTACCACATACCCCATTCCGGAGACCCTCAAGACTCAGGCCTTCAAGCTGAAGTGGGAACTCCAGATTGCGGTTGAGGATTACGATGATGCCATCGCGACTTGTAAGGTATTCGACCAACTCTACCCGAACTCTCCGCTTGTCGACGAAGCACTGATGAGCGTCGGCAAGAGCTTCTTCGAACAGGAGAAGTACCGTGAGGCGATCAGCGTGTTCCGGCAGATCCTCAGCCTGAACAACTCCATGGCCAAGGCCGAGGCACACTTCCACATTGCCGAGGCGACTGAGAAGGCGCCCAAAGCGCGGCCGGATGCAGCCATCCCAATCTACAAAGAGATCGCCGACCGCTACCCTGACAGTCCCCACGCCGGCACGGCGCTTGCAAAGCTCGTGGACTATTACACGACCCAGAAAGACTACCCCCAGGCCAACGATCTGCTGGAGCAGATTTTCCAGGACTACCCGGACGCCAGCTTCCTGGACAGCATGTTGATAAAGTGGACCGTGATCGCGTACTCAATGGGCGAGTACGATAAGGCGCTGGAGACATGCTCTGCGCTGATATTCGAGTATCCCGACAGTCCGTTCGCTGCCAAAGCCAAGGCAATCAAGCCCCGCATCGAGGCCAAGGTGAACCGCAGGAACTCCAGAGAGTAGGTGTTGGTCATTGTGAAACAGACGCAGTTCGGACCGGAGTACCCCCCCCACCTGACCGTCGCCCCCGCACCGTCCTACGTGGCGTGCAGCGGAGCCCCGAGGCAGGGCCAGTCCCGTTCGCCCCAACCCCGGCGTTTCACGGGCCACCCTCGCGTCCGGCCGTGGGGTGCCCGGCTCGGTCTGCTGATTGGCTTCGCCTTGTTCATTGTGGGCGTGCCGTGGGCGACTGTTGCGCAGGAGGAGAAGTCGGACAAGACCGAGGCCTTCAAAGAGCTTCTGAGCAGCCTGCAGAAAGCCGAAGGCGGGGACATGACCGCCGAGCAGGCCAGGAAACTGCTTGAAACGGCCAAAGAGGTTGGAGAACCCTATGCTGCCTCGCTCGTGGTTCGCGACTACTTGAAGACCACCTTGAAACCGGATCCGCAAGTCCTGCGACTGGCCGGGGAGAACGCGATCCTGGCGGGAGATGCGAAGGCCGCGATTGCCCGCTACAAGGCGTTTCTCCGCGTTCGCGGGCCGGGGCCTGAAAGCTCCGACGTTGCCGCGGATATCTGCTTCCTGTTGGTCGATTTTCTCGGCTACGAGGAAGACGCCTTCCGGGTCCAGGCCAAGAACGGGTCCCGTGTCCGGCACACCACACGGGCCAAGAAGTACGACCGGTGGGTTCTCGATATGGCCCTGAGGAAAAAGGACCTCGCCGCCATGGGCGAGCGGTTTGCACTGATCCTTGCGGACAAGACGCCTGTCGAACAGGAGCGGACCCACTACTGGGGCTACCTTGACGCATTGATACACGAACTCCGGTTGGGCTCCCCCGCTACCTACGCTACGCTGCCGTCCCTGAAGAAGATCGTCCCACTCGTGCGGGATCCCGAGCGGAAGGTCCGATCTGACTTCTACCGACTGCACCTTCAGTACCTGGCGACCAGTGCCGGCAAGGAGAACCGCGTGCTGGAGAAGAACTTCGAGGCCGTGGCGCGAGCTGCCAACGCGTACTTCGACTCTTCGTCCTCGCTGCCAACGTTGCGGGACATCATCTACGTCTTCACTGCCAACCACCAGGCCAGCAAGTGGCAGGACCAACGCCACCAGAAGCAGGCCTTCCTCAAGGCGGCCTTTGCGAAGCTGTCGCCAGGCGACCAGGCCTGGCTGTGCGGCTGGAAACATGGCCGCTGGCTTTGGGAGGACGAGCAGTGGGCGGCGCTGGCTACCGAGTTTCCCGCGTTTCTGCCTTACTGTGACGATGCCGTCACGCGGCGTTTCCTGCCCCATTTGACCGCTCACGAGCAATTCAAGAAGCAGGCCGGGGCATTGCAGGAGTCGACCTCACGCTATGCCGCCGTCGTGACATCTGTTGCTGCGGCACAGGAGTTCGATGCTCGGGTCAAGGCCCTGATGCAGACACACGGCTGGCATCTGCCGTTCGACGAGCTTTACTGGATCATATCCGAGGATCTGTGGCCGATCCACAAACGCTTGGCCGGCGTGACCGTGGCCGACGAACAGGCCGCATTCAGCAAGGCCGTCGCAGACTATGCCAATACCTATTTCATCGGCAGCCCCATAGCCCTGATGGCGCCGCGCGCTGCCGGCCAGGTTGTCGTTGAGTGTTTCCGGCACTGGCGTGAGTCCGGCACGGCAGCAGCCAGCCTTGGTAAGCTGTTCGAGAAGCTGTCCTGGATTCCCTACAGCGACAGCGACCGCGATCACATCATCGAGCCGCTGGCAGAGGAGCTGGCTGCTTGGCAGAAGGCGCTTATCAAGAGTGGGGCCTCAGGGTCCGAGGCCGCCACTGTTGCTGAGGTCAAAGACTTACTGGGCAGGGCCTTGCCTTCCGCACCGGCCTTTGATCCGGCCAAGGCGCCGTCGGAGCTGGCCAGGGAGCTTGCTTTTACGGTCGTGGCCGTGCGCGAGAAGGATCAGGAGAAATTTGTCGAGCATGCCAGGAAGGTGCACGCACTGATAGGGGACTTGGACGCCGCAAAGCCGCTGTTTGGCGGAGCTGCGTTGACCAGCATCGCCACCAACTACCTCGAGGCGTTCGACACCTTCGATTTCCAGTGCGACCTGCTTGAGTCCTGTCTCGCCACATTCGAACCGGGGAAGCCGAACCGAGCGGTACACATCGTTTTCGACAGGGTCGTCGACGAGCGCTGGCCCAGCTGCTGGCAGGTTCCCCGTGGCGATGAAGCGAAGGCCAAGCAGCTCAGCGCGTTGCTCGGCGCGGCCGTGAGTCGCCTCGCGGACCAGGACAAGTTCTCCTCGATCCTTTTCAGCTGGTTCAGGGGTACCCGTAACGGACGCGGCTGGCGCGACTATGGGACCGGCCTGGACGTGATGGCCAAGCTTGTGGAACGCAAGACGCTGTTGCGCCACGACTGCCGCCCCCGAGACGCAAAGCGGAGTGTCACCTGGAACTACATGCGGCTCCTTGTCCATGAGTTCCCTTCCCTGCACCGTGGGGAATACCGGGCAAGCACATACTTCGACGACATGTTCATCGAGGAGGCCAGGGCGAGTAATCGGGTGGACTGGCGGTACTGGGACTTCGGACACGACAAGGAGTTCAAGATCCGGACTTATGTTGCTGAGCTCCTACAGGCGTCTCAGACCGTGCAGTTCGGGGCGCCGTTCGACTCGGCAGAAGACTTCTGGCGCTGGTCCGATCGCTGTATCAGAGAGGGTCCGCAGCAGGGGAAGCTGCTTGCCTATTTGGAGCAGACCTACGGCAAGACGCGGTTCGACGAAGATGCGCTGGGCGCGGGGTACTTCAAGGCCAACCTCGAACTCACGGATGGTGCCACACGCAAGGACTTCTTCACGAATCTCGCACAGTTCGTCTCCCGGGCTGCTGAGCACCCATTCCGTTTCTCGCTGCCCAGCATGGCTCCGCTCAGCTCACTGTCGAACCCGGCCGATATGACCGATGCCGAGCTTGACACGCTTTGCTCCGTGTTCACTCCGGAGTTGACCATGAAGGGAGGACGGCGTGACTGGCGGAAAAGGGCATTCTACGAACCGTTGATATCGGTCACCCACGAGGCCCTGCTGGCCAAGGATCGGCAGCCTGACCTTTACAGAGCGATTCCCTACTTGTGGGCGATCGCGCGCGATATGAATCAAGCAGAGGTCTTCCGCCTTCTTGGCCGGAACACCGCCGCCCTGTTCGAGGACAACCAGTTCTCCCTGGCTGCCGTCTATAGCATAACGGGGCTGAACATGGTCGGTCCTCTATTGCCGGAGGACGTACGGACGCAGCTGATGGCCACGCGTTCGAAGGCCATCTCCAACATTGGCGGCGTCATACCGGTGCCGAAAACAGACCCGCGGTATCCCATCTACGCCGCTCAGACCGCCTTCTTCTCAGGCAACCTCGAGGCCGCCTGGATGCTGTACCTCGAGAGCCCTCCCACCTTCATAGCCATGTTCAAAGATCTGGACCCGGGCTTCAGCATTTGGGTGATCGACAAGAACACTGAAGCGATGGACTTTCAGTCGGCCGACAGCATTGCCCGTCAGATGATGCGCTGGTTCGATACGGTCGCTGCCGGGTTTGACCCGGAGATCAGAGGACGCCTTCTTTGCGCCTATGCCGATATTGCCTTTGCAAGAAAGGAATACCCACGGGCGCGAGCTCAGTACGAGCGCGTCATTGCCGGGGACGAGTTTGAGGGCACCCGTGCCCAAGGCGATGCGGAGCTCAGGGTTGCTGAGATCGATCGACTGACAAAGGACTTTGACGAGGCGATCGAGAAGCTGGAAAAGCTGACCCAGCGGCGCGACCGGCACCTGCAGACCGAAGCGTTCTATCAGCTGGCACTCGTCAAGTATGACCAGGAGGAGTTCCTCGAAGCCGGTGAGTACCTCGATCGCGTGTTCATGCGGAACCCCGAGCACCCGGATGGCCGCATTCTGCAGGGGAGTGTCTACCTGAAACGAAAGAAGCTGCTGGAGGCGACAGAGATTGATCTCGGAATCGCCACTGCGCAGAGGGTGCTCGTGCCCGGGACGCCACTGAAAGTCAAGCTTGAGGACCGAAACCTGGCAGTGATGCGCCGAGCATCCGCCACTGAGGTCCGTGTCTGGACGGATTCCGACGATGAGGAGAAGTTCTTCCTGTTTCCTTTCGGCGACTCGAAGACACGTTTCGAGGGCAGCCTGTTGACTGAACTGGCGCCAGCCACAAAAGGTGACGGTACGCTGCAGGTTCTGGGCGGCGACAGAGTTCACTACGATTTCTCCGAGGCGTTCAAGGATGCAAGCGGCATCGAGGGCACGATCCCGATGGTCCTCAATGTGGTCACTGACGGCGAGTTGGTCGCCTCCTCGGGCAAGCTCATGACCAAGGAGGAACGTGAGGAGGCCCTACTGGAAAAGGTGCTCCGCGCGCGCCTTGAAGCCCGGGCTCGAGCCCGGGGACGTGGCTCTGATGAGGACGCGCCTGGCGATGACATTGCTCTGAGCACGGTTCGAGCGGAGGACCAGGTCAAGCCGGGCAACTCAATCAGCGTGCGGGTCGTGGACCCTGATCGCAGCACGACCACAGAGAAGGACGTGGTCACGATCACGGTAGCCACGAGTGGTGGTGACGGACTCCGTGCCTTCTCACTGGCCGAGACCGATACACACTCCGGGATCTTCGAGGGCACGGTTCCCACAGCTCCGGCCCCCGCAAGCGCCTTTGCCTCGGACACTGAAGAAGGGCGGTCTCCGAACTCTGCAGTGTCTTCCAAGCAGCTCCCCCCCTGGAGAGGAGTTCCGGACGGCAAGCGGCCAAAGATCCTGGGAGTCGACCTCAAGGACAATGTCGCCCTGGGCAAGCTGATTGTGGACGCGAAGGAGCCGGGACACGCGATCAAAGGGTTCATGCTGCAGACCAGCCTCAACGGCAGGGACTTTTTCACTCGGGCAATGTGGCCCATGAAGATGCCGGTTTGGAACGGAGCTTTCACGCTGGAAGTGGTCAGAGCTCCCAAGGGCTTGAGTGGCGGATTTGCCAACCTGGCCGAGATCGGCGGGGCCGGAGGCGAGCATGGCTATAAAGTCTACGATTCGCCTAAGAGCGCGGAGATTCCCCTGGGCCCCGTCGTGAACCGCAACGCCAGTCTGTTGAAGCTCGAGCCTGACAGCTGGTTCGTGGCCAGGCTGCGCGGCGCGTTCTACCAGCCGGAACGGGCCGTTCGGACAGTGCGCCTCGAGCCGAGCCAGGCGGGACGCACCAGCGTTCAGTACACCTTCAGCCTTGATCAGCGGGTGAGCGACAATCTTAAGACTCCTCATGTCATCCGTCGTATCCTTCCCAAAGGCGTCCACATCCTCGAGGTGCTGGTCTACGCTGACCGCAGGGCTAAACCCGAACTCAAACTGCTGTGGGACTCTCCCGGAGTCGCCGAACTGGTCCCGATTCCAGTGGAGGAATTTGACCCGAAGAAGCACCCAGAGATCAGGGAGGCCGTCTACCGCCCACCCGCCACCGTCCTGGTGGACGATGAGAAGACCAAGTTCACCACCGAGTTCCAGCCCGACACCCGGGCACGGATGGTCCGGCTCGTTATGACCGATTTTGAGGGTGATGCTCCGGCGGTCAACAGAATCCACTTGACCGATACGGAGTGGAAGGTGGTGTTGCCGTTGGACCATGACTTCACGCAGATGGAGGAGAACGACACGCTTGAGGTCGTTGCAGGCGACCGCATCAGCATCACTTACAACGATCCCACGTTCATCTCTCCCGAACAGGAGTTCCAGGAGGCATTCCTGGACGTCACATTCCATGACGCCGAGCTCCATGCCTGTTTCGTGGAGTATGAAGAGGGGCGCCAGGGAAAAGAGGCCGTCTATATCCCAATGCACCGCTTTCTGGCCGGCGAGCCCGTGACGCTGTTTATCCAGGATCCTGATCTCGACGTCTCGGGAGAAATGGACACCATTTCGATCAACGTAAAGCCCACTGTCAGCCACACCGAGCCCATCGTGGTGAAGGCGCTTGAAACGGAAAATCATACAGGCATTTTCCTGGCGAAAGTCTTCCCCGTTACAGGTGAACCGGAGCGCGACACCGAGATCAAGGTGACGGCTGATGATGACCTGGAGGTCGCCTATCTCGACAGGCACAACACCAGTCACGGCATCCCCTGGGAACGCAAAATCGTGGTTGAGCAGTCCTCGTTCATCCAGCCCGAGTTGCGGGTGTTCGATGTCAGTGTGGCAGAGATCGCTGAAGACGAGCCGGGCGGGCGCCCGGCGGGGAGACGTTTCGAGAGGCGGTCTGCTTCTGACGCTGAAATCCCGCCGACACACGATTTGATCATGACTCGGCCGGCCCAGCCGGATTACACGCAGCCTGCAGGGGTCCTTCTTGACGCCCCCATCACTGTGGAGGTGATGGCGCCCACGATCTCTCTGGCCCCGACAAGCGAGGCTGTCCTCTATATCCAGACTTCAGCTGGACGGGAACTGCAGGGAGTTGACGAGGAGGACCCATTCGACATCACGGCACCGGGTACCGTAACACTTTCCGCGACCCCGGGCGAAGTCAATCTCGCTGGCAACATACCCGCCGGCTGCCGGGCGATCGTGGTGAAGAACGCCGCAAGCGATCTGGACGCTGTTTCGGAAGGGCGCTTCACATTCGTGGTCCAGACTCAGCTCGGAGGACCGATGGACAGGCCCAAACTCGGAGACGATGTCTTCGGCAGAGCCCAGCGCCAGGACGCACGCGGAGGGCGTCGGGGGGGGATCAGTTTGACCGAGGAAGAGCAGGAGGAGGAGGAGCTGTCGCGTATCTTGATGGTCAAAGGCAATGACACGATTTACGCCGGTTTTATGTACACTGATTCCAAAGGGCAGGAGCAGTGGCTCACGCAGGTCATCAAGCCCACAAGTAGCGTGATGCTCGACGCTATGGACAGACGCTATGAAGAGATCGTGGACGGTGTACATGTCGGTCAGACCGTTTACTTCCGCGTCATGGATTGCAGCAAGGACACGACGGCTGAACGTGACGAGATCACAATCGCAGTGTCGACAACCAGTGGACAGAATAGGGATCTGAGGCTGGTGGAGAGTTTTGAGCACACGGGCGAGTTCCGCGGGTTCCTCAAGCCCGTCTTCATAGAGGAGGAGGGAGTGAGTCAGCCGGCCGTTCAGGGGACCGGCGCGGAGGCGAAGGCGGATGGAGCCGTGCCAACACCAGCGGGAGGAACTGAGGAAGAGGAAGCGGCACCGGCGGCGGACGAGCAGGCGCAGGATGTGGCACTCGAGGACGAGCCGGCTTCAGACCAACAGGACCCGACGCTCCCCGCTGCGTATGGCGATGTGATCAAAGCAACCTACCGGCAAACGCCCGAATCCGACCCGCTCGAGTGCGAAGTCGAGATCTACAAAGGGTCCGACGGTCGAGTTGTGCCGTTCACCAAGCAGTACGAGGATCCGCGCATCGGGTTCCAGACCCAATTCGCCATCGCAGAAGCCTACTTCGAGCTGGCCAAGAAGCATCGCGCGCTCGGCCAGGACGCCTTGGCCAGACGCGAAATCGCGCAGGGCCGAAGGCTCCTGGAGGAAGCGATTCCGGAATTCTCTGACACCGAAGCACGGGCCCAGGCCGACTATCTCCTGGCGACTCTCTCGCTGGAATTCGCCGATGACGCCAAGGACCCGAGCTACAAGGATCGGTACCACATGGATGCGGTCAGCCGATTCACCGATATTGTGGCCGCCTATCCAGACAGTCCCTACGCCCCGAAGGCCCAGTTCAAGAAGGCGTTGGTCTACGAGAAGATGGGGCAGTTCGAGAAGGCATGCGAAGAATATGTGAAGCTTTCATACAAGTACCCGGACAATGAACTCGTCGCAGAGACGATGGCACGGTTGGGCCAGTATTTCTGGCGCAAAGGGAAGGAGGTCGAGGCCGAGGCCGAGGAAGAGGAAGATCTCGTCGAACGCGAGAAGAAGAAGCTCGAAGCCGGCCAGACTCTGACCATTGCTGCTGATGTATTCGGCCGCATGTCCGATCGTTTCCCCGAACACGACCTGTCTGAAAAGACTCTGGTGCTGTCTGCTCAGGCCTACGCTTTGGCCGACAAGTATGAGAAGGCTGCGGAGGTGTTCGAGAAGGCCATTGAGACAATCGAGAAGGACAAAGACCTGGCAGCCGAAGCCATGTACTGGTACGGCGACTGCCATATGCGTATGGGACGTGGGGGCAGGGGCGGTGCGAACTCGTACGTCAATGCCTACCGCATGCTCAAACGGCTCACGTGGGATTACCCGGAGAGCAAGTGGGCCAAATTTGCCCGCGGGCGACTGACCGATCCATCACTCGAACGACTGGATCAGAACTGATCTGCAATGTATGGGGTGGGGCCGCTGCATGGCCAAAGACGACCAAACCAACATGGATGACTCGGCCGAGGAGATGCTTTGGCGTCAGGTAGCCGGGCAGCTGGAAAGAGCCAACCGGCTGGTCTCTGCCAGGGCCAGGCTGCTTGAGGAAGAGAACGCGACCTTCGCCAGGCAACTTCGCGAACTTGGCGTTGAGGCAGCGGCAAACTCAGCGACGGCACGTGAACTGCCCCCACCTGCGCTCGAACCGTTGCCCGGTGATTCAGAATCACGTCAGCGGCTGAGCTCGGCGGAGGCAGACCTGCTCGCCGAGCTCAGCCGCGACGAGCCGGTATTCTGCCTTGTTGCCAGCACCACCCGAGTCGACACCGGACGCTGGCTGTCCGGCAGCACTCTTTGGCTCGGTGCTCTCGCAACGGAGCTGCTCCTGTTTGCGGCAGGAACGAGGGCCTTCTGCGAGAGGATCCCGTTCTCGTACCTGCGCCGGAGCCTCTATAACCACGTAACCGGTGAGCTCGTGCTGGCCCCGGCTCGAGATTTGACCATCTGTAAGGCTGAGCTGGCCCCCTCGGAAGCGTATCAACTGCTGGCCCAGATTTACAGTGACAGTGAGGAGGATGAAGACTGATGCTCGAAAGACTTATCATGGGCGGGCCGTTGATGGTCCCACTGATGATCTGCAGTGTGATGGCGCTGACGGCTGTTTTCGACAGGTGCTGGGCCTTCTATAAGTACAGCAAGGTAGACGTCCGCTCGCTCAGGGCCAACGTGCTGGACCTGCTGATGGAGGACAGAATTGAGGACGCATGCGTGCTCTGCGCGAGCACGCCCGGGCCGGTGGCAGCCGTGCTGCTCGCGGGACTGCAGTCTTGCATAAAGCTTCTTGGGAAGAGGCGCTCGCCCGAGACGATTCGGATGATCATGGGTAAGGCGATGGAGGACTTCTCCCTTCACGCTGTGAGCGCGGTCGAGAAGCGATTCGGCATTCTCTCCACCGTGGCGAGCTCCGCGCCTCTGTTCGGCATGGCCGGAACCGTCACCGGGATGATCGCTTCATTCTCCGCTCTCGAGAAGGCAGCCGCGCTTGACGCGGCCTTGGTCGCTGGCGGCATAAAAGAGGCCCTCGTCACCACCGCCGCGGGGCTGCTCATCGCTCTCCTGGCCGTCATCCCTTTGAATTTCTTCACCGCCAGAGCTGATCGCATCGTGCTCGATATTGAAGAGGCGTCCTCCGAGTTACTGGACTTTGTCCTCACCCAGCTCGAAGACGATGAAGAAGATGAAGATGAAGAGGAAGAGGAGGCCTAGAACGAATGGCACGACGTCGCAAAAGAGGGCCGCAGGAACTGCCCGTGGCGTCCTTTGCCGACATCGCCTTCCTGCTCCTTATCTTTTTTATCCTGGTGACGAACCTGAACAGCGACATCGGGTTCGAAGCGGACTTGCCGTCCGGAGAGAAAGGTGAGACTCAGCAGAAGAAAGCGATTTCCGTCCAGATCCATGACCGTGACATCACGCTTAACGACAAGAAGGTCAGCATGCAGGAGTTCGAGGCGAGTCTGCGGGCCATGGACTTGGCGGCGAAACAGAATACGGACGACAGGGTCGTGTTGCTTGAGGCAGCAGGCAAGGTGCGCTACCAGGACTACTACGAAGTGATGTCGATCGTGAATGATGTGGGTGGCGTCATCGCCATTGTTCGGGCAGCGGGGGCGGAATAGATGCGGCGCAAACGCAAGCCAGTCACCGTCCCTGTGGCAAGCATGGGTGACATCGCCTTCCTGCTGATCATCTTTTTCATTCTCTGCAGCAATTTCGTCAGAGAGTCCGCTGTCGAACTGCAGCCGCCGCGGGCCGAAGCACTCGCCCCGTTGAAGGAGACACAGGTGTCGGTATCGATCGACAAGGAGGGCGTTGTCCGACTTCAGGGCGCTGTTGTCTCTCGATCGAAGGACGTTGAGTGGGGCGTCCGGGGGTTGCTCGCAAGGCGGGCGACCGAGACAGGACAGACAGTGCTGTTCAAATGTGATGAGAACGTTGAGAAGGATGTGTTCGAGCCCGTTCTGGACGCTATAGCCAGAGGCGGGGGCATTGTGGGCGCGCTTGGAGAGAAGCGCAAAGCCCAATAGGTGTTAGGGATCCAGGATCCGTTCGGAGATGCGCCAAATGGCAGAAGAACATAGCGGAATACAGGACATCTTGCCGGATGAACTTCTCGGCGTCTTCTCGAGGACGGGAATGGGCAAGTTCCTCGCTCTGGCCGTGGTCATCCACGTCGCCCTCATCGGCGGCACTTCGGTCGGTTACATCCGTGACAGGCTTGATCCGGTGGGTGCGGCAGAACGCCGTAAGCAGGAGGAAGCGGCGCATCAGGCTGCACAGAAGCAGGCAGGTGCAGAGCCTGCGTCGGCGGCCGCGCAGACGGCGTCTACTGAGGGAACGGCCGTGACACAAGGCAGCCAGGGCGACGCACAACAGGCAAAGGCCCTGCAGAAGGACGCTGGCGATAGTGCCGTGGGCACTGAGTCAAAGATACTCGAGGCGCGCAAGGAAACGCCCATGGTGAAACGGCTCACGGAAGTGGCCTCGCCGAAAGAGCTGCCCAAGAAGCCGAACGATCTCGGGATCAGCATTGAAGATACCAACAAGTTCTGACTGAAAGTACGCTGAGCTCACGCATGCTCAGCGCGAACCAGACCACATGGGATCCCCGCTCTGCACAAATCGAATGTGCTGGACGAGCGTTCTGCTCACTGCCCCGCTCGTCCTGCTGGCCGGTGCGCTCCTGAACGGCTGTGTCCTGCTGCCTTTCTTCTGCGGGGACCTTGCTGCGGCGAATCCGACGGTCGGGATTGTCTTCGGCCGGGAAGGCGTTGCTCTGCTGGTGCGGACCCTCTCGGTTTGCTGCGGGATCGTCGGGGCACTGATGTTCCTCACCGCCTTGGCGGGGACCCGACCTCGCCCCAAGGTGCTGCCCTGCATTCGCTTCTGCTCGACTCTCAGCTACGTGCTTGCCGTGTTCTACGGCTACGCGGTAATGCGTGTCTCGGGGTTGCTGTATACGCACGAGCTCGCGGTGGATGGTGTGACGCTTGACAGTTTGGGGCTCTTCCGTACACGATTCCTGTTCCTTGCCCCCGCCGCAATTCTGACCGCGCTCGCGGCGCTGTTGCACGTCTGCTCGTGGCGCAGGATGGTCATCGCCCTGTTCACCGGGCACTACGACGAACGTCCAGCGGCGGGCGATCGGATACTGGAGGGTTTGCGGACACACGGCCCTGATCCGCAGTACCGCAAGAGTGTCTACAGCAGCGTGTTGGCACACACCATGGTGATTGTCGTCCTCCCGTGGCTTTTGCAGTTCGTCGGTTGCGTGGAGCCTTACCGAATCCCCAAGGGGAGCGGGAACCCTGTTCTGGCTCTCGTTAAGATCGTCAAGCCCAAGAAGAAGCGGGACAAGCAGTTCGTACTGCGACCGAATGCAGCCATCTACTTCCACATCCCGGACCTTGACGAATCTGAGATTCTTGAGGCCGTGGAGCGCGAATCCGAAAACACTTACGGAGCCGACCCGAACTCAAAGGCGGGCAAGATGGGGGATGGCGGACCGGGCGGCGGCGGCTGGCCCGACGGCATGGACAGGGCCGTTGTGCGTTTCGTCCGCCTGCAGTATTCCGGCCGTAATTGGGATGACGGCATGGACTCGCGTACCCGGGCGGACATCAATTTCCTTGAGGAATTCCATGAGCTCACTGGTTTCAAGGTGGCCGACCACTCGGAGAGCCATCCCGTTCGGTACCTCGAGAAGTATCGACCCGGCACTGCGCCGCCGTTCGTTTATATGACCGGGGACGGGAGCATCAACTTCCCCAGCCGAGATCTGCGCGTTCTGCGTGACTACCTGCTGGAGGGCGGCACGCTCTTCGCAGATTGCGGCAGCCCGCAGTGGGACCGGGCTTTCCGCAGCTTTGCTACGGCCCTGTTTCCCGGCGGACAGTTGCGGGTTGTCGCCGATGATGACCCGATCTTCCAGTTCCCGTTCGTTTTCCCCCATGGCGCTCCGCCGCTTTGGCACCACGGCGGCCGCCAGGTCTGTGGGATAAAGCACGGCGGGCGGTGGGTCGTTCTGTATCACCCGGGCGATGTCAACGACGCTTGGAAGACCGGTCACTCTGGCCTCCGACCCAAGCTGGCGCAGAGCGCCTACCTTCTCGGGGTGAACATCGTTTACCACGCATTCGCCAACTACCTCGAGGCCACCAAGAGGCACCGCAAGTGATCGCCAAGCTATATCTGTACTTTGGCAACGTCGGCTGCGCCTCGATTGGGGTGTGGCTGATGTCTGCCCTGATGGCGGTCGTGTTCGTGGGAAGCCGCCGCCGGACCTTCTGGTGGTGCCTGGCCTGCGTGTTTGCGCTGCTCGGGCTGGCTCTCGCCAAGGTGAACTCGACTCAGGTGACTGCTCTCAAAATCGACCGAACCGAGGAGAAAAGGAAGGCGGAGGAGGAACGGATTCGGCGGCGCAAAGAGCAGCTCCAGTCAATGATCGTGAAGACGCAAAACGACCCAACCCGAATTCGCTTCGCCGAAGATACTCCTTACGATGCACTCGACTTGGCCGGCAAGGAGCCGGATAGCGTTGATGACGGATCGGTCTACGCCAAGGCCGTGGCTGAGCAGCTGGCACGCAAGACTTATGGTTACCAGAAGCCAGGCAAGAGCAAGCGCGCTGAGGGCACTAGGAAGGGCTCTGCGGAACTGCAGGAAATGGCTGCCGAGAATGCGGCAAAACGAGAGGTCCGAAAGCTGCCGGAGAAGGACGTAATCTCGGCCAATCGCGTCGACTCCCTCAATCTCGTTTGTGCCCGCGCGATGGTTGTGTTGACAATCTGCCTGGCGCTCGTCGATTACCTTTCGCATTTCAATCGCACGTTTTCTACAGTCATACCTCTGCCTCTGGCTGGACCATGGATGGATGCCTTCTCGCCAAAGAGGCACACTACGCTGATCACGGGAAACTCGTCCAGGGCGTTGGCGAACCTGCTCAGCAGGGCGTTCAGGAAGGGCGAGAGCTTCATCTACTTCGGCCCGAACGACCCGGCGCCTGAAACGCTGACCCGCTTCAGTCCCGTTTGTCGTGGCTTCCGACGGCACGTGCGCAAGCTCGTATTCGATTCTGATCACTCGCCAAGTGGACCGGGCCTTGTACTTGAGTCTGCTTGGCACGGACGGAACTGCGTCGCGATCCACTCTCGAGAAGAGGCCGACATATTCGTGGAATACCTGGTCTGGTGCTTCCTTGATACGCGGAGCAAGACCCGGGCCCGGGCGCGTCGGACAATGGTCGTGGTGTGGGACTTCGACACGCCGGTTGAGCTCGGCACGCTCCAACGTCTCGCTTTCCTGTCCAGGAAGACGAACTGCAAGCTGGTCATGTGCTGCCCTGAGCCACCAGGCGAAGAGGTCGCGGAACTGTTCGAGGAATGTCGTGCAACGTGAGCTCTCGGAGGGACCTGATCCCATGCGCCATGCTCAGGCATCCACTTGCATCTCTAGGCACTCCGCGCTATTCTCCTTCTTTGGAAAGTGGAAAGCAATGCTTAATCTTCATGCTCTGAGATTCCTACTTGTGGGAGCCCTTCTGGCGACAGGCCTTGCCTGTGCTGCGCCGACACCGAGTGAGGCGGTGTCTCTGTTCGAAGGCCGCGCCCACACGGATTCGGACAACCCGATTGATCGCGCTGTTTTTGATCAGCTCAAGCAGCAGGGAATTCAGCCGGCCAGGGTCTGTCCCGATCATGTTTTCCTCCGCCGCGCTTACCTTGACGTGACGGGCACACTGCCCACCGCGGCTGAAGCCAAGGCGTTCCTGAGGAGTCGATCACGCCGCAAACGCGGCGCCTTGGTCGAACATCTGTTGGCTCATCCCTCTTTCGCAGACTATTGGGCCATGAAGTGGAGCGATCTTCTGCGTGTCAAAGCAGAATTCCCCATCAAGCTGTGGCCGAACGCGGCACAGGCTTACCACCGTTGGATCCATGACAGCATCCGGGAGCACAAGCCATACGACGCATTTGCGCGGGAGCTGCTGACGTCTACTGGCAGCAATTTCCGGGTGGCCCCCGTCAATTTCTACCGTGCCCTGTCGAGTAAGGAGCCCGAGTCCCTGGCAAAGGGGGTCGCGCTGACGTTCATGGGCGTGCGCCTCGACAAGTGGCCGGAGAAGAAACAAGCAGAGATGGCCGGCATTTTCTCCTACGTCGGTTTCAAGGGCACGTCGGAGTGGAAAGAGGAGATCATCTTCTTTGACCACATCAAAGCAAGCACGAACGCAGCGGCGGGAACGCTGCACGACGGGGTGTTCCCGGATGGCTCTCCCGCGCGCTTTTCTGCCGACGTGGACCCCCGCATTCAGTTCGCGGATTGGCTGATCACACCCGAGAACGCTTGGTTCACGCGGAACATTGCGAATCGCGTTTGGTACTGGTTGCTGGGGCGCGGAATTATCCATGAGCCCGATGACATTCGCCCGGACAACCTGCCCGAGAACGCCCGGCTGCTCGAAGTGCTGCAGCAGGAGCTGATAGGAGCCAAGTATGACTTGCGTCAGCTCTACCGGGTCATACTCAACTCGCAGGCCTATCAACTCTCGTCCGTCCCGGCAGACAAAACGGCGGCGGCCAGTTCCTCGCTCGCCAGCTACAGCATACGCCGGCTGGATGCTGAGGTGCTCATCGACGCGCTCAACCAGATCACCGGGGCAACGGATAGCTACTCAAGCTACATCCCGGAACCGTTCACGTACATCCCGGAGGAATGCCGTTCCATCATGCTGCCCGACGGCAGCATCACCAGCCCCTTTCTCGAGATGTTTGGGCGCCCATCACGGGATACCGGAATGGAGTTAGAGCGCAGCAACGCACCGACGTCCGCCCAGCGTCTTCACTTGCTCAATTCGTCGCACGTTTACAATAAGATCATCAACAGCAAGAGGCTGCAGGCGGTCATCCGAAGCGGCCGGGGAAAGCCGGAGCGCACCGCCAGCGGCCTCTATCTCACCATCCTCTCGCGGCTCCCGGCGGACACGGAGCTGAAGAAGCTGGAGGTCTACGCCAAGACGGGGATCGCACCCGGTAAGGAAACTTACATCGACCTGGCCTGGGCGCTCATTAACAGCGCGGAGTTCTTCTATCGTCATTGAAGAGAAGCAGGAGCAGACCTCATGAGCCGAAGAACCAATCCGGACAGCTATCCGAACGGCTTCGATCCGACGCTGATGTCGAGACGTGGCATGTTGCAGTTAGGGCTGGGCGCAAGCGGATTCTTGATGGCGAATCGTCTGGGGTTCGCGGGGCCGCCCGCACCGCAGCTTCCACCCGTCGGGCGCAGAATTGAGGCCAAAGCCAAAGCCGTCATCCAGATCTGGATGTGGGGCGGCCCGCCACACACCGATACCTTCGATCCCAAGCCGGACGCCGGCTACGACTACTGCGGGCCGCTTACCGGCACAGTTCCCACCAATGTGGACGGTATCGTGGTCGGTGAGTCGATCCCGCTGTTGGCCCAGCACGCTGACAAGTACTCGATCATCCGCAGCATGACCCACGGCATCAACGGACACGAAACGGCAGCGTATATCGTGCAGACCGGGCGTCAGCCCAGCGGCAAGGACGTTCATCCCTCTGCAGGCGCTGTTGTCTCGCTGTACAATGGCTACGATGGCGGTTACAAGGGATTGATTCCGCCATACATCGTGCTGACGCGTCCTCAAGGACGATTCTCGGAAGCCGGCTTTCTCGGGTCGCGCTACAAGCCCTTTGCTACTGGCGGCAACCCTGGCAGGGACCCGTTCCTGGTTGAAGGAGTCGCCCTTCCCGGCGTCTCCAAGGAGCGCCAGGAAGCGCGGCGCGGCTTCCGGTGCGATATGGACGCCCTTGGCCAGGCGATGCAGGGGAACCCCGAACTGGCAGCCCTCCAGAAGCATGAGAACGAAGCGTACGAGCTGATTCTCGGAGACGCCGGCAAGGTGTTCGATCTTACGGAGGAACCGGAAGAACTGCGCGAGCAGTATGGTCGTAACACGTTTGGCCAGTCGTGCCTGGTGGCCCGCCGACTTGTCGAACGCGGTATGCCCTACATCACGATCAACTACGGCGGATGGGACACGCACAAGGAGCACTTCAAAGCCATGCGCCAAAAGATGCCGCAGCTCGACAGCGGCATGTCGACGCTGTTGCAGGACCTGCATGACCGCGGCTTGCTGGACTCCACGATCGTCTGGTGGGGTGGCGAGTTTGGGCGCACGCCGAAGATCGATTGGGGGTCTCCGTGGAACGGCGGACGCCATCACTTTGGGGCCGTCTTCTCGTCGGTCGTGGCCGGAGGCGGATTCAAGGGCGGCCAGGTCGTCGGCGCCTCAGATGCCAAGGGCGAAAGAGTGGCGGAGCGCCCCGTCTATCCTTGCGATCTGCTGGGATCGATCTACGGTCAGCTCGGCATCGACCCGGAAGGATCGCTGCCCCATCCCCAGGGCAGAACCGTCCCGATCACCCCACCCCCAGAAGAGAAGGTCAAGTCGGGCGGACGTCTTACGGAGCTTGTGTAGCATGAAAATTATCTGTGTTCGCTTTGGATGGACGTTCGCTGTGCTGGCGTTGGCCGGGGGGCTCGCAGGGGCGGCCCCGCACATTGGCTACGTCTATCCCGGGGGGGGGCAACAGGGCACCACGTTCGAGGTGACCATCGGTGGCCAGGATCTCCGCTCGGCTAAGACGGCCCTGTTCACGGGGCGCGGTATCAAGGCGAAAGTTCTGCGCTACGCGGCCCCACTCTCGGAATCGAGGTTCCGTGCTGCTACCAGAAAGATGTCGGAGATGGGGGCGATGAGACGCGAAGCCAACACCGTCATGATGGGAGGGGGAGAAGAAGAGGGAGAGGAGGAGGCGGCGCCTGATCAAGATCGCGGCGAAAGGATGCACCTGAAGGCCGCTATGATGGCCGACAAACTCGAAACGTCCATGACGTTGTTGGGGATTGACGACCCGACCCCTCGCGGCTTTGCCCGCTATCGCCGCATTTACATGGACCCGAAGCGGCAACCGAACTTGCAGATCTCGGAGGTCGTCACACTGGAGGTCACCATCGCCCCAGAGGCAACACCCGGAACGCGGGAACTGCGGCTGAAGGCACCGTCGGGTGTCACCAATAGAATCTTCTTCCAGGTGGGACAGGTGCGGGAGTATTCCGAGCATGAGCCAAATGACCTTAAGCCGGACTGCGATGCCCTCGCGTGCAAAGTGGATGACCTCGAACTGCCGAATGCCGAGGCCCTCCCCGTCCTGCTCAACGGCCAGATCAAGCCGGGGGATGTTGACCGCTTTCGTCTTGAGGTCGAGAAAGGCACCCGCCTGGTTGTCTCAGTCTACGCGCGTCGCCTCGTGCCCTATCTGGCTGATGCCGTGCCCGGCTGGTTCCAGGCTACACTCGCGCTGTACGATATCGACGGTAACGAAATCGCCTACCGCGATGACTTCCGTATAGATCCTGATCCTGTGATTTACTACGACATCCCGCACACCGGTGAGTACACGCTCGAAGTGAAAGATTCCATCTACCGCGGACGCGAGGATTTCGTGTACCGGATTCTGGTGGGAGAAGTCGCTTACCTGACCGGCATTTTCCCTTTGGGAGGACAGGTGGGCACCAAGACGGCGCTGGAGGTCGAGGGATGGAACCTGCCGAAGAAGGCCGTGATTGTTGATGGTCGCGATCGCTCCCCCGGGATCGTCCAGGTATCCGTATCCAGTCACGGACTCCAGTCAAATCTCCTGCCCTTCGTGCTCGACACGCTGCCTGAGCAGCTGGAAGAGGAACCGAACAATGGGCCGGGGCAAGCGTCGTCGGTCACCCTCCCCACCGTTGTCAACGGTCGGATCGATCGCCCCGGCGACTGGGATGTGTTCCGTCTCGACGGTCAGGCCGGAGACGAAGTCGTTGCCGAAATCCAGGCACGATCCCTCAATTCTCCCGTCGACTCGCTCCTCAAAATCACAGACGAGGAAGGCAAGATCCTTGATTCCAACGACGACTACCTCGACAAGACCGGCCATTTGCACCGCGGCCCCGGTCTGACCACACACCACGCCGACGCACTGCTCTACTTCAAGTTCCCCGGCGACGGTCCCTACTTCCTCCACATGGGCGATACTCAACACAAAGGCAGTCGTGCCCACACTTACCGCTTGCGCATCAGCCCGCGTTTGCCCGACGTCGATCTCCGGGCCACGCCGTCCAGTATCACGGCTGGTCCCGGTAACACGGTCCCGGTGACCATCCACGCAGTGCGGAAGGATGGGTTCAGCGGCGACATCATGCTGTCTCTAAAGGACGCGCCGCGTGGACTGAAAATGGATGGCGGCCGGATCCCTGCCGGGCAGGACAAAGTGCGGGTCACGCTGACGATTCCCTCATCCTACCCAGCCCACACTTTCAGACTGGCCATGGAGGGCCGGGCAACGATCGGTGGGAAAGAGGTCTGCAGGCCAGTCGAGCCGGCTGACAATACCATGCAGGCGTTTCTGTGGCGACACATTGTGCTGACCGAGGAGTGGGTGGTGAACGTCGGGGGAGGGCGACGCAGCCTGCCGCCTCCTGAGATTCTCGCGGGCGAGCCGATCCAGATCACAGCAGGGAGTAACACGCAGGTCCGCGTGAAGATTCCCCGTGGGGAGCCGCAAGACGATGTGTTGGTCGAGCTGTCAGATCCCCCCAAAGGGATCACGGTGGCGAAGGTCGTGTCGGAAGAGTCCCTCGTGACATTCGAGCTCCAAGCTGATGCGGAGAAGACCACACCCGGCCTGAAGGGGAATCTCATTGTCTCCGCCTACACCGAACCCGTACGCAAGGACAAGGACGGGAAGGAACTCCCCAAACGGCGCGTCTCACTTGGTACGCTGCCGGCTATCCCTTTCGAGATCGCGGAGAAGTGAGGCTCTGGTGACGGTTGTGCGCCGCTTCCCTGCGCCCAGCGAGTTGGCCCCCGCCTACGGCTCATGCTTGGAGTTCTCGCCACCGTGACATACCGAGTGCCCGCAGAGCACGGTATATCCCCCCCCATCCCACCGTGCCCGCCATTTTCCCGTGCGTCGCGATCTTGCGGTGATTCTGTTGCGATCGGTCTGGCCGCACGACCTGTAGTCGCAGGTAGACGCAGTTGTGGTGCGTACAGACTCGCCGTGCTTAGGTCGTGCTTGGGGAGGATGGAGCGGGTAGAGGGAATCGAACCCTCCTAGCCAGCTTGGGAAGCTGGAGCATTACCACTATGCTATACCCGCTCAAGGGGAAGCGTTGTTAATATAGGCAGAGCCTCGGATGGCGCAACCTCCGGGCGTGTCATCGCTGTCGTTTTTTCCCTGCTCCCCGGGGGCTTCGTCAGTCAGTCTTCTGTCGGTGACACCGCAACGGCGTCGCAGTAGTCCTGCCAGCCGGGGAAGCTCCAGCCATTGGGGAAGTCCCGGCACTGGTCCGGTTTGACGGCGTTGATTCGACAGGTGTTGTCCCCTTCCAGCATGATGCAGGCCCCATCGGGGCGCTCGATCAGGGTGAGTGACCGACGGTCGCCGGTGAGGGTGGTGAAGTTGTCGATGAGTGCGGCCACACCGACTCCCAGATACTCCGCAATTGCGTCAAGTTCACGTTCCGTGACTCTGACGTAGCCCGGCCATTTGCAGCATTTGCCGCACCGTGTGCATTGGTATTGTGTGTGTGTGGATTCGTCCATCTGGGAGGGTGGAGACTGCGTTGCCTCAGTCAGCGGTCCTTTTCGCCGTGCAATTCGTTCATCATTCGCTCAACGCGCCTGAGGTTCTCCGCCGTATTGGTCACGGCCAGCTTACTCTGGCGTTGATAGTAGCCGATTCGAGCTCCTTCCGGGAACGTGATTCCCTTGCTTTCAAAGAACTCTCGCATCTCCTTGTCGTCCATACGGTCTCCTCGGGCAAAGACCCATCCCACGTCAAGGGAGTAGAAGCGCGTTTCCATGAGATCTGGCGTCTGCGACCGGGGCAGGATGACCACCACGGAGGGATCGATACGGTACGACACATTGGCGGCCATGCAAACGTAGCGAATGATGTCGCCGACCGGCAGATCTGAGAGGTCCATGGTGACCGTCCGTTGACGTTCTGCCTCGGGCAGCTTGACCAGGATATTGACGCCGTCCCCTGATCTGTCCAGGTCGCGACTCCGGCGGCGCAAGAACTGCATGATGTTGTCGATCGGCATCTCCTCGAACTGCATTTCCGGGATCACGATGCGGTTCAGTTTGGCTCGCAGGGGTGACTTCTGCCGAGCATCATGCTGGGAGGTGCGTTCAACCCCCATCGAACCAAGCGCAAGGGCGGCCGTGCCGGCACGGGCCGTGGCCGAAGACACGGCAAAGAGAAGCACGAACAGGACAGTCGGCAGGGAGCGGGTGGCAGGGCTGGCGACGCTGAGCATGAGCAATCTCCTCTCAAGGGGGGCAGGGGGCCATTCACTGTCGCTCTGGGAGCCACGGCGGACGGGCCGGGTCAGGGGTTCACTGTGACAGCTCCAATCGGCAAAGGGTCAGGGGCATTGCGGGGCAGTATGCAGGAAGATAACGAGGGGGCTTACATGCGACCGAGTGGCTACCAAAACGGCATTTGTGCACTCCCCTTGTGGGTGCTTCGAGTCCCTCTATACTATAGCTCGTCAAACGGTCTTTGTCACGCACTCGGAGGGCGTTGAATGCGTTCGCTGTTTCTTTTGAATATCGGTAACACACACACCGTTGGCGGGTGCTGGTGCTGTGGTCGGCTTGAGATCGTCCTGCGCACGCCGACCTCCGGCGTCATCAGTGGCGCAGCTTTGGGGGAGCTGTGCTCGCAGGTGAAGGGCGCTCCATGCCTCTGTGCATGTGTCGTACCGGAGGCCCGGGCGAGTCTGATGGGGTGCCGATGGGACGCAGAGCTCCGTTTCCTGAGCGCGGAGATCGTGGAAGAGGTGGGCTTTGCCGGTGTGGACGTCACGACCTTGGGGGCGGATCGGGTGGCGAACGCCGTGGCGGCGGTCGCCCTGGTTGGCGCGCCGTCCATCGTGCTTGACTGCGGGACGGCCATAACGACTGAAGTCATTGACGGGCGTCGCCGGTTCTTGGGAGGCACGATCATGCCAGGGCGTCGGTTGCTGCGTGAAGCCTTACACCGACACACAGGACAGTTGCCGTTGGTGGACCTGCGGGACACACTTGTTGGACCTGTCGGGACCAACACACGGGACGCCATTCTTGCGGGGGTGGATGGCGGGGCCGTTGGGGCTGTGAAGGCCGTCGTGCGCCGAGCCCGTGAGCACGTCGGAGACGATGACTGTCCCGTCGTCGTCGTCGGAGGCGATGCACCGTTTTTCCTGCGGCATGTCCCAGGATTGGCGGCCGGGGGGGAGGACTTCACGCTTCAGGGGCTGGCCACAACCGCCAAACGCCTGTTTGGGCGTTGACTCGGGATTTACTGATCCGGCGACACTCAATGGTGCGTTGGGCCGGATCAGGCTTCCGGTGTCTGGTTTCAGGTTCGAATCCTGAGACCTGAACACTGAAACCTGACGCCCCGATGTGCAACAGTATGCGGCCGGATCAGCAGTTCGCCTCGCTCGCTAGCATTGCCGCGTAGCGCGCCTTGGCTTCGTCTCCCGACAGACCCCTCAGGTGGCGATCGAAGAACGACAGGACGCGTTCTCGGACATCAATTGGGGAAGGGGTGTTTTCCCGGGCTCCCAAGTGGAATGTGTGCGCAACTCCCTCAAGGAGAATCAGCTCGTTCTCTACCCCTATCTCATCGAGCCGAGCCGCGAAGTCGATGCTCTGCTGATAGTCGACGCAGGTGTCGCTTTTCCCGTGGAGAATCATCGTGGGGGCGGAATCAGGGCTGGCCTGAAGCTGCGGTGATGCCTGGCTCCAGAGCTCCGGGGCTTCCGTGTGAGAGACTCCGAGCATCTGTGTCGTGGCATCGTACCGGTATTCCTCCCGGGGCGTTCCGTCGTCGTCTGTGACGCGCCAGTGGAATAGGTCAGCGATGCCATAGAGGTCAGCCCCTGCCTGGAAGGACCGGTCGACGCCTGGATAGAGCGTCCCGTCCGGATCCTCCTCGCCAGAGGGCATTGTTGTCAGGCAAGCGGCTAGATGCCCGCCTGCGGAGCCGCCGATTGCACCGATGTTGTCGGGGTCCACCCCCAACGTCTCCGCGTTGGCCCGGAGGTACTGGGCCGCACACCTGCAGTCCTCGATATTGCGCGGCCACGATGGTGTCTCGGGGGTGGACAGGAGGTAGTCGATGCTCATGCAGACATAGCCCATGCGAGCGAGATTGGTACCGATGTTGATTTCGCGAGCTGCTCCCCGTTCCCCGGCATGCCAACCGCCCCCGTGGATGATCACGATTCCCGGGCAACCGGTGCCGGTTGGCATCTCGATCGGTCGGTATAGGTCCATGAGCTCTTGCCGATTGTCGGGCAGGTAGCGTAGGGCCGTTTCTGTCACGATTTGGTAAGGTTCCATGGATCTGGCCTCTCCAAGGGGTGTCCGTTGGTTGTGAGCGTGGACTACTTTCTAGGCTTCTTTGTCCGTCTTCCGTTGACTTCTCGGAGCGTCTTCAGTGCGTCCCATTCCCGAACGAAGTCGTCCGCGATCAGACTTGAACGGATGCGCACAATGTTCTCCCAGTTGGCGCGAGCTGCAGCAATGGTGAAGTTATAGCTGCCGGTGATCACGGTTTTGCCGTCGATGACGAGGAATTTGTTGTGCATGGAGTAATACGAGGGCATGCCAATTGTGTGGACGGAGATTTGTGCCTTCCGCAGGCGGTTGACGAGGGTGGTGGCCGCCGCTTCTTCTGACTGATGGCGGTCGATCTTCACTTTGACGTCAACACCCCTCTTACGTGCCGCCACCAAGGCGTCCACGACGTAGTTGGAGGTGAGTGAGTAAACCGCGGCCCGGATGCGCTTCCGTGCCTTGCGGATCTCGCGTAGCGTTATCTCCTCACAGTCGCCCCGGAAAAAAACGGCGACATCTGCATTGGTCGCGGAAGCGTTGGGGGCGCAACTGAGCGATACTGCGTGGACCAGTAGGAGGCCACAGAGGTAGTACCCCCGAGAGGGGGTGTTCGGGCTCCCTGTACGAAGCCAGTGAGTGATCTGGGGCATTCGGTGTTTCATCGCTCTCCTGGGTGGATGTCTTGGGTTACCGAGCGACACGGCGACTCGACCGGTGATGCGCTACTTTGTCCGCGCGATCCGCCGGACGCAAGCGGAAGGTCCAAGGCCAACTGCCTAATCGCACATTTTCTGCGTGGAAGGACCGGCTCTCCGGGAGAATGTGATGTCCTCTTGTACCTGCGGTGAGTCGACATAGGTTTCAGACAGGGCACATGCGTTCCATGTGCGGATGATCGGCGTCAGCGACTGGGAATGCCTTTTGGAGTGGAAGAGCACCATGAGTTACTCAGCAACATGGCACGGGTTCACCGAGCACCCTCTGTCGGATTCCTGCTGGTCGCTCTCGACCGGACCGGATGGCCGGGTCTATGCTGCCGCCTGCTGTGAACACGATCCCGGAAACACCGTCAAGGTCGTGCGCTACAACGATGAGGCGCGAGCGTTGGACTACCTGTTTGACCTTGACGAGATGGTCGATGACCCCCGGGACTCCGGCCGAGCGACCCAGTGCAAGATCCACTACAGCTTTGCGCCTTCGCCGCACGACGGAATCATGTACATGGCAAGCCATCTTTCCGGGCCACCTATCGACCAGCCCTCCTACTCGCCCTGGAACTCCTGGCACGACCCCGAACGCTGCTTTCGCGGAGCCGCTTTGGTGGCTTTCGACACGCGCGGCGATGAGGTGCTGTGGTGGGACACCATGTACCCCAAGGAGGGATGTCGATGTCTTCTCCATGACGAGGAGCGTGGTCTCCTCTATTCGTTGAGCTACCCCCGCGATCATCTCTTTGTTTACGACCTGGCGTCTCGAAGCGCCCGGGATCTTGGGCGCATCGGCTCGGTCAATGGTCAAGTCCTCTTCCTGGATGGTCGCCATCGTGTGTGGACATCGACAGATGACGGCAGGCTGGCCCGGTACGATCCCGACGCCGATCGGATGGAGATTTCCCCCTACATCCTGCCCCACAACCCAATCTACCAGACAGGCTGGCACAGTGTGCTCTATGACGCCGTCGCGGCTCCGGACCAGCCCTGCATCTATGCCGTCACTTGGATCGCGGCCCCCAGGCTCTTGCGCATTTGGCCGGGAGAGGGGAACTGGGGGCGGGTTGAGGACCTTGGAGCCGTCACCCAGGAGCGCGACATGAGTGTGCCGGTGAGCACGTTCCTTGACCACAGTGGTGGCCTTGTCTTCGGGGCAGATGGCATGCTGTACTACAGCGCTTCTCGGTGGCGCGATCCGGTGTACATGCCGGAGATCACGGATGGTGAACACCTGTCGGAAGGTGTGGTTTGGCGCCTGGATCCCGAGACGTTGGCTCGTGATGAAGTCCTTGTACTGGATCGCCCGGGGTATGCAGCCCAATACGTGTCGCGGGGTGCGATTGACCGACACGGGGACCTTTTCTTCGGGCACGTTGGGGCCAAACCGGTGGGGCTTTTCCGGGTGGCCGTGCCCGAGGACCGGAAGCGTCAGATCGCGCACGTGCCGATGCGGATGTGGGGGTGACGTGATGAAACGCAAGAAGTTCGATCTAACAGGTCCTGCAGCAACGGCCATGCGCGATGAGATTGTGCATGGGGCTTTCCTGACTCAGGGAGCCATCGCGGCATTTCCCTTGTGTTTCCCGGGCGTGACCACACCGATTCCGCATGAGGAAAGTCGGATAACGGCTTTGACCGTGACGTCTGACGGCGTGATCTACGGGGGAACGAGCGGGGGCCGGGCGCACTGCTTTGTCGCGATGTTCCATGGGGCCACAGGCTTTGTCTTTGACTTGGGGGGGGCAGAGGGAACGGCGTCTTGTCCGGGCATCTGCTGCACAAGACAGAAGGTGGTTGCCGCCGTACACTCGGGAGATGCGGCGTGCCTCATCCGTTTTCCTCTGCAGGGCTTGCCGTTCGATTTGCTCCAGGAGTGGGGGTTCAATCGGCCGGAGATGGAGACTGTGCCCCTGTCGCCTGACGCAGGGAGTATCGTCTGGGACGTTGCTTCTGACCCCACGCAGCGGGATGCGGTCATCGTGGCAACCGATACAGGGCTGTGGCGGGTTGCTGACAATGAAAGTGAAGCAGAAGCGGTTGCTGTTGTCCCGGTGTCGGGGCGATTACTGAATCTGGGAACCGTCCTGCTTGGCAGAGACAGTGATGAGTCGCTCTGGATCTGTGACGTCCAGACAGGGAACGTTGCCCGCAGGGCGGTGCAGTTGCCACGAGACATCTGGGAGGGGGACGAGGTGACCTGGTGCCGGGATCCCCTGAGTGGTGGGGTCTATGTCGTTTCCGCAACGGGTGGGCTGTACCGGTTCTGTCCTAAGACGATGGTGTTCGGCTCTTGTCTGGGACGCGTTCCGCTGTCTCCTGTGACCGCGATGGCTGCGACCACGGATGGAAGGCTTTTTGGTGCCTGTGGAGACGGGATCTCAAAGATGTTCTGTTTTGACCCGGCCAAGTGCTCTGTGGATCTCATTGGTGTGCCAGTGTCGGTTCTCGGCCGACGGCGCTATGGCTACTGCTTCGGGGCAGCTGTGTGTGGGCGCGATGGCCATCTGGTTTTCGGGGAGAACGACAACTCCGGGCATCTCTGGGTGTACTTTCCCTCCATCACCGGAGTTGGCATGCCTTGTCCGGGCAAGGAGGTCAACGGGTGATTCGGCTTGCTCCCAACATCGAGGTGCGTGAGGATGAGCTGGCGTTCAGCTTTGTTCGGGCAAGTGGGCCGGGCGGCCAGCATGTCAACACCACGTCGACGGCCGTCCAGCTGCGGTTCGATGTGCTCCATTCTCCCGCATTGCCTGAGAGCGTGCGCCAACGGTTGTTGCGTCTGGGCGGTGCCCGGGTTACGGATGCCGGAGAGATCATCATCGATGCTCGCCGGTACCGGAGCCAAGCCCGCAATCGGGAGGATGCTCTGGAAAGACTGCGAGGGTTGGTCCTGCACGCGTGTCAGAGACCGAAGCCACGGCGCAAGACACGGCCGACAAGAGCTTCAAAGGAACGCCGGTTGAGCAGCAAGAAGCAGCGCGGAGAAACGAAGTCTCTGCGTCGTAAGCCGAGGGACGATTGACACGCGCGCGATGATGTCTGGATGCTTGACATCGGAGTCAATGGACAGGCAAAAGAACGCCCGGCTGGTGCTTTGAGGAGAAGATGGGGAGGGTTTGGAGGGTAAGCACCAGCCGGGCAAGGGGAACTGCATATTTTGTAGGTCCGGTCTACACGTTGTGTTGTTTCTGCCTTTCTGTCGTTGCCTCAGTGTCTTCCGGGCCTCCTCCGCCTATTGCGGACTGAGACTCCGTATGAGCATGTTTCTTGAGGCTGATACTTCTCTTGGAGCCCCTTTGGCCGTCGACAGGTGATGGCTGTGAGCGCCGGTGTCTATTCTGGGTTCTTCGCCTGATTGGTTGCGTAATAAGCATCGTGCGTGCCAAAGCCGAAGGGAGAGGATCCCCCTCGAAGGCGACGCGGTGTCCTTCCCGTGGCTGCACGTGACCTCAGTGTGTGGGCGGCGTGCCACGCCGTAGTCCGGTGAAGGCGGGTGCCATCCGGCGACCTCTTCCTGGGGCCATCTCCCGCTGCCTATCCTCGCGCCATTCGCCACAAGGCCCGTTTCCCGGGGACGCTGTCAGGCATCACGCCTGTAGACTCGTTGAAGTCGCGAGACGCTTTGGCTTTCGGTGAGCGTCCTTTGACCAATCAGCGGGGTTGTTGGCCTGAAGTCAACCGAACTGGGCCGGGCTCTGTTCATGACAGCTCACTCAAACGTGATGGTCTTCCTGTTCGTGCTGCCAATCGAGATGGTGCGTGTCTGTCCTGTGGGATCGGAGACCTCGATTGCTCCGTCCGTGATGCTCTCGATCGTGACGCCTTGGACCTGTGCTCCCGGGGTGCAGAAGTCCAGGACCTTCTTGTTCGTGGCGAGATCGTGGACCTCAACTTGGGCAACCGTTCTTCCGGAGAGTGTTCTCATCACGCCGCAGAGCACGATTTCGCGTTTCTGTGATGGCGTGCCGTTCGGAGGGGACGTGGTTACGGTCTCTGCCCCCGCCGTCGGTGGCTTGGTGCGGTCCGTCGCAGATGGGGGAAGTCCTGCCGGCCCCGCGTGCCCGTGAGGAGCCTCGGCCGCCTCCGCAGGTGTGTGTGGCGCTGTCTCGGGGCGATGGGGCGGTTCCTCGGTTCCCGCCGCAGGCTTGTGTGGCGCTGTCTCGGGGCGATGTGCTGGCCCCCGGAGTGAGACCTCTGACGGTTGTCCCTGCGATGAAAAGTCCGCCGGTGGCACATAGCGGAAGCATAGGGGGTTGGCTCCCTTGAGAGTGGAGTTCGGCATTCTGTCCATGAATCTAAACGCATGGCGATTCAGCAAGGGGGTTCGTCTCCGGAGGGGACGGCCGGAACTTGTCGTTCCGCCATCGTCCCCCGGGCTGAGCCACGTGAGGACGAAAGTGGCCATGATGGCGGCAGTCATCCAACAGGCTGTCTTCTCCCACTCGTTGACCAGCTGATCAAACAGTCTGTTCATGGCGCTTCTCCTTTGGGTTGATTTGGTTGTGCCCAGTTGATTTTTGTCTTCTTGTGCACAACGCTTCTCGGTTTCGTGCTTTATGTCTTTTGCCAGGCTCTCCCGGCAAACAGACTATTCTTGTACAGACACTTCGGAAGTGGGACGTGAGGCGGCGGGAGCTG
>JABHEG010000027.1 GCA_018676675.1 Lentisphaerota bacterium
GGGGACTGGCATTTCGGCTACAGAGTAGAAGACGGCTATTGGGGATTCTTGGAGATCATCGGGGAAGACGAGGGCAATCGTGCTCGTAGGAAGCCGGGGAAGGATCTGTATGGAACCGTGACCAAGTATGGCGATAGGAAGGGGAATGACAGGTGAGGCTAGGGACGCTGACGACGCAGTTTGTGAAGAGCGACAGAGTTGACGGGCTTCTAGGATATGGCGGAGAGGGTGGGATTCTCAGCCATGAACCCTAATTTAGATATCTCAATGCGCCGCTTCCGCCTTGTTTAAAGGGTGTTGTGTCTTTTTAGCAGAGAGGCCACCAATGTCGCCAACATGGATTATATAGGCAAATATAGGGCCACACTGATAATAAACAAGTAACACATCAAGGCCCTCTCCGCCATTCAGAGCGGGTCATAAAGCCAAGCGCACGGTCCAAGGTTGACTCCCCTGGTGGCAGCACATCACCTGTCAGAACGTACGCAACAAATCCCTGCACGCTCCCCGGGAGTTCAGTGCCAGACCGGGAGAAGATGCTGAACCACGGAGTTTGCCCGATCAGCGAGGAGTGAGTGGTGATGCACGTGTGCATCACGGCCCAGGCCACACTTTGGCAAGCAACCGGTTGCCTCAACTTGTCCACGCCGGTGCACTTCTGATGAGCGACTGCTCCGGAGGCAGACTGGCACTGCTCGACAATCAATGCCTATCCTTCTTGACTACAGTTCTTTCCGACCTTTCAATACCAGCATTAGGAATCCATTGGGTCCATAATTGGGTCCACTCCTGCCCTCGCCGTGACTTGAGGTGACAAGTCGTGCCTGAGGCTGCCACGACGGTGTTTGACGTTCCCATTCACAGTTCATCCGTCTCGTCACGTGCTGGTCCGTTCCATCAGTCTTGTCCGCAGGATCCGCCATCAGCATCTGAGGCCGCTGTCACCCCCTGCGGGCCGGCTCGGATCGTGGTTGACCGAAGCAGGGATTCCCCCTGAGAACACAAGGTGTTCAGTTGTTTCCGAGATCGATGTGCAATTCTGCATGGTGCTGCACCACACTGCAAACAACATGATGGAACTCAGCAGGAAACCCCAACTTTTCATGATACCGCACAGTTCTGCAGAATCAGATGACACAACATTTGGCCTTTGCCTGGGTGTAAGAACCTGCCCACCAGCCGGAGAGGGGAAGGGCTGTGCACCGCCAAATCGCTCCCCGATCGTGTTGCCTTACGGCGGCCGCCGTTCGTGGCTCACTGTTTCTGGCGCCCGACCTTCCTGGGTGTTCTCATGGGAAGGCGCCGATAGGTCACCGTCCGCGAACAACACCAACCCCGAAGTGCGGCGGCGCCATGGACGAACCGGCCAGTATGGTGTTGCAGGGCTCGAGAGGGGGGCAGGCTAGTGGCGATGTGCCGTGGCACGTTGGGCGAGTACACTCCCGAGAGTGCCGTAGAAGTCGAAGAGGTATGGGAAGCGACCTGGGCAGAGCCAGGCCACCAACTCGAAAACAAAGACAGCCACGGGAGCAAGCGGAGACTTGAAGGCGATGGCGAGCGAGCATGCAGCTACAACAGCACGTGTCGCCAGAACGAGAGACAGGACAGCCGTTGCGCCCGTCCCGACACCAGTTAAGAAGCTATAGGTGTCGATGGCTATCGCAAGGGGCACGGCAAACTGCCCCATCAGGTCGCAGAGCACGGCGAAGCGGAGACAAGTACGCTGCAGACGCGTCATCTCGCCCCACAAGGACCGGCGCACGGAGCCGGATTACGTGACAGCCATTGAGGAGTTGCTGGATGATTCGGTAGATCTGCTCTTGCTCCACGATGGGCCGGATCACCCGGAGCCGGGTTTCAGAGGGTGCTCTGCTGTGCGCGCCTCCCTCGAAAGCCGCCGCCCGCTGCTCACGATCCGTGGCCATGCGCACTGGCCGCGCTCGTTGGTCGGACAGCCGAACGGCGGGCAAGTACTGAATGCAGATGCTCAAGTGTTTATCCTGTCGGAAGGGACAAGGCGTTGACTCTCTCTGCTCTGCCGGGGGACATTGGGTGACGAGGGTACGGCCAATCAGGGATATCATGAACGTCCATTTTCACAGTAAAGACTGACGGGAACGAATCCTGTCGAATCTGGCCCACACGCCGTTCACTATCACCATCAATGGGCAGGGGTTCCACTGCAACTCGGTGGAAGGTCTCTGGCAGGAACACCAACACGATGAAGATCACCAACCTATCCGCCGAGCCTGAGGGCGTGTTGCGGTCATGGCTTCCGCCTGCGCTTTGCGCTGACCATGTGGTGTTCCTTCCCGATGCATGCCCCGGGAAGTCTCCGTTGCCCACGGGGACGGCCGTGCTGACTCGTCAAGAGGACTGGAGACAGTTCGCTGTCTCTGACTGCGGCTGCGGTATGCGCCTCTTGAAGTCAACGCTTACGCTGAGCGATCTGACCGGTCAGCTGTGGGACGAGATCGCAGGAGCCATCAGGAGAAACAGAGGGGGGCTGGGCGATCTTGGTGGTGGGAACCACTTTATCGACGCATTGCTGCCCTACGACGAGGAGCAACTGTTCCTCTTGATACACACTGGTTCCCGAGCCGAGTCGGGGACGGTGGATGGTCTCGTTGATTGCCCTGGAGCTTTCGACCGTGAGTTCAGGCGTGTCATCGCGTGGGCGGAAGCCAACCGAGCTGCCGTGCAGGAAACGGTGGAATCCCTCGTGGGACCGACCCAGCTGATATTGGACCTGCCGCACAACACATTTGAGCCAACAACAGATGGCACAGTGATCCGGAAGGGCGCAGTCAGGCTGGGGCCGGGCGAATTCGCCATTATTCCCTCACACATGTCAGGTGATGCCAGTTTGGTCAAAGCAACGTCACTGATTGAGGAAGTGCTGTCTTCTATGAGCCATGGTACTGGCCGCACGATGTCCCGCAGCGACGCAAAAGTGGCCGCCCGCAGCTTTGATTTCGCGGGCTTACGCGAACGGCTCGTCTTGCCTTCCTTCGTCCAGGATTCGTCGTTGACCACGGAAGTACCCATGGCCTATCGGGACTTGGACGACTGCCTCGCGCTGGTGCCCGCATACATCGAGGAGGTGAAGAGGTTCGCGGTGTGTGCCTACGCGGGACACCGCTAAACGGAGGCTTTCCGCTGAAGTGGTTGAACCTGTCACCATTACTGGAGCAGGGAAGAGGGTTGCCCTGGCACCGACGTCTCTGCTGGCGTAGACGTCGAGGTCCCTGTATGTGTATGGACCTGAAGAGACCAGTCGAGCATGACACTTAGCTTGAGAAACGTCAGTCCTATGATGAGCGCTCTGCCCGCGAGGGCAACCAACGCAGGAACGACTCGTGACACTCAAACAGATAAAGCAGGGGGTGGAGGCGGTCGAGGACCAGTTATCAGATCGCCCGTTCGTTGTTTCCCATACATTCGAACGAAACGGGCGACGGCTGGACATTGCCCTCACCGACAGGCTGCGGCAATCGTGCGAGCGGGGCCGCGTGTGGAAGTCCAAGGCGTTCCTCACGGCCCTCAAGAACGCTGCGTACGGATTCGATGAGACTCATGTTCGCAGCCCCGGCGGCTCGGACGGCATCTTCCTCCTCACGCGCGATCACCGTCCGAGGAACGCTATGATGAAGAAGCTGTTTGACCGTTTTCTGGACAAGCCGGACAGCGGCTGTGAAGATCTGGCCGGGGAGTTGGGAACGGAAGTCAAGGCCCTGCAGCCGGTGCGTATCGTGTCTCACCACATGCGGCTGTTGGGCGTGCTGCACAGGCGTGCCGGCGAGGACATCGTCGCGCTGGTGGACTTCGACAATACGAAGTAGGAACGGGATTCCAAAGGGAGATGTCCCCTTGGTCGTAGCGAAGCGCTCTGGAGGACCTCGCCTTATGGGAAGCCTTGCAGACAAGGTCACGGTCGTGGGCGGAGACATCACGCGCCAGGACGTTGACGCGATAGTCAACGCTGCGCACAGTGACCTCCTCGGTGGCGGCGGTGTGGACGGGGCGATTCACAGCGCCGCGGGCCCTGGCCTTCTCGACGAATGCCGCAAACTCGGCGGCTGTTGCGTCGGTGAGGCGAAGATCACTGGGGCGTACGACTTGAAGTGCAGGTACGTGATCCACACTGTGTGTCCGATTTTTTCAGGCGGCGATCCCCAGGAGCTCTCTGCCCTGAAGCACTGCTATATGAACGCCCTACGCCTCGCTTCGGAGAACGAGTGCCGAACGATCGCGTTCCCCGCCATCGGTTGCGGCCACAATGCGTTTCCCGAGGATATCGCCGCCCGAATCGCGATGTGGGCTGTGCGCCTGTTCTTCGAGGAGCATCCGGGTACCGGCGTCCAGGAAGTCAGGTTCGTGTGCCGCCCAGAAGACTATCTCGAAAGGGTCTTCGCCGACGCGTGGGGAAGTGTGTTCTCCCAGACGTCGGTGGGAAGAATCTGATTGCACCGCCCAAGGCACGCTCGCTGCTCAATGACTCGGTGGTTCGTCTCTGTAGCAAAGCGCGGAACTTTCGCTTCCGCCTGCGATTCCTATTTCCTGGCTTTGCTCTTGCCCCGTCCTCTTCGCCTACCACATTGGGCTTGGCCCCCTCAGCTGGCAAGATCGTCATCCCCGACCATGGCGTAGTAGGCGATACCGGCACCCCGACACCTACCGAGGATACCCCGCAGGTACGTTCGGCTGAAGCGTTTCTGCTCATTTAGAATAAGGCCCCCCTTCGGTAGCATGTCCCCGCCGTTCACGATCGTCGGAATGCAGTTCTCGATGGCAAAGCGGAGCACGGTTTCGTAGCCTTCCTGCCATCCATGCATAACGTCGCTGCTCAAGAACGACTCCCTATCACGGGTTCTGCGGAACTGTGTCGCCTGGTGCAGGGGCACGGACACCGTCGCCACGATTGCCCTGGTCGCTGGATCATGCTCCTGTAGCAGGACGGGATGCTAACGGAGGACGTTCTGTCCCTCTCCAGCGGCAACCAGCAACCTGGCAAAGCTACGTTTGTCAGGCTACCTGTAAGGGGATGGCCAGGCAACCTGGGGAGGCACCCTCCGTCGTGCGAGCAATTGAGAGACCGCAACACCGATGCCACGTTTGTCCTTCAAACTGATTGCGGTGGTAGAAGAACTGGCCACCGGGGATTTCTACGCCGAGGTGTTCCGGCTGCCTCGTGTCTCGGCACTGTCCGAGACGAGAAAGCAGCTGTTCCGCTCGCTGAGAAAGGAGGCGAGCACGGCCATTGCCAAAGCGGATCCAGAAGGTCTCCACCAGCTTGCCCTGCCTGACATGCCGGAGATGGACACGATCGACGTCGTGCTTGACCCGCTGCATGGGGATCCGGCATGGCGCACACCCCTGACGGCGACATTCAGTGTGGCACGATGGTCCCACGAAGGAGGCGGGCATGTCGCCCGAGTTCCAGCATTGGGCATCGAAGTGGTGTCAGAGACCGAGGACGGTCGGGAGGACCAATTGCCCCGGGAGATCCACGGAGCGCTGATGCGGGAGAGGGCCGTCGCCTCACTCAAGCAGATCGCACGCTGTCATCGGGCCGTTTCGGTTGAATTGGTTGAGTTTGACGTAACGACGGTGGTCAAGACGGCCAAGGAGCAGTCAACGTCTGAGGGCGTCGAAAACAAGCCTGACCATGCCAAGTTCCTCAAGAAGATCGGGACTCGCCTGGAGAAGAAGACAGTCGGACGGGCCTATGAACTCGACGATGTCGTCCGCCGTCTTGCCGATCTTCTCGGCGGAAAAAATCCTAGAGCTGTGCTCCTCGTCGGTCCGTCGGGGGTGGGAAAAACGGCCGCCGTCCACGAGCTCGTCTCGCAGTCATCACGGCACTGTTTGGGTACCACTCAGTTCTGGGAAACAAGCGGCGCCCGACTCGTCTCCGGCATGTCTGGTTTCGGTATGTGGCAAGAACGCTGCAAGGAGCTTCTACAGGCCGCAAAGGAGACGGGGATCATCCTCCACATGGGCAGCCTGATCGAACTGATGGAAGTCGGCAAATCCGTGTCCAACAAAGAAGGGATAGCAACGTTCCTTCGTCCACACATAGCCCGGGGCGATCTGCTTGCTGTCCTCGAGTGTACGCCGGAACAAGTGCCACTGATCGAGCGCCAGGACCCTCTCCTGCTGACAGCCTTTTCCCGGGTGGACGTTTCCGAGCCGTCTCCGGACAGGACCAGGAGCATTCTGCTGGGAACGGCTCTTGCCCGGGCCCGCGGCAGGGCTTCTGAAACCGTTGACACGGATAGCCTGGAGCTCATTGATCGCCTGCATCGGCGTCACACCCCCTATTCCGCCTATCCCGGCAGGCCGTTGCGCTTTCTCGAGAATCTCCTGCGGGGCCACCTCCAGGACGGGGCCCTCACCCCGCAGGTCGTTACCCAGGCCTTCTCGCGCGAAACGGGATTGCCGCTCTCTTTCCTTGACGACGCGCATGGACTCGACCTCGAGGAAACGCGTAACTGGTTCGCTGACCGGGTAATCGGGCAGAACGGAGCCATTGACCTGGTGACGGACCTGTTGGCGGTGGTCAAGACCCAGCTGAACAGACCGAAGAAGCCCATCGCATCTCTGCTCTTCATCGGCCCGACCGGCGTAGGCAAGACGCAGCTGGCCAAGTCACTGGCCGAGTTCCTGTTTGGTGACCCCAAGCGGATGGTCCGTTTCGACATGAGCGAGTTCGCGGACCCAATCGCGGTCAAGCGTTTAATCGGTGGCGTCTTCGGCGCAGAAGGGTTGCTGACGGCCAAGGTCCGGGAGCAACCGTTCTGTGTCGTTCTCTTCGACGAGTTTGAGAAGGCCCATCCGCTGTTCTTTGACATCATCCTGCAGGTACTGGGCGAAGGCCGCCTGTGCGATGCGGGGGGGCGGATCGCGGACTTCTGCAGTGCCGTCGTTGTCATGACCTCCAACTTGGGGGCGCGTTCGTTCCAGCGCGGTGCCGTCGGGCTTCAGCCGGTGTCCAGGCCGGATGAGCACGCCCGCGACCACTTCGGGGAAGAGGTCCGCAGATTCCTGCGGCCCGAGCTGTTCAACCGAATCGACCGTATCGTACCATTCGTGCCATTGACAGAAGAGATCGTCCGCCGCATCGCCCGCCGTGAGATTGAGCTTATCCGCGGCAGAGACGGAATTCGTTACCGGGAGATACTCCTGGAGACGTCTGAAGAGCTCGTCAAGCACCTCGCTGACTTGGGGTTCGACGAGAGGTACGGGGCACGCCCTCTGAAGAGGGCGGTCGAACGTAAGTTGCTGGCCCCGCTGGCGGACAGAGTGAACGCCTACGCCGGGGACTTGCCACTCGCGGCAAAGGGCGCTGTGCACGATGGTCAGGTGGCGTTACATGTCGCCGTAAAGAAACGCGAGAAAGGATCCCCTCTTTCCCTTAAAAGTGGCCAGGTGGAGATCACCAAGAAGGCAATCGCCTTGCGGCGGAAGGCGTTCAAGCTGAGAAACTGTTCGGCTACTCGTAGCCTCCAGAACGAGCTCTACCTTGCGGAGCGGTTCGAGACAAGAAGAAAGCGGACGGCGCTTCGTCGCGGGCATGATTACACCGCGGAAGATGGAGAGAAGCGGAAAGCCGAACTCAAGAGACTCCGGGACATAACACGTTGCCTGGAGGAGGCCACGAAGCAAAGTGTCGACTTCGAGGACGGCCTCCTGGAACGCTTCTACCTGGGCCAGGAGATCGACCTTTCCGTTGCTCGTGCTGGGATGGCAAGCGTGGAAGAGGGCTGGCAACGGGGCCTGCATGTGGTCTACGCATCCACCTTCGAGCACCCCGACCAGGCCACGCTCGCCGTGTACTCTGACAACAATGAGGCACTCTTCATGTTGACCGAAGCCTATGCCTCGGCCGCCAGTAGAATGGGACTGTCGGTGGCAGTGTGCCGGTATGTCATGTCCAAGCCCGATGGAGCCGGACACCGAACGGTCAAGCGCATGCAGGTACGTAAGGACGTTAACAAATACCTTGAGACAGGTGACCCGGACGCCCTGGGGCTCGCCATCGAACTCCGGGGGACACTCGCCTTCCCTCGGTTCGAGGAGGAAGACGGGATACACGCCGTCAAGTGGTCGCCGAAGTCGACCAGCACGTGCCTCGTGGTAGTGACCGACGGTCGCCTCGCGGACAACTCCCCGCCTGCTGGGGTCGAGCGACGGGGAGCGACTGCCGGACGGCCAGCCTGCCGGACGTACAGTATGCCAAACAACCGCGCCAGCGACAAAGGGCTGGGCAAAGATTACAAATGGAATCGTGGCCTGACATCGACCGTCGTTGAGACCATCATCGAGGAACGGCTCCGGGAGACGCTCATGGCCATGATCAACGAGTGAGTGCGCAGGAGGCGTGACCTTCCCTCGTTGTACCCGCTTGGCCGAAGAAACTCTAGACGCGGTGGAAGCCGGAAACTCGCCCAGCCGAAGCAACGTAGGCGCGACTTCCCCAAACGATGTCCGACAAGCAGGATGGCTTGGGAATCCACCGACTGAAAAAATGACCATCACCATACCGATCTACATAGAGAAGCGACCTTCCGCTGGGGCCGAGAGCCTCTTCGTCGTCACCCCGCTGTTCCTGGATACCCACGAATGCCGGGCACAGGACCTCTCCAAGGCGATGACAAGACTGGTACAGGCGCTACGGAAAGAGCTTTCCTCTCTGGCCCGTGCGGGACGCTGTGATCAGTTGCTGGATTACCTCGCGCCGCCGGAATGGGAGGACCATTCCTACAAAGTCCGGGTCGAGCTCCGCAAAGGGACTGCCGAGGGACGCTTCCACGTCGTCGCGTTCCGGAAGATGGGGAAACGTCTGGCATTTTCGCCGACGGTAAGCGATCTGTGGTTTGAGTGCGAGCGTGGCACGAGTCTGAGGCTTCGGGCAGAGGAAGTGTTGACGCGGCACTACCAGGAACGAGAAAAGGAAGGGGACGAGGCAGCCCAGCTGAAGCAGGAGATTTCTCGGCGAATTCGGACTTGGACGACATCGATCGACATCGACATCGACGCGACCAGCAAGACGAGCGAAGGGGAGAGTCGTTCGAGACCGTTGTCGTTCCTGGGAGGCGGAAAGTCCTTCCATGGAGCCGAGGAACTCGAAAAGGTCGGGCGCTGCCTTGAGCACCAGAGCTCAGTGCTTCTGTAAAGTGAGACGCCCGTTTTTTTTCGGCCTTGGGCCGCACCGGGCCTTCGAGCGCAGAATTCGGTTGGATTCCGTAACCTGCTTGCCGCGTGGTCATAGGAACTTCTCCTTGTCGATAC
>JABHEG010000291.1 GCA_018676675.1 Lentisphaerota bacterium
AGACTAACCAGCTTCACGCGGAGCTGCGTCTCGTAGAAAACCCAGGCCCCAACCCCAATCAGCACCAGTGGGACCAGGCAACCCAATACCTTACTCTTGGCTCCCTTCGCCGGTTTGGGTGTCATCTCTTCCATGTGTAACGTGGCGCTCACCTGCCGGGAACCGCAAAGCGAAGAGGCGCGGTCTTCCGGTCAGAGTGAAGCGGCCTTGTTGGAATCTTGCGCATCCTCCTGCGCTTTGACTTTCTTCAGGGTCCTTCTCTGCTGAAAGTGCGCCACGATTGCAGCGACTACTGCTATCCAGTATCTCTGGAACAGCGTGACGTTGATGTGCGAGGGCAAGCCGAACACCCGAAAAACATCGTCCAGCACAGACACTAACGTGAAGGCAAGGGAAAAACCCAGAACGGAAGACAACACAGGACGCTTGAGCCACAGAAGTGTCCATGGGTCGTTCCTGAATCTCTCGATACTATCTGGCGGACCCGCATCTTTCCCCGTCCCGCACCGCCAGCAGCTATCAGACGAGTCTTCTAGCTTCTCGGTGCAGTTTAGGCAGGTCCACATCGGCAGTTTTCCTTCCGTTCCAACGTGCCCTTCTGCGGCCGACGATAGGAGGTCCGCCAGAAAGGGGCTGGTTCTGTTTTGGTGTTTCATGGCCAATGTGCTGCGGGATTCGCATTTGCACAACCACGACGCGTGGATCGGGCGACACGTCGCTGGAGGCAGCTCATCCCTGAGCGCTCTTCCCTAACCGCGCGTTCCAGGGACCCCGGTTTGGGAAAACCGGCCTCCAGGTATCCGGCCGGAATCCGGGCGTTTCCGGGCTGGTCTGTGCCCAAATCCTGATCGTCCGCTCATCATTGTCTGGCAGAACGAATGCATCAGTGGCGCGAGGTACGAGCGTCCACCTGAATGCTCTGGTTATGTCCTGTTTATGGTCTGTCTACGCAGCCTGCATAGCGATCAACGATTCTGTCCGCCCGTTCTCTCACGCGGCGTTCCGGTCGTTCTTTCTCGTCCAACCAATCGAAATAGTTGACTAACTGATATGCAAGGCCATACAGATATCCGGCCAGTGCATCGTCACGGCCTTCCGCGGCCTTCTCATCCGGATAATCGCCAGTGGCGATGCGGATGTAGGGTTCGACGCTGGTATCGAACGGTGCAAAGAAGCTGGTGACAATGTCGGTCTCACCGGAGCGAGTGACGAGGGTTGCCTCCGGCCTGAGGTACACGGGCACTCTGATCGGGAATTCGTACCGTGCCCGCAGCCACCGGGCGAAACGGATCAGGGCGTCCTTGACTTCCCGGTTGCCTCGCTGACCGCAGATCCGCAAGCCACCTCTGTTTTTCCCTGTTCTTGACATAACGACATGGTCAACTGCCGAGCCTGCGAGGTCAGCTGAACCAACATGTTCGCACTTCTATTCCGGTTTCGGTCTCGTGTCGGCTACCTTCTTCTCCGGCATGCTGTAGCCGGGCAGGAAGAGACCGTCTCTTTCCACGACTTCCTCAATGGTGTCGCCGTTGAAACGTCTCACGCAGCCATCGGCGAACAAGAGATTGTAGTGCCCCTCGTGATTGCCCGGCCTGTCGCACGCGAGGATAATCTCGGACAGTTCGTACCCCTGGCCACCTCCCGCCAGTTCCTTCCCGAAGTACCGATAGCTCGAACGCTGGCCGGAGCCAGACTTCTCGTCGCTGGTCGGCTCACTCCTAGTCCTGGCATTGGGGCAGACGTAGCATGACGGGACCGCGAGATACTTCCCGGCGACGAGAGCGGGAAAGCCATCGGGACACCACCCTTCGTTATCGTCTTGATACATGCGGACAGCCAAGCCGATGTGTTTGAGATGGCCCCGGCAACTAATCGGCCGTGGGCGATCTGGGTGGCGCGAGAGGGCCGACAAGAGCTGAGCAAACAGCCATACGCCTGCGAGACCAAAAACGACAGCAACGACAAGACAGCCCTTCTTCTTTCTCGTCAGCACCGGGCACACGTCTCCTTCTGCGAACATGCCCTTCTGCGGGCGAGTCTGCGAGATCCGCAGCAAGGGGTTGTTATCGTTTTTGGTCATGTGAACAGCGGCTTCGGCGGACGGTTGAAACGGGCGCCGCATGCTTTACACCGCCAGTTGCTGCTCCATTTCCGTGCCAGTGCCGAAGTTCCGCAGACGAAGAGGAGAACCGGCCAGGGGGGGAGGAACGTGACGGCAACCAGTGCGATGATCACACCACCGGCTGTGATCTGAACAGACAGCGTGGCAACCACCTTCGGCGAACCGCATTCCGGGCAGTTCCGGTCGGCTGTGTTCTCGCCGGCTAGCTGCTGTTTCAGCTCCTCCTCGGCCCTCTTAAGTTCATCCTTGTCAATCTCATCCGTCATGGTCATCTCTCATCGACGATAACACTGGCCTCAGCGGCCGAGCTTTGCGAAGTCCGCTGAAGGCTCTTGTTGTCCAATTCTCTCTGCCGGAATGTGTTTCACCACCCGCTGCGCTAGAGGACACAGAGACACGGAGCAAGGCAACCGGAGGAGATCGTCGG
>JABHEG010000389.1 GCA_018676675.1 Lentisphaerota bacterium
AACAGGATGTAAGGTGGTTTCCACAATTGTAAGCCCTTTGCCGAGGTTGCTTACAATTGCACCGGTTGCCCGCCCGGTGCGGCCATCGGTCGGGAAAAAAACGGGCGTCTCATTTTACAGGAACACTGAGCTCTGGAGTTCGGTCCAGCCCATGTGGGACCCGAAGCTGTCGAAGTTGGCCATGAACGTCCCGCGTTCGCTGAGTTCGTCACGGTGCCGTCGCACGTAATCCGCACTGCCGACGGAGAGCTGTTCTTCGGCTCCAAAGCTGATGAAACGAATGGTGCGCTTGCGTGCATGAGGGGCGAGAACGCGCGCAGCCTCCAAGATAGCGGCGACGCCGCTCGCATTGTCGTCAGCACCCACGGATCCTGCCTGGGTGTCGTGGTGGCCACCCAGAACGATCAGGCCTGCTTCCGGGTCAGTTCCGGGTAGCTCGGCCACCACGTTCTGGGAGAGTCCCTCCCGCATTCCGCCGTTGACCTTGAGTCGCGCCGCCAGCGCACCCTCGGACTTCCACCGCCACGCATCCATGTAGGCCACGTTCACGGTAGGTCGGGCCCCCAAGGCACGGGTGTAGGCCGGGAACATGCCGTCGGCCAGGGCTGCCGTTCCGGGGAATCGGATGTCGACGAACAGGAGGAAAGCTGGCTCAGCTTCCATGAGTCGCTGATAGCTTGCACGCGACTCAATGTGACACCCGAGGTGGACGACGGCCTTCCCGCGAAGGTGTGAGAGATCACGTCGCTGGTACTCCGTGGGGCTCTCGAAGAAGACCAACGGCGCCTCAATGGTCTTGCCATCGGTTCCAGGCGTGTTGCTGAACAATGAGCAGGGGAACGACTGCCAAAGGTCCCCGAACCGGATCTCGAGCGATTCGCTCGTCACGGCTCGTTCGCGGACGGCGAATGTCTCGATATCCGCCTCAATCTCAAGCTCGGCAAAGGCATCCTGCGCATAGGCGGCGGCCGCTTCCTCTTCCGGAGAGCCCGCAAGCCGGACCCCGATGTCTACGGTCAGGGACGTGATATGCTTCTCGATCAGCCGTTCGCAGACTGGGGCCAGACTAGACATCGTTTGCCTCCGATTGTAGTGTGTCAGGGCGGTCTCGACAGGGAGTACTTTGCCGGTTCCTTTCTCGGCTGTCCAGTGTCTGTGGATATCGCGGTCGACGCGAGGTCTCCCGAGGGATGGTCGGCCGACATCTCAGCCCATGCGGGAGTGGATGTCTGATACCTGCAGACGGCCTGAGGAAAGGTGTCCATGTCAGAAGTCAAGCAAACCAAGGCCGGCGACGGATCGAGTGCTGTTCCCCCTGCGGCCACGGTTCCGCTGGTCGACGAGACGGCGCTCAAGCGCGTCGTCTCGAAACGAGCGGCTCAGCTCCTTGGGATTTCTGTATTTTTCGACTGCCTCGGCGAAGAGCCGGTGGAGTACACTCGCCCGATATTGGCCTTTGTCTGCGCCGAAGCGACTCAGCTTGAGGAACTCCTGGACGCCTATGGCGCCGGAGCGAACTCCGAGTGGTTTATTTTTCGAGAGATGGTTGCCTCGGCGAAAGCGTTCTCGGACGTTGCCTACCGGCTGATCCACATCCAGCACTCTCTTCCGCGCTACAAACTCCTGCCTATTGCTCAGGACTTTGCCGGTGACCTGCCCAAAGCCCTTGCGTTCGTCACTGAGATCCTCCGCTGTGTCCTGCTCCGGATGGTTCCTGTAGCCGAAGGACTCCAGCTTGCTTTGCCGGAGCTGATCCCGACAACAGACAGCTTCAGCGATGTGCTTCCCCCCGGCGCCCTCCCTGGAGACCGCCGCACACGGCATACGGCTACGGCGGAAGAACGCGCCGTTCACCTTGCTACATCATTCCTTGAGGCCGCGGCTGACAGTGACTTCCTGCACGTTACCACCGAGACGCCGCCGGAAGAATACGCGAACCTGATTCCCGACCCCATCGGTGAGGAATCGCTCCGTCAGGTTGAGTACAAGTTTCACAACCTCCAGTCACTCTACGACACCTACATTTCGGACAGCGATACCGAGGAGACCGACGCCAACCTGCCTACCTTGCGTGGGCACGTCAGTGTGATCTTCCACCTTCTGGAGATCAGCGTGCTGCTCGTCCATTTCTACGAGCGGCATCTCATGCTCTCAGCCACGGACGAGTCCATTCGGGACGAGTGTCCGATCGACTTCGACCCCTTCCTCACCCGCACGGTCGATTTCTCAATCGTCTATGCCTGTCGATACCTCTATAGCGCCCGTGAGCTTTGCCATGCCATCCTGCGTCGACACGCGACGGTGGGCACCATCGAGGTCCCCGTCCCCGCGTATCGCGGCTTTCATGTTCGCCCGTCGACCCTGGTTTCGGCCATTGTCCGGCACTATGGCAGCGATGTCACAATGGAGCTCGACGGCGAGACCTACGATGCCGGCAAGGCCATCGCTCTCTTCCGTGCCAACGAGCGAATCAACGCGTGGAAGCGTCGTCAGATTACGGGTGAAGTGGCACAGACAGCCGCCATCTCAGAGAGCAGAGAGGATGAAGACCTGGGGATAGCTGTGCGGCGGATTGTCCTGGACCTGGCCCAGCGCAACCAAGTCGTTATCTACGAGCATCCGTTGCCGGTGAAGTCGGCAAGACGGGCCAGAGATCTGCCATTCGAGGAACAGATCCTCAACGAGATCAATCGTCTTCTCGTCGCGGGGAAGATCGATGTTCGCGGCGAAGTCAGGGTTCGCTTCACGGGGGATGAACGGGTTCTGAATGACCTCAAGATCCTCGCGGAATCCGGTTACTGCGAGGACGCCTTTGGAAACAACACGCCAATCCCCGCCGAGCTCAGCTACTTGAAGCGGTAGCGCCGCGACGACATACTGTCTGTCCTGAACGTGAACGAAGTGCGCCCCGTCGGAGAGACTCCGCGGAAGGTGGTCGCCATCGGGGACACTCGGCCTGCCCAGGATACATGACAGACGGTTGAGACAGAGCATGGAAGGACGGAATTGACGATGGAAAAGCGGTATCTGGCGACATTCTTTGCGGCCTTTCTCGCCGCCTGTTTGGCGGCGGGACAACCGAAGCCGGATCCCGGCGGCCGAGGCAGAGGGGGAAGGGGAGGGAGAAGACGCTCCGGGAAGACGTTCGCCGAAGGAGCAACCCTTGTCTATGTCGAGACGCTTATCCGGAACTTCGATAAAGATCAGAATATGGTGGTCGACGAGGAGGAGCTGGAGAAGGGCTTCCTCGCCATGCTGGAGAAGCAGGAACAGCGTTGCAGCGCGCTTCTGAGCGTGTTCGACAAAGACGAGGACGGGGCCCTCAGCAAGGAGGAAAGCCAAGCCTTCAGGGGCTTTGTCTTCGGGCTTGCGGGGTTGCTGCGCTACGATCCCGACGGGAACTGGGCGGTGGACGAGACGGAGGCCGACAAGGCATGGGAATCGCTCGGGGGGAGATTCGAGCGACACAACGCGGGGACCATCAGGAAATTCGACAAGGACGGCAACGGTGAATTGAGTCCTGAGGAGATCGCGGCCGCTCGGGAGCAGATGCAGGCGTGGAAGGATAAAGGTGGCAAATGAAAACAGTGAAGACAGCAACATGTTGCCTGGCACTGACCGTTGCCTTGACGGTTGCCACTCACTTGCCGGCTGGTGCCGTGACGCTGGGTGATGTCCTCCGTGAGCACGGCTGGGCCAATGTCATCGGGACCTGGGTGGATGCTGACACCGGCGGCGAGGTCGTCAAGATCACGTATGCGTGGCGGTTTCCGGAAACCGTGATCGAGATCACCTCGCGGTCACAGGAGCGCGAAACCGTGGCCCTGATGGGGCTGAACGCGAAGACGGGTGAAGTGGGCCAGTTCGGGGCTAACAGCCGTGGTGGTGTCCATATGGCTAAATGGGACGTTGTGGAGGGGGATGCTGTCATCGGGTTGGCAGTTGTGACCGAGAAGGGCAAAGAGGTGAACCTGGAAATCCGTCATCATCGCGTAGACGAGGATACCATGGTCCTGAGCATTGGGGGACCGAAGCCCACCACGATAAGGATGGTACGGGTCGAGCCGGCTAAGGAGCCTGCCCAGGAGCTGGCCAGGGCGCCCGCCCAGGAACTCCAGCTTCAGGATGCGGGCATCGATCCCCGGATGATGGGCTTGATCAAGGCCGCTCTCAGCAAGAGGGCTGGAGTCAAAGATGAGCAGATGGCGGAGGCCTTGGCGGGGATCGTGAAGACCGTCCTCGGAGTACAGGCCCAAGGCGAGGGGTTCGAGATGGGCGCGGGACTCCGGACTCACCTGAAGGAGGAGGTCGGCCTCACAGACGAGCAGGTCGGCATGGTGACCGGCATCGCGCGTCGCCTGGAATGGGGAAAGAGAGAAGCGAAGCGCAAGAAAGAGGGGACATTCACAGAGGGCGACACCGTTGTGTATGTGGAGACATCCGTCCGGAACCTTGACGCAGACGGCAACCTTACCGTGGAGGAAGGCGAGCTCGAGAAAGGCTTCCTCGGGATGCTCGGGCAGTACGAGGAGTGCCACGGCGTCCTTCTGACGCTCTTCGACAAGAACAAGGATGGAGCCATCGGCAAGGATGAAGGGAAAGCGGTTCGCGAGTTGGTCTTCAGTGCCCTCGAGATGATGCTCTATGATCAGAATCGTGACGGAAAAGTCGATGATACGGAGGCCGACCAGGCCTGGGACAGTGTGGCGGAGCAGATTGAACGACACAACGACGGCATCCTGAGGAGATTCGACCGGAACAAGGATGGCGAGTTGAGCGACGACGAACTCAAGGCCGGGCGGGCGCGAGCAGGCCAACGGCGTGGACGGGGGAGGTGACACCTGCCCCCCTATGAGCGAATCCCCCGCTAAACGTATTGCCGGACGCTGTACCACAGCGGCTGCTCTGATCACGGTAATCGCTGCCGCTTGCCTTGGCCTGTGGTGGTTCAGCAGCCCCAGGACGGCTGAGCAGCTGGAAAAGGCCTTTGCCCGGAGTGGCTGTCACCAAGTCGCCATCTCCACCGAGCTCCCACAGGGAAGAGCGGGCCAGACCATCGCCTTCACGATCGAGGACCTGCAGGAACACCAGCTCTTCCTGCGACAGGAGACCGAGAATGGTCACTGGCTCCATATCGATGGGCAAGGCCAGGTCCACACCGCCGCCGGACAGATAGCCGTGATCGAACGGTCCGCGGAGCTACTCCTCGGGCCGTCCGGAATCGCCTTGTTTGTCGACGACGTCCCCCAGCCCATCGAGGATGAGACGTGGCAGACATTCTGGGTCTCTGCGGCCACCGCGGACACGCCGCCTAAGGCTGCTGTCATTCCCAAACTCATGGTGAAGGATGATTTTGCACGTGAGGAACTTGAGGTACACCCGTATGCTCGAATCACGGCCGGTACCGTCGAGCTTTCGCAACGCGGCGGCGGGATGCCCACCACTGCCGCCGAGGAGGCCGACTATAGCTTCCAACGCGCCGTCAACCCGTTCGCACTCCACGCCTCCGACAGTGGTCGGCTGACCTACAATGTCCACTCGCCGACGCACTGGGGTGACGTCCACGTCGAAGCGTGCTTTTACTTCGGGATCCCTAAGACCGGTCCCGTCGTTGATCGGGGATCACTCCCGACTGACACTGACATGCTTGTCGTCATAGGGCCTGAGGATGGTTTCCAGGCAGCGTTCGGATGGTCGGGTGCCACCGAGTCCTTTGTTCTGCTGAGCCGTTCAGGAGCCGATCCGTGGTCCTCAATCGCGGCGTGGGAAACGAAGCGCCCGCCTGTCACCAACTGGGTGAAGATCGCCCTCGAATGTCGACAGGGACACCAAATCGTCGGCTTACTGGACGACGTACCCGTGTTGTCAGCCGAACTGCCCCGTCGACTCCTCGGCCCATTCCACATCCAGGGAGGCGCCGGCCTGGTCGAATTTGACGATGTAAGGGCCTGGTCGTTGCCGACTCCCGAGCCCGAGGCAACCCCGCTGTTCGTTCGGAGCCGGCAATTCGCCGGAAAAGCGAGGAAGGACAAGGCCGATCCGGAGGAATTTGATGAATGGGCATCATCCTCGCACGCGTTCAGGAGAGTTCGCTGGCGAGACGCTGCGACCCGCACGTCCCGCGCGGCTATCGTCACAGGAGAGCCCATCATCGGCGAGTTCGTCTGTGCGTCTCCCGGGGAGCGCCCCCCCGGTGCTCCGTCGGGGTTGATGCACTGGATCGCTCTCTACCCTGCCAAACCGGACCGTCCCCTGGACATCCGCAAGCAGGACCCCGTGTGCATGGTCCGGGCGTCTCGTTCTGATGATTCGTGGACCGTCAAGAGTCGAGAGGACCCGTTCGCCGGTCCGGAGAGTGATCTTACTGAACCCACCCTTGAGGTCGGCCGACAACGCGGGCGGCTGTGTGTGCGTGCCGCCGGGCGTTGGCTTCCGCTTTCCGGCGTCATTCCGGGAGCAGTCCACTTGGCCATCATCCGGCTACCGAGTTCCAAGGCCCGTCGGCGTTTCCTGCTCTCCCCGAGTCCGACTCACCACATGATCCGCTGCACAAATCTCGTGCACGAGCTCTTCGAGGATGCCCCCACGGCCTGGAATTGGGTGGACGGTGCGTTTCGTATGGACTGCCGGTGGGCCTGTCAGGATCAATGGAACTTCATGGCTTGCGGCTCGACCGGTCTCCCCTACATGGCCAGCAAGCGCGTCTTCACTGGCGACCAGGTACATGAGGCATTCATGTGTCTGCGAGCAACCTTCCCCTGGGACGCCGGGGACACAACCTTCACGTACGATCCGGACAGTGACCGGGCCAACAAATTCCCGATCCTCCGGGCCGCCAATGCCTGGTACAACCGGCACGATCTGAACATGGCGTTCTGCACCGATGGCAAGAACCCGCTCTCCGGCTACTGCGTGGTCTTCGGGGGCGAGAACAATACCGTCACACGACTCCTTCGTGCCGGCGTCTCCGTCGCAGAATCCCGCCGGTCGCAGCACTTGTTCCGGAAAGACGAGTCGTTTATGGTCGTCCACTACCCGTGGTGGCGGCTTACGGTGACCAAGACCGACGCTCGGATTCAGGTTGCTCTCGACGGTGAGCAGCTCTTTGACTACACCGACCCTGTGCCGATAGAAGGTGGGCACGTGGGCTTCTGGAGTGTCCGGAACGGTTTCGCCATCTCACGAATCTCTTCCATGGCTGAGAACATCCGCTGGAGGCGGCATGCCTTCTACGCCACTGGGAGCACGCAACAAAGCTGGCAACCGCTCGTTGCCGCCGCGGTCCGCCTTGAAACCGATCCCGACGGCAGACTGACGACCGTGACGAACACGTTTGGGGGCGGCTTTTTCGCCGTCCGCCAGGTCCCGGATGCCCCCATTGACCTCCGGAAGAGACCACGCCTTCAACTGCCGTTGCGGCTGGGCCCCGGCGTGCGAGTCAACCTGCACGTGGAGATAGGAGGGAAGCCGTTCATCGTCCGCCTGGGGGACAGTCCTTTGGAGGGGATGAAGGCCTTCCTCGTCCCCGGTTCCGAGACGGGCGAATGTTTCCAGCTCAGACCGATTTCCGAGTCAACTGTACGCAGGAGACACCTGCTGGCTGAACTCCCCGGAGACGTGGCGCTTCTCGAGCTGAATCTCCTCAAGGCGTTTCGGGAGCTGGCCGGCGCCGGAGTTGAGCCGCTGCTGACCTGTCTCACCATTGGCAACAGCAGCAACGCCGGGTATCTCATGGGCGGGAACGGGGCGAACGAGGCCGACAGTGCCTATCAGGTCGGTGCACCGACGTTCACGGAGTAGCCTCAGTTCAGGCGTTTGAGGCGGACGTCCTTGAATTGAACCAGCATGGGGGGGCCGGCGTGCAACTGCAGGGCGAGAATGCCCTCAAGCAGGCGCTTCTCCTTCTGGTTGTCAGTCAGTTCAACGGTCGTGTACCCGTTGATCTTCTGGACGATCTGGTTGCCCCGAGCGGTGATGACGTACTCGTTCCAGGTGCCCTTCTTCAGCGATGCGAGTAACTCCTTCTCGTCACAGGTCTTGCCGGTCGACTCCCGCTTGCCATCCGCGCCGATGACCGTTTTGCGTGTCCTGGGCCCGATGATCCCCCGGCCGCGCTCCTCGTAGATGATGCCGGCGTAATGGCTGCTTGCATCGATGTCGGCCTGGTAGCCGCCAACCACGAAGTCACCCAGGTCCGCACTGCGGTACTGGATACCGGAATTGTGGCTCGCGATGCGGAACCTGATGCGCAACTCGAAGTCTTTCAGCGTGCCGCCTCGCCAGATAAGAAACGTGTTGCCTTTGGTTGGTGTCTCTTTGGTGGTCTGCCCCGTGATGGCGCCGTCCTGAACGGACCAGAACCCCGGCTTTCCTTCCCAACCAGTGAGGGTCTTGCCGTCGAAAATGGACTCAAAGCCAGAGGGATTCAGCTCTTCGCCCACACGTTTCGAGAGGGCGGCAATCCGTTTCCCGATGTCCTTACCTGCCTTGAGTGCCTGCAGTTTGGGGAGGACTGCGGCGATCTCGGTGGGGCAACTGGCCGCGACTTTCTCGGCAATGGCCAGGACAGCGAGGCCGGCCTCCTGCCGGAGTGCCGGATCGTCGAGGTAGCCGGAGGTCGTCTCCAGCGACGCACGTGTGGGGATCGCCGCGAGGGCGGACAGTGCGAGCCGCTTCTCTTCGGGGCGTTCGGCCAACGCCAGAGCGGCCTGAAGGGCGGCGACTTTCTTGGACGAGGAGACATCCTGTGCCGGAATCAGGCGGAAGCAGCCTCTCAGTGCCAGGATCTTGGCCCTCTTGTCCTTGCTTGACTTGGCCAGCCGGCTCACGTCCGGCAAGGCAGCGACCGTGGCCCATCCACAGAGCACCGCGATGGCTTCATCCCTTACCGTCTTATCCGCGGTGCTCGCGGCTTGACGTACGGCGCTGAGGGCTTCCGGCCCCCGGGCCGCTTTCAGGACGCGCAGGATAGCCGACTTGGCGGCCGGCGTGGCGCTCGGCATCGCACCGATCAGCGCCTCTGTCAGAGGCAGTGGAACGGCTCCCGCCATAATCGTCAGCGTCTCGTTCTCGTTGACGATCTTGTTGCGGGTGACTCCGTCCGCGATGTACTCCACACGCATCTTCTTCCGTGTCCCCCTGATCGGGTCTCCGAAGTTGCCGTTGGTGGCCGCGATCGAGAGGTTCCCAGACGCCACAATTTTGGCGACCTTCTTGGTGACGTCGGCCGACACGCCATCGGGCAGGTCCCCGTAGACGGCCTTGAGGATGGTAACGCTGTCACCCGAGGGGCGCGCCTCCCGAGCGCAGATACCGGACAGCGCGCCTTCGAGGGCCCGGATTTCCGCCGAGGCCGTGGAGGCGGCCAGCAGCTTGACCAGTACGGGGAACTCGCCAGGTCCGGCAAGTTTGCCGAGGGTCCGAATACCGGCGGCGCGCACGTCTTTGTTGCTGTCGGAGACCGTCTTGAGCAGGGCCGGGATGGCGTTGAGCATGTGACGCTGCCCGATGAGATCAATCGCGGTTCTGCGCGTGCCAGCGTCCTCGTCTTGCAGCATCGCCATGATTGCGTTGTCGACATCAGGTCCGGACAAACTTGAGAGGGCGGCCAGGGCGGCTTCAGAGACCGCCTTTTCCGGGCTGGTCCGGAGGCCGATGAGGGCCTTGGCGGCTGACGCATCGCCGATTTCGGGTACGGTCCGGATGGCTGCCACGCGGATCTCGCCCTTGGCGGTTTCGGCCAGTTTCGTGAGCACGGGCAGAACCGACTCATCTCCATGCTTGCCCAACACCGAAAGGACAAGCATCTGGCGGTCAGCAGGAAGCCCGGGCAGCGCGTCTGCCAGGGATCTGGTAACGGCGGCGTCCTGCATCTCGAGGGCCGTTCGTGCAGCGGCTTGAGCCAACGAGGGGACGTTCCCGCTGAGCGCCTCGATCAGCAGCGGCACGCCGTCCTTTCCTCGGACAAGCGCCGCCCCGCGCAGCGCGGCGCTCCGCACTTGCGGGGACGCTCCGGGCGCGTTCCGGAGTCGATCATAGAGCGACTGTGACCGAGCTACTTTGCCCCCGGCGAGAAGCGCTTCAGCGCAGGACAGAAGGCCATCGTGTACCGCCGCCCGGTTAGGCGATGGCACGTCGGCGAGTGCTGTTTCCAGTGCGTGAGCGGCTTCAGTCGTCCCGATCTTCCCCAGCGCCCTGGCGGCGGCATCCGTGGTATCGGCATCCCCGCTGCTGAGCAGGTTTCCCAATGGCGCGACCGCCGCGCGATCACGGCGCACACCGATCGAGCCAATGATGCCGAGGCGTACCCGTCCCTTGAGTTTCCCCAGGGCCTCGCGGAGAGCCACGTCGACGGCGGGGTCGCGGATGGGCTCCAGAGCGTAACGGGCCATGTGGGAGAGTTTCTGGTCAGAGAGGAGTGCTGCGAGCGCTGGTACCGCCTTGGCTGTGCCGATATGGCTAAGACCCAGGCAGGCATCGGCTTTCGCCTTGCGTGCGGCGTCCGACGTGAGCACACCAATCAGCTTGGTCTCCTCCGCTCCCGGCGTGGCTGCGGGCTGTGCACGCGAGCTCGTCATACAGGCGAGGGTGAGGACGGTCGTCAGTAACCGGATCACTGTCTTTTGAGTCATTGTCCAAATTGCCTTTGCGTATGGGATACGGCAGTCGGGATTCGGGAACCGTGTCTCGTCCAGATTCACCGAATAACGACTAACCAGTAACGACTGACCCCGGCTAGATAATCCACGGTTCCCGCATGGCACGGGAGCGATAGCTGTTTGCCTCGGGGTCTCCCGGGAACTCGGCCTTGACCGGATCATAGGTCACATCGCGTTTGAGCCACATGCAGATGTTGGCCGCGTGAACCGTCGCCATGGAATTGTGCATGACCTCGGGGTTTGCGACGGTCAGGCGGCGGGATTTCACACAATCGAGGAAGTCCCGGACGTGGTCCGTCGGATGCCGGGTGCGCGCCGTGTAGTCGCGAACGACCTTGCTGAAGTCAGCCAGCAGGGCCGGTGAGGACGCATCAGGCTTTGAGTACCCGTCTGCGGTGGCCAACCAGCCCTCGCTGCCGTCGAAGCGCATGCCGCAGGAGCCACGCCAGTACTTCTTGCCACGGGAGAGGATCATGCGCGTACCGTTCGCGAAGGTCGTGACCATGCCGTCGCCACTGTTGTTGTCCACGTACCCGTACGCGACCGGAGACGTGTCGAGAGCGTTCAGTCCGGCCTGGGCCTGGGCGAACGTGTGCGAACCCCATTCGCCGATGCAACTGGTGTGGAAATCGTACTGGTTCCGCCACCCACCCTTCACGTAGCTCTTATTGTAGGGCCGCCAGGGGCATGGTCCCAACCAGGCGTCCCAGTCCACCTCGTCCTTGGATGGCTCAGGTTGCGCCTCTTTCCATTCATGGCTCATGATCGCCGCATTCCATGGAGCGATGTGGGCGTACGCCGTGTGGACGTTGCCGAGGCGGCCGCTCTTGGCCATCTCGATGCAGAATACGAAGTTGGCCACGCTTAAGCGCTGGGTGCCGGTTTGGTATACACGCCCGTAGCGCCGTGCCGTTTCCACTACCGCCTGTCCTTCAGCGATGGTCATGCAGGATGGCTTCTCGGTGTACACGTCCTTCCCCGCACGCATGGCCAGTATGGACGCGAGGGCATGCCAACGGTCGCCGGTCGCGATGAGGACAGCATCCAGGTCGGAACGCGTGGCCAGGAACTCGCGCATATCGCGGTGCATGGCACAGTCGCTGTTCCCATACTTGGTGTCCGCCATCTTCTTCACCGCTTCACGTCTGGATTTGCGGATATCGCAGATGGCGACGAACTGGACATCCTTCTGGCCCATCATCCAGCGCAGATCACTGGTTCCCCGGTTACCAATCCCGATTGCTCCCAACACGATGCGTTCGCTGGGAGCAGTGGCACCGTCCCGGCCCAGGGCACTGGCGGGGATGATCGAGGGCATGGCCAGAGCGGCACCCGTTCGGAAGGCCGTTCCGAAGAATTGGCGACGGGTTGGCTGTGGCCGTGCCGCGGGAGGCGTCGTAGGTGTGGTTTCATCCATCATTTCTACTCCAGAGATACGTTTTCTAGCGATCCGGTAGCGAAACACTGTGGATCCGATAGTACGCCGCACGGCCCCCGGGCGGCTTCCCAGGATGGCGGCTGGGGCCCATCCGCCGTCCAAGAGAGACTGGCTCGCGCAACCTGCTTGTTTGCCGGATCAGCCAGCCCCCGAGGTTACGTCCACCCATTGGCCGGAGGCTGCCGAGTTGAGCACGGCTTCACAGACCTTCTGCGTCTCAAGTGCCTCGGCGAACGTCGGGCCGTACGTGCGACCCTCCTCAACTGCCCCGAGAAAGTCGGCCACTTGATGCACGAATGACTCGGCATAGCCAATCTGCAACCCCGGTACCCACCAGTGGTCCATGTAGGGCTGTTCGCCCCCGTGATCGGTCACGTGGATCGAGCGCCATCCGCGCAGGCGTTCCGCATCGTTGTGGTCGAACCACTCAAGTCGATGCAAGTCATGCAGATCCCACCGAATCGAGGCGTGTTCGCCGTTGATCTCAAAGGTGTACAACGCCTTGTGGCCTCGCGCGTAGCGGGTGGATTCGAAGTTGCCGAGAGATCCGTTCCCGAACCGGCAGAAGAAGGTGCACGCATCGTCGATCCCCACGGGTTGTGTCTGCCCGGTTTCCGCGTGTACGCGCTCCTTAATGAAGGTCTCGGTCATCGCGTTGACTTGCGTAATCGAGCCGTTCTGCCAGAGGGCGGTGTCGATGCAATGGGCCAGGAGATCTCCCGTGACGCCGCTGCCTGCGGCCGCCGCATCCAGTCGCCAGGTCGCGGGTCCGCCCTGCGGGACATCGGGGGCGATCGTCCAGTCCTGGAGGAAGTTGGCCCGGTAATGGAAGATCTGTCCGAGCTTGCCTTCGTCGATGAGCATCTTGGCGAAGGTCACCGCAGGTACGCGTCGGTAGTTGAAGGAGACGAGGTTCGGGACACCGGCCTTCTCGACGGCACTTACCATCTCGCGGCCGTCCGCAACGCTGGTGGCAAGCGGCTTCTCGCAGAGCACCATCTTCCCTGCTTCGGCCGCAGCAACGGCGATTTCCTTGTGCAGGTTGTTGGGCACGCAGATGTCGACCAGGTCGATATCGTCGCGTGCGATCACCTCGCGCCAGTCTGTCGTGCTTGACTCATACCCCCACTGTTTGGCAAAGGCTGCGACGTTGGCTGCGTCACGTCCGCAGGCCACTTTCAGAACAGGTTGGCGTTTGAGGTCGAAGAAATTGCAGACCTGCCGGTAGGCGTTTGAGTGCGTGCGCCCCATGAAGCCGTAGCCGATCATTCCGACGTTCAGCGTTTCCATCTGTCACCCTCCGGTTCGCTCTATTGCCATCCATGCGCGTCGCGCACCGCGACCATTGCCGCGAGGATGTTGTTCCAGGTACTTGGTTTCAGCATCACTTCATTCGGGAACATGCACCCGTCCCAGCAGATGCTTGGGCATGCTTTGGTCGGTGTCCCGTCCTCGTCTCGCAGCCAGAAGCCAGCGTGGTGCGGGATATCCAGCTTCCCGTTGGGATCATCGGCCAGACAGTGCCGCCCGGTCTTGTCGTGGGACCCGGAGCCATGGACCGTACCGTCGTTCTGGGCAATGTGCAGATCGATCGTCCACGGGCGCAGGGCCGCAGTCAGCGTGCGGAGGCCGTCATCCAGGACGTCGCGGTCTGCGAGGTCAGCGTCCGGCGCGAGGATCCGGTCCTGGGGTGCATTGTAGCCCATGAGGTAAAGCATGGTGTGCGCCATATCCGCCTGGAACCCGAGTGTGCCCGGGCGATCGACGGCTTCCAGAAGGCGAATCATCTCACGCCACGAGTGCATGCCACCCCAGCAAATTTCACCTTCGGCAGCCAGCCGTTCGCCGCAGCCCTCGGCAATGGTGCAGGATTCCCGGAATGTCTGGACGATGCGCTCCGTGTTCCCCTCCTGGTCTTCTGCCCAGGTACCCGGGTCTCCACCGGTATCGATCCGGACAATACCGTGTGGACGCACACCCAGATCGCGGAGTTTCCGGGCGATCTCGCAAGCCTTGCGTAACTGGGTCAGGAAGCGGCTGCGTTCCTCGGCATCACCCATGGCAGATCCGCCGCCGGTCGGTGGCCAGACGGGTGCGACAACTGAACCGATGGCCAAGCCCCGTGCCTGCACCTTCTCAGCCAGGGACTTCAGGTCATCGTCACTGGAATCAATGTCGACGTGCGGCGCGAAGAGGAACAGGTCCACCCCGTCAAAGCCCACACCATCTACGTTGGCTGCGGCTGTCAGGTCCAGCATCGTGTCCAGATCAATGATCGGGTCGCCGCCGTCATCCCCTTTGCCGACGATGCCCGGCCACGCGGCGTTGTGGAGTTTGGGGAATGTGTTGGGATGATTGCTCATGCGTGTTCCCTTTCCTGACGTTGGTTTGCTTAGGCTGCTTGCCCGCCGTAGCCTCGCGCGAAGGCGGGTAGGGTTTGAGCTGTGGGCTCTGGGCTGTGGATGGTTTCTCGGGTTTCCTCGTGAGGCGTTCGGCGCCCTGCATCCGTTAAGTATACGTCATCACCCCTGTCTTCGCTCGGGTCTCTACTTGCGCTTGTTCTCGAACCAGACCGGGCCTCCCCACTTGCCCGTGACCACCAGGTCGACATCGTTGTCCGCATCGATATCGGACGCGACGATGTTGAGGCCCGAGCCGATGCCCTGGTCGTAGCTGATGGCATGCTTGCCCCAGGCGACAGCCGGTTTGCGTGTCAGTTCGTACCAGTAGACCCCGAGCTTGCCGTGTCCGTCGGGGTCGCCTCCATTGTGAGCCATGAATCGCTTTCCGGTGGCCAGGTCGAGGTCGCCATCGCCGTCGAAGTCGGCCAACGCGAGGCTGTGGGCCTGGCTCCAGGTGTCGTCGATGACGTGCTGTTTCCACGTGGCCGCTGTCCCCTTGCGGCCTTGCTGATACCAGAAGATCCCATGCTTGTGGGCGCTGCTGGTGACGACATCATTCAATCCATCCGCATCAACATCGTAGACGAGGATCTGGGCGGTGTGGTCCGTGCCGCCGTCCTTGCTGCCGATCCGCCAGTCGTGTTCCTTCCACGTCCCCTTGCGCGGGTCAGATGGTGCTTCGAACCACGCGGTCGGGCGGAGAATGTCCGGGCGTCCGTCGCCATTGATGTCGCCCACACCCGTACCGAATGGGCGTGTCTTTGTGCATACGGGGAACTTCACCAACCCCTGCTTTCCATCCTTCCCGCGAACGATGTCGAACCAAGCCGTGTGTTTGACGGCTGGGAGAATCTCATCGACACGGCCATCGCCGTCGATGTCCCACAGGTCCCCGAGCTCGAAATTACCATTTTCCTCCACCACCTGCATGGGCCATTCGCCGTTCCCATTTCCAGGATTCCGGTACCATTCCATGCGTTTGGCGAACCAGCAGCAGGTGACCACATCCAGGCTCCCATCGCCGTCGACATCCAGGGGGGCATTCATGAAATCGTCCCGGTAGCCTTTGCCGTCTTCATCCACCTTGCCGCGGAGCTTGCGGAACTGGTGAGCCGTCCATGTTGGGGCTTCGTACCAATAGGGGCCGGCCACGATGTCGAGTTTGCCGTCTTTGTTGAAGTCGCCTACACCACAGCTCTCACTGCGATAGGAGCCAATCCGGTGCATCGCGAACTGGAGGGGCGTTGGGCGCGCTCCCGGTACCGCGGCCTGGTCCTTGCTCGGAAGGCCGCGTACCCGGATGTCGCGCACGGCGATCTTCATACCTTTGTAAGCGTCCCCGCCATGCACCTGGATCCCGATCCGTCCCGTGGCGGTGGTTGCGTCTCGGCAGTGCCCCACCGCTTTGCCATTGAGCCACAGTGTCATGACGTCGCCGTTCGCACGGATGGCTGCTTCGTTCCAGCCGTCTCGTTTCTCCAGGCCCTCATCGAGATTCCGCGTCAGGAACATCTTCCCCGGACAGTAGAGTGTTCCACTGAATGCGACTGGCTTCTTATACTTAAGGATGTCGAACTGGTACGCCTTTCGGCCCTGATGCCGGAACCAGATGCCGCTGTTCGCGGGCCACTGGACTCGGTATGTCACAAGCAGTTCGAAGTTGCCGTACTCCCCCTGGCACCAGATATCCCCTCCCTTTCCCGTCGTTTGTGTCCCAACCAAACACGCATCCTCAACTGCGGCGACTGCTTCCCCGGTTGCCTCCCAACCGGTCAAGTCCTTCCCGTTGAACAGGCGTCTCCACCCGTCTTCCTTGCCCGTCGGCGGGGGGCCGGCGGCAGACAACGGCAATGATGCGGTCGGAACATCGGGGGCAGCCTTGGGAGTGGTCAGGACCGGTGCCGTCCCCGCGTGGTTGGCGTCGATTCTGATTCCTTCCAGCTTAGCTCCCTTTTCGGACCGAAGGCGGGCGCAATACTCCCAGGGACCTGTGTGCTGAATCACCTTTAGTATCAGTACGTTCCAGCCCTTCTTGAGCACCACAGCCGCTTTCTCTTCTCCCGCCTTGGCGGCGCCGGACGAGTTCTTGGCATACACGACCTCGCCGTTGACCCAGGCTTTGATCGCGTCGTCTACCCCCATCTCCAACTGCGCCTTCCGCTCGCGGTCACTCTCAACCCACGTTCGGGCGTAGGCCAGGCACTGCTCGCCTCCGAGGCTGCTGCACAGATCCAACATCCAGCAGGGCTGCTTGGCGCTGCTCTTGGCCGGAAGCGTTCGCCACTGGGCGCCGGCGCCGCCGTCCTGTTCCGGCGGAAACGGGATGTCGATGAGGTGCTTGCCGTGTTTACCGCCCTGTCGGTAGGGTCCTGCTACATGCCACGAGACGATATAGTCCTCGAACTTCCCGACGCGCTTCAGCAACTCCTTTGCCTGTTTCCGTACGGCAGAGCTGTGTCCGTCCTTGGCTACTCGCTTCATGGCTGCGACTGTGGACTCCGGACTTATACCGGCCAGAGCTCGCCCAATCCCCACTGCCGCCAGGCCGGCCTCGGCTGACACGTCCGGGTCGCCAAGCTGCCCCATGGCAAGCTCGAGGGCATCAGCATGGGGCACATGCATAAGGCCGCCAAGGAGCAGCTTCTTTTCCGCTGCATCGCGGGCCTCCTCGAACCCACGCTGAAACCAGGCGACACAGGCATCTGGCGACGGTTGGGTCGGTGGGCCGAGCAGGCGAACGAAGCCCCGGAGCGAGAGGACACGATGCGTCGCGTTGGTGGTGGTCCGGAACTGTTCGAACAGCGGCTCGACGCCGGCAGCATCCGGCCAGGTGGCCAGTGCCCGAAGCGCTACATCGCGTTCATCCGGGGCGGGCGAGGCAAGGGCCTTTTGTACCGCCGCCAGCGCTTGCAGGCCGCCGGTGCCCGCCAACGCGCGCAGCAATGCCCCGCGCTTGTCGACGTCCTTCTCCCGGGCAAGAGCGTCGAGAATCGATCGGGTCCGTTTGGTTTCGTCGGTGGTTTTGAGGGCCACTTGCGTGACCGCCCGTTCCGCTCCGCCTCGCGCTGCATCCGCAGGGGCTTTGACGAGCAGGGCGATGAGTCGTGGCAGATGGTTCGGGTCCGCAAGGCGGGCAAGGGCCCGGAACGCAGCTCGGCGCACTCTGAGATCCTTGGTCTCCGCCTGTTCCAGCAGGGCTTCGACCGCGATGACGTCGTTCCTGCGGAGCAGGACGTCAATCACTCGGGGACGCGCGTCGACTCCTGCCGCCGTCATGCACTGGGTCAGGGCCGCGGGCACGCCGGGGTCGGTTAACGCCAGAAGAGCCAGCGTCGCCGCGTCCCGTTCCTGTCGGGTTGTCGCCTGGCCCACTCGCGTCGCCAACCACGGCACGCACGACGTGTCTCCCGCCTTGCCGAGGGCGCGAGCGGCCGCGATCCGCACGGTTTGGTCGGCCGACGTTGTACCAACGGCCAGGATCGCTGTCTGAACGGCGACTCCTCCGCGGTCAGCCAGGGCGTCGATCAGGAGCGTCTGGACCTCCGCATTCAGCTTTGGCAACTCGGCTGCGAACTGCTCAGCCACACCGTCTGCTTCCAGATGCGCCAGGCTCGCGATGGCCACGGCCCGACGTGTTGTGTCGCTGCCGTTCACGGCTTGCAGGATGCGTGCAGCGGCTCGATCAGGCTGGGCTTTCAGCAGTCCTGCGAAGGCACCAAGGCGGACGTGTTCGGGCCACTCGAGGGCCTGCAGTGCTCCGTAGATCGTCGCGGCCGACACGCCATCTCCGTTGAGCACCCGCTGTTCCGCGGCCAGGAGCGATGCCTGGGCTGCCGTCTCGCGCAGTCCGGGCGGCGCGGATTTGCGGCACGCGGCCAGTGCGGCGACCGCGTCCGGTGTGCCTATCCGACCGAGGGCTGTCGCGGCCGCACCGGCAACTGCGGGATCACCGGTGCTCATCAGCGGAATCAGCAGCGGCACAGCAGCCGAATCTCGGCGGAAACCAATCGAGTTAATGAGCCCAACCTTCACACCGCCTTCTGCTTCTGCCGCCGTTTTGCGCAGCGCCTCTCCAGCTTCCGGGTAGGGCATTGGTTCCAGAGCCACACGGGCGATGTGCGAGAGCCCGGGGTCGGCCAGCAACCCGGTAAGGGCAGGGATACAGGCCCTGGTCCCGATCACCTGAAGCTCACGGCAGGCCTTGTCGCGCGGCGCCCACTCACGACTGCTATTCAGAATCTCGATGAGCTCCCGCTCTCGAGCTCCGCCCTTCTGCGCCGCCCAGGTTGGGAGGGACACAAGCACAGCAACCAGAAGCAGCGCACTGGCTCCCCATGTTGCGCGCAGAATGGTCCCGACGCATCGAAATGTGCTGGTCGGCTGGCTATTGCCCTTATCATCCATTGCGATGGCTCCTGTTGGTGAGCTTGGCCAGGCACCACTCTGGTGTCTGGAGACCCAGCGGTTGAGGGCGACCGCCCTCCACGGGGTTGCCTTGAGCGATGTCGCCAGCCTGGAGGGTGATCGCCCTCGACCGCTGACGCTACCAAACAGCGGTTTTCGCGTGAGCACTGCTTTGGTGCCATCCGGCATCAGGCATGCCACGGCTGACGCATGGCGCGTGTTCGCAGGCGGTCAGCCTCGGGATCATTGAGAAAACACTCCCCAGTCGGGTCCCAGGTGATCTCCCGCCCGAGCCGGACAGAGATGTTGGCCAGGTGACAGGCTGTAATCGAGCGGTGTGCAACATCGGCGTTCGAGCGGGGCTGTCGACGCGTCCGCACGCAAGTCAGAAAGTCACGCACGTGGTTGTCGGCCGGGTAGCCCCCGCGGAATTTCCGATCCTCGAGCAGCGAGTTGGGATGTGCCTCGATATGGCCGGAGTCCCCGGTCTCGACCCAACCCTCCTCTCCCTCGAAGCGCACGGGGCAGGTCCCGAAACGCAGTCCTTTGCGGATGACCAGCTTGACCCCGTTCGCGTACACTGCTTCGACGTCAAGCTTGTCGTTGATCGTCCGGTACTGTAGCGGAACCGTGTCGTCGGCATCATTGGCCCACTGGCAGAGGTCCACGGTGTGGCTGCCCCATTCGCAGATCGAGCCCCCGGAAAAATCGCCGTGGCTGCTCCAGAACCCTCGCGTGTAGTACTTCCTGTTGTACGGGCGCCAGGGCGCTGGTCCCAGCCACCCGTTCCAGTCCATCACCTCGGGGTCGGGTTCCGGCTCGGTCGGCAATACCTTGAAATTGACTCCGGATTTCGAGCCTGCTTTCTCGGCGTGAACCGCGGTCAGTTTCCCGAGCCGACCCGAACGGGCGAGGTCGATGGCAAAGACGAAATGCCCGATGTTCCGGCGTTGCGTGCCGCATTGGTACACGCGTGCATACCGTCGCACGGTCTCAGCCACCGCCCGGCTTTCGCCGATGGTGACACTCATGGGTTTTTCGCAGTAGATGTCCTTGCCGGCCCGGGCAGCCATGATAGAGGCCATGGCGTGCCAGTTGTCTCCGGTCGCGATCAGTACGGCATCGATGTCGTCGCGAGCCAGGAGCTCCTGGAAGTCCCTGTATGCCACACAGTTCTTGTTCCCGTAGTGTTTGTCGACGCGATTCTTCGCGTCCTTCCGTCGGTTGCCCTGTACATCGCAGACGGCCACCATGTGCACGTCCGGCTGTTGCATGAAGGCGCCCATCACGTACTTACCACGCCCGCCGATGCCGATTGTCCCCATGGTGATGCGATCGTTTGCCGCAACCTGTTTGCCCGCCCCCAGGGCGGCCCCCGGAATGATGGTCGGCAAAGCTATCGCGGCCAGCCCTCCCCGGAGGAACGCGCGTCGGCTCGTGGCACTGCTAATCAACTTGTCCATCGCTCGTCGCCTCCACCTATGAACCCACACCGCCGCTGCCGAACCGGCTCGGCACACGCTGTCACGGTACACCAACAGGTCTGGTTTGAACATGGATGTCTCTGCCCCAATGATGGACAATGCTGCAAAAAGGCGCTAGTGTTGATCCATGTCCAACCACGAAATGCGTTTTGTGTTCCAGCGCGACATTCGGGGCGTTCTGGATCATTTCTCCCGGCTTCTCTCGCTGCGTTTCTGCTTCCTTTCACCGGATGGCCGTGAACTCCAGGTGGGGGAAGACAAGCCCTTTTGCCGATTCTGTTCGATGATCCGCCACCAGCTCGGAGAGGCATCACACTGCCTGGACTGCGACCACGGGGGATGGCAACGAGCCGCGGGCTCCGGCAGAGCAGTTTGGTACACCTGCCACGCCGGGATGACGGATGGCTGCATGGCGGTCCGCAGCGGCGAGCGCATCATCGGCTACATGATGATTGGGCAGTTTCGGACGCAAGAGCGTTGTTCTACGAGCGTGTGTGAGCGGTGGGACGAACGTTACGGCAATGACGACCTGCAGACTGCCTTCCTGGAGGCGCCTTTCTATACCCGGGCCCAAGTGGAGGACATCATGGGGGTCTTCTCCGTCTTGGTGGACTTCATCGTGTCTCAACGCATGATTGCCGTGCGGGGCCTCGAACCGATCCAGCCGCTCCTAGCCTATCTTTCGGAACACCCGGATGAAACCCTTTCCACGGCCGAGGCCGCGCAGCTTCTGCACCGAAGTGTCTCCAGCTTCTCGCACGTCTTCAAGGAGAGCACTGGAACGAGCTTCCTCCAGTACCAGATCGAGCTCAAACTGGACCGGGCGGACGATCTGTTCCGGACCCGGCGACCGATCACCGTCCGCGAAGTAGCTTTCGAGCTCGGTTTCCGAGATCCCTACTATTTCTCCCGCCTCTACCGGAAGCACCGCGGTTACCCTCCCAGCAGAGCCCTGCGTGCTCCGGCGGATGTCGCCGCCGCTACACCATAGCCGGACAAGGTGGGACGGACCTGGGAAGGGCGACTCGAGGTCCTACCAGAACGACCAGCTGCCCGGTCGTTTCAGAAGCGGAACATAGCCGCTTTCGCGGACCACGGCCTGACCTTCTCTTGAAAGGAGCCAAGCTCGTAGTCGAGCTGCACCCGATGTTTCCGGTAGGTCGCTGGGGGCCGCTACGTAGACCTCCGTCACGTACGGGTAGGTCCGGTCACTGATGGTCTGGAAGGAGGGAACCACCCCGTTGATGCCCACAAGCTCGGTGTTGGGGCTCGCGGCCATGAAATGCTCGTAGTAGTAGACCGAGTATGCGATTCCCCGCTGGTCATGGGTGAGGGCGATGTAGGGCCCCCCCATGCCGTTCCGAACGAGTCGCCGCGCCCGGGCCTCGTTCAGTTTTTCGGTTTCTCCACCCTTCATCACGAGGGCTTTCATCAGTTCCTGGCTGCCGGAGTTGGGGTTGCGCTGGTACGCGTTGATCTCCAGGTCGGGGCCGCCAACTTGCCCCCATTTCGTGATCGTTCCGTCATAGATGCCCCGGACCTGCTCGACGGTCAGCGTCGTGACCGGGTTCTTGTAGTTCCTGATGAACACAAAGGCATCCAATGCGCACGGGCGGACGTCGAGTTGTACGCCCTTCTCCTCGGCCAGCTTGAGCTCGTCGGCTGACGGGCGGCGTGCCACGAGGGCCAGGTCTGCCTGGCCGTTGATCAGGTTCACGTATGAGCCGTGTGTCCCTGCGTGAGTTGTGAGCATGCGGTTGACGATCGTGGCCAGGCGTCTGTCGCCTGCGTCGGCAGCGTCGGGAGCGACCGCGGCGGGGCGGTACTCGATGAGAGTAAAGTCAGCGTGGCCCCGGTATCGGCCCCCGTGGTAGCCCCCGATATCGATGCTGCCTCCGGCCATGGCCAGCGGCGAGAAGGTAGAGTGGTCGAATGCCTCCTTGTCCGACCGATCCTCAGACCCGATCCAGAACCCGGAGTAGTTCTTCCGCTGCATCCAGCGATAGTCGACACCGAGGGTCTTGCAGGCCACAATCAACCCCAAAGGAGCAGCTGACGTCGACCCATCGACCCGAGGGTAACTGAACGTGTTGAACCCCAACGCCCGAGCTCGTGGAGCGTCTGTGACGGTGACTGCAGCCAGTTCCTGCCGGCGGCGTGCATGTAACTCGCTGCCTCGAGCTTGGATGGCCTCCTGGATGCGCCTTCGCGCGGCATTGACCTTGGTCTGAGCTTCGGACAGCTTCTGCTTCCAGGTCCGAACATCCTCGTGTTGCCAGAACTCATTGAGCTCCTTCTGGGGTGCTTTCAGCGCATCTTGCTGTTCGCTTCGCAGCTTGCTTATCTCCTTCTGTGCGGCCATGGCGTCGAGGTACGCCTGCGGCGCCCCTTCACCCTTGTACAGACGTTTCATTTCGGTCTCGAGAGCGCGCAACTCGCGCGCGAGCGCCTCGCCGTCAACGGTCGCCTGGGCGGGGGCCTGCTCCTCGGGATTCTGAGCGTTCGCCCCGCGTTCTCCTCGTGAACAGCTGCTGCTCAAGAGCACTGCGGCGAAAACTCCGGAGCGCAGCGCGTTCCACCGTGGATACCGTTTTTCGTGCGAGAACATATGACCCCCTTCTCCGTTGCTGACCCGTGAACCCGTGAACCCGTGGCCCCGTGAACGTTGCGATGAGGGGCGCGAGCTTGGGCGCGTACCTCTCGATCGAGCTGTTGTCCAATTCTCTTTGCCGCAATGTGTTTCACCACCCGCTTCGCTAGAGGACACGGAGACACGGAGAAGATGGGAAGAGGAGATTGACGGATCTCGCCCCCGGCCTGTCAGCCGGAACCGAACTCCGCCAATGTTCTCCCTCTTGGAGAGCGCGGAGCACTGCACGGCGTCTCATGCTCCCGTGCTCTCTTCTGCCAAAGACCATCTGGCGAATCTGTTCTGCCGGCACGGCAGGACGGGTACGCCGGATCTCTGTGTTCTTCTTCCTCCGTGTCTCCGTGCCTCCCGTGGTTTCCGCCTCAGTGGACCAGCCGAGGCTGGCAGTTCCGGGGGCCGCTTCCGGTCTGTTCTGTCTGGACAACCCGTGAACCGCTGAACCCTTTCCGCGGCGGCTCGGGCTACTCCACTAAGCGGTACCGGAGGATGACGTCGTTCACGGTCGGGATGATGGTGTAGAGCTCCGGGCGCCGGGCCTTGAACAGCATGTCACGCCACCCTTCGCGCTGCTCCGGGAGGTCCGTCCTGTAATAGGAAGGAATCCCTTTCTTCCCCGGTTTTGGCTGCCCCCTTTTCATGCCCGCGTAGTAGACCCGGCGGTCATCGAGGTCGATATCAACGTGGATGATCCCTGTCTTCTGGAACTCGGATGCGGCCATGACTTGCCCGTAAGGATCGACGATCAGGCTGCGCAGGGATGCGTCTGAACTCGGCCAATGTGCGCAGGCGATCCACACCGCATTGTCGACGGCCCGGGCGCGCAGGAGTGTCTCGTTTGTGCGTCCGCTGGCGCCCCACATTTGACTGGCATCGATGAGTATCTCGGCGCCCTTGAGTGCCAGCACACGCTCTATCTCCCAGATGTAAAGGTCGCCGCATTCGTAAGCGCCAATGCGGCCGAAGTCCGTATCGAACACCTTGATCTCGGCAAAGCCTTTGGGCCAGTAGAGCGGTTCCGCGTAAATCTCCTCGCCTTTTCGGTCCCACACGCGCAGGATGCTGAGCTGCGCGTCATCGCCGATTCCGCCGATGGCGATGTAGCAGTTCAGCGCCCGGGCTTTGGCGGCCACCGTATCCATGACCTCCCGGGTTGTGGCATCCTCAGCGTTTGTGCTCTGTTCGGAGAGCAGCAGCAGGTCGGGCTTGATCTCGGCAGCTTGATCGATGAGCTCCAGCATTGCTGTCGGTACAATGCCTTTGCGCCAGCTCACATTGCGCTGGAACGACGCCACGGCCAGACGGCAGGTGCGCTTCCCGTAGGTTGGGAGCTTGGGAGCGCTGTATGGCTCAGCGACCGGCGCCAGGGCCGTGCGGTCGCCGTAGTTGTTGACAAAGAAGATATTCTCACCCTTGTAGGCCGGTGCGTACACGTTCTCCTTGCGCTTGTCCAGGTCGACCCGGGCCAGCGCGATGCCATCTTCGTAGCCCGTATCCGCGATCGGCGTACCGACCCGGTTGAGGACCATGCTTCGGCCCCAGGCGGCGCCTGACATGCCGCCCTCGTAGCGATTCGTGATGTATGCCCGGGGATCGGCGTGCATGGCGGTGAGCATGTGCGCATGGCTGTCGAGGCACCGTGCCATCAGCAATGGTCCCCAACCGCTGTGGTCGCGGAAACGTTCGGGGTAGTGGTGCCAGGTGAGTACATCCGCCCCCTTCATGCTCAACACCTGGTAGATCTCGGGGAAGTAGAAGTCGGTGGATACGGTCATGCCGACCTTGCCGAAGTCGGTGGCAAACACCGGCAGTTCGTCCCCGAGCGCCACGTTGTCGTCGGGGAAGGCGTGGGTCTTGCGATACGTCCCGCAGACCTTTCCGGCTCGGTCCAACAGGACGGCGGTGAAGTAGGCCGTGCCTCCATCATCCTCACGCAGTGACAGGGCGAGGTACGTGCGGCGAGCTCGTGCGAACTCCGCGAACGGGGCCAGGTCCGCCTGCGCCTGCGCTGTGCGGAACGAGAGAAAGGGCATGTGCGGGAGCGCGACGAGATCGGTGTCACCCGGACATTCTGCGAGCTCCGCAAGAACGTACTCAACGTTCTCACGCTCGGAGCCTTCAAGGAGGCAAACCGACGCGAAGGACACGACACGATCGGCGGCTCGGACACGCGCTGAAGCCATGGTAAGAACCCCTGTGATCGTGACGGCCAGAGTCGCCGTGCGAATGGCACTGTTTCCAAGCATGATTTGCCCCAGGAAAACTCGGTGTTGCGTGGTCATTCCGAGTATAGCGGCCCGGCAGGGAGTGTCAAAACGATCACTCCGGCGCTTCGAAGAACTGTACTTCCCAGATCGTCGGCACGTCGGTTGCGTCAGTGACGTTCAGCCGGAGGTGTTGGGCGGTGACGGGGTTGAACTTGAGGCGGAACTCCCCGAGTGTCGTTCCTTCGTGCCACGTTTGCCACGTGTCACCGTCCCGGTATTGGAGTTGGTATTTACGAACCCGATTCCACGGGGCTTCCATGACACAGACTCGATCAATGGTCGTGGCCTTCCCGAGATCGACGGCCAGCCAGCCGGAGCGGGATCCCGGAGCTGCGCCCCAGCGGGTGTCGTCGTTACCGTCAAATGCCTTCGCAGCGCTGTACTCGGGACTCCATTCGGCGTTGGCGGAGGCCGTTTGGCCCTGGGAGACGGCACCGGCCTCCAGCGACGAGATGGGGTCAAAGTCCATGGCCGAGCCATCTAGCTTGAGGGCGATGATCGTGTCGATCTCGGCGTGCTGTACTTGAGGCAACCGGATCACCAGTGAGGTATCTGTCTGCTCGCAGGTCGCCTTCCCTCCTGTCATCGCCGTGCAGGTGACAACCGTGCGTGGCAGCGGCGGCAGCGTGAGGACATCGTCGCCCCACCATTCCAGCACGTGCAGGTATACGGTGTTGCCCTTGCGCGTGGCGACGCCCCATTGCGCGGGCTTGTATGGCCCGCCTGCAGTGGCGTAGATACTCTCGCCGTAGTCCCGCAGCCACGCCCCCATGTCCCGGTAGTTGGCGGCCTGTCGCGGATCGATACGACCGTCGGGCATCGGGCCGGTGTCCAATGCCAGGTTCCCCCCGCCTCCGGCGCACTTGATCAGCAAATGCAGGCAGTCCTTGAGCGGTTTGACGGCGGCGTCCTCGCCGCGCCACGACCAGCCCGTGCTCATGGTGATGCAGCTTTCCCACATGCGATCGAGCTGGAAACGGCCGATCTTCTGCTCGGGCGTGTCAAAGTCCCCTGGTAGCCCTGCCCGGTTGTTGATCAGTATCCCCGGCTGGAGTTCGCGGATCATTCTGAAGAGGGTCTTACTGTCCCAGTCCTCCGCCTTACCGCCCAGTCCGTCGAACCAGATGCCGTCGATCCTCCCGTAGTTGGTACACAACTCACGGATCTGACCGTGGAGATACTCGATGTAGTTCGCGTGGGTATCGGTTCGGTAGTCCGGGTGATGCCAGTCGGGCTGTGAGTAGTACCAGACGATGCGGATTCCCAACTCGTGGCAGGCGTCGGCCAACTCCTTGGTCACGTCGCGCTTGAAGGGGGTGTTCATCACGTCGTAGTCTGTGTGCTGCGTGTCGAACAGGCAGAATCCGTCGTGGTGTTTGGTCAGGAACAGCAGATACCGGGCCCCCGCGTCCTTGGTGAGTTGCACCCACTCCCTGGCGTTGAACTGGGTCGGGTTGAACTGCTTGTACAGGTTGTCGTACTCCTCCACCGGCACCCCTCGGTTGGCCGGGGCACGCCCGGCTCGAGGTCCGTTGCGAGACCAGCCGATCTCTGTGCCCGCTATGCTGCACGGTCCCCAGCAGACGAATGCACCGAACTTGGCGTCACGAAACCAGCGCAGCGACTCGGAGCTCGCCTTCAGGTACGCTTCAGGCTCGTCGGCCCGGAGATGCAGGCCGGTCAGCAGAAGGAGACCCGCAACCAGTGATGCGAGTTGTCTGCCTGTGTGTGTTGCTGACATCATAGGTTCTCCCTCTTGAGTTTTGTGTTGACTCATGGGTTCGGGCGGAGGATGAAGGCGTCCACCCCGAGGCCGTCGGCGAGATTGGTCATGCGCATGCGGTGTTTTCCGGCAGTCAGCTCGAGTGCGGGGCCGAGGCGCATATATGCCCATTGGTCCCGGTCCGTGCACCAGCCGCCGGTTGTAGGGATTGCGATGTCCGCAAAGGTTGGGCCGGGGAGCTTTCCGTCGATGAGGAGCGAGCGTCGCGTGCCGGTGCAGCCTGTTGTGTAACGCATCCACAGCTCGTATTCACCAGCCGCCGGGATGTCGAGATCCCACGCCAGCCAATGCCCGAGGCTCATGTGCCAGTAGCTGATCGATGCATTCGCTACATTGACGGGATGGCACACCCTGGCCTTGCCTCCACCCTCGTCGGCGAGCACTTCCGCTTCGACAGATACGAGACCGTCTGCATCCGCGAGCTCCGGAGGAGGCAGTGACAGAGATCGTGCGCTGCGGCCCGTGTTGCCGTCTTTGTCGGTCGCTTCGGCCACGACCGTGACGTTCTCCCCTACCGAGGGCGGCGCCAGCCACTTGAGCGACGTGCCGTCTTGGGCGCTTCCATCTGGAAGACGCCAGCGGATGGAACTCACGTCACCTTGGGGGTCGCTGACCTCCGCTTGCAGCCTAATCTCGCGTCCTTGGCCCGGGAGCAGGAAACCCGGGCCTGTGATGGAAACGGTGGGGGAACAGGGCGGACGGAAGCGAATCCGGACGTAGCGCGCCACCCGTTTGGCGTCGATGGTGTCCGAGATGAGGAGGTCCGCCGCCTCGGTGAGCCGGTTGCCGGCCCGCGGCGTGGCGGTGAAGAAGGTGCTCTTGATGGGATGCTCCAACGGGACCCGAACCGGAACGGAGACAGTCCCGTCGGCAGCGATTCTCATGGCATAGGTCCCGCTTCGCAATTTCGCTTCCGGGGTCAACCCCATGAGGTTGCAGAGCACGAAGAGCGTGTGGTCCGGCGTAATGTGGAGTCGGGGATGGCCAATGTAGCCGGAGGGATACAACGGGCCGGTGGTTTCGCCGCCGGAGAGAAGGACCCGTTTCTCGAGGACTTCGCCGTCCTTTAGTACCCCATAGCAGAGGTGCCAATCGCGCTTGATGTCGGGGAAGTGGGTGTCGCGTAGTCCGGGATGGATTGGGGTCTTCTGCCACACGAGGTGCAGTCGCCCATCGGGTGCAAGCCAGGAATCGCCCATCCCGATGGTGCCGCCATCGGCCATGGTGTCGTCGATGACGGTCCACTCCCTGAACGGCACAGCGGCAATATCGGGAGTCCAGGCACAGTGCAGTTTGCGCATACGCCAGCCCCACTTCCCCCGTCCCCAGGTTTCGGTATCCAGAGGGTCGATCCGGTCCCAGATGTTGTAGGGAGACTGGCCGATGTAGTAGACCTGTCGGTTGCTCAGGACCACATTGGCGTAGTTCACGGGCGTTCTGTCGCCGGGCCAGACCGAGTATTTGGGGTCTTCCCCTTTCGGCCAGGCCAGCTGTGCGGTTTTCCACTGCATCTCTTTGTCCAGGAACGCCCATTCCGTATGGGTATAGCCGACTTTCTGGAACAGGATGAACTCGCCGTTTTCGCCGTCTGCGGCAAAGGCCCGGTAGGAGTGGTCGGTGAACGTCGGCTCACCGCTCCATGAGGGGATCAGGTGGCTGGGATTGCGTTCGGGATTGGTGGAATCGAACTCCAGAAACTCAGGTCGAGCTGCCCCCCCCTGCCGAGGGATCTTCCCGGTCTTTGGGTCAGGTATGGCGTCGATCCAGGGGGCCAGCGTCGGGTTCACCGACATGAGCAACCGGCCGGATCGGCTTACGCCCAATGGAGACGGTTCACGGGTGCGGTCTTTGTCATCGCGCTGGCAGACGCGCCAGCCATTGGGGCCGCGTTCGTAGAGTGCCCAGCGTGCATTGTTCAGTGGTGCGCAGCCCGGGACGTGTTCGAAGGCGCTCGCGAAGGGCCGGTCACCGATTCGCACGAGCTGAGCTGAGCCGCTGCCCCAGAACATCCCGGATCCGTTGTTGGTGATGGTGTATTCGGGACAGCGAAACGCTGTCTCTTCGATCTCGACCCGAGCCTCGAATGGTGGAGCGTTCTCCGACACAGGCGCCGTGGTGGTACAGCCGGACAGCAGTATCAACGCCCCAAGGCCGCTTCCCAATCCCAGCGAACCGCAACAGTGTGTCGTCATGTGCTCGATCTCCGCAGCTTCACCAATATTGCCGGCGTCCTCCGGCAGAAGTGGGATTCCGCATCAGAGCGCTTCCCGTCGAACTCACGTGCTCAGAGCCCGTCATTCGCACAGCCCCGCAATTCGGGAGGAGCTTCCCTCCACTTCATGGCAACGGTGTGGACGGGGGTATCTTTGCCGCGAGCGATCAGTCTTCCGATGGAGCAGTCTGTATGGCATAGACGGCCGCGTTCCGGACATATAGACGGAGACGAACACGAGTGCCCACCGTGTCGTTGAGCGAACCGTGGTCCCGCCACCGCAACGGGAGGTCCAGTCCGTCGTTGTGAAGGGGCTCACAGGTCCCCTTCCCGCGCCCCGGAATGGGCGTCCCGTCAGCCCGCAACAGTGCCGCTCTGACTTCACCATCTGCAGCATCTGCATTCAGGCGCAGACATGGCTTGTCCAGCAGGAACGGGCGTGTGAGCAGTTCGCCTTCCGCCTCCCCCGCATGGTAGCCCACCAGGCGTCCCCGTCTGACCGTGGCCAGTCCCAGACGCATCTTCAGGGTCTTTTCGTCGTTCATGATTTTGTAGTTGTGCGTCATGTTCGTGCCGCCGTAGTAGAACAGCAGGTCGTCGCCTACCTGGATCGGGCACCCGGTTGCTACGAAGCCTATGGTGCCACAATCCCAGGCTCCCGGTGTCGTGGTGACGAACGGTGTCTCGTTTGGTTCCCGCTGCCAGTCCACGCCATCGGGACTGTTCACAAGACGCAAGTCCATATGGCCTGTCCCTTCGTCCAGCAGATTGGGCAGTCCCAGGTAGAAGTCCTGGTGTCTCGATACGAGCATTCCGTAGAACTGCCGATCTCGTCCCCGGGCATCTTTGACCGCACTGAAGGCGGGGGCGTCCCGGGCATCGGTGTCAAGGACACAACGCGCAGACCCCAGATCCCAGTTGATCAGGTCAGCACTCTCGATGCGGGCCACCAGGCGGTTGACATGTCGGGGGCCGGCATGGACCCGCGGGTGGGGTCGGTAGTAGAGCACGTAACGACCGATGTCGGGGTCGAAAACGAGGTTGTTGTTCGTGTCCGACCAGCTGGCATCGAAGACAGGATTCTCCGGGTATGCAGTCCAACGCAAACCATCGTCAGAATAGACCAGCCCCAGTGCATTTCCCTGATTGATCAGGGCAGTGAAGCGGCCACGCGTATGGGGAGCCGGCCCCCGCTCCCGATCAATGATGCTGAAGTTGCCACAGACCAAGCCCCCTTGCCCGGTGAGTTTGCGCCCGGTAGAATCGGTGTCGTGCGCCGTGATCAGGACGTTGTTTTTCCATGTACCGTCGAACTCTTTCAGCCCGAGTTCCGGGCGGGTCCACGTCACGCCGTCAGTCGATTCTGCATAGCGGAGTGTGTACTCCCGGGCCGAGCCAGTGTATCCCGGGATCTTGCGTCGGGTGACGTACCACAGCCGCAGGCTTCCGTCCCGGTCCTGAAGCACGGTTTGGGCAGAGTGGCAGTCGGCGATGACCGGGTTGCCTGGGTGCTTCTCTGCCGGGGTTATCCGACGGTCCAGGAAGTACGTGTGCTCGATCGTCCGCGGATCAAGGAACTCGATCGCGTTGCGGACGGCCTGTTCGCCTGCCCAAAGAGCCTGTCCAAAAGCCAAGCTCCCGGCTGCCACCAACATCGAATGATTCGGGAACGTGATAGTCATCATGGTTGGTACCTCACTGGTGCCGACAACATATCCTCGCCCGGTTCAAGTGCGATTGACCGACACGGAAAGACAGCCTCGCCCGGCCTTGCATTCGCCGCGACCTGTGCGAAGATTGAGTGTCGAGTACCCAGACCTGGGGGGCTGGGTCTCCGCCAACAGAGCAAGGCTGAACGTCGGACATTCCCGCCTCATCGGCGGACGGGCTGAAGTCGCCCGACAGGCTTCGTGTATCGCCCGGCCAATCAGGCACTTGATAGTCCGGACCGTCACAAAGCACTGGCCAATACGGGGCATGCAGGCAGCTCTGTCGGTAGCTGAGGTGCTGGAAGGAAACTGCTGAATGAAGCTATTGACGCCCTGTGTCATCGCGGGACTGAGTGCGTGCATAGTGGTCCCCCCCTTGACCGGGGCCACGCTGTCAATCGCGACCAACGGAAGCACCACCTACCGGGTGGTGACGCCTGCGGATCCATCCAGCGTGGACACGTATGCTCTTCTGACGCTCACCAACTATCTCACCCAAGTCACCGGCGCGGATTTCCCCGTCGTGGCGCCAGGTCAGGCGATCGATGGGAGTCCCTCCATCTTTGTCGGCCTGAGCGGTCCGGCATGCACACACCTCGGCAGCGACCCACTGGCCGGTCTGGACGATCAGGAACACGTGTCACGGACGATTGGCGCGAACATGTTCCTTTACGGCAAGGGCGTTCACGGCAATCTGCACGCGGTCATGGAGTTCCTCGAGAACTCCCTCGGCTGGCGCTGGTACTCGGTCTACGAGAAGCCGGTCATCCCGTCTAGACCGACCGTCACGCTGGCGCCGTTCAACCGAAAACGGGGGTTCTCCTTCGCGTCCCGGGAGGTGGGGTTACGGCACAGTCTCGATTTCTACTACCAGAACGGCATGAACATGGGTTTCGACCGCCAGGCCCGGAAACGCAAGAGGCACAATATCGAGGCGAACGAGGGGATCATCTCGTTCATGCCCAACCCCGTATTTGTCCACTCTCTCCACCGGTACATCCCGCCGGATCCGGACAATCGTTACGGCAAGGCGTTCGACTGGCTGGAGCGGAGGAACTATTTCGAGACGAATCCCGAGTACTTCTCCGTGGGCCGCGGCGGTCAGCGCGTGAAGAACCGGCAACTGTGTTTCGGCAACCCGGCCCTCCGCAAGGAGCTGACTCGGAACATCCTGAAACACATCTCGATTGATGGCGAGAACATCATCGTTACGCTCGATGCCTGTGATACCCCGGACTCGTTCTGCTACTGCGACGCCTGCAAAGCGCTGGAGAGCAAGTACGGGGGACGGGGCGGCCCGATCTACGACTACCTGTTCGAGCTCTGTGACCTGCTCAAGACCAAGCATCCGGGGGTCATGGTCAAGACCTTGGCCTATCGCCGTAGCCAAACCCAGAAGCCTCCGGTCCTTGCCGAAGGTCAGAAGCTCCCGGACAACCTGATCATCTCCTTTGCGCCAATCGAGGACTGCTACTTCGCGGACTGGACCCACCCCGATCCCCGCATCCAGGAAACCTACTCCGATCTCAAAGCCTGGGGCAAGATCACAACTCACCTTTGGGCCTGGATGTACCCAAACCCCTGGGGCACCGGGGACGCGATGCCGGTGGGCAACGTCCGTCGTGTCATCAACAACATGCGGCTGATGGCTGACGCCGGTGTGGAGGGTGTGTTCACCGACCACAACGGATTTCTCGATCGAGCGGGTTGGAGTGAGCTGCAGAGCTATCTGTTGTACAAACTCATGCAGGATGTCAACTGTGACACCGATGCCCTGATCGAGCAATTCACCGACCACCAGTACGGACCGGCCGCCTTCTTGGTGCGGCAATACCTGGAGGAGCTGGAAGCGGGACGCCAAGCGATGACCGTCCTGCCGCCCGGGGTCGGCTACCGGTCCAGTAACTACGACAAGGGCACGTTCCCCTACCTGACTGTGGAGAACATCCACCGGTGGCAGACCCTCTTCGACCGGATGGAGACGCAAGCTGGCGAACAGGCTGAACGACTTCAGAACATCCGGGCGCTCCGACGAGAACTCGACTTTGCCACACTGTGGAGGTGGTTCGACCTGCAGAAGGCCTACCCGGAGTACTTCAAGGACCACACGGTGCACGCCGAACGGATTGCCGCCGCTAACAAAGCCAAGGCACCCGCGGGCATGACGCCTCGGCCCCTGGGGGAAGGCCCACTCAAGGACTTCCTCGCCATTATCAAGGGCGGGGGAAAGTCCAAACCCCTGCCACCGGAATTCGCAACACTCGATCCGTCCCTCGTCAAGCAGGCCATTCCCCGCAACTACGGCAGAGGCGGGGAGAAGACCGTCGAGGACGCGGAAGCTGCTTACGGCTACGCTGCCACCGTCCACAATCCGGACATGCCGTTCAGGCTTGGCTTCTACCAGTGGGAATCCCGGCATCCCCCCAAGGGAACCCATGGGGCTCGTCTCTCCCTGGAGCACAGCGACATCATCCCCGGCGCCTACCGGCTGTACAAGCTGGGTAAGATCACAATTACACCGGACTCCTGGATTTGGTTTTCCGCCAAGAGCTGGGGCACGCGTCTCGAAGTCGGCTCTCGAATCTACGAACCCGGTGAAGACAACCTATGGACCGCTTATGTGTCCCTGAAGCTCAACGGCCCGAGTTACGGCGGCAAGGCGGAAGAGGACCAGGTGTTGTGCGACCGGATCATTCTGGTACGGGACGACGGGAAGAGAGAGTAGTAGAACAATGTCGATCAGCCATCCAGGCTGGTTGACACTACTGATCCGGCAGCATTCAGTGGTGTGTTGGGTGAGGTCAGGTTTCAGGTGTTTGGTCTCTGCGTTGAGGTCTCGTTTCCCCTGCGACAGGCTCACGGCCTGTCTCCCGTTGGTCGGTTCAGTGACCAAACCCACGTATTATCCGGACACATCAGTGGCCGGCGTAAAGGGCCATGTCCGAAAAACGCTTTCTGCCGGACTGTGCCATGGTCACGCAACTCCTCTCCGGAGCCTTGCCGTTCTCGCCCGCGTTTTCCGGACACACCAGTAGCCTACGCAACGGGCCATGTCCAGAAAACAGCTTCTGTCGGACTGTGCCATGGTCATGTAACTCCTCTCCGGAGCCTTGCCGTTCTCGCCCGCGTTTTCCGGACAAGCCAGGGGGAGCGTGCAGGGCCAGGGTGGCAACGGAGATTGGCCGGAAAACGGCTTGGCTGCACGTACGGGACGCAGGTCCGTTGTTGACAAGCTCGATGGAGGCACTTACGGTACTACTAGATACTAGCTGTCCTAAAGGAGCATTGCATATGACCGGTGCAGGCGGGGATTTCCTGGGATTGGGGTTGCCAACCATGATGGAACGGTTGGTTCTGGGTGCGATCGAGCGCTGTTTGGACGTCGCACGGCAGAAGGCAATTGCGCGGGATGGTGAATCTCAGCGTCGTCTTGATTGGCGGGGCAATCTGTCGGTGCTGCGGGACGTACTCGTCGAGCGCAACTACAAGGCGAGCACGGCTGACAAATACATGGCGTGCGTTTCGCGGTTTCTGCGGAGTGTCAGGTGCTGCAGGCCTCAGGAACTCAGGGATGATGACGTCCTTGAGTTCCTGGATGAATTGCGGCAGAGCGGCCGGGGAAACGCAACGCTACGACTGCATCTGTGCGCACTGCGAACGGTGTTCGATCGTCTGCTCGAGCTGGGGATCACGGCCGACATCAAGCATGCGCCACGTCCCTTGCAGCGTCGTCCCGCAACAGAAGAAGAGGTCCGTCAACTCATGATAGCAAGCCCGCCGGGCCGGGACCGTCTTGTGATCGACATGCTGAACCGCTCCAAACTTCGCCCGGGGCAGTTGCGGTTGCTTGCAGCACGGACAGATGAGTCCTTGTCCAGCGGAACATGGGATGGTGCCCGCAAGAAGAGCGGTTCTCCCAAACCCGTGCCATTTGAGCTGACTCCTGCTGACACGCAAGGGGTCTGCTGGTTGCTCCCGTCTGCCAGAGGCCCGGGCCCCCTGTCGACGCGCACAATCCGGCGAATCGTTGAACGGGTATCGAGATCACGCAGCATTCACGCCACCTGCACGGCTCTGCGCAAAGCCGACGACGTGCCCTGGCAGGCCGTTGCCTGATCGTGGAAGTTGTCCATAGCGGGGAGATCCGGACGCCTGAGCTCTGGAACACTGACACCTCGATGTGCAGCACTGTTCATGGCTGGATCAGTGGTGTTCTTCCCCCGGGACGGGCACGGCCACGAGGACCTCTATTTTGGCCGGGTAGATGAGGCCCCAATCACGGCGTCGCTCGTAGGAGTCCAACGCAGTCACGATCGACGGCTGGACCCGCTGCTCGAGTGCCGGTGCTCCATTGACCGTCACTTGTACGGGCTTCGAGAAGTTCACCATCCGCGGATGCAGCCAGATGGCGAAACGACGTACGTTGTGCGTGGTCGCCTCAAAGCGATTCCCACCGAGATTCGTTGCATCGACCATGGCTCCCGGGCGCTCTTTCCGTACATGCTTCAGAGCCCAATCTCCCCAGTTTTCGCGGGGCATGCCCCAGAACTGCTTGGCGCCTTCGTGCTTGGTTGTGTCGTAGGTGAGCTTGCCGGGCGTAGTCTCGACGATACTGAGCCAGCGGTTGTGTGGAGCGTCTCGCATGTCCCCCGTCCTCCAGCCTCGCGGGCTCGCGACCACGGCGCGGGGCTGGAAGGGATCCCGCCGCAGCTCTGGCATGCGTGCGATGAACTCGCGGATGACCGGCATGCCGTTCGGCAGCGAGTGCTGTCCCTGGTGCTCCTGGACTTCATGCACAATGCCCTGTTTCGTGAGCAGTTTTCCGGTCAGTCTGGCAAAAGCGATGTCGGTATAGTGAGGTCTTCCCCCCGGCTCGGAATCGTGGACGCCATGGACAACCCACAGTGGCGTCCCACGGATGACAGGCCAGTATGCCGTGTACCATGAACCCGCATGAACGAGAACCGCCGCGAATCGATCCGGTTGCACCTGGACGGCCTGGTATGCTCCGAAGCCTCCCATGGAATGGCCCAGAAGGAACACACGGTCCGGATCGATGTTGAACCGGCTCTGCATCTCGATGATTACGTCGCGAAGGTAGTCGTCCGCTTCAGGCAGGCACCAGCGCTCCCAGCGTTTCGTGCTGATCGGGGCGGAAGGACCTACGCCGATCATGCCCGTGTCCATGAACGCCTTGCCCAGCCCAGAGCCTTTGGGGTCGGGGCGCATGTACCAGTGCGCCATGGTACGCTCCGTGCCCTTTGCCCCGCCGTGCATCACCACGGCCAGGGGTACGGGCTGCTTGGCTGTGTAGGATTCGGGTACCACGTAGTACAGGAGATCGTCCGGGTGGCGCTTCCTCAGTTCCGGCACGAGGAAGTGCTCGGACTTGTGGTACCCAGGAGCGACATCCGTAACGGGGTGCGGACGTAGTGCCCGGACAGTTTGAACCGGGTCAAAGCTCGATGTGTGGAAAAGCGCGGCCAGCCTGTCGCGTTCTTCTTTGTCCGTTGTCGCCAGGTAGTCTCGAGCTGCACTAAGAACTGTTTCAGGAATCAGGGAGGGGGATTCACCAGCCAGCGACGGCAGCAGCGATGCGATCCCGAGCAACGCCAGGGAGAATCGCAGCCTGTCCATCATCGTCATTGCTCTGTCCCGCCAATCCATGCCCGCGGTCCGCCGTGTTCTGCCGCCCAACCGCCGAAGAACGATAATTGCGGACCAACATGGATGGTCAACGGCTCGGATGCCAGCACAACAGCTGGGGAGTGGATGCCCTCAGGGAGGGCACTGTATGACGTCGGTCCTCAGCCACTTGCGCCCCCCCCCAACACCGTCCGCCCAACAAAGAGGCAGCCAAACCCTCTGGTTTACCTGGCGTGCCAACGGCGGCGGCGGTAGCTTCTCACCGGCTGCACCTCCGCAGTGCATGGCCCATCCGGGCGCTGAGCATCAGGGCAGTGAGACGCCCCGACTTTCTGAAGGAGTCGCTGTGAAAATGCGTTCATTCCTGTTTTTGGCCGCCGTAGCGATGGGGCTCACGTTCGCGGCCGGGGCGGCGTGGGCCCAGTGCCGTGTCACCGAAACCCGAATCGGAGATGAAGCCGCTGTTGTGCTGGAAAACAGGTTGGTCCGGTTGCAGCTCCGCCCAGCGCACGGCGGACGGATCGACCAGCTCGTCCACAAACCGACGGCCAAACACCTCACGGCGCAGGGGGACGGGAAGGTGTTCATCGATCGGGTGTGGAACTACGCTGACGCTGCCGTCTATCGGCAGTGGACGGACGCGGTTTACGCGCACAAGCTGACCCAAGGAAGCAACGAAGCCAAAGTGACCCTGACCTGTCGCGGATCGGTGGGCATCGGGAAACGCCTGACCTTCGAAAAGACCTTCAGCCTGACTGCCGGATGCGCGGCCGTGCGCGCGGACTACGTGATCAGCCTTGGCCACGAAGCGATGGTGCCGAAGCCCGTTGGCGTCTGGTGGCACAATCGACTCGGCGTGCCGCAGGAAGCGACGACCTACTACATTCCCACGTCACAAGGCGTGCAATCAGTGGCCTATGGCGCAGGTGCTGCTGGGCAGTATTGGTGGTATGATCTCGCGCGCGGGTGGGGTGCGGCACTTGGCGACGGTGGAACTGGTGTCGCGGTCGTCATGGACTACCGGAAGCTGATGTGCTTCTACAACTACATGAGCGGTGACGTGGCCGGCATGGAATGGGCTTACCGCTCTGAAGACATCCCCAATGGCGGCGCGGCAACAACAACCATGTGGCTGGTGCCCTTCGCGGGGCTCACTGCGGTGAATGGTGCGGCACAAGACGTGGTCGGGGAGATCGCGGTCCCCGCGAGCGTCAACATCGCTCAAGCGGACGAAGGCATGCCGGTCACGGTCAGGCTCGCCGCCCCCCGCACCTGGCAGGCGGCAGCGCGGCTAACATGGCAACGGCTGCCCGACGGCGACGTCACTGAACTCGCGCGCTGGGACGCGAGGCTTTCCACGTCGAGCGTTTCCGAGAAGCGCCTGCAACTCAAGCTCACCGAAGCCGGCACATACGTGCTGCGAACTGAGGTGTTGCGGGGTGACGAGCTCGTGGCCGATCTTCTGGCCAGCGTGGTCGTCGGCAAAGCCAGCGCCGAGGTGACGATAGACCCGTTGCAGAAGCGTCTCGGGCGCGTCGACGAACGGTTTGAGGACAAGATTGCGTCCAAAGGCAACGCGCCGCAGGACCGGCCGCCCTCGGAGAGCGTGGTTACGCCCCATGTGAAGTGGGCCAAACCGCTGGCGACGGGGGGCCTCAAGACGCTGATCCTCAACGACGTCCTGACGGAACGTGAGACGGTTGAGCTCGCACAGCGTGTGGACATGGACTACACAGCGCCGACCGTGGCCTCGCCCGGCTACATTCGTAACAGCGGCGCTCGCCTGGGACGCGCTCTCACGTTCGAGCAGGCCCAAGAGAACGTCGCCCGACATCTGAAGGATGACTTCGACGTGATCGCCATCGGCGGGCTTTCGGGCAAGATCCTCACGGACGATATGGTCGAGACGCTAATGGACAAGGTCAGGGCTGGTACGGGTTTGGTTTGGGTGAACCCGAACAACTGCCCCGAAGCCGTCTGGCAGGTGCTCCCGCTGTCCGGCCCGCCGGGTGGGGCGCGAGGGAGGAAGCAGTGGCAGGCCTCTGAGGAGCATTATCTGACAACAGGCATCCCGTGGGCGGCAATGCCACCGGTGAGCATGTCCCGCTACAAAGCGGCCGGGCACGTCCTTGCAACGGCGGGGGATCTGCCACTGCTCACGGTAGGTGAACTCGGTAAAGGCCGCATCGTCTGCCTGAGCTATGCCACTTCCTGGCAGGCTCCCGGATTCCACAAGAACGGGCTGACGCCGTGGGTGCAGTACGCAGCTGCCAAGTTCGGGTACTGGGAGTACTACTTCAGCTTGTTGGGGAAGTGTATGATCTGGGCCGGGCAGAAGCAACCGGACGTGCAGTTCGGCCCAACTGCTGCGGGCGTCGCAGGCTACGAAATCGGCAGCCGTGAGCAACCGACGCTTACGCCGACACTGACCAACTCGGGAGCCGCCGCCGAGCTGGTCGCGCACGTGACCGTCCAAGATGAGTACGGGCACCGCGTGACCACTTTCGAGCATGCGTTCCGAGCCGAGCCCGGCAAGAGCGAGATCACATTCACACTGCCCCGGTTGGCCGGCGGGCTGCACGTGGCAGACATCATCGCGAAGGACTCTGAAGGTACAGTGGTCGATTGGACAAGTGTGCCTGTGCGCGTTCGGGCACCAGTGATGATCAAGGAACTGGCAGTAGACGACGACGTCTACCGCGTGGGGGACACGGTGACAGCTCAAGTTGCCTTGACGTGCACGGCGGGGGGGGCCGACAGCGTGCAACTTCGTGCCACGTTGACGGACGCGCACGACAGACTGGTGTGGATCGGTGAACGGGCCGCCACCGGCACCAGCACCGGCACCGACAGCGCTTGTGACCTGACCGTCGAACTCCCGGAGCCACGGACAACCACGGCGCTGCTGCGTGTGGAGGCGCACGCAGCCGGCAAGCTGCTGCACGCGGCAGAACAGCGAATCCTGACCATGCCGCCGAGCTGGGACAGCCGAGAGTGGGAGCCGTTCAGCAGCGGCTTGTGGGGCAATCCAGTGGGTGCCTATTCGCGCGAGTACCTGATGCCCGTGCAGGCCGCGTTGATCAAAGCGGTCGGGGTGGACACAGTCATCACCGGCGGACGCTGGTTGCACGACGGCGAACAACGGGCGCCGTTCGAAGCCGGGTTCCGAACCATGCCCATGGGTGTGGCAGCGCGGACGCTGGGCACCCGCAGACGCAGCAAGGACCACCTGAGCTTCGCGCAGCAGAAGGCCGCGTACTTGCGGACGCGTGACAAGAAGCACTTGGAGCGACCGTGGTGTCTGAATGCCGAGGAGACGTGCGAACACGTGCGTGAGAACCTCAAGAGAATCACCCAGGCGGTGGCCAGGTACCGCCCTTTGGGCTACGTCTGCGGCGACGAACTTTCCTTGACCGATCACACACAGCCCCTCGACTATGATTTCAGCCCTGCGGCGTTGGCGGCCTTCCGCGATTGGCTCAAGGACTGCTACCCGAGCCTGGCCGACCTCAATCGGGGTTGGGACACATCCTTTGTGAGTTGGGAAGCAGTCATGCCGATGACCGCGGAAGAGGTCAGCGACCGAGGAAACTACGCCCCGTGGGCCGACCACCGGACCTTCATGGAGGTGAGCCTGGCTGAGTACCTCCGTTTCATCGACGATGTGCTTGAGAAACACGACCCCGGCGCACGACTCGGGACGTCCGGGACGCAGGCTGCCTCAGCCTACGGCGGGCACGATTGGTGGCTGTTGACGGACGCGTTCGATTTCATCCAAGCCTACGACCATCAAGACACCGGCGAAATGCATCGTTCTTTCCATGACATGATCGCGGCTCCCTGGTGGGGATACGGTGCCCACGGCTCTGCCCTCCAGCACCAGCTGTGGCGACGCCTGCTCAACAACAACCGCGGCGCGAGCTACTTCTCCCTCAACTCACTGCTCTGCGGAGACTACACCTACACCAAGACCATCTCGGAAGGCATGGGGACTGTCAAGGAGTTCAAGGCGGGGTTGGCGCGACTTCTGCATGACTGTGAAGAGCGCGTGGCGGATGTCTGCATGCACTACTCACAGCCCAGTATCCACGGTGTCTTCATCACGGGTGGCAACGCTCTGTTCAGAGCCAACCGCCACGGCTGGATCAAGGCTGTGGAGGACAGTGGCATGCAGACGGAGTTCGTCTCATATGCTCAGGTGGAGTCCGGCGCATTGACGACCCGTATGCCCTCCGTCTTCATCTTGCCGTACTCACTGGCGCTGTCGGACGCAGAGGCAGCGGAACTGCGTGAGTACGTCCAGGCCGGCGGAACACTCGTTGCCGATGCACGATGCGGTCTGTTTGACGAGCACTGTGCCCCACGATCCCAGGGCGCGCTTGACGAGTTGTTCGGCGTTACACGTACCGAGGTGAATGCGAAGGCAAAACGCATCTCTGGGGACGTGACCTTCACCGCGTCCCACGGCGACTGTGACCCGCGCGACCTGAAATTCGCGTGCATGTCCGGTGACACCATGGTCAACGTGACGGATGACACGGCCTTGGGGACGCTGGCAAAGACGCCGGTTCTGATTGTACGGAATGTCGGCAAAGGCAGAGCGATACTGCTCAACTTGTTCATGGACGAGTACGGAAAGCGTCGCAAGACCCGAGAAGCCGGGTCCCTGCGCGAGCTTGTGCGCCGCGTGCTTGGCTTGGGCGGGGCCCGGGCATTCGCGGACGTTGTGGCAGCCCCCGGCGACCGCTTCTATACGGTGCGGTATGTGAAGGGAGCCGCGAGCTACATCGGACTCCTACGCGAACCCGGGACCATTCTCACCGGTGGCGGACCGGGAAGCGCGCAGACGGGCAAAGCGGACCGAGATTCGCCCGTGCAGATGACCTTCGCGAAGGAGGCGTACGTGTACGATCTGCGCGCCGCCAAGTACCTGGGCAAGACGGACCGAGTTGAGGCTCTGATGGCCCCCGGCCAGTGTAGAGTCTACTCGCTCCTGCCCTACCGCGTGAGAGCTGTCCGGGTTAGTCCGGAGACCAGAACCGTGCGTCCTGGTGACGTGGTGCGCTACGCGACGAAGGTGCGGACCCGCGGCGGCAAGCCGGGACGTCATGTGTTCCGAGTAGATGTGGAAAGCCCCGATGGGCCCAAGCCTTTCTATGGCACTCAGTTTGCGGCGGACGCGGGCGCCGGCAGTGCAGCGTTCCGCCTCGCCCTCAACGATGCACTCGGAACCTGGCGACTACAGGTCACAGACATCGCCACGGGGACGACCGACGAAACCACGTTCAGGGTCCGGTAGCGCAGGTTTGGGCTGCAGGACGTGTGACCTGATTGCGTCGAGGCCTGACAGAGCCCAAACGTAGCCGCTTTCCTGCGCCCACGATGTCGAGCCGATCCAGACCGTCTGTAAGCCGTAGGACGGGCACTGTTTTCTGGCTCGGCGTTCGTCATTCGGCGAATGAGGCCTTTCTGTCTCTTGTCTGCCTGGCCGTCGACTCTGGCAATCTGGTCTGTAGGGAACTGGAATATCTTGAGCTCGGAGTCGGTCGGTTCGAGTGCGTGGAACGGACTGAGGGGCAAGAGCGCCACAGGGCCGGAACACACATACAGTGTCGTGATCATTGCTCTGTCGGGAATACCTCGACCTCACGCACCCACATGATCCTGCTGCGCTCGCGCGGGCCCCCATCGTTCGGCTGGAGCAATCTCAACCTGCGCGTGCTCACCGGTGCCGGGAGTTCGAAGACGGTCTCTTCCTCCAGCCCAGTCGGAGTTACCGTCGTGAGCGTCCGCCAGCCGTCGCCCTGTGGCACCTGCAAGTGTACCAGGCGCGATGTCTTGGGCATGCCGCCGTCGGTGCTCCAGTAGACTACGGCACGAGCGATCGTGTGCGCTTGGTCGAAGGCGAGCTCGATGGAATGGGCGCCCTCCTTGTCGGCGGATGCCCAGGATTCGTCGGTCCAGTGCGCGCCATCAGGCACATGGATGATACCGTCGTTGATCGGCACGGCCGAGTAGCCACTGTAACTACTGTCCACTCCTACCGTGGCCTCCCGGGCGATGTTGCCTTGACGCCGGGGGTCTTCCATCACGGCCACATCGTCGAACCAGGCGGTTCCCGATTTCCCTCGCAGAAGCAGATTGACACTCACACTTCGGATCGGTTTGGTCGGCTCGATGATCTTCTCCCCGATCTGCCACCCCGTGGTGCCCGTGTCGAAGATGCAGGTCTGCCCATAGAGTTTGGTGCCGTCAGTGTAGTAGATGTCGATATAGAGGCTGTACTCGCGACTCCGCGATCCGCTTACGTCTTTAGCGCGGCTTGCACAGCGCACCAGGATCGGGCACGGCCGTTTCTGGTCGAGCACTATGGTCTGGTTGCTTTGCGTGCGAGCTTTGGTCGGGTTGTGCAAGCGCAGGGACGAATCTCCGCTGTACGCCACAGCCGTGTCCCGCTCGCCGACATTCCAGGGACCGCCCTCGAAACCGGGATCGCGAAGAAGATTCGCGGAGGGAGGGATGTAGAGCAGCCGCTTCGCAGCGCGGACGACGTCAGCGCCGGCCGTTGCGGTGAGGACCACCGTCACGGCCCCAGCCCCTGCTCCGGCCTGGGGTGTCACAATCATATCCACCTCCTGTGCTGCCCCCGGCCCCAGGTCCACCGTGCGCGCCGGCACTCCTGCCCAACCCGCCGATGGTGCCACGGCCAGACGTGCCTGCATCTTTCGGGTCCGGTTGTTGCGCACTTCGGCACGCACGTGGAACGCACCGCTCTCCGGATCCGATCCCGCCGTTCCCATTGCGATCTCAAGCGGCCGTGTGACCTCGATCCTGTGCGTGGTTCGCACGGTGACGCGCCGGTCCTTCGTCCCTATCGTGACGGCGCCCGTGACATCCAACGCCGTGCCCGGCTTCGCCTCGGCAGGGACGGTGACCGTGGCACCCCTCCGGATGGAGCGTACCTGCACACCCGGCTCACTCTCGATCACGCTCGTCACGTCAAGTCCGGGCGGGGCTCGCAACGCCAAAGACAGTTCGACGTCATCCCCGGGGGCCGCTCGTGACGCGCCCGCTAACCGGGGCGCACCCACGCCCAATGAACTCAGCAGCGCCGTAGCCAAGTGCTCCTCGGCCGTGTCAAGATCACGCAGTGCCCGACGGCAGCCGTTCTCGGCTCCGGACTTCACAATCCAGGCTCGAAGCGCGGCCGCACCGGCACCGGACCGCAAGATCGCGTCCCGCGCTTGCGGACTACGCACGCCAGTGGCCACGTTGCCCGACGCCGTCCCAACTGTATCGGCCAGGTTGCGGCTCTCGTTCGCAAGTCGCGTACGCATGGATCCGGGCACCGGTTCGTACCACTGGCGGAAGGTCGGGTCTCTGACGTAGTCCGAACCAAATTTGTCCTCGAGCAAAACGGACGCGATCTTCAGCGTTCCTTTCGTCCCTGCGGGGAGGCGTGGCTCCACACGGATCGCGCGTAATGGCTGGTCCGCAGTGATTTTGAGCTCGAAGTCACGGTAGCCGTAGGTGCCTTCAGCCAGCTTCAGGCTCCGCCATTCGTAGTGAGTGAAACTAGACGTGACCCACGCGATGCGGCACCGCACTTCGGGTGCACCCGAGAGATCGACACCGGCCGCCCGAACGCGCAACGTGACCGGTGCAACTTCGGGCTGGAAGAACATCGCCCACTGCGCGGCCGACACCTCCGCGCCAGGACGCGTTCCCAGAGAGAGAACGTGGCCGTCATTCACCTTCTCGCGGCCGTAGGCAGCGCGGTCAGCACGCCAGTGCACGGCCCGAGGGGATGGCGCGTACTCCGCATCCACCCGACGCATCGTGATGCCACGTTCAAGAGCGTCTTGCGCCTGTTTCAGGCGCCAGCGCACGCCTTGTTCCGGCGTCGCGACCTGCAGCATCAGCACGCCGTCAACAGGTACGGCGATGTCGCCTGCGAGCCGCTTCCCTTCTGCTTTCAGCGCCATCTCCCCACCGTTGACCAGATCGACGCAACGGAGCTCGGCCGTCGCAAGCCCCAGCGCTCCGGCATCGATCGTCAGCGTGGTCTCCTGCGGTGCGCCCTCCTCATTGAGCAGCGTCAGCCACAGGATCCCGTTTGCGTCCGGCCCGTAACGTTCCACAAACACCTTCTTGTTTGATGAGCGCGCGTGGGTGGTCGGCTCCCAGCCGGCAGCCGCCAGTGTCTTGACCAGCGGCAGGTACTTGCGGTGTAGTCCGCGATCGCGTTCGTAGTAGGCCGGATGGGCCCAGTAGCGTCCGCCGGGGCCCAGGCCGCTGGGTGGCCAGTCGAAGAAGCCGGGGAAGATGCCGTAGGCCAGCGCACGCTTCATGAAAAGCTCGACTTCGTCGTAGCCGATCTTCTGCTCGTAGTTGCCCTTGAGCAGGGTCAGCATCGGCTTGTGGTAGATGATGGTGCGAATGAAGTTGAAGCCCGACCGACGGATGCGCAGCCCCGTTTCCGCGCCGAAGACATCAAGCCAGGGGGCGACGTAGAAGGTCGCGTGCATGGCGCCGTTCATCATCGTGATCTTCCCCTGTGGGCGAAGCAGCTCGGCCGCCGCACGTGCGAATTCACAGGAATTGAAGAAGTTGTTGAGCACCGGCTTCCTCGAGGCAGGATCCCACAGAGGAGGGGCACTCGAATGGCGAAAGTGGTCCGTGCGGTAATTGAGCCCGGTGGTCAGTCCGTCGTAGTAGAACCCGTCGAGCACGCCTCCTTTGGCGGCAAAGCGCTCGATCTGCTGAGCGGTGCGGTCCAGGTACCAGCGGCCGTAGCGGAGATCGGAATCGAGGTTGAACTGGGCGATGTAGTGACCGTAGACCCGGGTCTTGGGAATCTGGAATTGCCCTTCGGCATCGTGGAGACCGACCTCACGGTAAACGCCGTCCATCTTCGTATTCCGTTTGAACGTCTTCTCGGTCTCGGCCAAAATGACCTCGAATGGCGGGGCTGGGTCCTTCTCGGGATCGTGGTTCGGGATGCGAACGAATTGTCCCGCGTGCGTGAAGTACGTGCAATCCTGAACGCCGATCTGGTCGTCATACTTCGGGTCGCGTGCGCCTTCCTGGAGACCGAAGTGAAACTCATTGGCGTTGTCGATGTGCTTGAGATCGGTGAAGGCCATCCACTGACCGGGGTTGGGTATGTAGTTCTTGAACAGGTGCGGGTACATATCGTAGTACGACTGCAGGGCCGCGCGGAAGCCCCACTCCGGGTCGCACGCGTACAGATCAAACGCAAAACGCCAACGGTTTGGGGTCGCCGTGTCTCGTGATAAGGCCAAGTCGTAGATCAGCTGCAGCTGGCGCGTCACGCCATCGTATGTGGTTCGGAAGATGATTGGGCGCTCGATGTCCGGGGCGAGGCAGAAGCCGACCGGACCGGTCAGCACCGTGCAGAAGTTGCGATTTGCCGCACCGACGCGCAGGTTCGGTTTGTCAGCCCACTCGGGCAGATCCGGCCAGGCCCGCAGTGCCTGCACATTCTCGTAGCTCTGCCCGGCCTTGATCAGGCGTGTGGTCTGCATGTCGTCGTGCCACTGCCATTCGAGACAGTCTACGGGTAGTGCGAAGCGGAGCAATACCCCGCGTGCCGGGAGCTGCTCACTGCCGATCAGGTCGCAGGTGAAATGCAGCGCGTGTTCACGCTTCTCTACCGTCAGCGTCGCACGCGCGTCAAGTCCCTCAAAATTCGCATGCAGCGTGCTGTCCAGGTCCCCCTGCGTCACGGTGCCGGGCACAAATTCGGTGCCGCGCGTGACATCACAGAGGCTCAGGAAGGGCGTCGGCCGACACGGCAGAGCGGCGCCGGAGATCTGCAGAGCTTGCACGGCGCCGGCTTTGTCGACGGTCAGAGACACGCCTCCGCCCGTGACAGTGGCTGCTGTGACTGTCGAGACCGTTGCCGCGAAGGCAGCCATCCCCGAGATCACAGCACGGAAACGAGATGTGCTCATTGTCTCTTCTCTCCTATAGGTTCCCTCAGACGTCGCAAGGCCAGCTCATGCGTCGCCCGGAGCATAAGGGCCGCGATCAGTGTGTGCAAGGGACAGCCGTGCGAGGGGCAGAGCGGCGTTCAGGGGGAGGGCAGAGGCCCAACATGCCTTCCTGTTCATACCTGTTCCCGAGACGTGATCAGGCGTGGTCCTCATTCCTGCCCGTGCGTTACCGCCTCAACGCACGTACGAGGCTCCATTGAGGTCGAAGGTGCTGCCGGTCGCGTGGCCGACGAGGCCGGAAGCCAGGAAGCACACAACCCGGGCGATCTCGACTGGCGGGACGATGTCGCCGATGGGGATTTCGGCGCGGACGCGTGACTCAAGCCCGGGGGTCGCGTCGAAGCACTCCTGGGTCAGCGACGTGCGCGTGAAACCGGGGGCCACAGCGTAGGCGAAAACGCCGCGACCGGCGTGGGCTCGAGCGATCGTCTTGGTCAACGCCACCAGACCGCCCTTGGAGGCGGCATACGCTCCGTAATCGGGATCGTCACCGCGGAGAGCCGCGCGACTGGCAACATTCACGATGACTCCGCCGCGGGATGCACCAAACCAACTGCGCAGCGCCGCACGGCACAGCTCCGCAGGCGCAATCAGGTTAACCTGCATGGTGCGCTCCCACGCTTCTGCCCACTGCTGATCATCGGCTTCGAGGGCATCCGGCACATAGATGCCGGCGTTGTTGACGAGGACGTCAATGCCGCCTGCCTCCTGATCGGCCCGTTCCCAGAGCCGCCTGCCGCTGCCGGGTAAGGCCAGATCGCCTGCAACAAAGCGGGTTGAGGCGCGTCCAGGGCTCCCGGCCGCGTATGGCCCTTCCTCGGGTGTCGTTCGACCGTGGACCAGGACCTGAGCGCCGGCCGTAACAAGGGCCTCCACAATCGCGGCGCCGATGCCACGCGTTCCTCCCGTCACCAGGACGGTCTTCCCGTCGAGCTCAATCATTGATTCGCCTCTCTCTGTTCGTGTCCGTCGTGTGTGCCGTTTCACAGATCAACCGTACCGGATTCATCTCCCCGTGCAAGCCACGGCGACTGTCCACATAGGGAGAAGAGCGAGGCGCCTTGCAGAGCATCACTTGAAAACGTCCCAGGGCATAATACCATTTCCCAACAACCGTCACGGGGAGACAGACAGATGCCAACCAAACCCATTTCTGCCGGCGGGCCTGATCCCGGCATGCCGGTCACGAATAGCCGCGAGTGGCCTGAAGCCGCCGACCGCGAAGCGAGGGCGGCCCGCAACGAGTCCGGCGACAAGGTAGAGCCCTGAGCCAAAGACAACCGAGAGCCCCGAATCATGCGTAATCTGGCAATCACCGTCCCTGCAGTCTTGTCACTTGTGGGGCTCTGCGCCTGCAACGGTCTTGCCCAAGATGACGGGGCACGCACGAGCACAGCTCCAGCTGCTGATCCGGGTGCTGTCACTCCAGAGCGTTCGGAAGGCCGTGGTGCGGTCGAGGTGATCGGCACCGATAGTCTCGCCGATGCGACGAGGGTCAATGCTGCCATCGCGGCCAGTCCTCCCGGCTCCGAGATTGTCTTCCGCGGGACGTTCCTGCTCGATCAGACGGTCCGTTTGACCGGCAGACGAGCGTACCGGGGGGAGAGTCGGTCCGGGACGCTGTTCCGGCAGGCCGATGGTGTAAACCTGCCCGCGTTGATGGCCAGCTCGGTTTTCCTGGATGACAAGACGTGGACCGGATCACCGATCTCCATACGCCATCTGAAGCTGGACGGGAATGCGAAGAACAACACCGAAGCCGCGACCACCGGCATCGTCTTGCGCGCCTGGCTGAGTGTGGTTGAGGACGTCCACATCGCCAACATGTCCGGGGACGGTCTGCGCCTGACGAATCTCGGGATAGGAGGCGCTAAGCTCAATACGACTCAGGTCAACGGTCGGATCTCCGGTTGCTTCATAGAGCGTTCCGGAAGACACGGGGTGTTTGTCGAGGATACGCAGAACAAGGTGACCGACTGGATCCTGAGCGACAGCTGGATCGCGGGCTCCGGGGCCGACGGTATCCACCTGGACAACGCTGCGGGTTGGTGCGTTGAGCGGAACCACATCTATGGCGTGAAAGGCAATGCCATCCATGCCCACAGGCTCTTTGCCACGTCCATTGCCGACAACTACATCGAGGGATTCGGGGAGGGCGAGGAGGCCGGCGCGTGGTACGGCATTCGTGCGACGCTGCAGGGCGGCGCCGCATCGACGATCTGCGGTAACCGGATCTTCAATTTCCACGGCGAGAAGCAACCCGCCTCTGATTACCGGTACCTGGGAGTGTTGGTCAACTACGGGACTGGGGTTGTGAGTGTCACAGGGAATGCCATCCGCGGCAAGGGCACACCTCGCGGCACGGGGCTCCACTACACAACCCTTGGCGAGACCGACCTGGTCGTCACCTCAACCGGCAACATCGTCCACAATGTCCACACGGACCGGGTCGTCGGTGATCGTGTCACCCTCTCCGCCGGGCTCTGACCCATCACGTGCCCGGGCCTCTGGGGGCGCTCTCCCAAGCTCAGCGCGTTACGGATACCGGTTGTGTCAATTTCTTGGTGGGGGAATCTCTCCCAATGTCCTGCCCATGGGAAGTGCGGGGCTACATCTGCTCCAGTCGCTTCCGCTCGAGTGCGTCCCGCGGAGGGATCCACAGCCGGCGAACCGCGCACCGCCTTACCAGTCCAGATCAACGGGCTCAAACGCGTTTTGGCATGGATACCCCCAGCAAAGGTCCATGCGTGTTCGATCCCGTCCGGGCTGGATAACCCAGGCGTAGATCGTGTGAAATCCACCTGGAACATGTTCACACACAGACCACTTTCCCTGCATGTCAGCCAGGGCTTTCCTGCCCAGATCGGGAGTGCGTTCTGCCTGACGCGCGGCCGATAGTATTCTGGTCAGCCGGGCATATCGAGCGCGGGAACTCTCCAGGTATGCGGGAGATACGCCTGCAGGGCACTTGGTCTTGCCGTCGATGGAGTGATTCGTGGCGACCAGGAAGCCTTGTTCGCCAGGGCGATAGGCGTGGGTTTCGCCGCCGCCGAGAGCGAGCACGGCGCCTTCTCCAGACGCATCCAGCAATGCCAGATTCACCCCCTTCCCCAGATGTCCCAACGCCTCGATTCGGCCGACGCACTCGGCCACGCTTCCCTGGGTCGAGAGCAGAGCAGCTGCCATCGTCGGCATGCCCTTCAGAGACACCCGCCGTTCAGCCGGCAGGCTGGAGCCGCCGATTGCCAACCCCGCCTGGTTGACCCCTATGCCGTGCGGGAGTCCCAGATAGCCTATGCTGGCGGAAGAATGGCAATCGTCGCAGTGGCTGATCATCTGTACCTGCCAGGAGCGCTCAGCCTCTGACAGGTCGCAGTTGCGCGCAAGCCAGGGACCCTCGCCGCCCTGCGTGACCAGGATGTTCGAGCATCCCGGGCGAAGGACATTGCTGATCTCGTTGTGGAACGCCATGATCCGGCATGTGTCGTGGCTGAGCTTGGCCCCATCCGACCAACCTTTGAGCTGCTCGAGGAGTTGCGGGAAGTGTTCAGCCGCCATCCCTTCCATTCTCTCGAGCGCGTCCAGATAGGCCCCGGTGAGAAGTTCCTCTGGGTCTCTCCTCACGAACCAGCGGTAGAATCGCTCGAGGCAGGGGCCGAACTGCCGTCCGTACTGCAGACCTCGCTCGTAGGAGTTTCCCTTCAGCACGATGCGGGCGAGACTGGATCTTGTCGATGGCCCTGTCAGATCAGCAGATGTCATGGTATCGCGGACCCTTCCGGCAATGGTCACCTAATCCTCTACAGGAACCTGCTCTGACGCGGGCGATCATTGTGCCCCGGTGTCTGTCGTTGAGCGGGATGGTTTGGATATAGACGTACGCCATCGAGATAGCAAGCCTGGCAACCTCATTAGGCCGAGGAGAAAAGGCACTTCGGTCGAGGCTTGCCCTGCTGCAAAGAAGGGACGACACGCCCTCCAGGAAACGGTGCGCGCGCGGAGTGTCTCTGGAGGATCACCCCGACAAAAGTAGCCCGGCGGGCGGTATGGCATTGTCTGGGTGTTGCCGCCTTCCAGTCTCCAAGGCGATTGATTCATATCCGGGCGGCCATGGTCGGATGTTCCTGCTGAGCATGCGGGCCAATAGCGGTCCAGCGTAGAGCGCAAAACTGTTTAGGCGCTGCAGATGCCCTTTGAGGATCGACATCCCGGGAGCTTTCGCAAGGTGTTCTTGCATGGCTTGGCTACCCAGAGCACGGAGGATGTTGATTCC
>JABHEG010000350.1 GCA_018676675.1 Lentisphaerota bacterium
AACAGGATGTAAGGTGGTTTCCACAATTGTAAGCCCTTTGCCGAGGTTGCTTACAATTGCACCGGTTGCCCGCCCGGTGCGGCCATCGGTCGGGAAAAAAACGGGCGTCTCATTTTACAGGAACACTGAGCTCTGGAGTTCACAACCACGAAGTCTCCAAGTGGACATACAGTGGAGGGAAAACTCAAGGGTGAGGTAACGGCAAAAGTTCACGGGTTCTGCTCACGCATGAAGGCGAAGGAACTGGCATTTGAAGAGGCTAAGAAGCAGATTGCATCCTATTTTCAGACACAACTCAACCTCTAACAATCGGATGCACACTGACGGAATTGCCTGCGGGCTGACGCCCTCGGTATTCCGCAGGCGATCCAGACGTTGTGCGAAGAGAGATTTGACTGGCACTGCCGAATAGATCAGGAAATCCGATGCGTATCGCGTTGATGGCCGATATTCATGGGAATGACGTTGCGTTACAGGCCGTCCTCTTGGATATTGAGGAACGGGGCGGCGTGGACTGTTATTGGATCGTGGGAGACCTGGCGGCAATCGGTCACGCGCCAGTTGCCACATTGGGACTGCTACAGACGCAAAGCAATCTGCAATGCATATCCGGCAACACAGATCGGTACGTGTGCACCGGTGATCGTCCACCCCCTTCGCTCGCCGATGTCCAAGCAGATCCTGCCTTGTTGCCAATCCTCCTCAGTGTCGAGCGCAGCTTTTCATGGACTCAAGGCGCAGTAACGGAAGCCGGCCAGCTCGGCTGGCTTTCGGCCCTTCCTGCTGAGTCGCGTTTCACACTTCCTGATGGTGCGAATGTTCTCTGCACACATGGTTCCCCCGCAGGGGGAGACTTCGTGGGTATCTGGCCGACAATGGGAGAGAAGGAAGTCGAGCCACTGCTTGCCGGCTGCAAATCCGAAATCATCTGCGTAGGACACACACACTGGCCCCTTGATCTTCAGGTCAACGCTCATCGAGTCCTCAATCCTGGCAGCGTGAGTAATCCTGTTGGCTCTGACGTCAGAGCCAGTTATGCCGTCATAGAAGCCGATGAACGCGGTCATCGCGTTGCCTTTCACCGTGTTGACTATGATCAGAACCGAGTAATTGAATCACTGCGGGCCATGGAGCACCCAGCCAGAGGGTTCATAGCCCGACACTTGCAGGGCAAGGAGCTTCCAGAACAACTCAAGGGGATCGCATAGCAACCACATCGAAGATATTCCCGCTAGGCCGCGGAAAATCCTCATGTGAAACGTTCGGCAAGAGGAGATGATCATGTCTGACGAATTCCTGGAAGCAACTGATCTGCCGCACGTACGATATGTATCGCACCTGTTTCTGATGGCCATGGAACAGGGGATGCTCGAGTTCAGTCTGCGGCGTACCGATTCGTGGTTCACGATCAGCAGCAAAGGCGAGTCGGAGGATCTCCACAAGTTCGCGCGGTGCCCGTCCTGTGGTCGACATCTTGACACGCATGCTGACCAGTTGGAGGCCGTGTCGGCCGGCAATGTGTGGAGCAGGATCCTCACCATGGCGGACATGGGGGCAGATAGTGTCGATGGCACGATTGGCATTTCTCTGCGAACTCGTTACCCCGGTCTCGATTGGACGATTGACGTGAGAAGACCCAAGCCCGACGTGCTGGACTTCCAGCTCAGGATCGCTCGTGTGTATCTGATTCCCGGAGATGGAACTCAGGGGTGAAGGCTTCGCCGAACATCCGGGTCCACTTGACCTCGCATTCGCTCGGCAAGTGACCCAAGCGTTCGCCGGAGACGACGATTTGACTTCCGCTAGCCTGCAGCGTACGGTATGGCGTACGCAATGGAGGTCTGACATGACAACGCTGACTGCGACTGAAGCCAGGAAACAGCTGTACGGGTTGCTCGATAGTGTGGCCGCGTCTCACGAGCCGGTCCAGATTGCAGGAAAACGCAACGCTGCCGTATTGGTTGCCGAGACCGATTGGCGTGCGATCCAGGAGACGCTCTATCTCACGGCCATTCCGGAGATGCGCGAGTCGATCATCGAGGGTCTGAAGACGCCCGTTGATGAATGCGATGAGGAGCTTGATTGGTGAGCTGGCGAGTCGTATTCACCAGTCGGGCGAAGAGAGACGCGAAGAAGCTCGCCCGGTCCGGCCTGAAGCCACAGGCCGAAGCTCTGCTGGCCATCTTGCGGGAGAATCCGCACCAAAGCCCGCCTCCTTTCGAGAAGCTGGTAGGGGAACTTGCGGGGGCTTGTTCCCGGCGGATCAATATCCAGCACCGCCTCGTCTACCAGGTTCTGGATGACATCAAGACCGTCAAAGTCATGCGGATGTGGACGCACTACGAGTAGCGGAAGCCTTCGGCGAACCAGTTGCTGCTCCTGACCGGAGAAGCGCGATGCCGCCGCAGCCTTGGGCATGGCGGATTGCTACCTGTTCCTTTTCGAGAACCAGGATGTGTATGAGCGCGCCAACTGATTCTGCGTGAATGGGCTTGCGAATAGCTTCCTTGTTTTCAAGGAGAAGCGCCAGTTGTTGTATCCCCTGAGAAAGACAGCGTATGCGTGTGTCTACGAAGTCGTACGGGACGTCTTTGAGAACGGCACCATGCTGCAGGGGACAATGTCAACCCCCCAACTGGAAACCCCGGAAGGCTCGATCAACGCGGTGAGCGCCCGGGCTGTGACCCGAAATCGAGAGACGGCCGTCCTGGCCGTGAATCTGACGGACCGGCCTTGCCGGTTCATTCTGAAGCTTGACGGCAAGATCCACGACCAATCGCTTGTTCATGAAGCGATGGTGTTCGGAGATCCGGCTGAAGTCGTTGTCTTGGGGTTCGACGACGCTCCCTTGAAGCCGGTTCAGAATGAACGGGGAATGGTCACACTGCCGCCATTGTCGGTGAATCGAATCTCCGGAGTAGAGCAAATCTCTCAGAAAAGGTAATCGGGTAGCCGGGGGTCTTTAGCCCCCAGCCCACACACCACCAAGCATGCCGGTCCGCACTCGGCGGTTCACTGATCGACTGGCCGGGCGTCATCCGGGTAGTGCACAGCAATCCAGAGCTCTCGCACAGACAACGGTCCCTTGTCCGCCAGCCATCGGTCGGTCATGCCACGTTGCGTGCTCAGGGTTCTGGCAAGGTGCCAGTAGGCTTTGCGACTCGACCCGCACGTAAAGGCGTGCTTCGTCGGCGCTCCAAGACGGATCAGATGGCCGACACGAGTGCGACATCGGCGCCACTGTTTCCAGTAGCACATGCGCACCCGTCTCCGCAGCCACCCGTCCAAATCCAGCAGAGGCCGGCAATACTCGGAGATACCGTAGTAGTTCATCCAACCGCGCATGTAACGGCGCAAGCACCCGAAACGATGGTCCATGGAGACACCCCAACTCCGCGCGGTGTAGCGCTTCAGACGGCGCCTAAACTCGCGAAACGAGGGGTCTGTCCAACGGATCTTGCCACGGATGATGGTGAAACCGAGAAAGGAGCATTCCGAGACGGGAGCCACTTGGCTCTTGGCCTCGTTAACTGCCAGCTTCAGCTGCTGCGTCAGAAACCGGGTGATGCTCGCCAGCACGCGTTCACCCGAGCGCTGACTCTTCACCAGAATGATGAAGTCGTCAGCATAACGGGCGAAGCGGTGACCGCGTCGCTCCAGTTCCTTGTCCAGATCGTCAAGCATCACATTGGTGAGCAGAGGCGAGAGCGGCCCGCCCTGCGGAACCCCCACCGAAGTGGGTTGGATCGCACCGTGCTCGTCCGCCACGCCAGCCCGTAAGTATCGACCGATGAGGCGGAGAACCCGTTTGTCGTCAATGTGAGGGGAGAGCCGGGCCATCAGCAGGTCGTGACTAACGCGGGCAAAACACTTCGACAGATCCGCGTCCACGGCGTACGTGAAGCCGGCTTTCACATAGACCTGGACCTTGCGCACCGCGTCATGGGCAGATCGACCGGGTCGGAAACCGTGGCTCGATTCCGAGAACGTCGGATCGATGATCGGCGTCAGAGCCTGGGCGATTGCCGGTTGGATGAGGCGGTCGAGGACCGTTGGAATGCCAAGTTGCCCTGTCCCGCCGGACCGGGCCGGAGACGGGGGGCGCCGATCCAGAGCGGGAGTCTACAGGTGATGCAGTGAGCGATCGTCTTCGTGACGTCTACGTTCCTTCCCGAGCGACATGAGTCATGGCGTCATTGAAAATTGGGGCCATCACCCCGACATGCTTGTCGCGACCGACAGGCGGAGGGCCTCGACCGGAGTAGATTACGACCGCGATCGTGACCGCCACTATGCCGGCCGGCGGAAGTGCCGGCACCACCGACGGAAGGCAGACTCAAAGCATGAAGATCGTACAATGCTGGGACGACGGCGTCCTTGATGACATCCGACTGATCGAAATCCTCAGGCACCACGACGCCAAGGCATCGTTCAATCTCGAGGATCATCACGGAAGACGATTGGGCTGAGATTGACCGGAAAATCTCCCGGCTCACCTCAACACCGGGCTGCACCTGGTGCGACCTTCCGGAGCTGTTCGAGTAGCCGGGCGGTGGACCTTCCTCGACAGGCCCACCCACAGAAACGGAGTCGAATATGCGTCAACTCTCAACGATCCTCCTTGTCTGGTCAGTGTCATGCCTGGGGGCCGCGACAGACACCCCTTGGTACATCGCGGAAGGGAAGGCGCGGGTCCTTGTCCGGGTGACGGCAAGCGGCGGCGCAGGCATAGGAAGCCTTGTCTACTTGCCCAAGTCCTCCCTTCCTCCGGAGGCCACGGAACTGCGGGCGTGGAGCGTTGTCGATCGCCAGCCCATGCCCGCCCAACGGCTTCCCGACGGGACAGTCGCTGTCGACCTCGACGGCGTTGCCGACACCGACGAGATCCAGCTCTTCATCTACACCATCGCGAGTACACCACCGCCTGCCCCCAAGCCCCTCTCACCTGGTTCTCCCGTCAGCGTGGCAACACGTCGCTACAAAGCCACGATTGCGGCATCCGACGGCGGAAAACTCTCGTCGTTGCGGCTGAAAGGAGAGAACGGCGAGGAGACAGAAATCCTGGGTGAAGGCGTGCGTTGGTGGCACAGAAGCAGCGATCAGCCCACCGTGGAGAGCTTTGGCGCAGTCCAGCCCACCTGTCTCGCCAACGGCCCGTTGGTGAGTGTGTGGCAGGTGAACTACCCCGACTTCCCGGCAGAGGGGTGCAGTATGACAACCACGTACTCCTTCTGCCCGGACTACATCGATGTTGATTACGAGGTCCACATTCCCGGAAAGGTGGGCATCAAAGGGCTCAAGCTTCCGGTCAACCTGCGGGGCGGCGGAGACCGTGCAGGCCTGTATAGCAACAGTACAATGCAGGACGATGCCCTTCACACGGCCGGCGGCAAGAAACGCTGGTTGCCTGACCGGCGCTGGCATGATGTCAGCTACCTGGGAGAGAACGCATTTGGCCTCGGCGTGATCGCGCGCGATGTCCAGGGAGCCCTCTACTTCATGGATGCTGTGACTTCCGAGGAGGAAGAGTGGATCTATGCCGAGCCCTACGGTTGGGAGAAAACGGTCGAGGTCAATGGCGATTTTGCGGTTCGGCTGCGGTTGGTGCCCCATCAGGCCGGTGAAGGGCGATGGCGCGAAACGGCGGGCAGACTGCCCGGCTTGGCGACCGTGAGTTGCAGCGTGCAACAGGCCCGCGGTGGCCCGCCGATCGACACTGATCAGGACGGACTGCTCGACCTGGATGAATTGCTGCAGCACACCAACCCCAATGTGGCCGATACCGATCTGGATGGTGTCCCCGATGGAAGCGACAGGAGTCCCCTCACTGCGCCCCCGCCGCGCAAAAAGCCCCTCAACGTCCGCTTCAAGAAGGTGAAGGGAAATCGCGGCGATCCGCTCGCGCAGATCCGGGACGCAGGCGGCGTGCCGACAATCTTCGTGGATGGTAAGCCGTACGGACCAATGATGCTGACCAAGTGCGCGGCCAGCTACGAGCAGTTGCGGGAGTACGGAGAAAAAGGCTTCCAACTCCACTTTGAGATGGTCGGCTCGGTTGGTTGGCCTGGCGAACAGCTCAACACGTTCCGGCGCCTGGACCAACGGATCAACCGCTTTCTTGACCAAATCCCTAATGCCCGGATCATCCTGCGTCTGTACCTCTGCAATCCGCAGCGCTTCGCCTTGGATTACCCGGAGGAGACGCTTCGCTTCAACGACGGCCGCATCGATCATTTCAGTAAATGGTACGCCATGCGTGACCGAGCCCCGGAGGAGCGTGGTTACCCCAGCTTTGCCTCCGATGTCTGGCGTGAGAAGACCGCCGAAGCCCTGCACCACTATGTCTCGCACGTCCGCACCAGCCCCTACGCCCGCAACGTCATCGGGTACTTCATCTGCGGTGGGGGAACCGAGGAGTGGTACTACTGGGGCGACTACGATCACAACAAACTCGCCCTGGACTTTTCCCCGCCCATGCTGCGGGAGTTCCGGGCCCATCTGCAGCGGACGTACGACGGCGATGTCCGCAAGCTGCGGACAGCCTGGGCCGACCCAACCGCGGACTTCGCAACTGCGCTGCCGCCCGGCCCGGAGCAGCGTTCACGCTCCGACTGGGGTGTCTTCCTAAGCCCACGTACCCAGGCCCGGGTCCGCGACTACTACATTGTCCACAACAAGGTGATGGAGGACTCGCTGCTGCTCTTTGCCCGAACCGCCAAAAAGGCCTGTGACAGTCGGCAACTGGTGGGAATGTTCCATGGTTATCTGCAGAATCACTGGTTGCTGGAGGGGGGGCAGGCTACGCTCAAGGACCTGCTCAACTCCCCGGATGTGGATTTCTGGTCAGGACCTCCGCAATACAACCGGCGTGGCCAGGGCGAACATGCCTGCAACCGTTTCCTCGACGCGACCTTGAAGGTACATGGGAAGCTCTGGATCAGCGAATCGGATATCCGCACCTGCTTCTCGGCCGCCTCCGGAAGCAACCCCTCCCTGCACGGCCGGACGCCGGATCTCGCCGCCTCTCTCGGTGTCCTGACCCGAGAGTTCTCCCATCAGCTCTGCAACGGCAACAACGGCTGGTGGTTTCCCATGGGCTCTGACTGGTACAGTCACGAGCCGGTCATGACGCGATTCGGCGAGTTCCAGCGGGTTGGGAAGGCGGCCGTGCACCACGATCGCCGCAGTGCCACCGACGTGGCTGCGGTGGTCGACATGGAAAGTCTGCTGACCGGGCGTCCCTGGCCTGTCAGTTCCTCGGTGATCGGTGGTTTCAAGACCCAGGAACTGTGCCGGCTCGGGACCCCTGTCGATTTCTACGAACTGGATGATCTGCTTGCCCGGTCCGCCCCCCGCTACCGGTTGGTCATCATGCTGAACACGTTCTCTCTGACAAGTCGTGAACGACGGCTCGTTGAGAAGCGCCTGCGTCGCCGCGGCACGACCATCGTCTGGATGCTCGCCCCGGGGCTGTTCAACCCCGACATCGATCCGGAACTGAGCCTGGACCACGCACGCCAACTCCTGGGCTACGGGCTGCAACAAGAGAGAGGAGATGGGCTGCACTACACCATGCAGCTCACCGAGTCCGGAAGGTCTGCCTTTCCGAGCACGGATGCAGCACGTGTCTTTGGCTCTTTCGAACGCCCGGAGTGGAAAGGAGCGGAACGCAGCAAACCGAAGCCTTCAGCCTTCCCGCAGCGATTCTACGCCCTGCCGACAACCGAGGTAGAGGTACTGGCCCGGTTCACGGAAGGTCGAAAACCGGCTCTGGTCCGTCGCGGGAATGAGTACTGGGTGGGATCGGTGATGGCGCCGGCGGACCTGCTGCGCGACATCGCCCGTCAGGCAGGTTGCCACATCTACTGCGACGCCGATGAAATCGTTTACGCAAACCAGAGTTTCCTGGCCATGCACGCCGCCGAGCAGGGAGAGCGGCGCTTCCAACTGCGGGAACCCGCCGATATAGTGGATGTGTTCTCCGGGCAGATTCTCGCACGGGATGCCACACACTTCATCGACGCGATCGACGCGTTCGAGACGCGTCTCTACTTCCTGGGAGACGCAGAGAAATGGCGTGGATCGCTGCGTGCGGCGGACATGGACCTCTCCGCATTCCACACGGCACGAACACGCGGACTCAACCTGCGCGCGAAGTCGGTTGCCGCCAACACGATCACGCCCGCAACGCCGGTTGATCGTGCCGGTCTGTTCCGAACCGATGCCCAGGGCATGGTCACCCACTTCCTGTTCTGCGGCCCATTTCCGAATCCCGGCGCCCCCAAGCTCGGTTTCGACCGCGATTTCCTCGGTGGAGAACGTGCCCCAACCCCTGTACTGCGTGCGGAGATCGCAACCGTCTTCGAGGCCAAGAAGGGCTCCCCTGCCGCAATCACGTGGTTCAAGGGCAACGCCGAACGGCGCGAACTCCGCAACACCTGGCGCCCGATCCACACCAGCATGGACGTATCAGTTCTGTCTGAGCAGCTGCCCGATCTGTTCACGAACGAACGTGTGGCCTACTACCTGGCCTGCTGCGTCGACCTGAAACACGATCTTGAGGTGCGCGTTGGCGTGGGCAGTGACGACGGCTTCAAGCTTTGGGTCAACGGCACCCTCCAGGGCGGGCTGGATGCCCACCGGGGCGCCGGCATCGATCAGAACCGTTATACCGTCCCCATGCATGCGGGCCCAAACTGGATCCTCCTCAAGATTATCCAGGGCGGGGGTGCCAGCGGATGGAGCCTTCGGCTTGCCACCCCCGACGGCTCCTCCCTTGCAGGCCAGTCCATTCGGCTCCAGATGCCCGGGCAGCAGTAGTTCCGGACCGCTCAGCGAAACGTCGTGCTGAACCCCGGCCGCTCACTGGCCATTCGTAGCCACAGAGATCACGCAGCTTCTACCCGGTTGGCTTGATCACTCAGTCGTCCAGTTCGCCGGCCTCCAAGCCCAATGGCAGGGGCCTTGGGCGCTCGCACGTGGTGCCCAGCTCAACTCTCCGGCCTTCTTTGCTGGACGTGTCAAACGACAGCATGATGTCAAGGACATGGTTCGCCAGCGTCCCGTTCACTCGATGCGGCCGGTCGTTGCGCAGAGCAGTCGCCATATCGGCGGCACCGATGCTGCGGCTGTTGTCCGAGTAGGAATGACTGAGCGGGACAGCGTGCCATTCCTTTTCCCCCTTACGGCAAACAGCAACCGGCCCCCCGAAGGTATTCGGGTCCGGCACCTGCATCGAGCCTTCCGAACCGTAGATCTCGATCGGGCGATGCCCGTGCTTGTACACGTCGAAACTGGCGATAACGGTGATCACTGCCCCACAGTGGAACTCAACCACCCCCGTTAGATGCGTGGTTACGGTCACCGGGAACCGGTCGAACGGTTCATACTGATCCTGGTACTGCTCGGCGACCTCCGGACCGAGGGTTCGGAAGTCAGATCCCTTCGTCGTCACGGCGGTCACGCTCTTGGCCGGCCCCAGAAGATTGACCAACGCCGTCATGTAATAGGGACCGAGATCGAGCATGGGCCCCGCACCGTAGTCATAGAAGAAGGGTGCCTGGGGCCACTTCTCCGGGCCGCGCCCCATGACGATGGCCGTACCACTGAGGGGTTTGCCGATCCAGCCGTCGTCAAGGATCTTCCGGGCCGTCTGCTGCCCGCCGCCAAGGAACGTGTCCGGCGCACACCCCACGCGAAGGCCCTTGCTCTGGCCCAACGCAATAACCCTGGCCGCGTCATTGCCGTCCACTCCGAAAGGCTTCTCGGAATAGGCGTTTTTCCCGGCATTGAGGGTATCCATAGCAATCTGGGAATGGACTTGTGGCGGGGTCAGATTCAGGACAATCTCGACGTCGGGTAAGGCGAACAGCTCGTCATTGCTCATGCTGGGGACGCCATAGAGCTCTGTCTTGGCCTGGGCCCGTTCCGGGATGATGTCCGAACACGCCACCACCTCGATCATCCTGAACTTCTGTGAGGCCTTGAAATACGTGTCGCTGATCATGCCACAACCAACGATACCTACCTGAGTTTTCTTCATTGCTGTCTTTCCTTGTCGTCCATCTGGTTCCCATATCGCCAACACGCCGAAACGTGCGGAAAAGACCCACTGGCTGCGAGGGGGTGTACCATAGCGGCGCAACTCCAGTTGTGGTGCAGTTTGCTGCCGACAACGTGCAATTCCTCGACGCGCGTGGCCTTCTCCACCCTCGCCGGTGATAGCCATGTGTCCACCTACGCGGTACTGTGCGAGGAGCCCCTGCCCCCAATGCCCCTGAAGAGTGAAGGAGACGCTGCCGTGCGCATCTCAGGAACACTGTCCGGTCTCGGGATCGCCCTGGCTTTGGCCACACCCTCACAGCTCGACGCCGCGGAGCCGAAACGCCCCGGTCCGGCCGAGAAGAACAAGGCATTGCTCCCGCTCGAACTGCCTCAGCTCAGAGAGCAGCGTAAGACCGCTGCGCGCCGCAAGCGTCGCATCATCTTCAACAACGACGGCGACGACGCATGCTACTACAACCAGAAAGGGACCCCCGAGGCGTTGCTCGAGGTCCGCACCACCCCCCTTCTCGGCTCACAGGTAGACACCATCTTCTACTCGACCGCCAGTTGTTTCCCCAGCTTCACCCACAACACGAAGGTGGGTGAGGTCTTCACCTGCCGCGAGAACAAATACGAGAACAACAGCGTCCCAGCGCTCATTGCGCTGGGGACCGATCCCCTTCACATCATGGTCGACTTCTGCAGGAAGAACCGCATTGAAGTCTTCTGGTCTCTGCGCATGAACGACACTCACGACGCGTCGAGCGCCTGGTACGGCCCCCTGCTGTTCAGCCGGTTCAAAAAGGAGCATCCCGAGTTCATCACAGGCTCCCGCGAGAAGCACCCTAAGCACGGTGCATGGAGTTCGGCCGACTACACTCGTCCGGAAGTCCGGGACATGTGTTTCCGGATCATAGAGGAAGTCTGCCAGAACTACGACATCGATGGGATCGAGCTGGACTTCTTCCGACACGCGTGCTTCTTCAAGCGTGTTGCCTGGGGCGAGGCGGCCGGCGCTGAGGAACTCGCGATGATGACCGGTCTGATCCGGCGCGTGCGAGACATGACCGAGCGGGAGGGGATGAAGCGAGGGCGCCCCATTCTGGTGACGGCACGCGTGCCCGACTCACTGGAATTCGCCAAAGGCATTGGGCTGGACGTGGAGCAGTGGCTGTCGGAAGGGATGCTCGACATGCTTGTCACGACTGGTTACTTCCGCCTCAATCACTGGACGTACAGCGTGGATCTCGGACACCGCTTCGGCGTGCCGGTGTATCCCTGTCTGAGCGATTCTCGTGTCCGGGGGGAGACAGGCGGATACAAACGCCGATCGATCGAGGGGTACCGGGCCCGAGCGGCTCAGGCCTGGCAGGCGGGGGCCGACGGTATCTATCTGTTCAATCTGTTCAACCCGCGCCTGCAGCACTGGGGCGAACTCGGAGAGCCGGCGACGCTTGACGGCCGTGACAAGCTGTACTTCGCCACGTTCCGCGACGGGAATGCGGGCAGCTACCTGCCTGATGGGAACGCGTCCTACCGGGTTCCGGTCATCGTGCCACGCAATCCCCGAACCGTGACATCGGGGACATCCCAAGAAGTAGAGATTGTCGTGGCCGAAGGTCTGATGGGCACTGGCGGCACACCCTCTCGCCCGGCCGCGGCGTGCCATGTCCGACTGGGCAAACCGGAGCACGCCGACCGGCTCTTGGTCAGTCTGAACGACCGGCCGCTCGGCAAATGCACAATCGCCGGTGCATGGCTGTCATACCCGGTCGCACCGGAGATTCTCCTGTCGGGAGTTAACCGCGTCCGGCTCTCGGTCGCGGCGGGAAGACCAAGTGAACCGGACGCCGTCCCAGGCGTTGACGAGTGGGACGTTGACTGGCCCGGCTCGGAACTGGCGACGTATCCTGAACGCCAACCGTGGCGGAGCCTTGTCGAGTGTGCCGACTATGTGGAGGAGGTCCGCGGCGCGTGCCTTTTCCTGGCCGACCGCAGCGCGAGCGGGAACGATATGGCGAATCTGATCTACCCATGGCACATCGATCCTCAAACCGAGACCGTGGTTGACGTCCGGGTGAAGGTGGTGAACAGCGATGATCCCCTGGGTGTGTGCGTCCGGGTCGCCAACGGGACGACGGTCGAATACCTCACCCTCGGTTCGAAAAGCATCGGTCTGCACTTCGCCGGACTGACGGAACCGTTCGACACGACCTCGACGTTCCACACCTACCGAATCGCTGTGAAGAAGAATGACATCCGCGTGTCTGTCGATGGTCGACTCATGCTGGACGGGAGCGGCAGATTCACGGCCTCGGCGCGTGACAAGTCGCACTGGTTGCCCCTCGTCTACGGCTTGGCCGGCTGGAACAACTGCAGTCTGGCGTTCGGGTCGGCCACCGGCCCCGGGACAGGAGCCGCCATGTGGGAGTTCGTCAGGTTCAGGAGCGCCACGAAGACAGTGTTCGTGAAGGATATGGCGATTTCCGTCACCTACCCGAAAGCCAAGCCTTAGAATGGTAGCGATCAGGGCCGAGCGAGGGCCTCGACTTCAGCCACCGTGAGTGCGCGTCGATAGATACGGAACTCGTCTAAGCTCCCGTCCCATCCCCAGCGTTCGTGTGGTGGGTGGACCCCCAGACGGCCGGGACACGTGTCCAGATTGGGGAGCGGGTATGTGCCCGCTTTTTCAGCCGCTTTTTCCCCGTTCACATACAAGATTCGGCTGGTGCCTGTCCAAGTGATGCAGAGGTGGGTCCAGCGCCCTTGGCGCAGGGGAGTGGGTATCGAGGCGAAGGCGCCCTGTTCCCCGGCACAACGCGCGTAGAGACGTGGACCGTGGACGTACAGACCGATTTCGTCGTGGCCGTCCGGCAAGCCATTCCCGTCCGTCTCCATCAGGTAGAAAATGATCCCGTATCCTTCCCACGGCCCCCCGGGCAAAGCAACCGGGTTGAAGGCTGGGTTGACCCAGACGGCGATGCTTCCGGTCTCAGGCCGGCTCCCGAGGAGCTCCAGGCCGGTGGGGAGCTTGACGCTGCCTTTTCGTTCCAGCCGCAGACCGCCGCCGATCTTCCCCGCGTTGCGGCGCGCGAGCCGAATCATGCCATGCATCCCGGAACCCGAGCTGTCGCAGGCGAATGGAAGGTCATCATCAAACGTGTAACGCAGGACCAGTCCCGGTTCCGCTTCGGGAGCGGGCATGCTCCAAACCAGACCGGTTGCCGTCTCTTCTCCGGCTGCCGTCCCCTCCCCTGGTGACGGGGGCGTCGGGGTCACTGGCTTCCGGTAGTGGGGGCGTGAGTTGATGACTGGTTCATGCCCCAGCGTCGCGACGATCCGCTCCAGTGTGTCGGACATCTGTTCACGTGCATTCAGCAACGCGGCAGGATCGGGATTGTAGTCCTTGTACGACCGCACGACGCCGTTGTCGATCGCGCAAAGCTGCTCGACAGTCTTGACAAGCTCTGCGTTGGCAGCGCTGGCCCCCAGTTCGTTCTTGCCGGCTTCGAGCAGGCAGAGGACCTCGTAATCCTCCATACCATCGCGCAGGCATTCCCAGCGGATGGAGTCAACCGGGTGGCCGTCGTGGCCGGGATAGAGCATGGACCCGTCGCCGTTGGAGCGGGGAAAGGTCTCGGCCGTGCGCCAGGGATCGTTCCGCGACCAGGCCGTGACCGACCAGTACAGCATGCCGTCGAGGTCGTGTTTCCAGGTCATCCACGGCCAGACGCGGCAATCAAGCGCCGGATAATCCACCCAAACGTTCGGGTACGGGTGCCGCGTGCTGAATGCCACGTACCACCATACGGTCTTGCCTTTCGCCTGTTCCGCCTGGGCCGCGGCGGGGTCGAAGGTGTAGGCCTCCGGACACCAGACATCGACGTACTTGAGTTCGGACGGGAAATGCCGTGCCGTCATCATGTTCTTGACACCGGGCGCACCGCACTTCACTTCTCCGAGGAACGCGTTCACTTTCGGGTAGTCTTCGGAGCGGGGCTCGTCATAGAGATAGGTATAGCCGAGGTCCAGCCACCCTTTCTCGCTCAGATGCCGTTGGTGCTCCCGGGCCCAGCCGGCAAACGGCTGCCGCAGGGCGGCGCGGTGCGTGGTTAGACCGAGGGGCAGGTAACGGGCCATCTTCGCATCGTACTCGGACCAGTCCCATTCTGCCGGGATGTCCGGGGTGTCCCAGCCCGAACCGGACCACGTCGGCCACGTCTCGAGCCAGCCTTCTTGGCTGAGCGCGACACGGCGCGGTACAGCATCGATCAGGACGTTCGTGCCACTGGTGCGCACGAGGATCGCGGTAAGGGTGGCGGCCATTGGCCCAGTCACCGTGACGCGCCAACTGCGGACCGGCGTCTGGAGTTGGCCGAGCTCGAACGAGATCTTCGGGTTCAGCCCAGCCTTCACCGGCACAGGCTCGAATCGGCGCGGCGGCCGGTCGGCAGCCGGGGTCAGGTAGAACGACAGTGTCCCGGCCCGATCGGTGGTCAGCTCAAACTCGATCCGGCGTGCATCGTGCCAATCCAGCGCGGGAGGCGAGACGAGCACGGGCGCGCCGGCCACACTGTATGGCGTGATTCGGTGTTCAAGCGCGTTACGGATGTAGGCATCGGAATCCTGCTTGATGCGGTACCCAGGGTTGACGCCAAACGCGGTGCATACGCTTGACCGGACCGGGATCGTGAAGTCGCGGACGCGCACCTGCACCGGAACCGTGGTCGAGCGCTTGTTGGCAGCGGTCAGTGTGAGTTCCCCGGAATAGTCGCCGGGCGCTGCGTCCTCGGGCACGCGGACGTCAATCCAGAGTGATTCGAAGCTCTTCTCGCGGATGTCAAAGGCTGTGACGTCCAGTAGCGGATCCGGCCAGAGCCCGACATGTTCGATGGCGTAGACAGGCTTGATCGTCGGGATGTAACCAACCCGCCGGACTCGAAACGCTGTGGCCAGAAGCGTCTTCCCTTTCGGTCCGGTCGCAGCGGACATCTTGGCGCGCACCGTGAGCAGAGGAACATTGTCCGCAAACAGCACAACCTGCCCTGCGTCCATTTCGCGACGGGCGGCGTCCAGGTGGAGGGCGCCGCCGGGTTTGCCGGAGAAGGGCTCGTGGCGCAAGAGTTTCGTGAGTGAACGCTCGACTCCGTAGAAGATGGAGTCCGGCTTGGCCTTGTTTCTGAGCATTTCCGCTTTCACCGCCAGGTGCGAACTCCGCACGCTGAGCGCGTCAGCCAGTTTCACGACCTGTGCGGCCACATTCGCTGGGGCGGCGGCCCCCAGTTGCTCCAGGCTTCCGAGCTCGCCACCCAGGGCAGCACGGGCGGCGTCGGTTTCCGCCGATACGGCTGCAGGCACGGCTTCGAGCCTTCGATGCGCGGCGGCCAATGCGTGCTGTATGGGCATGACGTCGGCGACTGACAACGCTCGAAAGATGACCTCGCCCTTGCGCTTGGCGGTGAGTGTCAGCGGCACAGCGCCCTCAGTGCCGATCTGGAATTTCCTGCGGGTCGCGGTCCCGTTGACGTCCAGTCGCAGGCCGGTAGCCTCGGCGGCGGGTTCCCATGTGACATCGACACGCCCGTTCCGGCGACCGATGAGTTGCCAACGCACGTTCGTGGGGTAGGGCGCGCGGCTGAACACGATCTTGCCGAAGCGCTCCGGCACGTGGAACCCACTGCCGGTTGGCGACCACGTTGAGAGTTCATGCTCCGGTGTGCGGGAACGGGCGATGTTGAGGCCCCAGGTCTCGCCATCGCGAGGCGGGCCGCCGAAAACGGCCCAGGAAAACTCAAGTTGCACCGACCAGCGATCCTCTCCACGCTCAGCTTCGGCGCGCCACTTCGCGTCCCAGGACGCATCACGGCCGCGTTCGTCGAATTGCGCTCCGGCAGGATTCACGACAAAATGTAGGTATTCCTGGCCCGGCCGCTGAACGAACACCTCGACGCAATCGTCCTTCCAGACGTCTGCGTCCCGAGCACGTACAGCCGACTTGACCCGATCCATCCGCGGCTCGGCGCAGTCAACCTTGAGCCGTAGCGCCTCTGCGGTCCGACAGACCCGGGCGCTCGTGGCTGCGTCTGGCAGGCTTAGGCCGTCGAGGCGCAGGAACGGACCGAAAAATGCCGCCGTTTCCCAGCTGGGACGCGAAGGTGTGTCAGAGGACATGACCACCTCCGGGACGGCACTGAGCGGGATTGGCCCCAGAGCGTGTGTCCATGCGGCCAGGCTAAACAGGCAAAGGGTCAATGCTGCGGCGCTGTGTCTTACCATGATATACCTCACTTACCTGTGAATCGAGCATTGGCCCAGGCGGTATGGTCACATCGGAGGTCTCAGGTGACGCTTAGCCCCCGCCCTCTGGTCCGCCGATTCCCGAAGTCGTCGAACACCACGGGAGCAGGATCCCTTTGCCTACAAAATCCAGTTCCAGCCCCACCAAAGAAGCCATGACGCGTTCGTCGGAGAGCATATAGGGACAGATTGTGAACCAGGGAAGATAGACCAGATCCCCCTTGCCGGTCTTACAGTGGGCCCCCACCACACGACTGGATCGCGGAGTCTCCAGCCGCATCAGGGGCGTCGTGCCCGGGCTGCCATCGACCTCGTCGAAGAGAAGGCATCGGCATTCCCCAAAGGTGTTCCAGGAAAAACTCTTCAGTCTAAGATCAGGGACGGGGAAGCGCCTGCCATCGGCAAGACTGACGAATTCGGCTTCGACGTGCCGGTCTGGGTCCGTTACCGGGAAAGGGAAACGGAAGCGATCGCCTGTCGAGATGTCCGGAAGTCTCCCCGATGGCAGAAGCTCAGCGATCTTCCCGGGGACATCACCTCCCAGCCAGATGAGTCTGCCGCCGGAATTTATATACTGTACGAGAGAGGCCATGAAACTCGGACGAAGCCCGGCTGTACATTTCGGAGCCACGGTGAGCACGACCGGATTCTGCTGAACGTCGAGTTCCTCCAGGCGCTCATAGGAAAGACACTGGTAAGAGATACCCTCTCGTTTGAGCCCCTTCAGGACGATACTGGACAACCACTGGTGTTTGGATCCAAAAGGACATCCTCCGGAGAATACCAGGCTGGGGCGGTCGGAGATGATGACGCCGACAGCCCCCTTCGGGGCATTTTCCCGCCAGACACCCGTGAAGGCAATCATCTCCTCGGCCTTCGGTCCGTTCTCCCGAGCAAGGCGGATCTGCTTGCCTGCATGTATCGCGGCCTGGCTGACGTCAAACGTCACGTTCTCGGTCATCTCGGCAAAGGCGATTCCCGTGACAATAGTATCGAGGATTTCCCGATTTGCCCGTCTTGTGTAGGCCGCCTGTGCCTCTGCGATCTTCCGGTATGTTGCCGGCGATCTGTCCTGGTTGTACGTCTCCATCAGCAGGAAGATGCGGTAAACACCCGGATCCTCGTTCATCTCCACCTTCCGGAGGTAGTCACGAACGATAATGTGTTCAAGGACCTCCTCAGGATCTCGGCTGATGATCTCCCCTTGGTATCCCGCCATGGCCTGAGCGTAGACCGGCTGGAGTTTCGGGTCGAAATAGCTCTTGCCGTAAGCCGTGTCGGGAGCGAAAACGGCGGGAACGCTTCGTCCGCCGGGTCCCATCACTCCGGAAGCTCCAAGGCAAACATGAGAGAACCAGAGAATATCCGGGTGATTCAGGGCTCCCATGTCGCCAACACTGTGCGATATGCATCCAGCCCACATGAGTGCATCTTCATACCTCTCTTCTCGCAGTGCCGCCACGAAAAGCGGGAAAACGTAATACGTCTTGTGCGGATTGAACTTCAGCCTCTTCACCGCCTCGGCGCAACATGCGGCAGCGGGTTCCGTCCTGGGTTTGGGATGACGAGGGGTGTAGAAGTCGGTGTAGTGAGAATAGTGCTTGACAAAATCCTGCCTTTGCCTCTCCGTGAAGTGGACGCGAAACGATTCTGGGAGGCCACGCCAGACCTGATCCGTCTGGCTGTTGTGTCCCATCCCCCAGGCGAATACGTGGCAGGGAGCGACCAGCAGCAGCCCCATCACCTCAAACATGCGTTTCTTCAGCATCAACCTGTCACCTCTACTTGCTCTGCAGGGAATCGTCTCATTCCGCGACAGACTGGAGGGAGACGTCATCGAGATGGAAGACGACATCCGCCTCCGCCATGGCCACAAACCCGAGCCAACCGAGGCGATCAAATGCCTTCGGGACGGGGAGGTCCGCGTAGCGTGTCTCAGTGCCGTCGGGAAGACGTACGTTCAGAATCCAGGTACGATCGGCGGCCGTCCCCAACGGGCATTCCACGGAGATACGGACCCATTGACCAAAAGGCAGCTTGACCGCCTTCTTCCCGGCAACCTGAAGCCACCCCTCTGCATCCGTGTCGAAGTGGGGACCGGAAGCGACAAAGGGCGGCATGGAAGTGCGCCATTCGTGCATCAGACGCGCCCCCGCCTGTAGGCGCAAACTGAACTCACAACGGAGCGTTCCCTTGCGCCAGTTGGTCGCATAGACGAGGTGCGGATTCCAGCTGTTCTTCGTCCTGCCATCTCGGAACTCCAGCGCGCGTTCGCCGCCGTCGGCGAATGCCCCTGTCACGACGATGCGATGCATGTCGTCGTCCTGGTAGCAGTCGGGCAGCAGCGGCTGTGTGCCTTCGGGAAGCCCCTCAAAGCCGGTCTCGAAGGGCCGCGGTGCAGGCATGCGCTTCCCTTTCGGCCATGCCCGTTTCGGCCATGCGTCCCGCTTCGGGTCGGTACCGGTCCGGCGTCCTGCAAGCGCAGCATCGAAAGGGCGGAAGCCCAGGGCGAGTGCGGGCGATGACGGGCGCAGGCGGAAATCGCGCTCCGCAGCATCTGCGAATCCGGGATCCGCCTCAAGTGAATCCAGGTCCTGTTCCGTTTCGTCTCGCCATTCACTCAGGCCCTTTCCTGCGAACTCCGCTGGACCGTCCGTGCGGAAGTAGAGGTTGCGATTTAGACGGTGCTTACCCTCCAGCCATGGCCGGCCGAGGAACTTGGCTCCTGTCCAAAGCAGGATATTCCGTTCCAAAGTGGCAGCGGCATTCTCGGTCGAGTTGTAGAGGTTAAGCTGTGTTTCCCGGCCGTAGGCGAAGATGTTGTTGACCTGACGATTCTCGCGGCCTTTGCCCTGCATGAATGATCCATCCCGAGTGTCGTATACCAAGTTGTTGCGTGACAGGATTCGGGAGGACCCTGAGTCGTGGTAGATACCCCATCCACCATATTTCAGCCGGTCAACGTCATGGATGTGATTGCCGATCAGGGCCGTCCCGGGAGATACACCCAGTGTGTAGATGCCTCCCAGATCGCTGAGAACGCCCTGACCGATGGTGTGGATGTGGTTGTATGAAACGATATTGTGATGAGAGTCACTGTGACTGAAACCCCAGTTCCAGCCGACTGTGACTCCCGTGTAGGTGAAATCGAGGATCGTGTTGTGGTCGATGAGACACTGATGTGCGTGGGTGATTCCCACTCCCACAGCAGCCATGTGAAGCCGACCACCATGAGCAATCAGACAATCGCGAACGGTGATGCCTGAGGCAACCCACTCGGGGCCGCGTCGGTTGGCCGGCACCGGCTTCATGTGTCCTCCGGTCTTGCTCCCGATGAGCACGCCTCCAGCGCCAAGTTCCGTAAGTTCGCAGCCCTCAATCCGGATATCCCGGCACCCAAGGCCGAAATCAAAGGCGTATTCGCCCGTGTGTTCCACTGAGCAACCGACGAAGGCGCATTCACTGGCTCCCTCGGCCACGATGGCTCCGGACAGAGCGACTTCGGCCTGCGGGAAGCTGTAGCCCTCTGGGGGGAGATTCCAGTTCGAGTGCGCAAAGACGAGGCCTTCGAAGCGCACGTGCTTCACCCCGGTGTCGCGCGTTTCTCCGCAATGCAGGATCACCAACCGCTGCAGCAACGGCGCTACCACATTGGCTTCGTCCAAACGCTCGCCCGGCAACGGTATGTAGGTGACGCTCTTCCGATCCACACTCAATTGCCATTCCCCAGGCTCGGACAGGGAATGGGGAGCGTTCACAATCAGGAATCGATCATTCCGCTCGGGACGGGTCCATACATAACTCCTGCCGCCCCAGGTCGTGCTGGCCAGGGTCGCTTCATTCAGGGAAGAGTCCACCGATTTCAGGCGCAGACGGCTCATCCACCAGCGCCTGGGCAGCAGAACTTCGGTGTCCGTGCCGATCCACGACGGGTCAATGTCATTCTCATAGAAGCGGAAGCGATCGAAGCGTCCTTCCGGCGCATCGGGGGAAGACGGAGCTTTGGAGGCAATGGCGTAGAAGGCCTTCTTGGGCAATCGTGGTCGATAGCGGCGCTGTCCGTTTACCCACAGCTGAGCGAAAGCCCAGTCCGTGGGGGCAGCATGGGGCAAGTCCCCGCGCCAATGGCCATTGGGAAGCATCTCCCATCGTCTGAGCGGGCGTCCCCCGCTGAGGATTGCTTCCGCTCCCTTGGCGGCGCGATAGACGGTCGGGCTCCGGACTGTTCCGGAATCCGCCGCTTCCAGCTGGAACACTGTGTCGAGCCAGTATGTTCCACCCAGCACTTCCACCACTACGGGACGGACAAGATCCGGCGATTCCCGACGCAACGTGCGCACGGCATCACGGGCACGCTGGAGCGTACGAAAAGGGGCACCAGGCGCCCCGGAAGCCCCATCGTCACCACGGGGAGACACAACAAAATCCGCAGTAGCGGGGGCCGCAGGCAAAGCTGCCAGACCGCGTCGCCGCGGTTCGTGCTCCTTGCGATGTAAGACCTCTCCGTCCAACGTCTTCAGCTCAGCCATGACCGGGGCGCCAGCGCGAAACGTAAGTAACAGGTAGCTGTTGCGGCTGGCAAGGAACTTGGACTTGCCGTCTTTGTAGGGGGTGCCCAGACCATTGACCGAGGTGTTGTAGAAGGCGGTTTCACCATCTTCTGCGAACTCCGCATAGTAGCCGAAACCAGTGACGACCAGGTTGCAGCGCTGGAACAACTCCCCCCACCCTTTGCGGTGTCGCATGGCGTTGTTTTGCTCATTCTGAATGGCGATGAAGACGGGCTCCTCCGCCATACGCGTGACCCGGTCGAACCATTCGAACTGTTCGGTATCCGGAGCAAAGGGGTGGCACGTTTGCCAAGTTGTTCCCATGTCGCTGGTGTGATTCAGGTCCAGAGCTGCGAAACGCACATCGAAGCGAGGCAGGGCCAGTTGCCATTTCCACTCGTCTCCCGGCAACTCGAAGAACTGGCGAAATGCGGTGGCTTCCGGATCATAGGTGGGCACGTCCGGGTAACGCTTCGGGCCGCGCGGCAGGATTTCCCGGTCGTGATTGCCTAGCGCCGGCAGGAAGAGCGTGGTACGCAGCAGGTCAGCATGTCGGTCGATGAGCTTCCGATACGGCTTCGTGTTCGTCGGATCTCCCTTGATCTTCCCGTCGTGAAGACGCCCCACATTATCACCAGCCGTCAGGAGAAGGTGGGGCACATCGGCCACTAGGCCGGGCATTGGGCGGAGCGCTGACGCATTGCCTATGACCGCCACGCGCAGAACGTCACCCGTGAGGTCGGGGAAGGTGGCAGGAGGAGAAACGTCAGCCCCCGTGCGCACCCTATAGAAATACTGCCCCGTATCCGGCAGCGGGACGTCCACGTGGTGTCGACGGCTTCCTCCTGCTCCTATCACCTGGTCTCGAGCACATGCGGCAGTAGGACCGCATGCCACGACTGATTCGCCCGGTTCGGTCGTTTCCCAGTTCACCGTAACGTGCGTCGGTTCTCCGCGACGACAGCTTAACCACACCCGTTCGATCCGGGCATGAGTCACACAAGCGAACAAACACAGGGATGGCAACACCAAACGAATCATCATGTAAGCTCTCCTCATGAGTAGCACGGTTGTGC
>JABHEG010000190.1 GCA_018676675.1 Lentisphaerota bacterium
AGAGAGAAGTGGGCCATGCAGTCCTTGATGTTAAGGTAGCGACTGGGTCGCCATTGCATGAATATAGGCTGCTGGCCCACTGTCGAGAAAGAGAGAAGTGGGCCATGCAGTCCTTGATGTTAAGGTAGCGACTGGGTCGCCGTTGCATGTATATAGGCTGCTGGCCCACTGTCTTGTTAGGAAAAAGTGGGTCATGCAGTCCTTAGTGTTAAGGTAGCGACTGAGTCGCCATTGCATGTGATCAGGCTGCTGACCCACTGTCCGCCATAAGCTATAGCATCAGGCATGCCAACCTGTTCTCCCACTGCCGGGGCGACCCCAGCAGGCCCCGATGACATGCGTGTTTCCCCCTCAACAGCACCGGAGAATGGGGCGTGACCTACAATTCTTGGAGAACTGCGGCTATGTCTCATTCTCACGAAAATGTTAACGCTTTGTGTCCAATACTGAGAAAAGAGAAGTGCGTGCCCCGGTGATGTGTGTGACAGAGCCATCAAAGGAGACAGGAGTGACCGAACGGGGCGAGCGTATGCTCCTGGCAGTGGATATCGGGCTCCGTTCGGGGTTGGCCCTGTACGGAGACGACGGCAGGCTGCGATGGTACCGCTCCAGCAACTTCGGCAACCGGACACGATGCCGGCACGCCGTATACGGACTGCTCGGGGATCTCCCGGGGCTCAGTCTGTTGATTCTGGAAGGCGGGGGACCGATCGCTGACATCTGGGTGCGAGCCGCAGGGCGACAGGGCATTGAGGTCAAACAGATCAGCGCTGAACAATGGCGGACCGATCTGCTTTACCGCCGCGAACAGCGCAAGGGCACGGAAGCAAAAAAGCACGCCGACACGCTAGCTCGCCGTGTAATCGCCTGGGCCAAAGCGCCCCGCCCCACCTCCCTCCGCCACGACGCAGCTGAAGCCATCCTGGTCGGCCTCTGGGGCGTGAACCACATCGGCTGGCTCCCCGAGTTTCCTGCAGAACTGCGCCGTTAGAACGCCCCCCGCCCCTGCATCACGCCCCGTCCTCTGGCCAACTTCCTCCGACTCGCTATAGTAGCGGTGGAGGCGGGAGGTGTCTGGTGATGCCCCTGGTCTTCAAAACCAGTGATGGGCCCGGTGGGTCCATGGTGGGTTCGAATCCCATCCGCCTCCGCCAACTCCCGATGGGATGAGAACCCGCCTGGGTTCGAGCCGAACGACCAACGGGAGTGAGACGGGCCCCGAGCACAGCGAGGGGCAGCGAACACAGCGAGCGTCAATCCCATCCGCCTCCGCCAACTCCCGATGGGATGAGAACCCACCTGGGTTCGAGCCGAACGACCAACGGGAGTGAGACGGGCCCCGAGCACAGCGAGGGGCAGCGAACACAGCGAGCGTCAATCCCATCCGCCTCCGCCATTTGCGCATACCTCCACCACGCCATGATGGGATGAGAATCCACCTGGGTTCGAGCCGAACGACCAACGAGAGTGAAACGGGCACCCAACAGCAGCGAGGGGCAGCGAACGCAGTGAGCGGCCATCCCATCCGCCTCCGCCACTGACCGCTTGGGCTGACTGTCAGAGCCGCGACTAACGGAAGCGGTCTTGCTTGGTATTGCCCAAGGCGCCGCTCTCGCGGAGGTCACGGCTCTGTTCGGGCCCCCAGCAGCGAGGGGCAGCGAACTCAGTGAGGGCCAATCCCATCCGCCTCCGCCACTTGCCCCTCAGTGCACCGATCGAACAGCGTCGATATCGGAGTGGATTGGCCCCCCTGTCGGCCCCCGTACCGCATTCAGCTGGGTGTGGCTGCCGTCGCGGAGGCGCAACACGGGATGCGTACCATGGCCGTGAAGGATCACATTGCGCAAGGTCAGCGTGTCGAACTGGCTGATTGAGATAAGCGGAACCGCGTCGGCCGTGTCTCGCAGGGCGATGTCAACGTCCTCCATGGTGAGAGCAAACTGGTGCCCCGCGTCGCCACGGACTTCCACGGGCAGCAATGCTCCGGTCACCGAAACGTCTCGGAACGTCACGGCGGCAACGGGTTGTCCCTGTTGCCAGCCTCCATTCTCATAGTCGTAGACATACAGGCGGTCTACGTTCTCGACTGTGCAGTTCTCGATCAGCCACCCGTCACTGTGAGGCACAGAGCCCTCGCAACCCCGATCCCGGGGCGAAAAGTGGATGAATGCGGACAGCATGTTGTGGCGACCGCTGACCCGGTGTTCTGCCTCTCCCGGCCCCCAGAAACGGCAATTGCTCACGGTCAGACCGACGCACGAGAAGCGGAATCCGTTGCAGGAGGTGTTGAGCCGGCAGTTGCGGACCTCGAAGTCGCGGTTGCCCTGACCTGCGATGCAGTCATCGCCTGTGCGAAAATCGCAATCGAGAACGCGGAAGCTCTGTGAGCGTTGAGCATGGATGCCGTCGTGCCCCGCGCGCACCTTCAGGTTCTCGAACGTGGCCGCGCTACTGTCAACGATGCTGAACGCATAGTTAGCCGAGCGCACGATGGTGATATCTTCTACGCGGATGCCTGCACAGTTCTGCAACCAAACACAATGTGGCCCCCGGAAACCCTCTTCGCCCTGCGCGTTCCGGCAGTTGGCACCGTCCAGTGTTCCCTTGCCCGCGATAGCGATTTCTTCCAGATCCTCGCCCCGGAGCAACCCGTCGGTCCAGTGGCATCTCCTGCCGTAATCGGCGCAATCCTCCGACCCGCGCAGGATCGCCCCCTCTTCCAGATGCAGCTCTACATGGCTGCGGAGATGCAGCCCGCCTGTCCGGAACACGCCGTGAGGAACTCGCACGATCCCGCCGCCGGCCTCAGCGCATCTGTCGATCGCCTCCTGTATGGGCCCCGTCTGGAGACCGCCCTGTCCGGGTGTCGCCCCAAACTCGCAAATGCACACGTCTGTCGTTTGGTTGTGTTCCTGCATGTCTCTTACCCGTGGTTGCGGGAGGCCCGTTTTTGCAGCGCCATACCGAGGCCTTCCTGGAGGGCGTGTCGTCCCTTCTCTTCAGCAGGGCAAGCCCCGACCACCGTGTCCTTGTTCCCGGGCGGCAAGACGGTCGCTGGGGACATCGCCCCTCCAAGGGGGAACGGTCTTCCCAGTTTCTCAGTTCCTCTTGGCGCCAAGAACGGCGGGCGAATGGCTCACACGGATCCCCAGGTGGTTGGCAACAGGACGTTGGCGGCCGCAGATTCCTGTGTGAATAGGGGAATTGAGTACGCGAGGCGTCCCGTTCGACCTTGCCACGACCAGCGTTGTCGAACCGCCGCCATCCAGGTTCAAGGCCGAGACAGCGCCCTGCCGGAGCATGATCTCGGCGAGCTCACGCATCGTCACTCCCTTGCTGTAGCGCCCCTGACGACCATCGACAACCACGAGCCACAGCCGCTGTCCATCTCCACTGATACCGACAGCCGTCCGCGGATGTCGTTTCCCCCCGGCTTTCGGAAGAACCCTCCCGGCTCTCAACAGCAACGGACCGGCAGCCAGGGCCTGCGTCGTGCCGGTTGGGAGAGTACTCTCGACGATCTGCGCCCGGCTGCCGACAAAGCAAAGCTTCGGGTGCCGGGTATTGTCCGGGGATGCAACATCCCCATTCGAGATGGCAAGACCGTGGATGTCGACAGGATCACCCGTGTGGGGGTAGTAGTCCCACGGCAAGCGGGCACGGAACGGACTGAAATAACTGCCGTTAACGGCGATCTGAAGGTGATGTCGGGAGAGAAACTCGGAGGTAGTCATGGCCCTGGCTTCCATGCCTCGAGTCCTGTCACCCGGCGTCACCAGGAACTCGATGCCGGGCTTCGCCAAGTCAATCTCGATCGCGTGGATCATCAAGCGGACAGGGCGGTCAGTGGCTTCCCGTTCGTAGACAACGCCGGGGAACAGCTCCTCGCGCTCCGCCCTCCGAGGAGGCCGAGGGCCCCAGACGGCAACCGTGGTACAACCAACCAGGCACAGCGTACACGCCGACAACACCAGCAGCGGGCGGCGCCGGGTTCGCCCGGACGGCGAAGTCCCTCCAGTGCCCGCTGGCAGGGCTGCGTTGGTTTCACAATGAATGCCCATCCTGGTAAGGTAACGGCTGTCCCACGTCATTGCGCACGCGGCACCGCGATCACGGGATACTTGCTCGGGTCTTTCCCACGCCCAATCCCCTCAGAGAGAGCCATCCAGCCTTCCCGAGCGTCGCCATCGTTGTCATTGACCAGAAAGCTGAAGCGAATTCCAGTCTTGAGATGCTGAGGCGTCACTCCCAGGACTGCCAGCGGAATCCGCGCGTTGTAGACGGTTTGCTTCACATCCTCTTCACGGGAGACACCAAATGCCATCCGGGCCGTGGGGGAAGCCTCTGCTTCGGGCCGATGCCAGCAGTGCTTCCCTGGGGAACCATCACTCAGTCGGGCCAAGCCGATCTCCTAAAATCCGACTTGTCCGGGAACCTGAATCCCTATCTGAATGCTGTCCCCCTGCCAGATCTCGCCACTGGCGAACGGCTGACTGTGCACATCGTCATCGACAGCGAACCGTAAGACCAGCTCGCGGTCGGACACCGTCAGCCAGGTGCGGACGCCCAAATCAGCCTCTCCCTGCCAGAGCAAGTGACGGCTGTTGGGGTCCGCTTCGAATAGCGAGACGATGTTGGCGGCGCCACGCAGGTCAAAGGTGGGCGCTGTCGCCAACTCGCGGACCGCGATTGCGGTGGCGATCTCAAACGGAACACGCAGCACAGCGAACGGTCCATCCCCGGTTCTGAGGTGCACGCGAGCGACAGTCCGACGCGGCGCATCGTCCCCCCGGTGCTCGATGGGGAACCGCAGCATGACCGTCTTCGCCTCATCGTCTCCGAACAGGAAGGACTCCTCGCCTCGGGCACGGCCGAACTCCCGGGGCAGTTCCCAGGATGCGGTGACCGTTGCGGGAATCGCGAGAGGATTCCGCACGTGAAGGGTCGCGGCCGCGGGCACTCCCGGAACGGCAGCGGTGCACTCGACCAGGGCAGCGGCGACCCCCAGCACCGTTGGCACGACACCCGAACCGCAGATGCGAAGGAAGGACGGCGTGGCCGAGACAGGCATCACAGCCCGTACTCCCTGCACAACGGGGACAGGAGGGACATTCCCCATCATGTCGACCGCCTCGAAGGTCCCCTGCCCCGCCGCGATCAGGTACTGATCCGTTCCCGCACCGAAGCTCAATCCGCTTCACAGCCCCCAGGCCCTTGAGACCAAATTGCCGCGTCACCAGCGAGACGTGAACGTCCTTGTCGGCTGGCTGCAACGTCAGCACCCCCGCATCCGCATCTGCCTTCAGAGAGGCAATGCTCCGGCCTGCCCCGTGGACACGCCACCCGGCCTCCTCGGAGAACGCCACGATTGGTCGTCTGGCCAACACGTCGCCGAACGCGGGGAGGCCCGCGATAGCCAGCGAGAACACCAGTGAGATAGCTCTGAAGCAGGAAGCTCTGAAAAGCACAGGCCGCTCGTTCACCATTGCCGGATCCGTCATATGAGAGTGCCCTGATTGTGCAGCCATTCAGCACTAGGGCTTCGCATACACCTGGTAGATGATCCCGCCGGTGGCTCTAATGGCGTCCTTGAGCGCTTTCCACGCATCCTTGCCTTCACCCTTGGCCCCACCGATGTAAAGCGTGGCCTCCGGCTCAGTGTGCAACTGCCCGGAAGCAAGTTTGGCTCCCACTGCTCGTCGCGAATCCGGGTGCTGCCCACCACCATTGCTCAGCCAAAAATGGATATTGAAAGCCTTCGTCGGGTCGATCGCCCCATAGGCCATCTGAGCACCGGAGTCGTACCAATGATCCGCTATCGGCTCATCATCTGTCGCGTTCCCGCCAATGGCTGACAGGGCGTAATGGAAGTAGTTCTCCAACGTCCAGGTCCGACTGTCGGTATTGGTCACATCGATTCCTCGAGTTGTGAACCAGGAGCGGTTGGGGTAAACACAAACCTGGCATGTCGTTGTGTAGCTCGCCGGATCCTGCGTTGCTTTGGCGAATGTCCCGTCTTCGGCGACGGTTGTCTTCACCTCGCCACCCTTGCCGCTCTTACTCATGGTGGCCGTCAGAATGAGTCGCACGGGACCATTGGTGACCGTGACGCTGTCCAGCGAGTCCGGGGCTGTCCACATATTCTGAGGCAGGGCCTGATGCAGCATCGGGTAGTACCGTCCGAGCTCCACGCCGTCCAGCTCCACGCGGTCGAACAGGTCGCCGTCAGTCCCGTCCTTGACCAACTTCAAGCGTCCGTTCGAGATCTCGAAACCTGCAGCACCTTTCCGGTAGGTGACGGCCGGACCATGGGGCTTCGCCTTGGCCGAGCCGCCAACACAGACAAGTAGGGTCGCGGTGCTTCGGGAGGCAATCGCAGGAACAATCACCGCCAGTTGCGGTCCTTCGGGGAACAGATCCAGTTGGGCAGGGACGTCGACGCAGGCACCCTCAGCACAGGCATAGACGCGAATCCGCTTGGCGTTGGCGGCCCAGTCCAGGTGCTTCCTGATCTCACGCGCCGGGATCACGAGCGGCCCTGGCTCCGAGGCGGATGCGGACGGGTTCGTGAGCACGACTGGAACAACGGTCTCAGCACCGGTGGCCTGAGACGGCTGCAGACCGGAGAAATAGCTGGTTTGGTCGGCCCAGTTGTCACTGAGGTCAATCTCAACAGCTGACGAGGCCACCGACGCCGTGCAGCGCACATAGTGGCCGCCCGGCTTGACCAGTTCGGTGGTGCCCACAAACACATCCCGGATGCGCTTCGGCCGAAGCGTCATGGTGGAATCGTGCGGCTTTCCATCGATCCAGGTTGTGATGAGGCACTCGGCTGTCCTTCTGCCTCGATTCTGGATCACAAAATGGCCCACATCCTTGCCGGCTGTGAGCCGAATCTCAGCCGTTCGCCCGGTATGCACCTCGTAGACGTTCGGGTTCAGACGCGTACAGGCACCGGTAAGCAGTTTGTAAGGCTCGTCGTCCTCGTTCACCAAGCCGTAGTTGGAGTCTTCAGGGAACCACTCGGAGATGCCGAGCGCCGGCTCGTCCACCCACATAAAGAAGCTGGAGCCGACCATGAACGGCAGGGAGAAGAGTCCCTTCTGGAAGGCCTCGAATGCGAATGTCCGCTCCGTCTGCGTATCCACACGCTGGCCGGCGCCATGCTTGCAGGGCAAGCCGCTGTCGTAGGATGGGTACGACCACTCTGTAACCCAGAAAGGAGCCCCTCCGGTGATCTTGTTGACCGCCTCAAAGCGTTCGCTCAAGGGGACACGCTTCCCTTTGTACACGCTGTAGGTATCGCCAGTCACCAGGTCGACCTTCTCGTAGACGTTGGTCGTCACGATATCGCAGTACTTTCCCGCCGCTTCCCAGGCGGGGAGATAGGCGGGGTTATTGAGTCCGGCAAAGCGGCAACCGAGAACCATGTGGTTCGGATCATGCCTGCGAATCGCTTCGGTCCCGATCCGGAAATAACGGTCAACGATGAGTCGGACAAACTCGACCTTGTCGTTCTCAACCCATTCTGTGTTGGTGCCGGTCAGCTCAGTCAGCTCCAGCATCGCCTCGAAGGACTCGACATCAGCTCCCCAATCACGGTTAAAGCTCGAGACCCACTTGTAGCGCTTCTTCAGCCAATTGACCAAAGCGACCTTGGCGCTGTGACCGGCGGGCTTGGCCATGGTGTCCTCGAAAAGCCCATACGCATTGGCCGCGCTCTTGCCCCACCACTTCAGTTCGTTATCGAGAAAGTACCCAATCAGCCACGGATCTTCCCGGTTGGGTGCACACATCTCCTCCGCCCTGAGGTCACAGTACTCGGCGAAGCGCGGATGGAAGACGTTGGGGAAGTACGAGCAAGGGGTCGGCTTTTCGTTCTCAGGGTAGCTGATGCGGAAGTCCGCCCCCAGGTGGCAGAAGTGCCCCCCAAGACTGGTGAACAGGGTGTGGGAGAGTCCCTTGTAGTGGGTCGTCTTGCCGGCGCCCGCCCCGAGCGTGTTGAATCCCCATTCGCGGAGCCGATCGGTCGCGCTCTTGGCCCAGGCCTCGTCCGAACCGTACGTTGCCACCATCTTGCGATGGTAGGGAGAGTAACCGAGATCCTGGCACCAGTGGCCCTGGTACTTGCAGTGATCTGTTGCCACGGCCCAGAATGCGTCACCATTGGGATCAATGATCCACCACCGACCCCACTTTCTCTCCGTGTGGAAGAAGCCTGTCTTCTTGCCCTGGCGGATCGTGGAAGCGGCCACCTCGTAGGGAGGAAACGTCGTCTCCACGATCACAGGTGGCTTGACCGCTCGGCTGACGGTTGCACTGACGTCCTGGAATGCAGCGAACAGACCGGCGTTGTCCAATGCAGGACGCCCCTTGGTGACGGCAGGAGCGCTGAACGCATAGGCCTTCTGCCACCGCAATGTGCCGTCCAATTCGCTGACTGTGCCCGTGATCTTCCCATCGGCCATGGCGATTCGCAGGCGATAGGGACGCCCCGTCTCCCAAACGAAATCCGGCAACTTGGGAAGGGGGGATTCCTTCAACTTGCTCTGCGAGAGCCACGTTCCCTCGTAGTTCTCTGAAAGCTCGACGAAATGCTTGGTGCCTTCCTCGATCGGGGACTGGACAAAAGCCAGGTGCCAGTAGTTAGGCTTGTCCCAGAAGACAGACACGCCGGCGATCTTCCAGCCGGTCCCGGTAGAACCCGACACCGTGAGGGTGGCCTCCACCTCGACAGACTCCCCGAATGGCGAGTTCTTCAGAACGGCGAACTGCTTCCCGCCAAGCTCATGTCGCAGGGCGTCATCCCGCCAGTCCCAACCAAAGCCACAGGTCCAGTTGACCCTGAGATCTGCACCCTCAGTCGGTCCCGCGAAGGACTCTGAATAAGCGTACGTGGCATTGGTCTGAAGTTGCGCCTGAGCCTCGGGTTCTGCCGGCGCGCCTTTCCTGCCCTTGCCGAACAACCCCGCCTCAACCGGCAGTCCGGTCAGCCCACACACGAGCAGAACAGCGCAGCCCCGGCGAAGTGTCCTGATTTGTCCACACTGTCCCATTGGTCAACTCTCCTCGATAAGCAGATGTCTCACACTTGTGTTGAAGGTCTGCCGAACGTACTGCCTGATCGCCCCTCCCGCAACGGAGCAGGCGGTTCGGTCTGTCCGAGCCCTGACTATCGGGAGGGGTTCCCGTCCGGCAGAGCCCTGACCATCGGGAGGGGGGGCACGGCCCAACGAAGACCGCTTACGTTGTGCGCGGCTCGGTTCGGGCGGACAGGAAACCAGTACTCCCTTGTGGTATGCTTCTGGGCCTGAGGCAGCCCCCCGAAACGATGAAGGGGAACAAGATGAGACAGACCTCTCCCGGATGGCCGCGGCACGGAACACAGTGGGACATCCCGGCCTTGACCAGGAGACATGGCAACCCTCCCACACTATGGGAGCGCACAATGTGGGAGGCGGTGCCACCCGGCGACTCTTCGGCCACCGCAAGGTCTCGAGAAACCCAATCGCATTGAGAGCCGCTGCTCCCTCCGCGGTTGCAAGCTCTGAGCCTGCCGAATGGGTGCGTGGAGCAGCGCCCCATGAGCGCCGGTCTGTGACGTCTTTGGCGGATCACACAAACCGCCCAGCAATCAAGTACAGGAGCCAGACCATGCATCAACCGAAATGGTGTCTCTTCTACGATTTCCACACGATGCCGGCCTGTCCGGATGTTGGGGCAGCGTTCGATGCTGACGCGTTCACCGACCGCATCAAAGCCTGCGGCGTCGATTTCGTCGTGTTTCCCGCCCGCTGCAACTCGGGTACGGCTTACTACGACACCAACGTCGGAATGCGCCACCCTTCACTGACCTACGACATGTTCGGACGGCTGGTCGAAGCGTGTCAGGCACGTGACATCGCGATCTCCGCATATATCAACGTGGGCCTGAGCCATGAGGAGGGTCTCCTTCGCCGCGACTGGACGATCATCACTCCCGAAGGCTACGTCTACCAACCCAACCGGGAGTCCAGCTTCTTCCGCCGAATGTGCCTGAACTCGCCCTATGGGAACCACGTTCTTGAGATGATCGAAGAAGTCGTCTCCAACTACCCCGTTTCAGGCCTGTTCCTCGACAGCTTCCATCAGATGCCATGTGTGGGCGTCGAGTGTGTTCGCGAAATGAAGGAACACGGCCTCGACTGGCGAAACGAGAAGCAGCTGGAAGAGTTCGCCCTTATGTCCAAACTGCGCCTGGCGCGGCGAATCAAGGACAGTGTTCACGACATCAACCCGGAGCTCAACCTGTTCTACAACGGGCTCACGTTTGAGCAGCAGCAGGACCTGGGCACATACCTGGAACTCGAGTGTCTGCCCACCGGAGGCTGGGGATACGAAATTCTGCCGGCCTACGCACGCTACATGCGGAACCTGGGGGGAAAGACGTGCGTTAACATGACCGGCCGTTTCCACCGCACCTGGGGCGATTTCGGGGGCATCCGCTCCGAAGCCAGTCTTGAGTACGATTGCCTGTACGGCCTCGCCAACGGGATGCGAGTGACAGTCGGCGACCATTTCCATCCGCGCGGAGACCTGAATCATGCTGTCCACGACCTGGTCGAACGAATCTACGGGCGACTTCGCAGGCTCGAGCCATGGGTGGATGGGGCAACCGCCTGCACGGACGTCGGACTGGTGATCCCCAAGCCGGGGTTCCATCGCGTCGACCCGAAACTGGGGCGCAACGCCATCGCAATTTCCAAGGGCGCGACGCGAATGCTCTGCGAACTGAATGTGCAGTTCGATGTGCTCACCCACGCCTGCTCCTGGGAAGGCTATGACGTCCTGATTCTTCCTGACTATGTGACCGCGGACGCGGACACCTGTCAGCGCCTGCGGAACCACCTGGACAAAGGCGGCAGAGTTATCGCCTCGGCCTGGTCAGGGCTGGACCCCGAAGGTGCGGGCTTTCCTCTGTCCGAGTGGTGTGCGGACTTCGCAGGAGATGACCCGCTCGACCCGGCTTACTTCCAGCCCGATCCCGCGATCAGCAACGGCCTCCCCGCCATGCCCATGGACTTCTATGGAAAAGGCGTCCAACTCAGCCCGCGGGAGAACGCCGAAACACTGGCTGAAGTCATTGCCCCCTACTACAACCGCGAGTTCGATGGTGAGCATTACTCACGCTACGCTCCGCCGGACAGACCGGCAGGACGTCCCGCAGTCGTGCGTAACGCGCAGGTCACTCACATCAGCCACACCGTGTTCTCTTCCTATCATGAGGTCGCCTGGTGGGCATTGCGAAATCTGGTCGGGAACCTGCTGAACGATGCCCTTCCCACACCCCTGATCAAGGCTCCCGATCTGCCGTCGTTTGCCCGGGTGACAGTGATGGAGCAACCCGGGCGCCGAATTGTGCACATCCTGGCCTACGTCCCCGAACACCGCGGAGCCGCGACCGACATGATCGAGGAGCCGGCCAGAGTCGGAGACATTGATCTCGCCCTCCTCCGCGACGGCAAGACCAGCTCACGCGTCTATCTTGCCCCCGGGAAGCAGGAACTGACCTGGGAGAACGACGGGGACTACATCCACACGACCGTTCCCGACGTCATCGGGCATGCCCATGTCGTGTTCGAGGAGTAATCCGGCAATGCACGCGTTGAGGAGATCCAGGAAAATGCAGGACCGAGCTGCCGACAGCGCCATCGTCACCCCCACGCAAGCCCAGCAGCAATGGCACGACATGGAGTTGGGGATGTTCTTCCATTTTGACATCCCCGTCTACAAACAGGGCTGGAGCTGGCGCAGTTGGCAAGACCGACCCGACCCAAATCTCTACCAGCCCACCCGCCTCGACACAGACCAGTGGATGGAAGCAGCCCAGGCCATGGGCGCCCGGTACGCCATCTTCGTCGCCAAGCACTGCAGCGGATTTTGCCAATGGCAGACCGACATCTACCCCTACGGCGTCAAACAGTCGTCGTGGCGCGACGGCAAAGGCGATGTGGTCGGAGATTTCGTGGCCTCCTGCCACAAGTACGGCATACGCCCGGGGTTGTACGCGTCGGTGAGTGCGAACGGCTACCTGGAAGTTGAGAACCCTGGCCTGGTCAACCGCGGCAAGGGAGGCGATGCGGAAGCACAAGCCAGGTATGTGCGCATCTGCGAACAGATGACCCGCGAGCTCTGGAGCCGCTACGGAGAGCTGTTCGAAGCCTGGTTCGACGGCGGAGCCATCCCGGTGACAGAAGGCGGCCCCGACCTGATCCCGATTCTGGAAGAACACCAGCCGAACGCGATCGTCTTCCAAGGTCCGCCAGGCACGCCAAACGGAATCCGCTGGGTTGGTAATGAACGCGGGGTGGCCCCCTACCCCTGCTGGAGCACGGCAAACACGGGAACAGCCGAAGGAGGAACGGAAGAGAAACGATTCGACGGCCACCCGGACGGACAGCTCTGGGTCCCCGGCGAATGCGACGTCCCCATCCGGAACCACGACTGGTTCTGGGCGCCCGATCGCGAGGACCACATCTACTCGCTTGATGACCTGCTCGAAATGTACCTCTGCTCGGTCGGGAGAAACTGCAATCTGCTCTTGAACGCCAATCCGGGTCCCGATGGACTCGTCCCGGAGGCGGACTTCCAGAGATACGTCGAATTCGGCGAGGAGATCCGGGACCGGTTCAGCAGTCCCATTGCAGCCACCACGGGAGACGGCCCTACGCTCGACCTGGACCTGAATGGACCACAATGCCTGAACCAGGTGACCATCATGGAAGACATCGCCCACGGTGAGCGGATCCTCGAATACACGATCGAAGCGTTGACAGATGATGGTTCCTGGTCCGAGCTCTGCGTCGGGCAATCTGTCGGCCACAAGCGGATTCAGCAGTTCGACAGTGTGCGAACCCCGCACATCAGACTTCGGGTCACCAACTCAAAAGCCACGCCCCGGATCCGCCAATTAGCTGCCTATTTGGGGTAGGGAGATGGGATTTCGCTGCCCGCATTAGCTTCACTTGTCACAGCCGTCCTCGGGAACTGTATGGCGTTGGGTGCGGTATGGAACTACCCAGCTCACCCTCAAGCCAAGCGACTGAAGTGGTTGCCTCGACGCACATTCCTTACTATATTGTAAGGAATAGACGCCAGAGAAAGGAATACACTATGGTGACAGCAACCTTGACATCCAAGGGGCAGATCACGATACCCAAAACAGTGCGTGAGTCCCTGCACTTGCGCACCGGAGATCGGGTCGAGTTTGTTGTTCACGGGCCGGACGAGGCATCGGTCAGGCCCATCACGAAGTCAGTTGATGAGGTATTCGGTAGGCTCCACGATCCGGACCAGCCCTCGCTGACGGTCGATGAGATGGACGCTGCAATTGCGGCTCAGATGAGGGATCAGGGCTCGTGATCGCCCTTGACACCAATGTGATCATCCGGTTTCTGGTGCGTGATGACGAGGTCCAGGCCCAGGCAGTCTATGCACGGTTCAGACAGGCCGAGACAGCTCGTGAGACTCTCTTCATTCCCCTGCTGGTGCTGCTTGAGACGATCTGGGTCTTAGGAAGCGCCTACAGGAAGACACGGTCTGAGATATTGAGCTCAATCGAGGACATGAAGCGGATGCCGATCTTTGTCTTCGAGAGAGACGAGGTGGTCCAGGGATTGCTGCTGGAAGGGCGAAGATCCAGGGCTGACCTTGCCGACATCCTGATCGCCTGCTCGGCACAGAACAGTGGCTGTGAAGAGGGCATCACGTTCGACAAGAAGGCATCAAAGCTCGCGTTCTTCCGGCCCCTGAGGTCCCGGCCAACGTAGGGAATTCCCGTCATGTCCACAGACACGTTGAGAGTGTGTTCGGCAGAACCACGCTTCGCTACACGCGGCGTTGTCTTGCTGCCCTTCGATCTCGCCCTTTCCGAGTGGCCACAACGTGCGGCACAGGCAGGCCTCAACACCATTGCCCTCCACGCGTCACGGAGGCTGGACGTGCTGGTTCAGTTCGTCGCGTCGGACGAAGGGGGACGCTTCCTGGCAGACTGCCGAGAACTGGGCCTGAACGTGGAATACGAGCTCCACGCGATGGGCGAGCTACTCTCGCGCGAGTTCTGGTACCGCGACCCCACGATGTTTCGCGTTGCCCCCTCCGGCCAACGCAACCCGGACTGCAACTGCTGCCCATCCAACCCTGACGCACTCGAGATCATCGCAGAAAACGCAATCCGGTACGCGAGACTGCTCCAGCCCACGACACATCGCTACTTCTACTGGCCTGATGATGGCAGAGACTGGTGTGCATGCCCAGCGTGCAAGTGCCTGACCGCAAGCGAACAGGCCCTCATCGTGGAGAACGCGATCACTGCAGCGCTTCGCGGTCACGTCGATCCGGAAGCCGACGTCTGCCACATTGCCTACCACCAAACCCTGCCCGCACCCGAGCAGGTCAAGCCGGCCCCCGGCGTGTTCCTGGAATTCGCCCCCATCGGCCGAATGCTCCAAACGCAGGTCGGCGGCCACGTCGTGCCACTTTCCCAAGGCGAGCACAGGCCCCAGCCCGGCGGCCAGAGCAATGCCGAGCTGCTTGAGTTTCTGGACGCGAACCTCGCCGTCTTCCCGATTGAGACGGCTCAAGCCCTGGACTACTGGCTGGATGTGTCCCTGATGTCGAAGTGGCAACGGCCAGCCAGGAAGCTCATCTGGGACGGAGATGCGTTCCGGGACGACCTGGAAACGTACGCCCAACGCGGCATCCGACACGTCACCAGCTTTGCGTGTTTCATTGACGCAGACTATGTCACCCGCCACGGTGAGCCTTGGGACATCCTTGAGGAGTATGGGCGGGGACTCGCCTCTGCAGCCTCACCGATCTGAGCACAGAACCGCCGTCTGGCCTGATTTTCAGAGCCGCGACTTGCAGGAGCGGTATGTCCCCTCCGTCAGAGCCGCGACTTACGGGAGCGGTCTTCCTTGGCACTGCTACTGGAAACCGCTCCCGTAAGTCGCGGCTCTGTTCAGGCACCGAACAATCGCAAGTTACACTCTCCGACATGAGCGATAGAACAACTGGCGAAGGCCAGGCTCGTCCTGAACACGGGGATTCGCCAGGCATCATCTGGCGAGCTCGGGAATCTCCCCTGCAGTCAGCGCTCGAGCGTAGATACGCACGTCGTCGATGATGCCCTTGGTCCCCGCCCCGATACGCAAGGGTTCATCCACCAACGCCATCACCCCGCGCTGCAACGCGCGAGATGCCACCTCGGTACCATCGACGTACATGCGCATGGCACCAGGCACCATCGTGCAGGTTGCGGCAACGTGATGCCACTGACCGTCGTTCAGATTCGGCCCGCCGCCGACATCGACATGCGGCGAATCCGCATCGCTGAAGGAGGTAGAAAAACAGGCGGCGAAGTCACTCGGGCGAATGTAGACCCCGTAATTCCGCGCCAGATTGCTGCGAAACTTGGCGACCGGGAACTGCCACGTTCCCGTGTCACCGGTGAGCTTGAGCCAGAACGCAACGGTCACATCCTCGAGCACGCCGAGCGATGGGACATCCGGGATAAGGACCAAATCTGCCACATCCGCCTGGGCTGCCGGCCCGCCCACAGCTTCGGAAGAACTCCCCCCGAACGCCAATCCCGTCCCCTTCTTCCCCGGAACCCAGTCACATCCCGCAACGACCCCATGGTTAGCATTGGTAGTGGCATCGTGCACAATCTCCCCTTCACCTTCATCGAAGGTCCAATGCCCAACCAGGGCATCGCCCGGGGGCACAGTCGTGACCACAATCTCGCTGGTCTGCGTCCAGCTGACATCCCCCAGGCTCCCGGTCACCCTGATCGGGTGCCTCCCGGGCTTGGCGGACGGGGCGAGGGTGAGAGGAAAGGCGACTGTGTGAGCGCATCCGGCCTCAACTTGCGCGTTGACCTCATGTCGCAGCATGCCACTCAGCCGCACGCCCATGGACGCGTTCTTCTTCAGCGGATTCCGCAGTAAGAGGGTCAGCTCGTGCGTCTCCCCCGGACGGACCTTTTGCGGTGTCCGCAGCTCAACGGGCAGCAAGCCCGATGGGATGTCGCCCTCAACAACGACGAAACGGACGGCCTCCGATGCCTGGACGAACAACGCCCCGTCGCGCGCGGCAACAGATTCGCTATTGCCCATGATATCGACAATCGTTGCTTCGCTCTGCCCGACATCGAGCGCAGTCAACGCGTACCCATTGGGATGCCACACGGCTAGAACCGTCTGTTCTCCCCGCCGGAAACGACGCGTCCATACGCCGCCGCCGAGCTTCAGGTCGCCCTGTGATTCCGCCCCATCGAGCAGGCGGGCGCAGGTCCGGAAGGCAAAGTAGGAGGGCTTTGGCGTCATGTCATGGTAACACAACCCGTAGTTGTGCTCCGAGTAGAACCGATCGGTCCCGGGATCCGCGAGTCTGAACCAGATGACCCGGTCCACCACTCCGGTACCGAGAGCCAATGGGATGCCGCGGCCGGTCATGATGGCCGAACGGTACTCGCTTGAGCCGCCGCCGATCTGAGTTGTCCAACACCACTCCGTAATCCACAGAGGACGTCGCCCCCCGTGCTTCTCAGTCAGTTCGCAGATGCGGAGCAGGTCACCAGCCAGATCGCTCTCCTCGGGCGTCGTCTGGCGGTACGGGTGGATCGAGATGGCATCACAGTGTTCTGCGGCCCCCGCCTCGATCAATTCGTCGAGAAAGGGCACGCCGTGGCTTCCTGCTCCAGCCAGTCCGGGCGTGATAACCGTACACCCGGGGTTTCCCTTCTTGGCCGCCGCGTAGCCTACTTGGACAACGTCAAAGAACTCCCCTGCATCCGGTTCCGGCTCCCAGAAGACACTGATGTTGGGTTCGTTCCAGATCTCCCAATGGTCAACGAGCCCCGCGAACCGCCGTGTCGTGGTCTCCACGTAGCGTGAGAAGGCCTCCAGGTCGGGCTTGTAGACCCACGGCCGGGCAGCGTCAGCGGGAGCCGTGGACGCCCACTTTGGTGGGAACCCAAGGATCCCGAGGATATGCATGCCATGTTCTCGAGCCCCGCGAGAGAGTTCAGCTACCAACAGGTTCCGGGAGGAGGCCGCATGCAGGCCGATGGGTCCAAAGTCCAGGCCCACAATCTCACGACAATCGAAGCGCCACCAGGCTGTCATGCCTTCCGCCGGGGGGTCCGCTTTGCTGGCCAACGTCGCGATCTCCTCGGGCGCCAGCGCCCTGTCCCACAGCACCACCTCGTCGAGATCGCCGCTGAACGCTGAGCCCAGACGGACCCCGTCCTCTCCTGTCTGGAGTCGCCCGCCATCCACCGCCTCACGCTTAATCTCGCGGCCATCGACATAAATGATCACAAGACCGGTATCAGCCGCGTACGTCGCCGCAAAGTGATGCCACTTTCCATCCCATGGCGACCAGCCTGACGACACCCCGAAATAGGGGCTCCGCCCTCCGCGCTCAAAGGACGCGGTGAACGAGGCAACTCCCGTGTCTTTGTGCAGGAAAACGCCGTAGTTCCGATAGGGGTTCTCTGCGTACTTGAGAACCGGCCATTGCCAGGCCCCCGGTGTGGCATCTCCACGAATCCAGAACGCGAGCGTGACCGCATCACGCAGGTTCAGGCGGTAATCGGGTGCGCTTGCCAGTCCACTGGGGCCACGCACAGCCCGCCCATTCACCCCGGGAACAGTGGGAGGAGGATCCCACACAAACCGACCCGGAGAAGGCTCCAGATTCCGCCAGTTGAACGAAAGTCTCTCCCAGCGAATTCCCGCATCACGATTGAGCTGGAACGCCGTGTTCAGACGATCGCCCTGAAACCCACGGATGGAAGCGTGGCAACCGAAGCGGCTGTCGTCGGAGAACGCAGCGTCGGTCCCCGCCTCGCTTACGGCATACCGTTGCCGCCAGAACCGTGGCTCTCCGACCCGATCCAGCGCCACAAGCGCGGTGAAGGCCCCGAGACGATCCGTTGGAAGGCCAACGCGGATGGTAGTCGATTCGCCAGGCTCCAGAGCCACGGCGACCACATCGCCAGGTGTGCGTCTACCACGGAAATCCTCAAACACCACGGTCAGGCCCGAAGACACCGTCTCAGCGGACCGGTTCGTGAGCGCGACCTCCAGGACTCCCTCGTCACCGCGATAGAACAGATTTGCAGGTCGACCGGTCGACAGCCTGGCCGTCACAAAGTCCATAGGCCTTGCCTCGATCTCCGCACTCAGATCGTGTAGATAGACCGCCCCCTCGGGCGGGGCCTCAGCCCGTTTCCCGACCATGATCTGCCGTAACCGGACAGGATGCTCCAGCGGCTGTGGATTTTCTCCACGGCGACGCAGCGGGCGCCAGCCATCGCCGTCGGCAATGGTGACGGTGACGCACTTCCATCCGTCCCAATCGATGGGGCCGATTTCTCTCCGGCACCAGCGTTCTGCTGCATCCTCGATCGCCAGCGAAAGAGGACGCTGCGAGCCGTCGCCGAAAAGCCAAAACGAGACCGCCCGGCACCGGCCCGGTATGGCGTCGCCCTGCCAGTAGGCCGAGATGTAGGTACGCCGTTTCTCATTGAAGTCGTAGGCCAACTTCAGCGACGCGGTTGCATCGGCCCGTACCTGTTCGGTTGAAGCCGTCAGCGTACTGGCACCAAGGACATAGTTGACGCGATGGCCTCCGAGCTGCCAGTTGGCCGTGCCGGTCATCGGGTCGATGGAGATCGTGCGAGACGCAGCAGCGGCTCCGGGTGGAAACGACAGGCTGGTCATAAGGAAAAGGGCAGGAACCGCCAGTACACGCATTGTCACTCTCCACTCGTTCGACTGCCGGCCGATCCCGGCCGACATGGAAATGGGATACTTCCGCTACTCTGGGGCCCCAGGCCCGCCCGGAGGAGGCGCAATGGCCTCGATGGTCAACCCGCCGAACGTCAACTCACGATCGCCCTGAACCTGAACCCGGATGTCGCGCCCGTTCTGGCGGTGAGCGAACCGTGCGTCGTGGATCTCGAATGTGGCACGTTTCCAGGTCTTGCTGTCGCCGACCGTAAAACGCACGCCCGGCTTCCACGCCCCCGGAGCACGCGGCACGACCTTCACCGTCGCATCGCTGGAGTCGTAGACTATGGTCACCTCCGTGTAACCTTCGTCGAAGTAGTCAAGGCTGACTCGACAGTGCGGCTTGGCACCGCTCTCGAAGTCCGCGTAGTCGACCGTGAAGTAGACATAACGGAAACGGTTACCAGGCTTTCGCCGGACGGTACGCCACCCGCCCCGTCCCCCCGCTTCGACCGGTTCGTTCCGCGTGACCGAGCTTTCGCGCTCAAAAGCCACACCGCGTTCCGCCACGGGATCTCCACACACAACCCCTATCTCGGTCAATCCCGGCAGGAGGATGTTCGGGTTGATGACGGGGCGCTTAGCCACACCGACCGCGTGTTCGGCATGCCCTATGCGTTCCAGCCAGGCGACGAGAAGGCCTTTCATGCGCTCGCCCTGATCACGATATTGTTCCCGCTCGGGGTTGCGCCCGAGCAGGTTCGTCATCTCGTGAGGATCCTCCTGCAGATCGTAGAGCGCATTCACAATTGACGACTCGGGGCTGTAGCATGTAAGGAGCTTCCAGCGACCGTCCGTTACCATGTAATTTGGCTCCCGCGGCCCGTGGTAGTTCCACTCCGTCACGATGTACCCCGGACGGGTGGACCTCCCCTCAATAGTGTCCCTGAGACTCTCCCCATCCGACGCGACCCGGCCTGCTCCCAGGTAGTCCATGATCGTCGCGAACAAATCAAGATTCGAGACCGGTTCGGCCACGCACGTGCCTCCGCGGATCCTCTCCGGGAACCGCAGAATCAAGGGGATCCGCGCCGACTCCTCATAGAACACGTTTTTCTCGCGCATACCGTGGGCCCCGAGCATCTCGCCATGGTCGCTGGTGAAGATCACGAGGGTGTTCTCGCGCAGGCCGAGGCGGTCCAGCTCCTCGAGGATTCTCCCAACCCAGTCATCAATCTCACGGACCAATCCGTAGTAGTTCGAGATCATGTAGCGGATCTTGTCCGGATCGGCATACTCCGGCATCTGCGTTCGTCCGTTCGCCCTGCGGTACGGTGAGTTGGTCATGGGATCACTGATACTGGCCGGCGGCGTGATCTCCTCGGGCGGATACATCCCGTAATACGGGGCTGTCGGCAGGATCGGGGAGTGCGGGAAATTGATGGACGCGGTGATGCTGAACGGGGCGGATTGCCTGGCTGCCCGTTGCAGGGCCTCGACGGTGCAGCGTCCCTGGTAGGCGGTCATGGAGTGATCCGCCGGGATCTCGAGCCTGCCGTGATAGTCCGGTTGCCTGCGCTTTGACTTCCGCGCGTCCTGTCCCGAGGGAAGCCCGAACCAGCGATCCATGGGATCGACCGTGTAGGGCCGCCCGTACTCGGACATCTGCTCGCCTTGGCGCGGCTCTCGACGAGGCACGTCCCGATCAAGCTGGGCCCGGTAATTGATGAAATGTCGCAGTCGGTAGCGCCCTTTCGGCTTGCGCTCAACGCCGAATTGCCGGTAGCAGGCGGTCCGGTGGATCGGCATATGCCATTTGCCGTGGTATTCGCACCTGTAGCCCCGGTCAGTCAGCAGTTCGTCAAACGTCTTCATGGGACAGACGCCTGAATCCTCCTCGACGTGAGCAAGACCGTTGGAGCGCACGCCGTGGTGAGCAACAGTACGCCCGGTGAGAATCGTCGCTCGGGCAGGTGCGCACACCGCACACTGCGTGTAGGCCCGCTCGAACCAGGCCCCCTCACGCGCCAGTTGGTCCAGATTCGGCGTCTTGAGCACGGGATTGCCGGCGATACTCAACGCATCGTGGCGCTGCTGGTCGGTCATGATGAAGAGAAGATTGGGGCGATCGGGGGACGCGGGAAGCGCCCGCCCGAGACTGGCCAGCCCAACAGCAGTTGTGGCAAGAAAATCGCGACGCTTCAATGCTCTGACTCCTCGTCCGTGACTTCACCGACTCCCGAGTAGTGGGTACCGAAGTTACGCTGCTCAGATATGAGCGACAGAACAGCTGGCGAAGGCCAGACTCATCTGTTACGTGCCACACAGTACCGCAACGTGCCACTGCCTCCAAGAGCCGCAATCGTGGTGAGAAGCGACAGTGTCCTTTGCCCTGCCCGGTGGTCGAGCGCCCCCTGTTGCACCATTGTACCCATGGAACAGCCGCACGCTGACGCTCCGAAGCGTCTGCTGCCCCCCCCCGATGCTATTAACTTCCTCTGGAGACGGTCGCGGCATGGCAGCCCCTCCCACTCTCGAGAAGCACACAATGTGGGAGTCCCGGACCGGCTCCGCCTGGAAGTGTAGTCGACGAAGTGGCATTCCACTTAGAAGGCAGGCGGTGCCACCCGGCGACTCTTCGGCCAGACACGGGGGGCAGAGAAAGTCAATAGCATTGTACTGCCCCCCCCCGGAGGAAGGTGAATGAGCCCGCGCAAGCAAAAGCAAAGATGGTTCATGGGTGTGCTTGCCCTGGCCGTGTGCGGCATAGGCTCTGCCCAGGCTCAGCCGAACATCGTTCGGAACGGCAGTTTTGAGGCGCACGCGCCAGACAACGGCGTGCTGTACTGGGACGTCGTGGTAACCGAAGGCATGGTCTTCACGGGCCGGAGCACCGATGCCGCCACCGATGGCAACGTCTGCTTCGATCTCGGGGTTCTGGAGAAGCCGAGAATCGGCCGAGGGTCGACCGTAGGGCAGGATCTCGCCCTGGAGAAGGGACGTCGCTACCTTCTGTCCTTCGCCTACGCCACAGGCTACAAAGGCCGTCACTCCGGTTACGAGGAGCTCTACGTCTCGCTCGATGGCCAGACAGTCTGGCGGTGCGACCTGGCACACTGGTACGGCGAAACGTCAGACGCGAGGACAGGCTTCAGCAAAGCCCGATTGCTCTTCGCCGCCGGTGAGAACACGACCCGGCTCGAATTCGGCAAGCGTGGTCTGAAAAACAGCGGACGCGGGTGGGCGTTCCACTCGTTGATCGATGCCGTCGTCGTCGTCAGGGCCGGCCCGGAAAGCAAAGGAGTTGCCGTGAGCGCAGACAGCCCGCATCAGATCCCAAAGCCCCCCAAGCACCTTGTGGTCGACGCAGGGGTGTTCGCCGAAACGATGGCCCACATCAGCGACGCTGACCTGCTCGAGGCCCTCACTCTCGATCACGTCGCTCTGCAAGCCGTCAAAGAAGCCCGAACCGTGAGCGATTCGGCAGCGCTGACAGCGTTCTGCCGCCACTTGGCCCAGGGTCAGCGCCCCGTTGACACCGTGTCCACGGAAGCCTACCGGGACGAATTGGAGGTCTATCGCAGGACCTTCCCAGGGAAGGACGACAGCCTCGCGCGGCTCTTCAACGGCATCTATGAGTGGACACGGCAGGACGCCGACCGCGTCGCCGCAGGTGAACACCTGTACGCCGGAGCAAAGTCAACCTGGGTCGCGTTCCGGGGCGGCAAAGTGGACTGGGTGACCAACCACGGCAACATCTACGGATTCCACTACTTCGGCTCCCTGCAGCCGCTCTTCCTGGCCTGGCTGGAAACCGGCGATGAAAGCTACGCCAACGCCTACGCAAGTGCCTTCGAGGACTGGTGGGACCAGCGCGACGCGGTCAATCCACAGTGGTGTGTGTGGTACAAACTCGGCCTCGCCATCCGCGGACGACGCCTGGCGCGCGCACTTCATCATATGGCGGGAACGCCCAGCTTCGATGCACAGACCCAGACGCATATTCTGAAGACCATTCTCGGCGGGTGTCGCTGGCTGATGGCCGACTGGGAAATATCCCCTGCATGGACCTCGAACTGGGGGCTCTTCGTAGCGACCGGGCTCATCCGCATGGGGGTCTTGTTCCCCGAGTTCCGTGAAGCCGAATCCTGGCGGAAGCAGGGCGCGACCATCATGAAACGCTATGCGAGAACGTTCAAACCGGACGGCGGGACCGAGGCCCTGGGCTACCATAAAGGCATCCTGAACTCGCTATTCAGGCCGCACGATCTCCTCGTCAGGAATGGACACGACGGCTACCTGGACAGCCCGGAACTCCGGGAGGGCATCGCCCGTGGTCTCCATATCCTCACCCGAATGACCATGCCCGACGGGCGATATCCCGCTATCGGGGACGCGTTCTATGGACGCTCTGATCCGCCGCTCCTGCACGGTGCCCGCCTGTTACAGGATCAGGAGACAAAGGGCCTCCTGTTGGCCTTGGGGGCGCAGGCAATCGCAGACCGGGGCGCCTACTGTGTCACGGGCTTTGTCCCGTTCCGCTCACAGCAAGAGCTCCGCGATCGCCTCGCGCCGGATACGCTACACAAGCCGTGGGTGCCCCGTTCCTACGTCTTCCCCCACCAGGGACTGAGCGTACTGCGCCGCGGAGGCGATCTCGGGAGTGCGGTCTACCTGGCGGTAAGCCATGGCGTCCACGGTCACTCCCACCCCGATTTTCTGGGGATCACCCTGTTCGCCCACGGCCGGCTACTGATGGGAGATCGGGGTGTCCCGAGCTACTACGGCCCACATACCAGTGATATGAGGCGCTCAAAGGCGCACAGCACACTGACCGTTGACGGCCAGGACATGAAGGCTGTCATGCCCCGCCTGAACATGTTCGAGACATCACCCGATGCTGACATCTGGCAGTGCACAAGTGCAGCTTACCAGGGCCTGGGAGTCGAGAACATCCGGACCATCGTGCACATCAAGCACACGGCCCCGTGCTTCGTGATCATCGACCAGATTGTCCGCACGTCCAGCGACAAGCGTACGCTGGATGTCTACTTCCATTCATCGACTGACACGGTCGACACACTCTCACCCGAGCAGGTCACCTTTGGTGCGGGCCCCGTCGTTACCATCGCCGTGCCGCCCGGCAACGGCGAACGGCGTCAGGGCAAGGAGTGGTCCATCACGCACGAAACAAGTCTGGTCACGAAGCAGTTCCCATTTATCGCCTTCCGGAAAGTGAGTGCTGAGACCGAGTACTTCTGCGCCGTCCTGGCCTGCGATCCAGCCCGCCGACGCGACGTCCGTGTGGCCTGCACTCCTTCGCCAACCGGTGGCATCCGGACCATCGGGACCGAGGGGAATGTGCGGTTCCTGGTTGCGGTCAATACGGACAGCCCGTCAGCGGGAGAAACGAAGATGCCGGCAGGTGACTGGACAACGCTCCTGGGCAACGGCCAACCCGTGCAGTTGTTCCGCTCGGGAGCGGTTTCCCACCAACCGTGATGCCAGTGTACTTCCACCACACTGACGCAGGAGGCCCTATGCGGGGCAGCCATTCGGGTGACGGGACACAGCACGAAACGCACTGAGGCCATCCGCCCCGGGTCGAGCCGAGCGGAAGGCCCCCCCCGAACCCGTGACCGCATGACATAAAGGAATCCAGCAATGGGACAGTCCTCGTACGAGATCGTCAAAACCGCGATCTACCAGACCGCACCAGAACGCCTCCCTGTCCGCATGGGCTGCTTCGGCTGCGACGACACCATGGGGATCCCCTTCGCGACCGGCGAAACACGTGTCGATGGGGTGCGGGTTGCGGATGAATGGGGCTGCGCCTGGGAGCAAACGGAAATGGCCAACATGGGGCAGGTTACAGGCCACCCCATCACCCTTGAACAGGTCCCCGACTTCGTAGCACCGGATTACTCCGATGATTGGCGGTACGCTGACGCGGAGGCAGTCCTGGAACGCGCGGAAACTGCCGGCAAATACACCTGTGTCGGGATCTTCTTCGTGCTCTTTGAACGGATGCACGCGCTGGTCGGATTCGAAAGTCTCCTGATGGGTCTCGCCCTGGAGCCGGACCTGTGCACCCTCCTGGCTGACAAGATCATTGATGCCCAACTCGTCCGGGTCCGGAACTTCCAGGAACGCTTCGGCACACGCATCCACGCCTTTTCCATGACCGATGACTGGGGCACTCAACAGGCTGCCTTCGTCTCCAAGAACATGTGGGACGAGATCTTCTTTCCACGGTACAAGCGCCTTTTCGACGCCATGCACGAAGGTGGGCAGGATGTGTGGGTCCATTCCTGCGGCAAGGTGAACGAGATCGTGGAGGGATACATCGCGGCCGGAGTCAATGTGGTAAACTTGCAGCAACCACGTGCGCTGGGCATCGAGGAGATGGGCACCCGTTATCGAGGCCGCATCTGCTTTGAATCCCTGGCCGACATCCAGATGGCCCTGCCTACCGACGACGAGCGTGAAATCGAAGCAGACGCTCGTGCCCTGGCTAAGCATTGGATGTCACCGGAAGGTGGGTTCATCCTCTCAGACTACGGTGACGGAGCCGCCATTGGCGCGTCGCCCGAGGCGAAACGCAAGATGTATGCCGCGTTCAGCCGCGTCTCCGAAGACCTCTACGGCAAGCCCCTCCCTACGCCTCAAACCTGATCGCAGCACGGCCAACAAGAGAGGCGTGCAGCAGATCCGTACGCGGGAAGAACGCCATGCATCTACGGCAACTCTATCAGACACCGGGCAAGACAGTTGTGACGGCTCACCGCGGCTTCTCGGGGAGATACCCGGAGAACACACTGCTCGCCTTCACAAGAGCAGTGGAACTGGGGGCGGACATCGTCGAATTCGACGTGCGGGAATCTGCCGATGGAGAGTTGGTCGTCATCCACGATGCCACGGTGGACCGGACAACCAACGGAAGCGGCCCGGTCGCAAGCCATACGGCGGCCGAGCTGAAGGCCCTGAATGCCACGTACTGGACCGGCACACACGACAGCGGGCACCAGACCGCCAAGCCGGTCGGTGATGCAACCATCCCGACTCTGGAAGAGGCACTGGTGACGCTGTCGGGCAACGTCGGTCTGAACATCCAGGTCTACACAGACACCCCCGAAGCCCTGAAGGACATCATCACACTGTATCGCGATCACGGACTCGGTGACTCCGCCTTTCTCATGCTGCGGTCTTTCGCGGAAGCGGAGCGTGTCCGCTCCGTGTGCCCTGACGTCGCGGTCTGTGTCGGGGAAGAAAGAGCGAACCTGGAGCGCCATCTGGCATTCGGGGTGGATGTTCTGCAACCCACGAAAGCGTGCCTATCAGACAGCTACATCCGCCGAATCAAGGAAACACGCACCCCGGCCAACGTGTTCTATGCCAACAGTCCGGAGGACATGAAGCTGCTGATCGACAGAGGTGTCCCCGGGATCATGACCGATGTGCCGGATGTCCTGATGAACACCATCAATCCGCCTCTGCCGGCCCAAACCAGTTCTGTGTCCGCAGGCAGATCCGGACCAGCATCAGCATGACCGGCACTTCGATCAACACGCCAACCACAGTTGCCAGCGCTGCCCCGGAGGACAGACCAAACAGCATCGTCGACGTCGCGATGGCCACCTCAAAGTGGTTGGAGGCGCCGATCATCGCGGCAGGGGCAGCGTCTTCGTAGCGGAGTTTCAGTGCCCTGGCAAGGCCGTAGCCCAAGGCAAAGATCAGACACGTCTGGATAAACAGAGGGATGGCGATCCAGACAATGGTGAGCGGGTTGCCGAGAATGACCTCACCTTTGAACGAGAACAGCAGAACCAGCGTGATCAGCAACGCCACAATGGTAACCGGTGTCAGGACATGCAGGAACTTGTCCTTGAACCAGGCTTCCCCCTTGACGGCGATAATCCACTTCCGGGAGATGTAGCCTGCGACCAGCGGCAACGCCACGTATATCCCGATGGAAAGAAGAAGCGCTTGCCAGGGGACAGGCAGGCGTCCGACTCCCAGCAGGAACCCGCCGAGCACGCCGTAGAGTACCAGCATGGTCAGCGAGTTGATGGCCACCATGACCAGCGTCAGCCCATCGTTGCCCTTCGAGAGGTAGCCCCAAACCAGGACCATGGCCGTGCAAGGGGCGATGCCGAGCAGGATGCAACCCGCAAGATAGCTACGCCAGAGCGGGACCTGAAGCAGCTTGACCCCCTCCTGCAGCACGACCGTTCCTGCCCCATACTGTGCGCCAACCGGCAAGTCGAGGCCGAAGGGCATCTTGACCAGGTCGGTTGCCTCGGCCCCGATAAAGCCGCGGAAGAGGACACCCAGGAATAGGAGCGCAATGCCATACATGGTGAACGGCTTGATGCACCAGTTCACGAACAGCGTCAGAAATACAGGCTTCCCGCTCTTCCCGGCCTTGACCACGCTCGCAAAGTCAATCTTCACCATGATCGGGTACATCATGAAGAACAGGCACACGGCAATCGGGATGGACACCACCGGCGCACCCTTCACCGAAATAGCCATGCCATCAAGGGCCTTGGCCAGCCCTGGCGCCAGCTTCCCGAGAACGATTCCCCCCACGATGCAAAGCCCGACCCACACGGTCAAGTAGCGTTCGAAAACGCTCGTCATCTGCCGGTCGGCAGTCTCGCATGTACGATCTGTCATTAAGCGTCTCCTGGCAATCTTAGGGTTGGCGCGGAAATAACTCTACATTTTGGCGGGAGTGCAGGATGGTCAGCCGGAAGGCAAGAGGAGCAACGCATACCGAGGTATGTGTGCGACGAATAACGCCGCGAATGGCCGTGCTCCGCCCCGCCCCGTAGGCCTGCGTCCCTTTTGCTCTCTGGCTTCGTTGCTTCACTCGGGACATATCAAGATATGCCCGCTCGCTCGCGCCTGGCCGGAAACCAAAATGACCAGCAGCAAAATGTGAAGTTATTTCCACGCCGACCCTTACTTTTGGGGCGGGAGCTTTTCCGGTGGCTGTGCTCCACACTCGCCCCTCACAAAGCGCGCTGAATCGCCCTGTATCGTGGCATCATCAGCAAAGCACTCCCGCAAACAGCCCTGCAGACACGTCTCCAGACTGCTTCTCGGCTCCGAAAGCCGGTAGTACATCCACGTCCCATCCCGACGGGCCTCCACAACGCCGCGGTCACGCAGGATGCCAAGGTGACGCGATATGCGGAACTGCGGTGCCTCCAACGCTTCGGCAAGCCTGCACACACACGTCTCACCGTTGAGCGCCAACAGAACGGCCAACCGCAACCGCGTCGGCTCCGCCAGAGCTTTGAGAATGGTCACTTCCTGGTTCACTGGAAGACTCCCACGTTGACTGCTGTATTCACTATAGCCCCTCTCTGCTTATCTGCGCACATCCACATATACAGCAAACAGAAACGTAACAAAGGGGCACCAAACACGCGGGAATGGCGCCGGCTCGGACAGGGCTGACATGGCATTTTACGCCTCAGTTACGTGAGGCGGCTCGACGGAGTCTCGCCCTCCAGGGACTCTCTGGGCCATCTGTGTCCGATGGAGGGAGAGACTCCGTCGAGCCGTCTTGGGGTTCTCCCCCCACGTAACTGAGGCGCTGACATGACGCCTTTTCCGACGGCGCGTTCCCTGCGGTGCCGGGCTACATTACGGCAACAACCTGTTTGATTACGCGCGAACGAACGCGGGGCACCACGGGCCGCAGCGGAGCCTGCATTGTCCATTGGCAAGGAAGCCATCCCATGGAAACACTGACGAGACAGGAATCGATTGAGGTGGCCTACGAAGCGGACGTCTGCGTCGTGGGCGGTGGCCCGGCAGGGGTATGCGCGGCGTTCGCAGCAGCGCGCCGTGGAAACAGCGTGATCGTGGTCGAGCAGGCGAACTGCCTGGGAGGCATCGCCACGGCCGGCCTGCATGGACATATCTGCCTCTACTCATCCTGGAGCAACGGCTCCGAACGGGTCGTGGGAGGGATCGCTCACGAAATCGCAGAGCGCGTCGTACACGAGGGATACGGGATCTACAGCGGCGCCAGTTGCGACTTCGAGGTCGAAGGGATGAAGCTCGTTCTCGAGAAGATAGCGGCCGAATGCAAACGCGTGCGACTCTTCTACTACACGCAATTCTCTGATGTCCTGATCGACAACGGGCAGATTACGCATGTCATCGTGCAAAGCAAGAGCGGCCGCCAGGCAATCCGTACGGGCATGGTCATCGACTGCACCGGCGACGCGGACGTGTCAGCCCGCGCCGGCGTCCCTTTCGAGATGGGACGCGAAAAAGACGGGCTCTGCCAGCCGATGACCCTGATGTTCCAGATCGGCGGGGTCGACTACGAACGCGTCAAGCACTTCCGGTACGAGGAGTACGCAGAAAAGTACCCGGGGGAAGAGACGTACAAGCTGACCAAAGTCTGGGAGGAAGCGCAGCAGAACGGCGATATGGAGCCATTCCAGAAGAACATCATGGGCTGGTGGCACACGCCCACGCGCCCGGATCAACTCGGTATCAACTTCACCCACATCACGGGCCGCAGCACGGTCGACATGGAAGATCTCACCTACGCAACCATCGAAGGCAGGCGACAAGCCTATCAGACGGTCGACGTCCACCGGAAGTACATCCCCGGTATGGAAGACTGTTGGATGAGCCACTCGGCCGCCATCATCGGCACCCGGGAAAGCCGGCGGATTGCGGGAGAATACACAATCACCGAGGACGACCTGGTCGCGCAAAGAGAGTTCGATGATTCCATCGGCTATGGCAGCTTCTTCATCGACGTGCACTGCTGCGACGGCCCCGGAATGGACGCCGAAACCTGGCACCCACCACCTGGCTTCAAGTACCAGATCCCCTATCGCGCATTGGTACCAAAAGGCATTGACAATCTGCTGGTCGGCGGGCGCTGCATCAGCTGCACACACACTGCTCTCGGCAGCCTCCGGGTCATGCCCCAATGCATGCTGGAAGGTGAGGCCTGTGGAGTGGCCGCCCACCAGGCCCTGTCGGCCGGCGCCGCTCCGCGCGACGTAGATGTGAAGGAACTGCAGAAGGCCTTACGCGCCCAGGAGGCCATCATCTCCGCAGAAGACATCATCAGCCGCACTGTCTAGTCTGACCTACAGCCCCGGCTGCTCAGTGCGTGAGATGATCTCATCCTGCAGTTCTTTGCCGATGTCGACGAAGAAGTCACTGTATCCTGCGACCCGCACAATCAACTCACGGTGCTTTTCGGGTTCCCGTTGCGCCCGGCGCAGTGTCTCGGCGGTCACCACGTTGAACTGGATGTGATGGCCTCCCAGACCAAAGTACGCCTCCACGAGATCGACCATGCGCTCCAGCCCCTTGCCCTGCAGAGTGTTCGGACTGAATCGCATATTGAGAAGCGTGCCGCCGGTACGGGTGTGATCAATGTGCGCAGCAGACCGAATCACCGCCGTCGGTCCGCGTTTGTCCGTGCCCTGCGATGGCGAGATTCCCTCGGAAACGGGCGTACCGGCCTTCCGCCCGTTGGGCAGTGCCCCCGTCACCTGGCCGAAGTAGACGTGCACAGTCGTGGGCAGCAGGTTGACGCGGTACTTCCCCCCTTTGGTGTTCGGCCGGCCATCCAGCAGGGCGAAATAGCCCTCGAACAAATCACCGGTGATGACGTCAGCAGCGGAGTCGTCGTTCCCGTAGGTCGGGGTTTCGTTGAGAAGGCGTTGCCGCAGGGCCTCGTCGCCCTCGAAGTTGCGCGCGGTGGCGTCCAGCAGTTCGTCCATTGAGACGTTGCCTTCGTCGAAGACGTGGTACTTGACCGCCGACACCGCATCCGTAACCGACCCCAGGCCGACTCCCTGGATGTAGGTCGGATTGTACCGGGCCCCACCATCGTGGTAGTCCCTGCCCCGCGCAACACAGTCGTCCATGATGATTGACATGAACGGACATGGCATCTGGCTTGCGTAGAGGCGTTCGATGACATTGTTCCCGGCGATCTTCAGGTCGATGAAATGCCCGAGTTGCTGCTGGTAAGCGTCGAAGAACTGTCCAAACGACGCGAATTCCCGTGGATCGCCGGTCACCGGTCCCAACTGCCGGCCCGTTGCCGGATCGACGCCGCCGTGGCACGTGAGTTCGAAGATCTTGGGCCAATTCAGATACCCGGTCAAAGTGCAGCTTTCCTTGCCGAACGCACTCACGGTCACGCAACCGCTCGGGCCTCCTGCCCGGGCATCCCGCAGCGTCTTGCCGTCGCGAAGCATCTCCTGGACGATGACATCCATGTTGAACAGCGACGGTTGACCGATCCCGGTGCGGGCGACCTCGCAGGCCCGGGTGAGGAACTCACGGGGGTTGACGTCGCTGTACTGGATACAGGCGCTCGGCTGGATCAGCCGCATCTCCTCGACCACCTCCAGAATGAGGAAGGACAGGTCGTTCACGGCGTTGCTTCCGTCAGGGAGAACACCCCCCACATTGATCAGCGCGAAATCCTGATACGTTCCGCTCTGCTCCTCCGTGATGTCGACCTTTGGCGGAGCCGGCTGGTTGTGGAACTTCACCCAGAAGCACTGCAGCAGTTCCCCGGCTTCGTCACGCGCCAGCATCCCTTCCGCCAGTTCCCGGGCATAGAAGGGATAGAGGTGCTGGTCGAGTCGCCCGGGGTTGTACGAATCCCACGTGTTGAGTTCGGTGATCACACCGAGATGGACAAACCAGTAGGCCTGCAGTGCCTCCCGGAACGAGCGCGGGCGGTGGGCCGGGACATGGTCGCAGACCGCGGCAATGTCCAGCAGGGCCTGTTTCCTGCCCGGATCCGTTTCTCCGGTGGCCCGGCAACGCGCCTTTTCCGCATGCCGACGGGCAAACCGGATCACGGCATCAATCGCGATGACCATGGCTTTGAGTTCTTCGTTCTTCGCATAGGCATCCGGGTCGTTCAGATAGTCCAGGCGCGCCTGATGGTCCACAACATCCTGCTTGACCTCAAGCAACCCGCGCCGGTAAATCTTGTCATCCAGGATCGCGTGCCCAGGGGCGCGCTGCTCCATGAACTCCGTGAAGATCCCAGCATCGAATGCAGCGTTCCATTCGTCTCCCATGAGCGAGAAGACGTGCTCCCGGATGGTGTTGCCTGACCAGAATGGGATGATCTCTTCCCGGTAGGCCCTGAACACATCGTCGGGAACGTCAAATGGCGTGCGCTCACGCTGACTGAGCACGCGCAGGTCGTCGATCGAGTGACAGCACAGCTCCGGATACGTGGGCGTCGCCTTGGGAGCAGGCCCCCGCTCTCCGACGATGAGTTCATCCTCGCCGATGTAGATTGTGCGCCGGTCCATGATGTATGCCAGGGCCAGAGCCCGACAGACCGGGGTAGAAACCTGCCGGGCCGTTCTGCTGCGGTAGAAGTCGGTCAGCAATTGGGCTCGTTCCGCGGAAACGTAGGGTCTGGTCCCCACGCTCTCGGTGCGTAAGCGTCGTACACGGTCAGTCATCATCGCGTCACCTCCGTGCTCCTCTCCGGAGCACACACTCTCCAATCATTTTGTTCCGACACCCCAGGCGCGGCGCACTGTCTGGTAGCCCAACGGATCGTGCTCCTTGAGTTCGGCCTGCACAAACGGATAGAAATCGTTGCAGCCAAAGAACGCCTCACTCAGCTCAGCGAAGTACTCTTTGTGGTCTGCGACGGCATAAGCTCTCGCACGCTGGCCGGAGTACTTGAGGACAAGATCGTACGTCCCCCCCTCCTGCGCCTGGGAGAAGGCAGCCTTGATATCCGCGTTGTCCCAGCCAAGAACCTGATCATGATAGGCATGCGCCAGTTCATGGAACACCATCCAGAACTGATGGCGCGTCCAGCTTAGGAAGTTGCGCGGATTGCCCAACTCAATGCCTTTGGCTTTGGCCGGGTTGAAGCCATTGTCCCGCAACCACTGCCTCGATGGATGGTAACACATTCCCGTCACTGAGCTCTTCGCCTCGACCCAGATTGCCACCTTGCGCAGTGCCGCAAGGGCGTCCGCGGAGACAGCACGAGTCACCTGATGAAGCTGAAATTCGAGCTCACGAAGCGTCTTGCCCCCAAGATCCTCCGGCTCGGTCAAGAGGTCACCGTGCACGTGAACAGTCCACCCCTCGACAACTTGGGTCTGGTAGGCTGAAGCAGGGGCGTACGCCGCCGAATCAGCAGCACAACAGCCGCCGGCAAGCAGGAACGCAGCCATTGTCTCAATACGCGTCATCCGAATTCCATTCCGAAGTCCAGACCAGAAACAGTAACCTTTAGCGTCTAGACTATACGTTAGCGCAAAGAGTGCCTCCTCGCCAAGCCGGCATGCCTGCCACAGGGCTGTCTCATCCTGACGATTCTGGCCCGTTCGTGATACCGTGATGGCGTGTTGTCCAGATGAACTGGAACCGGAATCCGGAGTTGCCAGCCTCGGCTGGTCCGCTGAGGCGGAAACCACGGAGACTCGGAGACACCGAGGAAGAAGATCACGGAGATGGGGCGTATGCGCGCTGCCGTCGGACCGGCAACCCGCATTCGCCCCATCGCTCTTGGGTTGGAGAATGCGAGAGGGGGGCCTTGTTGCTCCGTGCTCTCCAGGAGGAAAGAACATTGCGGAGTTCGCGTTCGGCTCCGAGCCGAATGCGGAATCCGTCAATCTCCTCTTCCGGTCTTCTCCGTGTCTCCGTGCTCTCTAGCGAAGCGGGTGGTGAAACACATTTCGGCAGAAATGGTTGGACAACCAGTCGATCGAGAGGAACGCTCCGAATCTGGCGCCCCTCATCGCGGCGATACCGTCTCTGAATTCACCTTCTCACGCTCTGATCACGAGAGATCGCGTTTTCCTCGGCTGGACGTGGCATGCCGCTCGTCCCGCTCGTATCTTGCCTCATGCAGTCGGCACGCCGGTTTTCCCCTCGAAAGGACGTAGACAATGAAACGACGACACGGCTTCTGTACCTGGACTATCCTGAGCGTGGGATGCCTTCTCACGTGCTTGCGGGTCGTAGGCCTCACCGACACGGTCACATTGCTCTACACCTCCGACATGCATGATCACCTTCGGGCAGCGGCCAACGGCGTCGGTGGCGTGCCCTACGTGTCCGGGTACGTCAAACAGGTTCGCAGCCAACGGACCGATGTCGTGCTGGTGGATGCCGGCGATGTGGTGAACAAAGGCGACTATCTGCCGTTTCATACGCGTGGCAAGACCATGTACGACGCGATGGGGAGGATCGGCTACAGCGCTGCCGCTCCGGGGAACCACGGTTTTGTCTACGGCCTGCCGCAACTGCTCGAGAACACGAAGGACACAGCGTTCCCATTCGTCTGCGCGAACGTGCGCAAGAACGACGGGGCGCCTTTCCCAATGAAGCCCTCGACCATCCTGGACGCCGACGGTGTCAAGGTCGGCGTCATCGGGTTCACGCTCCCCGGGGCCGCATTCGGCAAAGCCGGGTGCAAAGCCCTCGATCTCAACGGAACCGCTGCCGCACTGAAGAAAGAGGCCGAGATCCTCGCTCAGCAGGTACACCTGATCGTCGCGGTCGGGCACTTCCCTAACCCGAAATGTCAGAAACTCTCAGCACTCGTGCCCGCCATTGACATCTTCGTCGCAGCCCACAGTCACCAACTGCTGCCGCAACCCAAAACGGTGGCTGCAACGGGCGCCCTCATCGTCCAGGCCGGCTCAAACGCCCTCTATGTCGGCCATCTTGAACTCACCGTCGACCTGGACACGAGGAAGATCGTTTCCCACAAGAACAATCTCGTCAAGCTCGTCCACAACAGCGTCCCTGAAGACGAGGACATGAGTCGCTGGATAAGTGAGACCGAGAAGGCGCTTTTGCCGGAGGCCCAGGAAATCCTGGGGACAGCCGGAGAAGCAATCCCACGGAACCGGATCGGCAAGCTCTACGCCCGGGCCATTCGGCAGAAGGCGGAGGCCGACATCGCCCTGGTCAACCCCAAGCGCTTGCTCAACGGCTTCGTGGCGGGACAGTCAATTGACACCAACGCCGTATTCGCGACGTACATGATGGCCACGCCGGAGGTCGTCGTGCTGGACGTGTCCGGGGCCGACCTGATCCGTGGTTTGGGTCGGTTCAAAAACAGCAAGACCACACCAGCCTGGGACGGTTTCGCGGGCCGCCTTGATCCCGGAAGCCCCGTCGGGCAACGCCTGCTCGATCACGACCTCACCCCCGAGCGCGTGTATTCGGTCGCGATCACTGACGGCATGACTCGCCCCGCCAGCCTGCCGCGAACCTTCGGTTTCAAAGCCCCCAAAGGCACGGCCAGGCCCTGTGATTTCACTCCCGTCGACGCCCTCTGCAGTTACATAAAAGACCTGACCGCCAGTGGCGCTCAGGTCCGCGCCACCCCCTGACCCGTCGGCACGGCAGCGGTTTCCTGGAGGGGCGATGCTTGTCCCGCCATAGCCGGACGGCGACGGGGGATCCTCAGCGACCGTGTCCCATGGCTATTGCTTCGGGCATCATCGTCGTTTGGGCTTCAGTTCATTGACCTGAAGAATCGCGCAGGCGACCTTTCCTCCGCTGTCCGGGAATGTGAGGGTGAGGCTGTTCCGGGCACGGATCTCGCTCATTGGGATGGGCACTTCAATCATGCCGAAGAAGGTCTTGCGGCCCTCTTGAGCGTCGCCCGCCCAATTGGTCGGCATGGGGTAGGGTTTACCATTGAACGCGATGGTCGGTTGGAGAGATCTGTCCTTCTCGCGGCCAATGCTGAGACGCAGGATGGCGGCACCCTTCCCGGTGGGGACGTCGGTGAAGTCGAAACAAATCGGCTGGTCGGCTTCGATCGCCTTCAGGTAGCTGGTGGCGTAGCAGCGCGTCTCCTCAACCTTCTGTGAGGTCCGAATCGGGCGTTTGACGTCGATCATGAAGAGCACGCTCTCTCCCGGGGCCAGCTCGATCTGGCCGGGGATCGCCACCAGGTCCGTTTCCTCGAGAGTGGGGACCTCACCGTCGGTGCGCATGCTCCGCCGGACGATGGATGTTGCCTTCAGATTCCGGAGACCGTTGAGCTCCACGTGCCGGACGTCAGGATCGATGTTCATCATGATCAGATTGATGCGCTTGCCGTCGGCCAGGAGGTGGCAGCGGACATCAGGATCGCTACTGCGGCTGTAGCGCCAATGCCCCTCAACGCCCTTCCAGAACTCGTAGAACCGGAAGAGGTCGGTCTGGACGAAGCTGCCATCTTCAAGTCGTCGCCAGAGAAGAAAGGGGTTGGCGTGCCCGGGTTTGGCTTCCCCTTTGAGGCCGTACGTCCAAAGGGCTTTGCCGAGGAAGAAGGGGATGGTCTTGATCAGGCGATCCGGGTGATCCATGAAGGTCAGCAGTTGGGCGTTGGTCGAGCGGATCATCGCGGCCGAGCGTTTCGGGCTATAGGCCAGATTGCCCATGTTGCCTTCGGGTATCAGACCGTATTCGGAAATCACCAGTGGCTTGGCCACCCCGTAGGAGAGCCAACTGTATTGATCGATGATGTCGATGATCGCTTCGGAGTTGCTTCCCGTGCGGTTGCGCGCTTCGCCCACGACATTGATGCCATCGTAAATATGGAAGGAGAAGAAGTCCATGTCGGCGCCGGCGAGATCCATGAACGTCCGCTGCCATCCATCCCAGTGAGCAAAGTTGCGGGACTCCAACTCCACCCAGGCCGCGGTATAGCCGCCGACAAGAACGTCGGGAGTCAACTCCTTCACGCGACGCGCAACCGCAACATGCTGTCTGCAATATCCCTCAATGGTCGCTCCAGCCCGTTTCCGATGCACAAAGGGCTCGTTGAAGACTTCGAGGTAACGGGGACGTTCGTGGTCGCCCCAGAAGTGCTTCATGAACTGCCCCGTGAACTCAGCCGCACCTTCCATTGTGGTTGGTCCAAAGGGTGATGACTCGTTCCCCGGCTTGGCATAGAACTGCTCCGGGTGGGCGCAGAGTATGGTCTCCCGGGCGCGTGACGGGGCATACTGGGGCAAGGCCGCACGCTTCGCCCTGGCAGCTTTCCCCATGCCTCTGATGTGGGCGACATCCGGGAAGTCGGGACGCTCGGGATCGGCCTTCGTCTGACTGCGTACCCACGTGCGAAGACCGCCATTGCGGCCGTAGCGAATATCGAGCCCCTCAAGCAGGAGGTCGTGGTCTGCTGCGCTCATGTCATTTGAGCCAACGCCCTCATGGACCGTAATGAACTGGTCGCGGCTGAATTCCGTCACGCCGCCGATCGAGCGGACGGTCTGGGGATCAAGTGTGATGTTGACCAAAGCAGGAACTCCACTACCGGGGGCAGCCATCGTCTCCGCGGTGATCAGGCTGTCCGGTGGCTGCCGCGACGCACACCCGGCGAGGAAGAGACAGGCAATGAGAGTACACAGCCGAAGCAGTCGCCCACGGCTGAGGTCAGTGTCGAACGAACGTGTGTGTTTCATGGTCTGTTCTCCGGGAAAGTGTCGTTCGGTAGCTCGCCGACATCGTCACACAGATCCAGCAACTCGTTTGAAGGAGGATTGTGGCTCGTCCGTACGGAATTCACGCCCATTTTCTTCATGATCTGCAGCTTGCGTTCGATGGCACGACGGTCAACGGCGGCCCCGAGCGGCCCGTTGTCATGGTGCAGGTAGACGCCCTGAATGCGCGTGTGTGTCCCGTTCAAAGAGAGGCCTTCAGTCTTGGAAGACTCCAGAGACCGTATCCCGAAACGAGTTCCCACGATGTCGACCACAGCACCGCCATCGCTGACGGTCGTGCGCAACGTGTGAAGCCGAGGGTCGTCCAGGCTCCACAGTTGTGGCGCGCTGACCCTCAACCGGCCCGACGCCATCCCACCATCACCTGATACGTCTGCATCGGCCTGGACCACCACCTGACCGGCTGGATCAACAATCTCGTACGTCACCCCGGGTGCGGTCTCCGCATTCGCACCGTCGATAGTCGTCTCAACGGCAACCACTGCATGGTCTGCGTCGACTTCGGGAGTGGTGACAAACGTCCCCCACTGCGCCACATGCACGGGATTGCTGTAGTCGATCCAGACGTTCCGGTAGATCCCCGCACCGGGATACCAACGGGACGAGAGATCCTCGGGAGTGAGCCTGACGGCGATCACGTTGGCACGGTCGTACTTCAGGTGTTCGCTGATGTCGACCTGGAATTGGATGTAACCATAGGGACGATTTCCCAGGAATTGTCCGTTGACCCAGACGTACGCGTTGTACATTGCCCCATCGAAGGCGATGGACACCACCTTGCCCCGGGCATCCGAGGGAACATCGAATGTCTTCCGATACCAGCCCGTCCCATGAAACGGCAATCCGCCGCAGCGCGCGTTGTATTTGACGTCAAACGGACCCTCAATGGCCCAGTCGTGCGGCAAATCGAGTTCCCGCCAACCCGAATCATCGTAGGCGGCGGTTTCCGCTCCGGCGACATCCCCCAAATGAAAGCGCCAACTATCGTTGAATGGTGCCCGGGATGCTCTGCCAACCACTTCCTACTCCTGTCGGCGCGGTGACTAAGGGACCTTCCCCCCAAACCTACACGGGCCTCCCAGTCGCGGCAAGAACGTGCATGCACCACGTCACCCCATGCTCACCTGTCGCCTCGCCAGACGGACTCGACAGGATAAGATACAGCTGTCAACTTCCAGTAGAGCTCTGACAGGTCTCGACTCAACGAAAGGACTGTTTCCCGATGCTGAAGTTTCTCGGTGCAGTGTTGATGTGTCTACCCGCGTTGGGCACCGTGGTTCCGCTGACCCGTGGACCGGGAGCGGACACGGAAGCGGCCTGGTCGCGGGATGGAAAGCGGATCGTGTTCCAGCGGGAACAGGATGGTGATGCAGATCTGATCATGCTCGATCTGGCCACCGGGCAGGAACGGAGACTGGTCAGCGGCGCTGGTGACGCGCGGTACCCCCGTTGGTCACCCGACGGCAAAGCGATCGTCTACAGTTTCGGCCACGTAACCACCACGGCACACCAGGGCATTCCCAATGGCTACAACCTGTTCACCGTTCCCGCTGTCGGCGGCGACCCCACCCGGTTGACCTCGGGACAAGTACGGGATTACACGCCGACGTTCACCCCGGACGGCAGGGAACTGCTCTTCGCCACCACGCGTGAACTGGAACGCAATGACGCGGCGCTGCACACAATGGACCTCGCCACAGGCGCGATGCGGTCACTCCTCCGGTTTGGGGGGACGAATATGGGAGTGGTTTCGCCGGACGTGTCGCCGGACGGACGTCTGATCGCGTTCTCAGCGCAAGGCGGATTGCGGGCGAACTGGCAGGTGGTCGTGGCCCGACGCGAGGACGTGGGCCGGCGTGCCACAGTCAACGAGCCCACGATGGCGATGTACGCGCCACGCTGGTCGCCCGATGGCACCATGCTGGCCTGCACCGGCTATCGAGTGGGCGATCCCGGCTGGAGCATCTACCTGGTCGGTCTGTCGGACGGGGCACTGGCCCGGCTGGACACCGGCCCGGGCAATGCCCGGAGTCCGTGCTGGTCCCCCGATGGCCGGGAATGGGTCTTTGAGAGCAATCGCTCGGGCGTCTACAAGCTCTACCGAATGCCGGTAGGCGAGCCCGTGTTCGAAGCGCCCCCGGAACACCTGGCCCTGAAGCCGGCCACGCCCGTGCTGTCCCTGGATTTAGCCGGTAGTGCGGACGGACGTGTTGCGGATGAGTCCGAACACGGGCACCACGCAATGGTGAGTGGCGATCTGCCGGTGGTCGAAGATGGCGTGCAATGCGGGGCGGGGTTCGCACGGGTTGAGGGACATGCGGACTTCGCGTTCGCCCGGGGGGCCTTCTATGTCCGCGCCGACGTCTTCATCGAGAGCAACCCCAAACGTCTTCAATTGATCGTGGTGGGAGACTATCCCGAACACCGGCAGGGCTGGCAGATTTTCATCAACACAGAGGGGAGGCCGTACTTCAATTCGCGGGATCCATCGGGTCGTTTCGTCGGGGCAACCGTGGGGGCACCCCTACCGGGTGGGGCGAAGGTGACCCTGATCGGTGTGCGGGACGCTCGCGGGGATATATCGCTGCTGGTCCGGGGCGATGTTGTCGCGGAAGGCCGGGCCACCGGCGCCACAATGTCGTACGGGACACCGAACCAGGTCCGCATCGGCGGTCAGTTCAACGGTGATCATCCCTTCGCGGGCCGCCTCTGCCGGCTGGAAGTGGGGACCGGTATCCCACCCGAACGACGCGCGACCATGCTGACACTGCGGGAGGTGCTGAGCAAATGAAGACACTGATCACCATCCTCCTGCTTACGGTCCTGCCTCTGTCCGCCCAGGAACGCTTCGAGGCGGCGGGTTGGGTTGACTCGTTCGACTTCGCCAAGGCCAGAGTGAACGGCAAGCTCCACTATGACATCGAGACCACCGAGGGCATGCTGAGGATCCTCGGGCATGTGCAGGAAACCGGTACCAACACGATTCTGTGGCGTAACTGCGGCGGCGCGACGATGCGCTACGAAAGCAAGGAAGACAGCCACCACGGCGATGCGCCCAAAGATAAGCGTCGCCTGCCGGACAACCGTGATGTCTATGGCTGGCTGCGCTTCGGAGACGTCGAACCCGACGCAATGCGCTTCGTGTTCGACGCCTGCCGCGAACGCAAGCTGCGAGCAGGTGTGCATTGGCCGTTCGAGGAGAATCACTGGGGCAGCTGGACCTACGGCGGCTGGAACCTGGACCATCCTCAGTACTGGGTACGCGATCAAGCAGGCAAGCCGTGGTGCGGCCGCTCGAGTGTCGCCTACCCCGAGGTCCTGGCCCACAAGCTCAGGCTGCTGGACGAACTCATCGAGCGGGGGATGGACACGCTTTTCATCGACACCTGGCGCAGCGGGGCCTGGACGCCAGCCTGGGAGTACGTCCCCCCCGTCACCAACGCGTGGCAAACACAGACCGGAGGCGCCCCACCGAGTGATCCCCGGAATCCGGCCTGGTGTCGGTTTGTTTCGACCTACAACACGGCTTTCTTCAAGGCGATCCGGGAACGACTCGATGCGTCAGGACGAGAGATCAGGCTCTATCTGGGCGTGGCCCGGCCCGATCCGGCAACGGATGCGGATGAGCCGTTACTCGCGCGCGGAGTAGACTGGCGCCTGCTGGTGCGGGAAGGGATCATCGACACGCTGGTCATCAATATCGCGATCTGGGACCCCAAACGGCCCTTCGAGAGCACCCGCGAGTACTACAAAGCCATGCGCGGGGCGGTCGCTTCGCCGTGTCGCCTGCTATGTCCCGTCCGAGCCTACGACTACCATGGCGGGGGTATGCCGTCCTATGCCAAAGCGAGTGAGCTGAGCCAGGACGAGATTGCGACCAGGCTGACCCGCATCGCCTGGGAGTGCGGAGCCAATGGCATCAGCCTGGAATGCGTTGATCACAACAACTACAGACCGGCGACCCGCGACGTCATGCACAAACTCGTCAACGGCCCGTGTCAGCGCTCCATGAAACTCTCTCAGTAACTGCCGCCCCGTTTTCTTGTACGGCGGGCGGCCCTCCTACCGCCCCAGAAGATACAGGAATGCCGCCCGGAGGGCCGTGCGACGTACCAGAAGAACGCGCCGTACCGAAAACAGGGGGCGGTCCCCGATCACGGAGCGGGGATCAATGTGGGAGGCGGTGCCACCCGGCGACCTCTTCCCGCCCGGAGGGCCGTGCGACGTACCAGAAGAATGCGGCGTACCGAAAACAGGGGGCGGTCCCCGATCACAGAGCAGGGATCAGTTCGCCCGGGATGTTGAGCTTTCGGTCATGGGAACCGGGGGCAAAATCGCTGATGACGTACTCGTTTTCCTTCTTCCAGTCACACTCCACCCGGCCATCACCGAGGACAATGTTACCGAGCTTCACCCGAAACCAATCAGCCAGCTTGGTGTAGCGCGAGTCGTCGGCCACGTTGTGCTGCTCTCTCGCATCCCGACGCAGATCGTAGAGCGCCATCTCGACAGCTTCACGCGGAGCTTCAAGTCCCCATTTGATGTCTTCGCCAATCTTGTTCCCCCACTTCTCACCGGGCTTGCCGTTCTTGCTGCGAACACGCATGGAGAAGGCAAAGTCATCGCTCCGCAGGTAGGCGCGCGGCCCGATGACCTGGTTCATCTCACCGATCACGTAGTCACGGTGGGCACGGCCGTGAAGCGTGTCATCCAGTGGCAGGCCGTCCAGATGGGCATAGGCTTTCTCCTTCAGGTCCGCACCGCCGGCGCGCAGGATGGTGGGGGAGAAGTCGACGAACTCCACGAGCTCGTGACTGACCTTCCCCGCAGGCCAGGTCTCTTTGTCCGAAGAGACGGCGATGACAGCACAATGGTTGGAGGTGTCGTACGGGGCAAACTTGGCCTCGATCCCCTGCTCGCCGAGATGCCAGCCGTGGTCCCCGATCACGTAGAGAATCAGGTAGCCGCGTCCGCTCCGTTTACTGAAATCTCTGAAGGCATCGACAGCACGACCGACGAGTGAATCCCCCATGGCGCAGAAGGCGTAGTAATCGCGAATCGCCTGCTGCTTTTCCTCGGGCTCCATACCGGAGAAGTTCATCTGCTTGTGAAGGTCCAGTAACTGCGGCGGCAACGTCTTGAGTTCGTCTTCGTTGAACTCCGGCACGCGGTACGTGCAGCCGGAGAATCGGTCCCGGAACTCCTTGGAGGGCAGCACCGGCGTGTGCGGAAAGTGATAGCCCAGGTGCACCATCAGGGGCTTGTCGGCCGGTGGCCCCCGCACATCTCTCTGCCAGGGCGTGGTATAGGCTCTGCCACGCTGGCTGAGAAAGGCCTCGAAAGCAGCCGTGATCTCGCCATCCATGGTCTTGTCGGTCGGTTGCGGGCTGACGCCGCCCAGGATCAAGTTGGGATTGCTGCGCGTGTAGGAGCGCAGAATGCCCAGTCTCTCATCGATCTGCCGCGTCTTCTCCATGACCTCAGCCGGCGGCTTCGCGTTCCACTTTGCCTTCCTGTCCACAGGCCACGAGAGCAGAGCGGGTTCTCCAGGGAATCCCCAGAAAATCTCATTGAGCGGCCCGCCTTTGACTTTCCAGTTCTGACCGCTGGTCCAGTCCGTGAGGCGATTGGCCCCGAGATCCTTCTTCATATCGATGCTGACATCGTAGAACCCGGCATCCGTATAGCTGGGCTTGCCGATCCACTTGAAGATGTAGAAGCCCCTCTTGCCGAAATGAGCGGTGCTGTAGCCCCGCTTGCTCATGAGTTGCGGCAAGGTCGGTTTTGTGAAGGCAGCATTCTGGTATGATTTCTCGAAGCCGAAATGGCCGCTGCGATGCGGGTACATGCCATAATGCATGGATGTCCGGCTCGGGGCACACCCCGGCGAGTTGCAGTACGCACGGGTAAAGAGCACACCTTCGCCGGCCAGGCGATCCGCCTGCGGGGACGACACATAGCCAAGGGCGCTGGCGCTCTTTCCGCTCGTGGCTCGGTTCCAGGCCTCAATGGAGTCGGCCCGATGGTCGTCGGTGATAATCCAGAGGACATTCGGCGCCGCAGCAATCGCGGAGCCCGCCAGAAACAGGACGAGAAGCAAGACGGTTGTTTTCATTGAGGGATCCCTTTCATGAATGCGCTATGCACCGCGACGTGCTCTCGTGAGCACTAAATTGGTGGACGGTGGCAGAGATGTCAACGAATCCCCTCCCTCCCCAGGCACGAAATAGCAGCGTACTCAGGTTGGCGCAGAAAGAGCCGGGGAAGCAGATCGTGACCGCCCGCTCAGGCGGGCTTGCGAGCGTAACAGGGGAACGGGCAGAGAAGAAGCGCCAACAGCATTGCGTTGGACGCGATTTCGCGCATCCCTGCTCTCCAGTAGTGAAGCTGAACTCCTGACGTGTACAGTACGACAATGGTAGCACCAACGACAGCTGATCGGCCTCGAACGCCTGGCCGCAACGCGCAGGAGCGCCCCCTCGGGTATGGAAGGGAGAGACGGTGATGGCAGCCGCAGGCAACGAGAAGAGGCCCGGACTCACACGGCGAAAAGCCCTACTGGCTGGCGCGTCGTCACCCTTGGCCCTCGCGCTCGCGGGAAAAATGGGCGACGAGGCGGCCGCCGCTCAAGCTCCAGCCACCGGCACGCCGCTGGTCGCCGGAGTGAAAGCGTTGACGTTCGACGTGTTCGGGACGGTGGTGGACTGGCGTTCATCGATCATCCGGGAAGGGCAACGCGTCGGCAAACTGAAGGGATTGGACATCCATTGGGCGACGTTCGCGGACCGCTGGGCCGCAACCTATGGCCGCGGAACGAGACAGGTGCGGGAGGGTAAGCTCCCCTGGACCAAAGTCGACCAACTCCTGCGTGCGGGACTGGAGGAGCTTCTCGAAGAGTTCGCCATCACCGGCCTCACGCCGACTGAAGTGGACGATCTCAACCGCGTCTGGGAACGACTAAGTCCCTGGCCGGATGCTGTCCCGGGCCTCGAACGTCTGCGCTCACGCCACATCGTGGCCACGCTGTCCAATGGAAACGTCTCACTGCTGGTCAATCTGGCCAAACACACGAACCTGCCCTGGGATTGCGTGCTCTCCTCAGAGCTGGCACGACACTACAAGCCCGACCGGGAGGTCTACGAGACTGCGGCAGCACTGCTCAGCTTGCCCTCGGAGTCCATCATGATGGTCGCCTCCCACAAGTACGACCTCCGTGCGGCAAAGGGCGTTGGGTTCAGAACAGCCTGGGTAACCCGTCCCATGGAGCACGGCCCCGGACGGAAAGTGGATACGGCCCCGGACGACTCGTTCGACATTACGGCGAGCGATTTCCTCGACCTGGCGCACAAGCTCGGCGTTTGAGGCAAGAACACCCGAAGGCCCCCGAACATGAACGATGGTGAGTCGCATACTGTGCTGAACATTGCCCGGGACATCGTCCTTCACCAAGCTCAAGACAAGCAGTTTCACCCAACCGGAACACCCAAACGATGACGAATGTCGTCTACCTGCACACCCACGATCTTGGGCGATACTCCGGCCCCCACGGCTATCCCCCCCGGATGCCCAATCTGCAGCGTCTGGCCGAACAGGGAACGCTCTACCGCAATGCCTTCTGCGCCGCGCCGACGTGCACACCGAGCCGCGCGACACTGCTGACCGGGCAATACCCGCACCAGTGTGGGATGTACGGATTGACCAACCAGGGCTGGACCCTCAATGCCCCCGCCCGCCACCTGGCCGCGTTTCTCCATCGGAACGGCTTCGAGACGGCTCTGATGGGCTGCCAGCACGTTACCGCACCCGATCCGCAAGAGAGCCGGGCGATGGGTTACAGCCGGATCGGGACACGTCCCGAGCACGAGAGCCACGATGGACTCGAGCCGACAACCGATGCCGCTGAGGCGTTCCTGGCTTCGTCCCCCGGGACTCCGTTCTTCGTCGACGTCGGCTGCGGCATCACCCACCACAGCCGCTGGGACCGCTCATTCTGCATGTCTCATGACCGTCTCGGCGACTTGGACTGGCGCTACGTGCGGCCATTGCCGCATCTGCCGGACACACCCGAGACCCGCTGGGAAGCCGCCATGCAGTTCAAGGCCGCAGAATACCTCGACACACAGATCGGACGCGTTCTGACGAAGAAGAGGATGACGATATGAGCATCAAATTTCGCCTCACGTGCGTACTGAGTGCCGCCCTGTTTTTCGGGCTGCCATCGTTCGTGATGGCCGCTGAGCCGGAGCTGCTCTCCAACGGCGACTTCGAGCTTGGCACGCCGACCCAGGACAAGCCACCAGTCTTCAACTGCCGGAATTGGCGTCGTCTGCTCTGGAACCCGAAGACCCGCAGTTCCTGGCTGACCGATGGCGAGCGTGATTGGCAGGTTGGCAAAGGCAATCAGGCGCTGGAGTACCGTTGGGGGGCGACCTCGATCTGCCAGTACTTCAGCGCGACGGAAGCGCAGGAGTATCAGTTCTCGGTCGATCACTTGAATCCGGGGACCCAGGAGAACCGCTGGCAACCCAGAATCCAGGTCGAGTGGCACACCGCTGACGGCAAGCGAATCGGCGACACAGTCACCGTCGTCGAAGCAGACATCACAACAGCTCCGGTGAAGAAATGGAACACGCTTGCCGGGCAGGCCGCATCGCCAAAGGGCACCGCTTACGCCCGCATCCTGCTCAACATCAGGAACAGGGGCGCTGGTGCCTATTTCCAGAAGACCTACCTGGACAACGCGTCAGTTCAGGGCCCGCGCGGCATGCACAACCTGCCTGTCTCGTTCGTCTGCGCCCCCTATGACATGACGATGGCAGCCATCCCGGAAAGTGTGCCCTTTGCCGACTCGCTGGTGAACTACGCGGACGATGCCGACGGCGACACACTGACGTTCGCGAAGATCGCAGGGCCGGCCTGGCTCAGCGTGGCCGCAAGCGGAGCCCTGAGCGGCACGCCCCAGTTCGCGGATGCCGGAAACAATCGCCTCAAAGTGAAGGTCGAGGACGAACGCGGGAGCGCGGACACGAGGACACTCACCATTCCCGTCGTTCCTCACCTGCGCCTGGGCAACGTGTTCGACGAGGACATGGTCCTGCAGCGTGGCTCCCCAATTCCGCTGTGGGGCAAGGCGGTTGCGGGCAGTCCTGTGGACGTGGCCGTGAGCACGGGCGAAGAGGTCAGGACCACGGCAGACGACAAGGGCGACTGGTCCGCGACACTTCCGGCAATGAAGGCGTCCCGGCACGGTCCGGTCACCATGACGGTCACCAGCGGCTCACGTGAGTTTGCCCACACCAACATTCTGATCGGAGATGTCTGGCTTTGCTCCGGTCAGTCGAATATGTCGTGGCCCCTGAAGCAAACGGACGGGCGTGCTCAGGAGATCGCAGCCTCGAGAAATCCCCTGCTGCGCGTTCTCCGCACACCTGAGACTCGGTCGAAGACGCCCTGGCTCGATCTACACGTCCGCGCTCACTGGCGGACCAGTGATCCCGCAACCATCGGCGACTTCTCCGCCGTAGCCTACTACTTCGGCAAGAAGCTGCAGACGGACATAGGGATACCGATCGGAGTGATCGACTCCAGCCAGGGGGGAAGCTCCATTCAGCCGTGGGCCGTTTCCCTGCTTCGCAAGGGAGCGACCACAATGTACAACTCGCGCATCCATCCCTACACACGGCTCCCCATCAAGGGCGTCATCTGGTACCAGGGCGAGGCAAATGTCCGTGACGGCGCGAGCTACACAGCCAAAATGCAGACACTGGTCAACGACTGGCGGGAAGCGTGGCAGCGACCTGAGCTCCCGTTCTACTTCGTCCAGCTGGCCCCGTTCAACTACAAGGGGGATGCCGTTCATCAGCTGCCCGAGCTGTGGGCTGCGCAGGCCGCGGCCATGGACGTGATCCCGCATTCGGGGATGGCGGTGATCAACGACATCGGTAACGTCAAGAACATCCATCCCACCAACAAAGCCCCGGTCGGAGCGCGCCTGGCCCTCTGGGCGGAACATGGGACTTACGGCCAAAAGGGCCTGGTGCACGCCGGCCCCGGACTGGATCGAGCGGTACGGGAGGGCAACCGTCTGCGCCTATCCTTCAAGCATGTCGGGAGTGGGCTCGCCTCACGGGACGGCAAACCGCTCACCTGGTTTGAGGTGGCGGCAGCTGACAAGACCTTTGTCCCGGCCACGGCCACAATCGACGGAGACACGCTTCTTGTCAGCGCCCCGAACGTCCCCGAGCCCGTCTGCGTCCGCTTTGCCTGGCATGAGACCGCCGAACCCAATCTCATGAACGCCGAAGGCCTTCCCGCAGGAGCATTCTCGGCCGACGTGGAATGACGACACCGAAGCGCGGGACCTGAATCACGGAGACAAGCCCCCCATGGACAACACAACAAGGGCAACATGGAGCGGAGCTCTGGGATTTCTCGGCTGTACAGTTCTCTTCCTGTCCGCCTGCCGGGCCGATGACTCCGACTCTCTGTCCTTCCCCGTCGTCAACGATCCCAAGCCGCTGACACCACTGATGGAACGCGAGTTACGCGGCTGCTTCGATTTCTTCTGGAAAGAGTGGGTATCCGATCCGGCCAAGCCGACCTATGGCCTGACGGATGGGGACTACGTGGGGCTCGGGAAGTACTCCCCCATTCCCGTCGAGTCGCAGGGCTTCTACCTCTGCGCCATCGTCATCGGGGTAGAGCGTGGATGGATCACCAGGGAAGAGGGCTGTCAGCGTGCTGTAGCCACTCTTGAGACGCTCGGGAAGCTCAAACACATCCGCGGCTTCTACTACCACTTCATCGACCCCGACACCGGCCTACGCGGCTGGAACGACGCGCACGGGATCGAGCTCAGCAACGGCAGCACAGGCACGATGCTCATGGGAGCGCTTGTCGCGGGAGAGTATTTCGGGGACAAGGTCAGAGCCCTGGCCGAAGGGCTCTACGCCCGGACTGACTGGCGATGGTTCACCAACCCCGAAACGAAGCACCCCTATCTCGCCTGTTTCCCGGAAGACAAACCGCCGAAGAAACCCCACGGAGGCATGAATGAGGAGGGCTTTTTCGGGGGCTGGGCTGCCTACTCGGAGCACATGTTCCTCTACATCCTGGGTGCCGGGGCCCCGAACCCGGAATTGGCGACGGGTGCCGATTCGTACTACGCGATGAAGACGTACCGGGGGGCATACAAGGGCGAGGAGTTCATCATATGCGGTACCGGGGGCGCGTTCACCTACCAGTGGACGCATGCGTTCGTGGATTTCCGGAACATGGCGGACAGACTCGGAAGGAACTGGTTCGAGAATTCGCGCCATGCGGCCATCGCGGCTCGGCAATACGCCATCGACCGGGCCGGCGAGATCAAGGGCCTCGGACCGAACTCCTGGGGGATGTCCGCCTGCATGAGCCCAAGCACGTTCTATAGTGGACGGTACGGCTCGCATCCCATCGGTGCCGGGCACAAGCTGCTGGAAGACGGGACGGTGGCCCCCTACGGTTCCTCTGCTTTCGTCGTCTTCACCCCGGAAGAATCCATCGAGGCCCTCGAGCACATGTACACCATTCCCGGACTCGTTGGAGAATACGGCCTCTACGACGCCTACAGTTTCATGACGAAGAACGACGGCGACAGGCCCTGGATCGGCAAGAGCTATCTGGGGATCGACAAGGGGCTCGTCCTGCTCATGTTCGAGAACTACTCGACCCAACTCATTTGGCGTCTCTTCCACCAGAACCGGCACGTACAGAAGGGGCTCAAAGCGCTGGGGTTCACGCCTCAGCAGATAAAGACAGAAGGCGACGTTCGGTGAATGAGGACGGCGGAACGTGAGAATGAACCGCGATGCCGGCCGGGAACACGAACACCCATTGCCCAGTGTCTGCACAAGACCACGGATGCTCGTTCCCGGGTGTCAGGTGTCAGGTGTCAGTAGAACGGAAGTCTCCAAGACGTTTGGTTATCAGTGCTGTTCATGGCAGTCTTGTCCGCATGCTGCCGCTTCCTGAACACTGACACCTGACACCTGAAACCCGTTCTGTGGTACGTTTCGTTCAGGCACTAGCCTAAAGCCCCCCGGCTCCTCGGCCGGGCCGGCAAAATGAGCCTTGTGGAGAAAGACAGGGAACGCTATGACCGATGAACTCTTTGGCGAACTGGAAGCCCGACACAAACAGATTCTGGATGCGTTGGGAACGGATGTCTTTGTGATCACGTCCGGTGCTCCCGGACCGGGAATAGGTCTGTTCAGGCAGGACAGCAACTTCCACTACCTCACCGGCTTCCCCGAGCAGGGCGCGGTCGCCGTGTTCGATCCGACCCAGGACTCTGAACGTGTGCTTCTGTTCGTGAAGGAGAAGGACCGGCAGGATGAGGTCTGGCAGGGATTCACCATCGGCGTGAAGCAGGCCCGGGCGACGTTCCCGGTGGACGGTGTCCACAACGTCCAGTCCCTGCGCTCGACACTGGAAGAACGGCTCAAAGGACGAACAGTCTTCTACAAATCCGTGCACAACCACCCGCAAAACAGCGTTCTCGGGAAGCTCCTGGAGCAGGAAGGCACGGAAGTCAGGGATTCCGGTCCACCTTTCGAGACACTCCTGGACATGCGGATAATCAAGTCTGCGTGGGAGGTCGAACAGACGCGCCGGGCCATCGCCATCAGCACAGACGGCCATCACGCCTGTATGCGAGCGGTCGGCAGGCACGGCTTCGAGTACCAGCTTGAGGCCGAGTTCGAGTATGCCTGCAAGCTGCAGGGCGTGCGCCATTTCGCCTTCGGGGCCATTGTCGCGGCGGGTGCCCATGCCACCTGCCAGCACTACGTCGAGAACAACGGCCCGATCGCAGACGACGATCTCGTTCTCATCGATGCCGGTGCCCGATGGAATATGTACTGCGCGGACATCACCCGGACGTTCCCCGCTTCCGGAACATTCTCGCCTGTGCAGCGGGACCTCTATGAAATCGTTCTCGCATCGCAGAAGGCCGGTGTCGAAGCCGTCGCACCGGAACTCACCTTCCACGAGCTTAACAACATCGCAGCACACGTGCTGATCGACGGACTCAAAGAGCTGGGAATTCTGCACGGGAATACGGACGAGATTATCGATAAAAACGCCTATCGGGACTTCTGGCCGGGAGGCCTCGCCCATTCGGTCGGACTCGACGTCCACGACAGTACCCCCAAGGGCTTCAGCGGACCCGATGCCGAACGAAAACTCGAGCCGGGGATGGTGATCACGGTTGAACCGGGATTCTACTCCCAGGACTTCAACCACCAGATTCCCGAGACGTTCAAACACATCGGCATCCGCGTCGAGGACAATGTGCTGGTCACCGAAAACGGTCACGAGAATCTCACAGCTGCGGTTGTGAAAGAACTGGCCGACGTCGAGCAGATGGTCAGTTCAGGGCGCTGAGACGCTCCCGCGTCTGGTCAACGTTCAAGTTCCACACCCCCCATCAGTGAGGCGCCAGGGGTGCATGGTCCTGAAAAGCCGTTCCGCTCTGGACCAAGGCTGCGTGTCATGCCCCTCTCTATAGGGAGCTCCGGATGATGAAACAAGGAACCATGAGAGCCGCCATGACCACGGTTCGGCCGACGGCGCTCTTCGCTGTTGTGTCCTGCATTCTCGCTTTGCCTGCCCAGAGCAGCGTCTCAGTTGTCGACTCCGACAGGACGATTACCTTGGCGAACGGGTCCGTTTCCCTCCGGATTGAGAAAGCCACAGGGCAGATCAATGAACTCCTGCATGCGGGCCACTCCATGTTGAGCCCGGGGCAAAAGGGGTATGTCACCACCCTTGGTCGATTCATCGACGATTCCGACACGACCTATACCAACGTGAAAGAGACGAAGGTCAGATCGAAGTTCCTGCGTGCCCGGGACTGCGCCTTCAAGACCCACGTTTCCACGCCTGAGATGGTGGGCGTCTCGTTCACGCCTCGACGACCGGCTGACTTCCCATTCGACATGGAATACCACTATGTGCTGAGGGAGGGCGAGTCGGGGTTCTGCTTCTACGTCGTAGCCCGCAAGCCAGGCGACCGACCGGATGCACTGCTGACCCAACTTCGCTTCGGTATGCGGGTCGCCGAGTCGATGCGGCATATCCGGTTGAGCGACGAGCGTTCAGGCCTCCTGCCGGCAAGCAAGGACATCGCCAATGCCAAAGGCAAGGTCATGGATGCCACCTACGTGCTTCCCTCGGGGGAGATCGTTACCAAGTACTCCTGGGCGTCCCCCACCGAAGACGTCCCCGTTCATGGATTGCACGATGACACCCGTGGCGTGTGGATCATCACCGGCGGCAATGAATACCTGAATGGCGGCCCGACCAAGCAACACAACACCTCCCACGGCACCTACAAGGGTCCCATCCTGCTCAAGCTCTTCTACTCCAATCACTACGGCAGTCGCGGCTCATTCGTGAGCGGGGAATGGAAAAAGGTCTTCGGACCGATTTTCGTGTACATGAACAGCGGCGATGGTCCGCAAGCGCTTTGGGCGGATGCCAAGCGGCAGAGACAACAGCACGGAAAGGCCTGGCCATACCACTGGCTGCAACACGCGGAGTACCCGGTAGAGAGAGCCACGGTGACCGGCCGGTTTCACGCCACGGGAGCTGCAGACCTGAGTCGAGGCTGGGTCGTATTGGCCCGGCCCAAAGAACACCGTGGTCTGGACTGGCAGCAACAAGGCGCGGATACCTACATCTACCGCGCCCGGATGGAGGCGAACGGGGAGTTCGCGATCCCTGCCGTCCGCAAGGGGAGCTACACGCTCTACGCGTTCGCTTCCGGGGTGGCGGGGGAATTCCGCAAAGACGACATCTCCGTCAACTCAGCCGACACGATTGATTTGGGCGACTTGCAGTGGTCCGAACGCTCATTCGGCCAACCGCTCTGGCGGATAGGCGTACCGGATCGCAGCGCCGCGGAATTCCGGCACGGCGACGACTTCCACCGCTGGGGAGTCTGGTTCGACTACCCCAGGGAGTTCCCCAATGATGTCGACTTCGTTGTCGGCGAAAGCCGGGAGCGAACGGACTGGAACTATGCGCACATGGCCGTGTGGGAAGAGGAAGTCGGCTGGCACCCGCGCATGATCCCCGATGACAGGAAGGGCGAAGGCAGCTGGCGGCTGCCCACCTGGAAGGTCCGATTTCGCTGCAACGAGAGCATGCAGGGCCGGGCAACACTCACCATCGCTTTGGCATCTGTCAGTCACGATGGTGGCCTGGCTGTGGAGCTCAATGGCAAGCCGCTGGCGACGTTCGTTGGCATGGAAGGGGACAGTGCCCTTCCTCGCAGCGGAATCCGCGGCATCTTCCGTGAACGCTTCGCCATCTTCGACGCCTCATTGCTGCGCCGCGGCGAGAATGTGCTGACCCTCGACCTGCTGCCGTCGAAGATGCACACCGGCAAGCGCTCCAACTACCCGCACTTCGGCGTCATGTATGATTTTCTCCAGCTGGACGTGAACCACAGTCGACATGCTGCGCCCAGGCCGGATGGGAAACGCGAGTGAGCAGGAAGTGACGCCAAACCAGGGGGAAGCCCCGGCAAAGTGCGAGCCTGACGTAACGGTCTTCTTTTGCACGCCCGTCCGCCAAGTGCTATTCTCTTCTCTGTTGCCGGAAAACACGTCCCTGTCAGATACAGCGAACCAGGCATGCGCTACGCCATATTCTCAGATGTCCATTCCAACCGCCAGGCATGGGAAGCCACTTTGGCTGACATCCGCCAGACGGGCGCAGACGTACTCCTCTGTCTCGGCGATGTGATCGGCTACGGACCTGCACCCGGAGCCGTGCTTGAGAGCGTCTACGAGAACTGCAGTAACTTCGTTCTCGGCAACCATGACGCGGTTGTGGCCGGACGCTTTGATGCCGGGCTCTTCAACCCGGCCGCTCGTGCCGTCATCGAGTGGACACAAGATCAGCTGAACGCCGAGGCAGTCGAGTTCTTCGCAAAGATGCCGCTCCGAATGGCGGCCGACGATCTCCTCTTCGTGCATGGCAACGCAGCCACCCCCGGACGCTACAACTACGTCGAGACGCCGAAGGACGCGTGGCGAAGTCTGGACGCCGTCGACCATCGCCTCGTGTTCGTTGGGCATTCCCACATCCCCGCAGCCTATGCCTACGACCCCGAAGACCACGAAATCGCCCAGTTGCCGCTTGCGGATTTCTCCACAGAAGACGCCAAACGCTACGTCATAAATGTGGGATCCGTCGGCGAGCCCCGCGACGGGACAGCCGAAGCAAGCTACTGCCTGTTCGACACGGAAGAAGGACGGCTCAGCTTCCGCAGAGTGAATTTCGACGTCAATGCCTTCCGCAAAGAACTGGCCGCGGCTTCCGGACTGACGCGCCAACCGTTCTTCCTCAGGTGTCTGGAGAGCACCGAAGCACAACTCCAGGAAGAGGCACTCGAAGCAGATCGCCTGGATGACGTGGAAGTCGAGGAGGATACGGACGCCGCACAGGCAGCGAAGATCACTCTTCGGCAGCGCAAGCGGAAGCACCTGCGGTTTACAGCCGACGCCGTAGCCCTTCAACGGGCCGCCACGGAACGCCGGGCCCAATTCGCAGCGCACGCACGACGACGACCTAAAGGGCGCCTCGCGTTGCTGATCCGGATCGCTGCCGCCATCGTCCTGATAGCCGCAATCGGCGGCGCGGTGACCACGTGGGTCCTCATGCAGCGACCGACGGACTCCCGTGCGCGAGACATTGCGCAAAAAGCGGCACACACAAGCGCGAAGGCATCACCGATCGGTCCCACGTCCTCCCCACCTCAAGCTGTCCCGGCGACGCAAGATGTCTCCCAAACTCAGACGCCGCCGCCATCACAGAGCAGTATTGCGCCGGCCCCGAAAGCGAGGCCCATGCCTGGCCTAGACTCGGAGCGGGGACGGGCCGTGTTGGCCGCCATGGAGGCAGCCTTCAACAAAGGCGTTGCTGAGGCGAAAAAACAGAAGGCAAAGGCGAAGCAGCCCCCGACGTCTCAAGCATCCGGCAAGCAAACAGCGGCAAAAACTCCTCCGAACCGAGCAGTCCACTCACGGCTCGATGTCCAGACGATTGGCAATGTGGCGGAACTGACCGCGCTCGATTCCCCCAAGGGCGGTTCCCTCAAGAACGTTACATGGGGGGAGGAAGCGAAGCGGAAAGCGCGCTTGACCGGCCAGACGCCAAGATTGCCGTCAGGCGGCGAAGCCAAATGGGAGAGGTTCTCCTTTACCTTCAAAGCCGCGGAAGACTGCGAGGTCAGGCTGGAATTCAAGGGCAACTGGAGCAAGGCAGGAGACCTGGCTGACGGGAAGACTCTGCTGAACAAAGCTCGGTCCTACATCGCCGACGTGAGAGCGAAGGGTGCAGAACTGTCCAACGCAGACTTTTCCAGCCTGAAGGAAGACGGCAAGCCGACTGGCTGGTGGCTCCCACCGGGCGCTGAAATGGGTATCACGGAGATCGGCAGCAACACGGTCATCACCTGGTACAACACCCCCGTATGCCAGACGATCTCTGTCACGGCTGATACCCCCGTCACCATCAGCTATCTCGCCAAGTACGCTGACTTCAAAGCAGCCACCAAGTAGGTCCTGGGATGCCATCCCGGACATAGTGCGTGAGGCAGGCAGGAAGAACGGCACGATTCTGGTAACGGAAGTCGTTCGTAGTTAGGGGGCGTGCAGAATCCAGTCCGGACTGACGGGTGGATCGGCGGAGAGAATATTCAGCGCGTACTTGGTCGTGACGGCCGAGTCTGCCAGGACAATGGTCGAGGAGGAGAACTTCATGTCCGTCAATGTCCGGGCGCTGCTCCAGTAAGACACCGACCCGTTCACCCCGTAGCTGATACGCAGGCGAGGATGGTCCGATGAACACCGGTAGACCTCTTCAGTATTGATGTAGTCGTAGATCTTCCCACTCCAGTGCGTGCGCGCAAAATCGATCCCTCCGTAGTGCGGTATGTTGATGGGGAGGACGCCCGAATTGTCCTCGGCATACATGTGGACACCGAGGGCGAGCTGCTTGAGATTGCCGGTACAGCTGGTGGCGTGGGCCTTCTCCTTCGCCTGCCGGAGCGCCGGGAGAAGCATCGACGCCAAGATGGCAATGATGGCGATGACCACCAGAAGCTCGATGAGTGTAAACCTGATGACTGCTCCGGATGCGTGTTTCATAGTCCTCGCTTTCTAGTCGCGTCGGAGGGGACCAAGCCCCTGGCTGCCGCGCTCCGCGGCCTCTCGAAGTCAGTAAAATCCTATCACAAACGGCCGTTTGAGACAAGAGAAAAGGCAAGTCAGCCATATCGGTCTTGCAGACCCCCTGCGGGTTCTCCGATCGCACACCGCATCCGAGTAAGCTCTGAAGGTCTATGGCGCTCGTTGCGAAGAACAGAATTGTGGTCAGCGTCCCTGGTCCCCCCCTGGGCCCCATGCCCAACCCGCCGACCTGCCGTTGCGGGAGCGGCGACGCGGGAGTATCGTGCAGTATCCACCCCCTAGTCATCAGAAACGCCATGGGAAAGCTCACGCCAATGGACTTCACGGTCAACTCTGAACGCTGCACGCATTGCGGCCTCTGTGTTCTGGAATGCCCAACCCGAATCATCGTTCAAGGAGAAGACGGCATCCCGACCATCGTCGAGGAAGAGGCGGAAGACTGCATGCGCTGCCAGCACTGTCTGGCCATTTGTCCGACCGGGGCCATCTCAGTCTTCGGACAGGATCCCGATGAGAGCCTGCCGCTGATCCAGGAGGAGCTCCCTACACTTGACGCCATGTCCCGCCTAGTAAAAGGGCGTCGAAGCGTGCGCCATTACGCCGATGAGAACGTGGATCCAGCTCTGATCAGGCAGCTCCTCGGAACGGTGGCCAACGCTCCCACGGGGGTTAACAGGCAGGAATTGACCTTCAGCGTCATCGATGACCGCAAGACCATGCAGACCATTAGGGAGACCGCCATAGACATGCTCGCGGCGATGGGTGAAGCCGGACAACTTCCGGAAGACAACCCCTTCCTGGCCCGCCTGGTTGAGGCCTACCGCGAGGAAGGACGGGACCTTGCCTTTCGCGGTGCCCCCCATGCCCTCATCGTGTCAGCGCCCCCCGATGCCCCCTGCCCTCCCCAAGATGTAGCGCTCGCCCTGGCCTACTTCGAGCTGCTCGCTCAGAGCGCCGGGCTCGGAACGGTGTGGTGCGGCCTGATGGCCATGGTCCTCAACGCACTGCCGGAACTCAAGGACATGGTCGGCCTGCCGCAGGATGCGGTGCATTACGAGATGCTCTTCGGAATCCCTCTACTCCAATACGCCCGAACCGTCCAGCGAGACGATGGGGCCGTCATCCGCTCAGTCAAACTGAGCTGAGCTGTCACTCCAGGTCACTCTCAAGCATCCAGTTGAGTTGGGGCCAGTAGGCAGGACCGGTGTTGGGCTGTCGAGCCCCGAGCGTGCTACGGCCTTCGCGCACATAGCGGGTCATGAGGGCAGTGAGTTCCTCAATCACCTTGGCGTTCTCCGCCTGTAGGTTCTCCTTCTCACGGATGTCAGCGTTGAGATCGTAAAGCTGGATGGGAGGCAGTCCGGCCACCTCATCCTTCCCGGGGCGTGGATAGCTCCACCCACCGGAGCCGGGACAGAACTCAAGCTTCCACCGTCCCTGCCGAATCGAGAACGATCCGTTGATCGAGTGATGCACGGTGGCCTCACGCACAGGCGCGGCCTCCGCTTCCCGGCCCTGCCACAGCGGAAGGTTGCTCACGGAATCCTCACCGGCGTGATCCGGCAACACGTCACCGTGGATGTCGGCCATGGTGGCAAAGAGGTCGCACAGACAGACGACGTCATCACAGGTCGTCCCGGCGGGAATCGTTTCAGGCCAGCGTGCGATGAACGGGATGCGATGTCCCCCTTCGTAAATGTCGGCCTTGTGCCCGCGGAAGACGTAGCTGGGCTCGTGCCCGACCTCTGCCAGTTCGGCAAAGTCAGCCATTGGGCTGCACCCGTTGTCGGCCGTGAACACGATGATGGTGTTGTCGGTCTGCCCGGCGGCTTCCACCGCCTTCATCACTTCGCCTACACACCAGTCGACCATCAGACAGAAGTCGCCGTACTCGTTGGTCCCACTCTTGCCAAGGAATTGTTCCGGCAAGATCGGTGTGTGGGGAGCAGGCAGTGGGAAGTACAGGAAAAACGGCTTCTCGCCGGCGCTCTGATCAGCAATGTAACTGCAGGCCCGGCGGGTGATGTTGGGTAGGACGTCCTCCGGGACGAGATCCTCAGCAATTTCGCCGGACCGCATGAAGCGCTTGCCGGTGTAACCCTCTTTCTCGTTGTCCAGCCAGCGGAACTGGGCCGTGGTGGGACGATCGTTCTCCACGTACACGTAAGGAGGAAAATCCAGAGAGGCGATAATGCCGTAAAAATGATCGAAGCCATGGTCGAACGGACCACCTGTGACCGGCTTGGAGAAGTCCAGCGTCTCGCCGTCATCCTGGCGTCCCCAGTTCCAGCCAAGATGCCATTTGCCGATGCAGGCGGTGTGGTAGCCACGACTTCGCAAGTACGACGCGACCGTCACGCGATCCTCCTCGATCAACGGGCCATCATAGCCATTCAACACGCTCTGTTTCATGGCTGAACGCCAATTGTAGCGCCCGGTCACGACACTGTAGCGCGACGGTGTGCAGACCGCCGAGCTCGAATGCGCATCACGGAACGCCATGCCACCAGCGGCGAGTCGGTCCAGATTTGGGGTCGCTATCTTCGACTTTTCGTTGAGGCAGGAGACATCGCCATAGCCCATGTCGTCGGCCAGGATGTACACCACATTGGGTTGACTAAGAGACATGATCGGTTCCTTCAATCGGGCACGTGTTCGGGGCGCGGCCGCCGGGGGAATCCCGAAAGCCGGCGACCGGAGGGCTCAGAGAAACTACGGCAAGGACCAAACAGATGCAAAGACACCACCCAAGACAGCCATGGGAACGCCGAGGACCACCCAAGTATCCCCAAGGAAAGCGCGGTTGCCCTCCCTCCCCCACACAATGCTATTGACTTTCTCCTGCCACTGCACTGGCGGAGAGGTCGCCGGATGGCACCGCCTCCCACATTGTCTGCTCTGTTAACGTGGGAGGCGCCTCCGCGCGGCGACATCCCTCCGACATAACCGCGACTTCCGGGAGCGGTCCTTCTCCACCAATGTGGGGGGCGCACCGTGTGCGGCGACACTCCTCCGACAGAGCCGCGACTTCCGGGAGCGGTCTTCCGCAACCAGTATGGGAAGGGGCTCCGTCCCACGACCAGCTGTGCCCCAAGGGCGACATTCCCAGGCATCGCTGCCGGAACAGCGACGGTCACCTTGGGAGAAGCCGGACCGTGTTGTTCCCTTCATAGAGTTCCTTGACGACGTCGTCCGGGTCGACGAGAATGTCAACTTGGCGATCACGGCGATCGGCAGGGAGCTCGAATACCAGCTCCGCTATACGGGGCGTACAGTCATGCGGGGCCTCGAGCGGGCCGGAGACAAGAACCAGATCCGGCTTGCCATCGTCAGCACGGACGACGACCGAAAACCGAGGCGCCTCCCCTCCTCCAATGTTGTGCACGCGGACACGGATGCTCGTCCCATCCTCGGACAAGGCCGTGTCCTGAGAGCAGATGGCCAAGTCAGGGCGCGCGTAGTAGTTCTCTTCCCCGGACGCCTTGGTTTGCCGAACGTGCATGGCGATGGCCCGTCCAGGCGGCAGCTGCACAGTGATAGCTGCGCCCTTCGCAAGAGTCAGGGCGCGCCTGGATGTCACAACGTCGGGGACACCGTCTGCATCGGCATCAGGACCAGACGTCACCCGGTACTCCCCCGGCTCCAAGCGCCAGACCGTGATCGACCCCTCCTGTGTGATCTCCTCGAAATTGTAGGCCATCAGCTTGAGTCCCCGTCCATCACTCTCCAGGACCCAGGCTGCGAACTCGGGAGACAGGCCCTGCCAGGAGATGGAGTGGGTAGGATAAATGTAGTTCCGGTAGCCGGGTTGCCCGCCAAGGTACATCCGATCGACCAAATCCTTGGAGACCGCCACACGATCGGCGGACTGCTCACTCCACGTGTGCATCGGGAAGAGCAACTCGATCCGTTCCCACGAAGCCTTCAGCCCGTCAAGCACCCCCCTTCGGTCCCCGAATTGCTTCCAGAATGCGTAGTGGATCTGCGTTCGTTTGTCATTCCCCATTGAGGGTTTGAGGTCTCTGTAGGTCGTCGCTTCTGCCCTGCCGCGGAGCAGGTCTTCATACTCGGAGAGGACAGAGCGCTCGGCCAGATCGGGTGCCATTCCATCGTCGATCATGTCCTGCATCAACCAGACACGCTGAGCGAGATGATAGCGTCGGTCCCCTGTCCACTCCGCAAGGGCGAGGTACATGCTGTCCGAGCCATACCCGCCAAAGGCGTGTGTCGTCTTCGCCACGCTGCGATCGCCAGCGTTCACCGAGGAGGGCAGGAAACTCACACGGCCCGTGATCGGTCCGTTTTCCGCGACGCCGCGTTCCACCAAGTCGAGCCATGCATCGCCGTATTCCTGAACCAAACGCGTCGCCCGTGCGTTGCGCGAGTGCCAGCCAAGATAGAGCGCCCCATGCAGCATCAGAGTACTGGACAGGATATCGCGGTCATACGGAGGCTCTGTGACAATCTCACGAGCACCATACAGCTTCGACCTGAAATGCCGGAATCCCCCGACCATGCCAGTGAGATACTCGTCCACAGTGCGCGTACCTTCCATGAGTCGCTCGATGTACACGGGGTTCCCCGGATGCATCTCCGCAGCACGACAGAGCGCGTTCAGGCCATCTTCGTAGGCATGGAGCGGATCCGTCGTGCGTCGGTTGATTCCCTTCTCAATGAGCTCGACATAGCAGGTGTCCGCGAGTCGACGCACCGAATCGGCGATGCGCCCCCCTTCATCCGAAATCATACTTAAGGAAACCCAGTCGTTGATCAGATCGGTGTCGTCACCCAGGAAGTGTCCGAACTCGCCATTCGGGGCCTGGCGATTCTCGATCCACCAGTACGCAAAATCGAGGTATTTCCGCAGCGCGGCACGTTGATAGACGGCCCATTCAGGAGCGCCGGGACTCTCAGGAGGGCGCAGATCAGAACGATCCACCGGTTCACTGGGATGAGTCCAGATGTGCACGGCCCGGGCGTAATTGTCCGCGGGGAAGCGTGTGTGAAGGTCGTCGAGGGCGCGGTGCAGTTCCGCGAACACGCCAACCCGCTCCGCAAGCTTGTCCATCGGGACTTTCCCCCACGGCCGGGGTTCGGAGACATCGATGAAACGGTCCTTGACGTAAGCCAGTTGATCGTGGCGGTACTCCGTGGTCAACACTTCCTTGGGCTCGATAAGGAGCTCGAAGCGGGAGGGATGCTCGGCATCCCAGATCAGCTCAACATCCCTGCTCGCCAGCAACCGAATCCACACGGGACGCCCATCCGGAATGACTGTGTCACGGATGTCGAGTGTGACGTCCAATGCCTTGATGCCTCCCCAGTCACTATTCGGGTCGGCAGCCACCTCAAAGTCCGCGATCTGACGGGTCGGGTTAATCGGGTCGGCAACGAGCAACCAGAGGATCGTCCCCGGGTCCAGCCCCCGGAAGTAGAGTCGGGCCCGAATTGCGCCGAGAGCCCGGTCGACGGAGTCAGCCGGCAACAGCGTGTGGTAGAACTTCATGCCCTTCATGTGCAGCGCCCGCGCGTCGACTGGTGCGTCCGGCGAGCAGCGAAAGGCGGCCCGATCATACGTTTCATACTTGCTCAGCATGATCCGCCCAATCTCCGACGACCAGTTGGTGAACGGCCGCGCCGACACATAGTTGCGCTCAGGTTTGCCGGAGAGACGGCTACTGTCCGCTCGGGACGTCTCATAGAAGGCGATCTCCCGAATGCGCACCGGGGGGATGCCCTCGGCGTCCTTCTCCGGTTCGGGGGCGGAAAAGAACGTCATCTGCATCTCGGTCTGCAACTCATCGAACTGCCGAACGAGCAACGGTCCGGGACTGTACAGTGACAGCCACCCATCGGTTGCAGGCTTGCGGATCTGTCGGCCGCAGTACAACTGTCCGCGGCAGTGCCCCCGCACCCGCAAGTAGTTCCAGCGCTGACTATCATCGAGGCGCAGGATCAACCCTCCTTCGTGCTGAAACGAATACCCGTGGTAGGTAAGGGGCCAACGGGTAAGGCGGTCGCCGTCGCAGACCTTCCAGGCCTGTGAGTAAATGGCCCGGGCATCATCGATCCCAACCTGGCGAACGGATAGCGTCTCCCTCTGGCGTCCAGGCTTGATTCTGAGCACGTTCTGTCCCTGCCAGCCGAGGTATGTCGAGCGGTGAGCCGCGATCCCGGGCGCCCATACCGCTTCAACAGCCGGCAAATCGGACTGGCCACCGTAGACGGCAGCCACCTCGGCGTCCTCCAGTGGACGGGAGTATATGCGAAGTTCATCGAGTGAGAGAGGCTGCTTCGCACCTCCCCAATAGGTCCACGTACCGACCATGATCTTGTCGGGTTCGAGATCCTCAGTCTGCCAGGTTACCTCCTCCG